>NZ_JBBKBR010000001.1:0-719023 GCF_037890265.1 Streptococcus sp. HCA-5024
AGAGATGCCGGGGCTTTTTTCTTTATAGTATGGCATGAAATAACTAAAGGATTCTTGTAAAATTGTAAGCGATTGGTAATATAATGTAAGGAATTTGTCATAATATTGAGGGAAAATAGGTATATAATAAGAGGAGAAAGAGTATGATAAGGAGGTAGAATAGTGACAAAAGAGCGAATTTATCATCTCTTGCATCATTTCTATAATCTCTTAATAAATGATTTTCCACGAAATGGATTAATTACGAAAGGAATCTACGAAGTAGAGCAAGTCTACCAAACCTTAGAAGCCATTCCTCAGAGTCAGGAGTACTTGATCCGCTGTGAAATTCAACAGTTTTTAAAGGAGCTTGAACAAGTTCAAACAGGTTATCAGATCCGCTTTAATAAAGATGAAGTCTTAGTGTTAGATGATTTGAAGCAAGAAATCGCCAGTAAATAATGAAAGGTCGTTATTTTCTCAATTTATTACGAATTAATAAGTGAGGAGGAAATTATGTACGACATATCATTTATTGAACCATCTTTGCTTCCTAGGGAGCGCTTAGTTTCTGAAGGGGTGGATAAGCTAAGTCATCAGGAATTGTTATCCATTCTCTTACGGACAGGTAACAAGCAAAAAAGCGTTTATGAGATTGCACAAGGTCTTTTGAGCTCGGTAAATAGTTTAAAGGAGTTAGGGCAATTAACCCTAGAGGAGCTACAGGAAATCTCTGGCATTGGGCGAGTGAAGGCCATCGAACTTCAGGCTGTGATTGAGTTTGGACGAAGGATTCATAAAGATGAATTGATGAGTTCTGAACAGATCATGAGCAGTCAGAAATTGGCCCATAAAATTCAACAGGAAATTGGCCATAAAAAGCAGGAGCACCTAGTTGCCCTTTATTTGAATACCCAAAATGAAATTATTCATCAACAGACGATCTTTATTGGAACAGTGAATCGAAGTATCGCGGAGCCGCGTGAAATCCTGCATTATGCACTGAAGCACATGGCAACCTCCATTATCTTGGCTCACAATCATCCATCTGGTGCTGTGTTCCCCAGTAAAAATGATGATGAAGTCACTCAGCGAGTCTTAGAGGCCTGTGAAGTAATGGGGTTGACCCTATTGGATCATTTGATTGTATCCGAAGAAAACTACTATAGTTATCGAGAAGAAACGGATTATTTGGTATAAAAAAGGTTGGAACCTTCTTGTTCCAACCTTTTTGTTGTTGAAGTATAAGTCTTTATTCTTCGTTTTTACGCATAAAATAAAGAAGTGTTTGCAATTCACTAGTAAGATCGACATATTGGACAACAACCTCTTTAGGAACTGTCAAATGGACTGGAGAAAAGCTTAGAATTCCTTTGACACCAGCATCTACTAAAAGACTAGCAACTTCTTGAGCCTTAACACTTGGAACAGTTAGAATGGCTGTTTGAATGCCTTCTTTTTTGAGATTCTCTTTGATCGTAGAAATCCCATAAATGGGGATCCCATCCTTACTTTTGGTATTAATCAGTTCATGATCATCTACATCAAAAGCCATGACAATTTTCATTTTATTTCGCTCATGGAAACGGTAATTAAGAAGGGCGCTTCCCATATTTCCGATCCCAACAATAGCGACATTAGTAATAGCATTGTCATTTAAAAGATCTGCAAAGAAGTTCATCAGTTTTTTTACATCATAACCAAATCCACGTCTTCCCAATTCACCAAAATAAGAAAAATCTCTGCGAACAGTAGCAGAGTCAATCCCAATTGCATCCGCAATTTGCTTGGAATTGGCGCGCTCTATTTTTTCAGAGTTAAAGCGTTTAAAAATGCGGTAGTAGAGCGATAAGCGTTTTGCTGTTGCGCGTGGAATTGGAGTATTTTTATCATGTTTCACAATATCACAACCTTTCCCTCTTATTGTATAGGAAGATTGTGAAAAAATCAACTATCTTGAACAGTTTTTCAAAAATATTTTTGTCTAAAGAAAAAGCTGATGGTGATGGGAGAGTTCCATCACCATCAGCTTAGTTTTCAGCTTGCTCTACCTTTTTCAAAAAAGCATAGAGCCCATCGACTCTCCCCTTATAGGGGAGTTTTTCACCCTTGTATTCAATGGAAACAATTGAGTAAGAGTCAGGCAGGGTTACACAGCCTGAAAATGCTAGGATGCAGGCTGCAAGGTCGGGATAAGTAGTCATTCGTTCTACTTGGTAAGCGTCGATATAAGTTAGGGTTACCATATTAGACCTCTGTTTTGTTGAAAATTTCTCTTTCGACAAGACTATCCATTAGGAAATAAAATTTTTGTTGGATAATGTCATTTTCTGGATTTTTAAAGATATTCACCAGACGAAGTCCAGACTTATCTGTAATATTGATTTTAAAACCTGTGAGGTCTTTGTTGAAGATAATTTTAAGCAAGAAGCCTTCACCGCTATTTGGAACAGCTTCGAGCAAACGATTTAACTCGTAATTTCCAACTTTTGTAACAGCAAATGTATTGTCACGTAAGGTATATTTTTTAACATTTGGGTGTAGACTATAGGTATATTTGCAGTCTTTCAATGAAACACTTGTTTCAAAAGCCATATTGTTCTCCTATGATAAAATTTCTTTAAGTTTTGAGAGGAAGTCTTGAACCTCCTCTACGGTATTGAGTTCTGAAAAACTAATTCGAAGGGATTCTTTTAGGCGTGAGCTATCTTTTCCATAGAGCGCCTCAAGGACATGGCTGGGTTGAACTGTACCGGCGGTACAAGCAGAACCTGTAGAGACAGAAATTCCAGCAAGATCGAGTCGCATCAATAATACATCATTTTGGACACCCGGAAAGCCAAGGTTCCAAACAAATGGAAGATGATCGTCATTCGCATTTACGTAGTAGTCGTAGGCTGCTAAACCATTGACTAGTTCCTGGCCAAGTTTTTGAACCTGGTTGAAATTTTCTTCTTGATGAAGTGTAGCTTGCTGAAGCGCAGTTGCCATCCCGACAATAGAAATGAGATTTTCCGTGCTGGCTCTCATCTTACTTTCCTGATCCCCACCATGGATGAGATTATCAAAGTCTGGGACAGCTGCATAAAGGAAACCAACTCCCTTTGGTCCATGGAATTTGTGGGCAGAAGCACTGAGAAAATCAATTCCCAACTCTTCGGGATAGACAGGGACCTTTCCGATTGCTTGGACAGCATCAACGTGAAAGGCAGCTGGATGATCTTTTAAGAGTTCTCCGATTTCTTTAATCGGTAGAAGATCGCCAGTCTCGTTATTGGCAAACATGGTAGAGACAAGAATAGTATCCGGTCTAAGAGCGGCCTTGATATCACTAGCCAGAATGCGTCCAACTCTTGGTTGGACGATCGTAACTTCAAAACCGAAACGTTCTACAAGGTATTCGATGGGTTCTAGAACCGCATGGTGTTCCAAAGCGGTCGTAATGATGTGTTTGCCATCTGCTTGGTGTTTCAAGCAGTAGCCTTTTATAACGGTATTATTACTTTCTGATCCACCTGAAGTGAAGAAAATACGATTTGGAAGAGTATGGAGAGACTGAGCAATCTGCTCGCGAGATTCCCGGAGAAGTTTACTAGCCATCCGTCCATGAGCATGAAGGCTCGATGGATTTCCAAAAGTGGTCTTCATAGTTTCAGACATTTTATCAATGACTTCAGGTAGAAGGGGAGTTGTTGCGGCATTATCAAAATATATCACATTAAGACCTTATTTCTTGTGGTAGGCAAATAGAGGACTAACAGGTTTTCTTTCTTGAATGCGAACAATAGCTTCAGCGATCAGTTCGCTAGCTGTCAGATAGTTAATATTTTTAGGAGTTGGTCCGTTTGGAGCAACAGAATCGGTTACTAAGATTTCTTTGATCGGAGCTTGGTCTAATAACTCGACAGCACCTTTTACAAATAAACCATGGCTTGATACAGCATAAATTTCAGTAGCACCTTCGCGTTCGACGATTTTCGCAGCTTCTGAGAATGTCTTACCAGTATTGAGGATATCGTCAATCAAGATCGCTTTCTTGTCTTTGACATCCCCGATAATATAGCCATAATCACGGTTCGCATCATCTTGCTCGTAATCAATGATCGCAATCGGTGCATCAAGATATTCTGCTAAACTGCGAGCTCGTTTGACACCAGAGTTTTTAGGGCTGACGACTACGACATCAGGACCAGTTAGACCTTTGTTGATGTAGTGTTCTGCAAAAAGTGGAATGGTAAAGAGGTTATCCACGGCAATATCGAAGAAACCTTGGACTTGCACTGCATGGAGATCCAGAGTGACGACACGATCCACCCCAGCTTTGACCAACATATTTGCGACAAGCTTAGCAGTAATTGGTTCGCGAGGAGCAGCAGTCCGGTCTTGGCGAGCATAACCGAAGTAAGGCATGACCACATTGACAGTATTTGCGCTGGCCCGTTGGCAAGCATCCACCATAATTAAGAGTTCCATCAAGTGATTGTTGACAGGGAAACTGGTTGATTGAATGATATAAATATCATATCCACGAACACTTTCCTCAATATTGACTTGGATTTCACCATCTGAGAATTGACGGGATGAAATTTTCCCAAGTGGAACCCCAGCATGATCCGCGATTTTTTGCGCAATCTCTGGATTTGAATTGAGAGAGAAGAGCTTCATATTTTTTTTATCTGACATGTGATTCCAACCTCATTTAGATTTTTGATCTTAGCACTATTTTAGCAAAAATTTGCGATAATTTCAGCTATTTTACAATCTTTCCGCCAATCTGGCGATTTTATTTTTTGCTGCTTTGTAGACGATTCCATGGTCTGTTATGAACTGATGGAAATTTTCTTCCTGTTCAGCAGTTTCGACCTCGATTTCCAACTCGTAATCTTCAGTGTCTAGATAGAGACTGTGGTCTAGTAC
The DNA here is from genome assembly GCF_037890265.1 of Streptococcus sp. HCA-5024. NCBI lineage: Bacteria > Bacillati > Bacillota > Bacilli > Lactobacillales > Streptococcaceae > Streptococcus > Streptococcus sp. HCA-5024. The sequence continues at coordinate 4,897 of NZ_JBBKBR010000001.1, forward strand.
CACCAATCCTGCAGCTGTTTCTTTTTCGAATCGTTCTGTTGTAAGGCTTCCCCAGACAGCGAGTTGCTCAACAGAGATTTCTTTAGAGATTAAGAGGTTTTTGATTTCTCCGTCAGGAAACTGTTGGTGTTGAAGGATCGCCTCGGTTTCTTCTGGGCTGAGGTCTTGATTGTACTCGAAATGGCCAACTGCCTCAGGGACCTTGAGAGTCAATTCAGCCTGATCTGTGAAAGTACGCACCCGCAAGGCCATTTTTTCCTTACGGATGAGCTGGTCGGGTGTATCGATATAGTGATTGGTTTGGACAACCAATTCTGTATCATCAAAAAGTGGAAGGAGGGATTGGTATTCCTCCTTGTCTAGCAAGGTTTTGTATTCAATTTCTAAATGGTTCATTTTGTAGTCCTTTACTTTTTTTCGAAAGCGATTCATGATATAATAAGAGATGTGTTTATTGTATACAAAAATGGTTCAGATTACAAGGTGGTAGGATGGCAATTGATTGGGAAAACTTCTTAGATCCGTATATCCAAGCAGTTGGGGAATTAAAAATCAAACTGCGTGGGATTCGTAAGCAATATCGTAAGCAACAAAAGCATTCTCCAATCGAGTTTGTCACAGGTCGGGTCAAGCCGATTGAGAGCATCCGTGAAAAGATGATCCGAAGAAATATTTCTGAAGAAAATCTGGCTCAGGATATGCAAGATATTGCTGGTCTTCGTATCATGGTTCAGTTTGTGGATGACGTCGAAGAGATCCTAGAGGTTCTGAGACAACGGCAGGATATGCGCGTGGTCCAAGAGCGAGATTACATCCGCCACAAGAAATCAAGTGGCTACCGGAGTTACCATGTCGTGGTCGAGTACCCGGTCGATACCATTGATGGAAATGAAACGATCTTAGCAGAGATTCAAATTCGGACCTTGTCCATGAATTTTTGGGCAACCATTGAACACTCGCTCAATTATAAATATAAAGGAGACTTTCCAGACGAGATCAAAAAACGCTTAGAGACGACAGCAAACCTGGCCTATCTCTTGGATGAAGAGATGGGGGCAATTCGGGATGCGATTCAGGAGGCTCAAGCCCTGTTTGATCCACTTCATCGTAAGTTAAATGATGGCGTTGGAAATAGTGATGACACAGATGAAGACTACAGGTAAAAAAGTATCCATTATTCGCAATCGCAAGCGTCAAAGTGAAGAGGTTTTTCAGCAGTTGCGCTACAAGCTTCGGAAAAATAATTTTATTTTGACGGAGAAGCACCCGGATATTGTGATTTCAATTGGTGGCGATGGGATGTTGCTATCGGCCTTTCACAAGTATGAACACCAGTTGGATCGGGTGCGATTTGTTGGCGTCCATACTGGACACTTAGGATTTTATACAGATTACTTAGACAGTGAAATCGATAAGCTGGTTGAGAACTTAAAATATGATACTGGAGCTAAGGTTTCTTACCCTATTTTGAATGTCAAGATTACTTTCGAAAATGGGGAAACCCGTACCATGAGAGCTTTGAACGAAGCGACGATTAAGAGAAGCGACCGGACCATGGTTGCCGATCTTACGATTAATGGAGTGGATTTTGAGCGCTTCAGAGGAGACGGGATTACCGTTTCGACTCCAACAGGAAGTACGGCTTACAACAAATCCTTAGGAGGAGCAGTCCTTCACCCGACTATTGAGGCGCTACAGATCGCTGAGATCGCCAGTCTCAACAATCGTGTCTATCGTACCTTGGGTTCTTCTGTTATTGTCCCTAAAAAGGATAAGATCGAGATTACACCGACAAGACCTGGCTTCCACATTATCTCTGTCGACAATTCAACCTATTCTTACCGTAATATTGCAAAGGTAGAATACCAGATTGACAACCATAAGATTAATTTTGTGGCAAGCTCCAGTCACACCAGCTTCTGGAATCGGGTCAAGGATGCCTTTATCGGAGATGATAGAGAATGAGATTTGAATTCATTGTCGATGAGCATGTCAAGGTCAAGACCTTCCTGAAAAAGCATGAGGTTTCTAAGGGGCTCTTAGCAAAGATTAAGTTTCGTGGTGGCCAGATCCTTGTCAATGGACGTCCGGAGAATGCAATTTATTTGTTGGATATTGGGGATCGCTTGGTCATTGATATTCCAGCAGAAGAAGGATTCGAAACCCTAAAACCCATGGATCGGCCTTTGGATATTTTGTTTGAAGATGATCATTTTTTGGTCTTAAACAAACCCTTTGGCATTGCATCGATTCCAAGTGCGATTCATTCCAATACCTTAGCCAATTTTGTAAAAGGCTACTATGTGAAGCAGGGCTACGAGAACCAGCAGGTTCACATTGTCACTCGCTTGGACAAGGATACAAGTGGCGTTATGCTCTTTGCTAAGCATGGTTATGCCCATGCCCGCTTGGATAAGCAATTGCAGTCTAAAACGATTCAGAAACGCTATTATGCCTTGGTTAAGGGTTCTGGGAAGCTTGATCCTGTCGGAGAGATTATTGCTCCGATTGCGCGTGATGAAGAGTCAATTATCACCCGAAAGGTAGCTAAAGGCGGCAAGTATGCTCGTACTAGCTACCAGGTTGTTCAATCTTTTGGTGATATGCACCTATTGGATATTCAGTTACACACAGGTCGGACTCATCAGATCCGCGTTCATTTTTCCCATATTGGTTTTCCGCTCTTGGGAGATGATCTTTATGGCGGGAGTTTAGAAGACGGCATTGAGCGTCAGGCCCTTCATTGTCATCGTCTATCCTATTATCATCCATTTCTAGAGGAAGAGTTGGTCATAGAAAGTCCACTACCTCCAGATTTCCAAGCTGTATTAACACAGCTTCAAACTAGTTATTAATTATTAAAAGGAGTAAAACTCATGGAAGTTTTCGAAAATCTCAAAGCCAACCTCGTTGGTAAGAATGCACGTATTGTATTACCAGAAGGTGAAGAACCTCGTATCCTCCAAGCGACAAAACGCATTGTGAACGAGACAGAAGTAACCCCTGTCTTGCTTGGTAATCCAGATAAAATTCGGATTTATCTTGAAATCGAAGGGGTTTTGGATGGATATGAAGTCATCGATCCTCATTCTTATCCAGGTTTTGAAGAAATGGTAGCTTCCTTAGTAGAACGTCGTAAGGGCAAAATGACAGAAGAAGAAGCGCGTCAAGTTTTGAAAGACGACGTTAACTATTTTGGTGTCATGTTGGTGCACATGGGAATTGTTGATGGGATGGTATCTGGTGCGATTCACTCAACAGCCGCAACTGTTCGTCCGGCTCTTCAAATTATCAAAACTCGTCCAAATGTAAAACGGACTTCAGGGGCTTTCCTTATGGTTCGTGGATCTGAACGCTACTTGTTTGGGGACTGTGCCATCAATATCAATCCAGATGCTGAAGGATTAGCCGAAATTGCCATCAACTCAGCTATTACCGCCAAGATGTTTGGCATTGATCCAAAAATTGCTATGTTGAGCTATTCAACAAAAGGATCTGGTTTCGGTGAAAGTGTTGATAAGGTTGTCGAAGCGACTAAGCTTGCTCATGAACTTCGTCCAGACCTTGAAATTGACGGGGAATTGCAATTTGACGCAGCCTTTGTCCCTGCGACTGCAGCCTTGAAGGCTCCAGGAAGCAAGGTAGCAGGTCAAGCCAATGTCTTTATCTTCCCTGGTATTGAAGCAGGTAACATCGGATACAAGATGGCAGAACGTCTTGGTGGCTTTGCAGCGGTAGGTCCAGTATTGCAAGGGTTGAACAAACCAGTCAATGACCTCTCTCGTGGATGTAATGCAGATGACGTCTATAAATTAACCTTGATTACGGCTGCTCAAGCTGTGGAGCAATAAGAAATAAATTTAGAGCGTGGGACAGAAATTGGTAATTCGTTAGAATTCGATTTCGTCGTCCCACCTCCGCACAGTTGAGTAGGGCTGTAAAAGCTGATGAAATCAGCGTAGTAGAACCCACTCAGCCACTGCGTCTTGCTCGACAATCCAAAAATAATTGAGAGGCTAGGACTTTTGTCCCAGCCTCTTTTTCTTTATAAAATCAGAATTTCTATACTCTAACTCATTCTGTGGTATACTAGGAATATGTTAGATGTAAAAGATTACGGGATTACCATGTGGGAGGAGGAAAAAATTGCTTCCTTCCGAGAAAAGTTATTAGCCTGGTATGATGCCCATAAACGGGATCTTCCCTGGAGAAGGACCCAGGATCCTTATAAAATTTGGATCTCAGAAATTATGCTCCAGCAGACACGTGTCGATACGGTGATTCCTTATTATGAACGTTTTTTAGACTGGTTTCCGACGGTCGCTGATTTGGCTCAAGCCCCTGAAGAAAAACTCTTAAAAGCTTGGGAAGGCTTGGGGTATTACTCACGTGTCCGCAATATGCAGAAAGCTGCCCAGCAGATAATGGAAAATCACGGAGGAGTGTTTCCATCAAGTTATGAGGAAATATCTAAACTCAAGGGAATTGGGCCTTATACAGCTGGTGCCATTGCTAGTATTGCCTTTGGATTACCAGAGCCAGCAGTGGATGGCAATGTCATGCGTGTTCTAGCTCGCTTGTTTGAGGTGGACTACGATATCGGAGTTCCAACCAATCGCAAGATTTTTCAAGCCATGATGGAAATCTTGATCGATCCGGCCCGGCCGGGTGATTTCAATCAGGCCTTGATGGATTTGGGCTCCGATATTGAGTCCCCAGTCAATCCACGTCCGGAAGAGAGTCCTGTTAAGGAATTTAGCGCGGCCTACCAACATGGGACCATGGATCGTTATCCCATTAAGGCTCCTAAAAAGAAACCGGTACCTGTCTATCTAACAGCCTTTATTATCAAGGATAGTCAAGGACGCTACTTGCTGGAGAAAAATGAGCGAGATGGGCTTTTATCAGGTTTCTGGCATTTCCCCTTGATCGAAGTGGATGGCCTATCTGAGAACCTAGGTCAATTATCTCTATTGGATGGGAAGGGGGAAGCAGAGAGTAACCCAGAAATTATTTCTTTTGAACAGGACTATGACTTGGCCATTGATTGGCAAGACAGATCGTATCCTATCGTTCAGCATATCTTTTCGCATCGCAAGTGGCAGGTTCAGATTCGATACGGCCTAGTAAAAGAAGGAGAGCAACCAGCAAGCGAATCGACTGTTTGGTTAACACCAGAAGAATTTTCCGATTATCCTTTTGCTAAACCCCAGCAGAAGATTTGGACGACTTTTTCGGAAAATGAAAATAGCTAGAGATTATTCTCTAGCTAATTTTTTTATAGATGAGCGAATGCTTTGATTTCTTCTTCAGACATGGATGAGTCGCAACGAACAGTGACTTCACCGGATTCGACATGTAAAAATCCTGGGACAGTTGGGATGCCGTAAGTTGAGCGGAAGCCTTGTAATGCGTCTAGCTGACTTGGTTCTTCACTATTAATAAAATAGATATGAGCTTTTGTTTCAGCTACGACAGTTGCTAACTTAGCAGCGAACTTCCGGCAGTAAGGACAAGTCTTGCGTCCGATAAAGAAGGTCGCTGTTTCTTTATGATCGATCGCTTCTTGCGCACGTGCGACAGTTGTGACTTCAAGATCTTTAATATCTTCTAAAAATTGTTCCATGAGATTACCTCGCTTTCTTCTAAGTCTAGTATGCCATATTTTCTATAAAATCGCTGGTATTTGCTACGAAAGAAAGAGAGAGTGGGAGAGAAATCGGTAATTCGTTAGAATTCGATTTCGTCGTCCCACCTCCGCACAGTTTAGTAGGGCTGTAAAAGCTGATAAAATCAGCGTACTAGATAGAGCCCACTCAACCACTGCGTCTTGCTCGACAATCCAAAAATAATTGAGAGGCTAGGACTTTTGTCCCAGCCTCGTGTTTTAGCCTACAAAAGCATTGATTTCTGCTTCGATCTTCGCAATTTTTTCTTTAGCATCTGCTTCAGATTCACCAACTGTAGCGATGTAGAATTTGATTTTTGGTTCTGTACCTGAAGGACGAACGGCAAACCATGAATCATCAGCCAAGATGTATTTAAGAACGTTGCTTGGAGGAGTTGTCAATTTTTCAACGCCGTCAGCAGTAGTAGCTGTTTGTTCCAAGAAGTCTTCTGTCTTAGCAATGTCTGTATTGTTAAATTGTTTAGGAGCATTACCACGGAATTTATCCATGATTTTCTTGATTTCAGCAGCCCCGTCCACACCTGAAAGGGTAACAGAGATGGTTTTTTCTGCGAAGTAACCGTATTGTTTGTAGATTTCTTCGATACCATCTGCCAAAGTCATACCACGTGAGCGGTAGTAAGCTGCGATTTCAGCAACGATAAGAACGGCTTGGATAGCGTCTTTGTCACGTACGAATGGTTTGATCAGGTAACCGAAGCTTTCTTCGAAACCAAGCATGTAAGTGTGGTTATGTTGTGTTTCAAATTCATGAATTTTTTCACCGATAAATTTGAAACCAGTCAAGACGTTAAACATCGTTGCGCCGTAGCTTTCTGCAATCTTAGTCACCAACTCAGTTGATACGATGGATTTACAGAGGGCAGCATTGGCAGGAAGTGTACCAGCTGTTTTGTGAGCTTCAAGAATGTATTTAGCAATGATCGCTCCGATTTGGTTACCAGAAAGGTTGAGGTAAGAACCGTCTGGTTGGCGGATTTCAACACCAAGGCGGTCAGCATCTGGGTCAGTTGCAACCAATACATCAGCGTCTACTTTGCGACCAAGTTCTTCAGCAAGAGCAAAGGCAGCTTGGTTTTCAGGGTTTGGAGATTTAACAGTTGAGAAGTCAGCATCTGGAACAGCTTGAGCTTCAACAACTTGAACAGCTTCAAATCCAGCTTGGGCAAGAGCACGACGAGCCAACATTTCACCAGTACCATGAAGTGGAGTGTAGACAATCTTCATGTCACGACCATATTCATTGATCAAGTCTTGGTTGATGTTAACGCCTTTCACTTCTTTCAAGTATTCAGCGTCGACGTTTTCACCGATAACTTCAATCAAGCCGTTAGCTTTGCTTTCTTCAAGGTCAGCTAATTGTACAGTGAAAGGATTTTCGATAGCACGGATGTAATCTGTCAATGCATCAGCATCTGCTGGAGGCATTTGTCCACCGTCTTCACCGTATACCTTGTATCCGTTAAATGGAGCAGGGTTGTGGCTAGCGGTTACCATGATCCCAGCAAATGTGTGAAGATGACGAACAGCAAATGACAATTCCGGTGTTGGACGTAGGCTTTCAAATACATAAGATTTGATTCCGTGTGCAGCTAAAACTTGAGCAGATTCAAAAGCAAACTCTGGAGAGAAGTGACGGCTGTCGTAGGCGATCGCAACGCCGCGTTTCTTCGCTTCCTCACCTTTTGAGTCGATCAATTGGGCCAACCCTTCAGTTGCTTGGCGAACAACATAGATATTAATACGGTTAGTACCAGCACCGATTAATCCACGCATACCAGCTGTACCGAATTCTAGGTTGGTATAGAAGGCATCTTCTTTTGTTTTTTCATCCATTGCGACCAACTCATCACGAAGGTAAGCTGGTAATTCAGCAAAGTCGAGCCATTTTTGGTAGTTTTCTTGATAGGTCATGCAAGCGTCTCCTTTTTGCTTATAATTTAATCGCTTACATTATAGCAAATTTTTTCAGAAAATTCTAGCGATAATTGTAAATCTTTTCAAAAAAATAGGGTTAATTCACCATCAAAAAAAGCCAAGATAAATTGGTCTTGGCTTGAAAGGTTATTTTAATTTTTCAAGAGATGGAACGACTGCACTGGTAATGAGTACTGTCGCAATGACTTCGATGAGTGAGTTAGTAGAGACAATCAAGGCTAGGAAATGTTGAATCCCACCACCGAAGCTATTTCCAAAGAAGAAATAAATCCCACTTAGAACGAAAATAGTATTGGTCATAGAGCCGACAATTCCAGCGATCACAAGTCCTGTACGATTGCGAATCCAACGATAGACGAAGTAAGGGGTTACCCCGATGAGAATCCGAGGGACTATGGCAATGATAAGGGAGTAGAGATTCCCGTGAGGAACAAAGGGACTAAAGAGATAGCTGGCTGGTGTTATAATCAGGGTATTCATGGTGAGGCTAAAGAGTCCCATGAGGAGTCCTAAGATAGCTCCAATCCGTGGACCGTATATGATAGAGGCGATCACGACAGGAATATGAACCAAGGTTGGTTGAATTCCTGATGGAACAAATTGCAGAATGAAAGATGTCACAAAGTGAATGGTAATCATCACTGCAAAAAAGATGGCAATTCGTGAAATAGAAGATGACTTTCTCATAAACAATTCTCCTTAACAGCTTCAACAATAGATTCTACAGTCGCTAGAGCTCCAGAACCTTTGTCCCCGCAAGCAAGAATAGCATCACGAGGTTGGATAATCTGGTAACCATAGTCTTGTAAGAGTTTTAGATTTCGTTGGGTAGCGGGATGTTCTAACATTTTTGTATTCATAGCAGGGGCCAGTAATTTTTTAGTCCTTTGAGGCAAGGCTAGAGCTGTGCTTGTGACCATATTATCTGCCAGTCCAATAGCCAATTTAGCAATGGTATTGGCACTGGCTGGCGCTACAAGAAAGAGGTCAGTTTCTTTCCCAAGGTCGATGTGCTCGATCCGCTGTGGATCGTCTTCAATCATAACATCTAGCCCGACTTGATTCTTTGAAAGAACTTGCAAGGTTAAAGGGGTGATAAATTTTTGGGCTGAAGGAGTCATGAGGACTTTCACTTCAAAGCCCAATTTGGTTAGTTGGCTGGTAATATCAGCCGCTTTATAGGCGGAAATACTACCGGTAACCGCTAAAGTAATGTGTGTCATAAGTTCCTTTTTATTTGATATAACGTAGGATAGCCTCTGCGATTTCTGCTTTCGTAGAAGCTTCTAGGACCTGATCATCTGTCACTAGATAGGCTTGATGCTGACCGTTATGAATCTTGGTCAGATCGTTGGCAACGATCATGCTGGCATGATTTTTAACGAGGCTTTCACGCGCTACATGGATCAACTCTTCAGAAGAAACGTCGACTAAAAGCTTAAAGCCGATCAGTTGAATAGCAGGGTTCCATTCTTTGACGAGCGAGATAATCTTGGGATTTTTCTTTAGAAAGAGCACTTGGTATTCTTCTTTGGAAGAAATTTTCGGTTCCTGATTTTCGCGATGGATAAAGCTATGAAGGTCTTGAGCCTTCTCAACTTCCTCAAGGCCTGTCATGTAAACAGGTGTGTAGTCTGAGACTGCCATAGCGTGAATCAAAACCTGATGATGAGGGACTTCCGTTTTCATTTGTGTGAGAAGTTCTTCGACATTCTGGATCAATAGAAGTCGAAGCTGTGGATGAGGATCGGGTTTAAGCGCGGTAGGCGTTGTGATCAAGGTCACCTGATGTCCCTTTGCAAGAGCCATTTCTGCAAGAATTTTCCCTAGGCTCCCGGTGGAATGATTGGTGATCGAACGAACACTATCAATGGCTTCGCTGGTTCCGCCTGATGTAATTAAAATATGCATATGCTTATTTTACACAAAAAAGATACATAAGTAAAGTTATGAAGCTATTAGGATTAGCTATGTGTAGCCATAAAATTTACATAAAAAACGAACGTTCGATTCAAAAGGTGGAAAAACCATGTCATTTTCGCGAATTTTAGGTATAATAGACCTATCAAATATAAAGGAGTCCCTTATGAAAACAGATATCGAAATTGCTCAAAGCATTGAACTCCAACCGATTGTGGACGTTGTTAAGAAGATCGGTTTGGTAGACGATGATCTTGAATTGTATGGAAAATACAAGGCGAAATTGAGCTTTGATAAGATTCGTGAAGTTGAGAAAAATCCAGTAGGAAAACTTATCTTAGTCACTGCGATCAACCCAACTCCAGCTGGAGAAGGGAAATCAACCATTACCATTGGTCTAGCAGATGCTTTGAATAAAATCGGTAAAAAAACCATGATTGCCATTCGCGAACCTTCTTTAGGTCCAGTTATGGGGATTAAAGGTGGTGCTGCTGGTGGTGGCTATGCCCAAGTTCTACCGATGGAAGACATCAACCTTCATTTCACAGGGGATATGCATGCGATCACAACGGCTAATAACGCTCTCTCAGCATTGATTGATAATCATTTGCATCAAGGAAATGAGCTAGGTATTGACCAACGTCGGATTATCTGGAAACGGGTAGTGGACTTGAATGACCGTGCTTTGCGACACGTATCGGTTGGTCTCGGTGGACCGCTCAATGGGATTCCGCGTGAAGACGGATTTGATATTACCGTTGCTTCTGAGATTATGGCCATCCTTTGCTTGGCGACAGATATTGAAGATTTGAAACGTCGTTTGGCCAACATCGTGATTGGTTACCGTTTTGATCGTAGCCCGGTCTATGTCCATGATTTGGAAGTGGAAGGTGCACTCGCCTTGATCCTCAAAGATGCGATCAAGCCAAACTTGGTTCAAACCATCTATGGTACACCTGCCTTTGTTCACGGTGGTCCATTTGCCAATATCGCCCATGGATGTAACTCTGTATTAGCAACGACGACAGCTCTTCATTTAGCTGACTATACGATTACAGAAGCAGGATTTGGGGCTGACCTTGGCGCTGAAAAATTCCTTGATATTAAAACTCCAAACTTGCCTACATCACCAGATGCGGTTGTGATTGTAGCGACTCTCCGTGCTCTTAAGATGAATGGTGGAGTGACCAAGGATGCTTTGACTGAAGAGAATGTAGAAGCTGTTCGTGCTGGTTTTGCCAACTTGAAACGTCACGTTGAAAATATCCGTAAGTTTGGTATTCCTGCAGTGGTTGCCATCAATGAATTTATCACTGATACAGAAGCAGAAATTGCTGCTTTGAAAGAATTGTGTGCTGAAATTGAGGTGCCAGTTGAGCTTGCGAGTGTATGGGCGAATGGTGCTGACGGTGGAGTTGAACTTGCTGAAACTTTGGTTAAAACCATCGAAACAAGTCCAGCTAACTACACACGCTTGTATGATAACAACCTTTCTGTTGAAGAAAAAATTGAAAAGATTGTTACAGAAATTTATCGCGGTACTAAGGTGAATTTTGAGAAGAAAGCCAAGACACAAATTGCCCAAATCGTGAAAAATGGTTGGGATAAGTTGCCAATCTGTATGGCCAAAACACAATATAGCTTCTCTGATAATCCAAATGCCTTGGGAGCTCCTGAAAACTTTGAAATCACTATCCGTGAAGTGGTTCCAAAATTGGGAGCAGGCTTTATTGTAGCTTTGACTGGGGATGTGATGACCATGCCTGGTTTACCAAAACGTCCAGCTGCTTTGAATATGGATGTGGCTGCTGATGGAACAGCCATCGGTTTGTTCTAATAGCTAGATATCTAAAAACAACTTCTGTTCAAATGAGCAGAAGTTGTTTTGGTCTTGTTAATCAATCATTATTCAGTAAGGAGTTGGTACCTGATTTTTCGATAGATTATGATGAGCTGTAGGGTCATGGGAATCCAGATAAGGGGTTCGCAGAGAATGACCCCCATGTAGCCAGTGTGAGGAATAATCCACAGAACGAAGAAAATTTTTCCAAACAATTCAATAAAACTGGATGTGAGTGGGGTTAATTTTTTACCCATTCCCTGTAGGGCATTTCTCAGGATGATGAGACTCGCCAAAATAGGATAAAAGCAAGAGCTGATCTGGAGATAAAGACTGGCATTTGCAATGAGATCAGGATTTGTCGAGCCGGAAATAAAGCTGGTTAAAGACGGACTTGTGAAGAATAGAAGAGCAGCAACCAAGACAGACCAAACCCAAGAAAGAAGGTTGGTAATGGTAACGCCTTTTTTGATCCGCTGGAATTGCTCTGCGCCAAAATTCTGCGAGATAAAGGTTGTGATACTTGAGGCGATAGCTGTAATCGGTAAAACGGCAAAGGACATGATGCGACGGGCTGCGACCTGTGCACTGATAATGGTTGTTCCAAGCTGATTAATAGCGGATTGGAGGATAACCGTCCCGATCGAAACGATGGAAGTCATGAGGCCCATGGCAAGTCCCTGACTTAGCAGATCCTGATAAAGCTCCTTGTCCCAAACAAAATCCTTGCGATGCGGGAGTAGAAAAGGGACCTTCTTACGAATATAGAGAAGACAAAGAAGGGCCGAAATACCCTGGGCAATAATGGTCGCAATTCCAGCGGATTGGACTCCGAGATGGAGTTGGGTAATAAAATATAGATCGAGAAGAATATTGAGAATGGCAGCGATAATCAGGAAGTAGAGTGCCGCTAAGCTATCGCCAACCGCTCTAAGAAGTCCGGCACAAAGATTATAGGCAAAAGTCACAGCAACACCATTAACAATAGTAGCGATATAGAGATAAGACTGAGACACAATGGCTGATGGGGTCCCTAAAAACTGGAGCAGGGGATAAAGTCCGACAGCACCAATGAAGATTACGAAGAGACTGAGAATGCAACCAATAGTAGCAGTTGCGGCGACTGATTTTCGTAATTGGTCTTCGTTTTTGGCTCCATAATTTCTCGCGATAATGATGCCCATCCCATTTCCGACACCGACAGCAAATCCAACGATCAAATCAAATATAGCAGAGGTTGCTCCAACGGCTGCCAATGATTTTTGACCTAAAAAACGCCCTACAATCATAACGTCCGAGGTATTGTAGAGTTGTTGAAAGATATTGGACAAAAGAATAGGAAAGGCAAAACTCAAAAGAGCGGGTAAAATAGGACCATCTATGAGGTCCACACGTTGAATTCTTTTCATAGTGTCATTATACCAACTTCAGGAACTAGCGACAAGCGTCGATAGTTGAAGGCCCTTACATTTTTTGGTATAATCAGGGCAGAAAAGGAGGCTTTTATGAGCTTAACCAGCCAATTAATCACGGAAACGTTCCCAGATCTGGACAAGGTCGAGAGGCTGAATATCGAGGCATTTCCAGAAGAAGAGCGAGTTCCTTTGTCGGAATACCTGCGTTATACGGACAATGACGATGCTAATTTTTTTGCTTTTTATAACGAAGAAGAATTTGTAGGATTTGCTTTTTCTATCTATAATCAGAAAGTTTTTTATGTTAGCTTCTTTGCCATTATGCCCCACCTACGTAGCCACGGTTATGGTCAAGAAATCATTGAAAAATTGGTAGAATTTTACCAAAGAACCATGATACTTGAAGTGGAACGATTGGATGAAGAATGTGACAATCTAGAGCAACGCCAGTCTCGGATGGATTTCTATAAGCGCAATGGATTTAAAACTGCCAATGCCTTTTTAGAATACGAAGGACTGAGCTTTGAAATTCTCTATCGGGGTGATCACTTTGACGAAGAGGCTTATCGCGATATTTTCCGTAAACTGCAGGAAGAAAATTATTTCGATTTCCGCATTAAATATAGACGCTTTAGTGACCACTAGACAAGAAGGAGGCTGGGACAAAAGTCCTAGCCTCTCAAATATTTTTGGATTGTCGAGCAAGACGCAGTGGTTGAGTGGGCTCTACTACGCTGATTTCATCAGCTTTTACAGCCCTACTCAACTGTGCGGAGGTGGGACGACGAAATCGAATTCTAACGAATTACCGATTTCTGTCCCACTCTCTTTAGTTTAGATATTTAATGAAGAACTCAATCAGTTTCATGATTTGTGTAAAGAACCAAGGCAGAAATAGAAGAGCTAGGAAGGTAACATGCCATTTCCAATAAAGTGAAACCAAGCCAACGGTTTCTCGAATCCAAGCGGATGGGAGATAGTAAAAGGCTGTTCTCGAACCGATACTTCGACCAGGTATTTTCAATCGTCTCATAAAGACACCTGCACGGAGCGCGTGAAAAGAATTGGTTACCACAAGGACTCTCTTGCCAAGCCCTTCTTCTTCAAGGATCCGCTTGCTAAAGGTCAGGTTTTCAAAAGTAGTACGAGAGCGATTCTCGATGAGAATGGCGTCTTCTGGAACCCCGTGTTCCATCAAGTATCCGGCCATCGCTTCCGCCTCAGCGATCAGCTCATCTGACCCTTGACCACCAGAAACAATTAGCTTTGGTCGTCCCTCGAACTGCTCATAGATGGCCTTTCCCTTATCAAGACGTTGGGCCAAGAGTGGGGGAACCTTGTCTCCAATCAAACCTGAGCCAAGAATGATAATGGCGTCTGGCTCTTTGCGAACCGGAAAGAGATTACAAAAGGTCCCATAGGATACATAAGAGAGGTAGAGAAAGGTCATGTAAAACAGGGCGAAGTCAGTCAGATAAATGAGGATGTCATTCCCTGGGAAATAGGGTAGAAAATGTAGTGCCAAAGCTCCGATAATAAACAGTCCATAAAGCAGAGAGAGGAGGTTGGCCAGTCTTTTTCCTTCAAAAAGCATCATTTGACGGCCGTTAAAAAGGAGAAAGATAGATGAGAAAATAATGCTGAGAAAAACGAGGATGGAAATCACAACAAATACAATCATTGCAATTTGTTGATTAAACCATAGCTCAGTTCGAACGACTAGTAGAAATGCAGAAATCAGTAGAAGAAGCCCCAAGTTTATCGAAAAGAGATAAGCATTGAAAAGCCTTCTGCGATCGCTCATAAAGAACAATAAAAAAATAAGAGCTGGAAATAACCAGAATAGATATAGATACATGTTTTGCCCCTCGTAAAATCTTACATCCATTGTACCATAATGACTGATAGAAATAGAGGATTGTTTATGCAAATAAGTTGCATTCTTCAAATGAATTTGATAAAGTTAAGATTATCGTTTTTTTAAGGAGATCGTATGTTACGAAAAGGTTCCCTGACAGGTTTATTACTGTTCGGTATTTTTTTTGGTGCTGGAAACCTGATTTTCCCACCGGCTCTTGGTGCTTTATCGGGTAATCAATTTTGGCCAGCTATTGCTGGGTTTGTCCTTTCAGGTGTGGGAATTGCCATTGTGACCTTGATTATCGGGACGCTTAATCCCAAAGGATATATTCATGAGATTTCTCGTAAGATTTCACCTGTTTTCGCGATTGTATACTTAGTTGCGCTTTATCTTTCGATTGGTCCTTTCTTTGCCATTCCAAGAACGGCGACGGTATCTTTCGAAGTGGGGATAGCCCCCTTATTAGGTGGAATGAATGCCAGTTTAGCACTTTTCATTTTTACCCTGGTCTACTTTTTGCTTGCCTTTCTGATTGCTTTGAATCCATCTAAGATTCTAGATCGAATCGGTCGTATTTTGACCCCGATCTTTGCGATTCTCATTTTGATCTTGGTTGTTCTTGGAGCTCTAAAATACAGTGGACATGCTCCAATGGTGGCTACAAAAGCCTATCAGGCTTCTGCCTTTGGGCAAGGATTTTTAGAGGGCTACAACACCTTGGATGCCTTGGCATCTGTTGCCTTTAGTGTGATCGCAGTGACTACCTTGAATCAACTTGGATTTTCAAGTAAGAAAGAATATATCAAGACCATTTGGTTGGTTGGGATTGTCGTAGCCCTTGGTTTTAGTGTGCTGTATATCGGTTTAGGATATCTGGGGAATCATTTTCCAATTCCAGCTTCTGTTATGGCATCTGATACCAATAAAGGGGTGTATGTATTATCAGAAGCGACCAAAGCGATCTTTGGTCCGACTGCTCAGATTTTCCTAGCAGGAATGGTGACGGTAACTTGCTTTACCACAACCGCTGGTTTAATCGTCTCTACCAGTGAATTCTTCCATAGTACCTTCCCTAAGGTTTCTTACAAGGTCTATGCAAGTGCCTTCACTTTGATTGGTTTTGCGATTGCCAACCTTGGCTTGAATGCCATTATTGCTTTCTCATTGCCGGTCTTGATGATTCTTTACCCAATCACCATTACCATTGTATTGATTGTGATAGTGAATAAATTTGTGGCTCTTTCAAAACCAGGAATGCAACTGACTATTTTCTTGGTCAGCTTGGTTTCTCTTGCAAGTGTTCTGGCAAGTACCTTTAAAATTTCACTAGTAGAAAAGGGGATTGCCTTGCTTCCATTTGCAGCTCAATCTCTTCCATGGTTGGTTCCAGTAGTTATAGGGATTCTTTTATCGCTCGTATTACCAAATAAACAAACGGCAGAAGAATAAGTCATATTAGAAACTCTAAAGGTTTGTGCTTTAGGGTTTTTCTTTTGAAACTAGTATCTAAATCCAAACTTTAGTAAAAAAACGTAGCAGAAATTTTTATTTTTTGTCAGTCAATGTTATACTGAATGTAGCATATCAATATACGGAGTGAACTATGAATCCAATCGTTTTTTCATTGACAGTTTTTCTTGCGGGTATTCTGTCTTTCTTTTCTCCCTGTGTCTTTCCTTTGCTTCCGGTTTATATTGGAATCTTACTAGGAAGTGATCAGGAAAAGGCTATCCAATTGTTCGGGAAAAAAATTCGCTGGCATGGCTTGCTGAAAACCCTTTGTTTTATTGCAGGTATTTCTGTTATTTTCCTCCTCATTGGTTTTGGAGCGGGCTTGCTTGGAAAGATCATGTACACCAATTGGTTCCGTTATCTGATGGGAGCCCTCATCATTATCCTTGGTCTTCATCAAATGGAAGTCTTTCATTTTCATTTCCTTGAAAAGCAAAAATCAGTAGATTTTGGAGCCAACAAACAGAAGAATGAATTGTTTTCAGCTTTTCTCCTTGGTCTTGGCTTTAGTTTTGGTTGGACGCCTTGTATTGGTCCAGTATTAGGATCAGTTCTTGCTTTAGCAGCATCAGATGGGCAAGATGCTCTTATGGGAGCTATTTATCTCCTTGTTTATACCTTGGGAATGGCCCTTCCGTTTTTACTGTTGGCCTTAGCATCTAGTCTGGTCCTACCTTACTTTAATCGTCTCAAACCCCATTTGTTATTGCTGAAGAAAATCGGCGGAGCTATCATTATTCTGATGGGAATTCTCTTACTTTTGGGACAATTGAACAGTTTGTCATCTATCTTTTCATAAAATAATCCGGAGGTATAACACATGATGAAAGGTATTAAATACGCTTGTTTCTCAGTTCTCTCTTTAGCTTTGCTGTCAGCTTGTTCCATGAATCAATCCAGTGAGAGTAGTATGGGCAATCAGCCAACAATGAATACAACAACGAATAAGCATCCTTTGGTAGGAAAAAACGCCAGTGACTTTGAGTTAAAGGATATGAAGGGGAATACGGTCAAACTTTCAGACTACAAAGGGAAGAAGGTCTATTTGAAATTTTGGGCAACCTGGTGTGGCCCTTGCCGGCAAAGTATGCCTGAACTAGATAAATTGGTCAAGGATACGGATAGAGACTTTGAAATTCTGACCATTATGGCACCAGGACTCCAAGGTGAAAAAACAGAAGAAGAATTCGTCAAATGGTTTGATCAACAAGATTACAAGTCCGTACCGGTCTTGTACAATCCAGATGGTTCTGCATTTGCAGATTATCAGGTTCGCTCTATTCCTACAGAAGTCTTTATAGACAGTCATGGGAAAATTGGACATGTCCAATTAGGGGCTATTTCAAACGACGATGCTAAGAAGATCATCAAAGACTTACAATAAAAAAATGAAGCACGAAGCTTCATTTTTTTCTAGTTTCTTAGTTGCTTGCGCCAGAAGTGGCATCGGCATCTCCGTGCCCTCCGTCACCATGTCCTCCAGCATCAGAAGCACCAGAAGTTGCATCTGCACTACCGTGTCCACCAGCAGGAGCAAATGGACCGCTTCCGCCAACTAGACGTTGTCCTGTTGTTTGTAGGTACCAGTCCAACCATGGTTTGAAGTTGAAGACAATCTCATTGATACCAGCGTATGAACCATCTTCATAGTACATAGCTTGGTAGTTGTGAGTGTTGATCACGCCTTCAGGAGATCCTGGAACAATGGTCCGAACATAGTCTTGGTTACCGTTACGAAGGGTACCAATCACCCATTCCACGTTTTTCATACGTGCTGGTGGTAGGGAGCCGTGAACGGTTGACATCCGGCTTCCTGATTGAGGTGGCACGCGTTTAGCAAACATGGTATCTGGATCTTGATGGGCATTGTTGTAGTAGAGGAATTGGTTGTTATCATCGGCATAAGTCAATTCAAATGGCATAGCCTTCAAGAACATATCAATTTGGTTAACGGTTAGGATACCGTGGTCGAGTTTGACATAGGTATCGCCAGAAACGGCACCAGTGATTTCAGCTACCTTTTCTACCCAATCTGGATCGTCAGGATCGACTTCAGTAACAGTTGTAGCGATTGGATGATTACAATCCAAGTCTTCTGGTTCAATTGGTTTTGGTTTTTTCAATTTCGATACAACCTCAACGTATTTCATAAAATTATCCAAGCAGGTTTCAAGGAATTTGACGGTTCCCTCGTTGATGATATTGCCGTTTTCGTCAAAAGCTTCTTTTGCTTTTCCAAGAAGGAATTCATTTCCTGGAAGAGTATAAGCATTGACACCTGGGGCATCGAGGATCTTACGGAGGTGAACTTGTGCACGTGAAGTCCCTTGATCATAGTAAGAAGCACCAACGATCATAACGGGTTTGTTTTCAAATGGATGCACCTCGAAAGAGAGCCATTCAAGAACAGACTTGAGAGCAGCAGAGATCGTATGGTTGTGCTCTGGAGTGGCAATGATGACACCATCTGCACGAGTGATTTTGTTATATAAAAGACGCAATTGGAAACTTTCGTCCCATTTTTCATCTTGGTTAAACATTGGAACTTCGTCGATTTCAAGAACTTCCAATTCAAATTTGATCTTAAATTGGCGGCGAATGAATTCCAAAAGTTTACGGTTATATGATTGATCGTAGTTCGATCCTACAAGTCCAACAAATTTCATTCTTTTCTGTCTCCTATCTTACAAGTTTTCCCAGTCAAATTCTTCAGCATCTTTGCGAAGTAATTCTTGGGCGTTGCGCAATTTGTCTGTAATTTTCACAAACACACGGAAATCATTGAAGACGGCATCTAATTTTTGAATAACATCTAAATCCACCAAGTCTCCATTTTGATCAAAGGCTTGCAATGAATGAGAGAGCAAGAATTCATCTGGCAAGACATTCGCTTTGATTTCTGGAGCATTTAAGATTTGGCGAAGTTGAAGTTGGGCGCGTGAAGATCCCAACGTACCGTATGATGCCCCAGTAATCATGACCGGTTTGTTCAACAATGGGAAGACTCCGTATGAGAGCCAAGCGAGTGCACTCATCAAGACTGCTGGAATAGAGTGGTCGTATTCTGGAGTTCCAATAATGACCCCATCAGCTTCTTCAATTTTGGCAACAATATCCAAGACAGCTTCAGGCACTTGTTTGTCGGCTGGTTTGTTAAAGACAGGGATATCTTTAATTTCGACCAATTCGATCACAGCCTTATCAGCAAAATGTTTTTGCATGTATTGAAGCAGTTGACGGTTTGTAGAACGTTTGGAGTTAGTCCCCACAATCGCAATAAGTTTTATCATGGAAAATTCCTTTCTGATAGGAGAATTATAAATAAGATTGAAGCCCACTTGTATAGGCGATCTTGCCTGATTGAGAAACCAATAAGGTATCTATACCAGGAAGTGATTCAACAGTGTTGAGGATAGAAGCAGGAGATTCCCCGAACAAGCGGGTAGTCCATATCTCCCCGTCTACGGATCGATCAGATATGATGGTGATACTGGCTAAGTCTGTCTCGACCGGATAGCCCGTCGCGCTATCAAAGATGTGGTGAAACGACTGGCCGTCAACTTCTAAATGACGCTCGTAGATACCAGAGGTGACAACAGATTTATCCTTGACGGAGAGGACCAGTAGGTGCTGGCCTCTTTTTTCGACTGGATTTTGAATACCAATCCGCCAAGGCTGTTGTTTGATGGGGTGTTGACCGACAGTGAGGATATTGCCTCCAAGATCAATCAAGGCATCTGTTACTCCCTGGCTCTTTAAAAAGGTCGCAATGCAGTCTGCACTATAGCCCTTAGCCAAGGCTCCTAAATCAATCTTCATTCCAGGACGCATCAGAAAGACTGTATGTTTTTCTGGGTCGAGCTGGATTTGGTGAGGATCGATCTTGGCCAGGGCTTGATCAATTTCCCCTTGCTGGGGACGTCTAGCATCTGAAAATCCAATTCGCCAGGTTTGTACAAGAGGACCAATGGCGATGTTTAAATGGCTGTCTTGAGCTTGACTATGCAAGGTACCTAATGCAATCAGTTCAAAAAGATCTGGATGAACTTGGACAGGAGCAATACCAGCTTGGTGATTGACCTCCATGAGTTCAGAACTTGCATCATTAGCACTGAAGCGATGTTCGTAGGAGCGAAGAAGCTCAAAGCAGCGGGCTAAGAGTTCATTCGCTTGTGGGTGACAGATCGAAACAGTGATGGTCGTTCCCATCAAACGTTCGGATCGACTACTTAGGTCCACTAAAAATCTATCCTTTCCTATTTTCACTCACTTACAGTATATCAAAAAGATATCGTTTTCACAATCCTTTCGAGCATATTGTTTGACATTTTTTGAAACATGTGAAGTGGGATTTTCTGGAAAATTGAAAAAAAGATCACAAATTCTGAGCAAAATAATTGTAACCGATATCATTTTTATGATATACTCAAGAAGTAAATTAAATTAAAGGTAGGATTTATTCTATGAGTAAAATCGTTGTTGTAGGGGCAAACCATG
Organism: Streptococcus sp. HCA-5024; assembly: GCF_037890265.1. Lineage (NCBI taxonomy): Bacteria > Bacillati > Bacillota > Bacilli > Lactobacillales > Streptococcaceae > Streptococcus > Streptococcus sp. HCA-5024. The sequence continues at coordinate 25,569 of NZ_JBBKBR010000001.1, forward strand.
CCGGAACAGCTTGTATCAACACTATGTTAGATAATTTTGGAAATGAAAATGAAATTGTGGTTTTTGATCAAAACTCAAACATTTCATTCCTTGGATGTGGGATGGCGCTTTGGATCGGTGAACAAATCGATGGTCCTGAAGGTCTTTTCTACTCTGACAAAGAAAAATTGGAAGCAAAAGGTGCGAAAGTCTACATGAACTCTCCTGTTCTTTCAATTGACTATGATAACAAAGTGGTAACAGCGGAAGTTGATGGGAAAGAACACAAAGAATCTTACGAAAAATTGATCTTTGCGACTGGATCAACACCAATCATTCCTCCAATTAAAGGAGTTGAAATCGTACCTGGTAACCGCGAATTCAAAGCAACACTTGAAAATCTTCAATTCGTTAAATTGTACCAAAATGCTGAAGAAGTCATCGAAAAATTGAAAGACAACAGCAAACACTTGAACCGTATCGCCGTAGTTGGTGGTGGTTACATCGGTGTTGAACTTGCTGAAGCTTTCGAACGTCTTGGTAAAGACGTTGTCTTGGTGGATATCGTGGACACTGTCTTGAATGGCTACTACGACAAAGACTTCACTGACATCATGGCGAAAAACTTGGAAGACCACAACATCCGTTTGGCACTTGGACAAACGGTTCAAGCGGTTGAAGGAGATGGTAAGGTAGAACGCCTTGTAACCGATAAAGAAACCTTCGATGTAGATATGGTTATCTTGGCTGTTGGTTTCCGTCCTAATACAGCTCTTGCTGATGGTAAGATCGAACTCTTCCGCAACGGTGCCTTCCTTGTTGATAAGAAACAAAAAACGTCACTTCCAGGTGTATACGCAGTTGGTGACTGTGCGACTATCTTCGATAACGCTCGTAACGAAATGAGCTACATCGCTCTTGCGTCTAATGCGGTTCGTTCAGGTATTGTCGGTGCCTACAATGCGACTGGTCATGAATTAGAAGGAATCGGTGTTCAAGGTTCTAACGGTATCTCTATCTACGGCCTTCACATGGTTTCAACTGGTTTGACGCTTGAAAAAGCGAAAGCTGCAGGCTTCAATGCCACTGAAACTGGCTTTAACGACCTTCAAAAACCTGAATTTATCAAACACGATAACTATGAAGTTGGTATCAAGATCGTCTATGATAAAGATACTCGTCAAATCCTTGGAGCTCAAATGGTATCACGTGATAGCGCCATTTCAATGGCTATCCACATGTTCTCACTTGCGATTCAAGAACACGTGACGATTGATAAATTGGCCTTGACAGACTTGTTCTTCTTGCCACACTTCAACAAACCATACAACTACATTACAATGGCAGCTTTAACTGCTGAATAATGAATAATTGAAAAACAAAGCTAGCGGTGCTAGTTTTGTTTTTTTCTGATTTTCCATGTATTCAGAGGCAGTGAAATAAGGTATAATGAATAGGATAAGAGTTTGAAGGAGTTAGGGAATGTCTGCTAAAGAAGAAGCCTTAAAAAAGGAATTTCATTTTGCCTCTAGTTCAATTGTGGCCCATATTGTCAGAGGTGTTCTGGTTGGGATCGTTGTGGGCTGCATCGTCTCAAGTTTTCGTTTTTTGATCGAACATATTTTTCATTTTGTTCAAGGCGTTTACAAGGAGATGTCTGGTCAACCACTTTATTTACTGGCGATGCTGTTGGGGTATGGGGTGATCGTACTGATTGCTGGTCGCCTTATTCGCACCAATCGGGATATCAAGGGATCAGGAATTCCGCAAGTCGAAGCGGAGCTTAAGGGTCTCTTGGCGGTGAGCTGGTGGGATACCCTGTGGAAGAAGTATATTTTAGGTGTCTTGGCCATCGGAAGTGGCTTGATGCTTGGTCGTGAAGGTCCTAGTATTCAATTAGGGGCAATGGGTGGAAAAGGAGTGGCCCATCATTTGAAGGTCAGTCCGGTTGAGGAGCGATCTTTGATTGCAAGTGGAGCTGCTGCTGGTCTTGCGGCTGCCTTTAATGCACCTATAGCGGGGCTCTTATTTGTGGTTGAAGAGGTCTACCATCATTTTTCACGCTTCTTTTGGATTTCGACCTTGGCTGCTAGTTTGACGGCTAATTTTATTTCACTTAATGTCTTTGGTCAAACACCCGTACTTCATATGCCGCAAAATATTCCGCCACTCCATCTGTCACAGTACTGGATTTATCTTTTTCTTGGAGTCTTTTTAGGGGCAGCAGGTTATGTCTACGAAATAGTGGTCCTTAATATCGGTCGATTGTATCGTTTGCTAGAGAAGATTTTCCATGTTCCTTCTCATTATTCTTCTTTATTTGCCTTTGTCTTGATTCTTCCAATCGGCTATTTCCTTCCACAAATTCTTGGTGGTGGGAACCAATTGGTTTTGGATTTAGCTCGAGTACCGTATCCAGTGCTGACCATTCTTCTCTATTTTGCGATCCGCTTCATCTGGAGTATGTTAAGCTATGGTAGTGGATTACCTGGTGGGATTTTCTTGCCTATACTAGCATTAGGATCACTTTTAGGTGCCATCGTTGGAACCTTCCTTCAAAACATTGGCTTTATCTCTCAAAACCAGCTGCCTCTTTTCATTATTTTAGGAATGAGTGGGTATTTTGGGGCTATTTCAAAAGCACCTTTAACAGCGATGATCTTAGTAACAGAGATGGTCGGTGATATTCGTAGTTTAATGCCCCTAGGCATGGTGACCTTGCTGGCTTATATGATCATGGATCTCTTCCATGGAGCGCCAGTCTATGAAGCCATGCTCGAGCAATTGTTGCCGGATAAGGCGCAAGAAGAAGGAGAGTTGACTTTAATTGAGATCCCTGTATCAGAAAAGATTGCAGGAAAACAAGTTCATGAACTGCACCTCCCTCAAGATATCTTGATCACCACGCAAATGCGAAGCGGGAAGAGTTATACGGTCAATGGTGCAACCCGCTTGTATCTTGGAGATAGCATCTTTGTGGTGGTTAAAGAATCTGAAATCGGACGGGTCAAGGATATTCTTTTGTAAAAGACAGATTCTCAGAAAAGCTTTTCTATTATTAAATTTTCAGACAATTATTGAAAAATGAGAAAATATCTGGTAGAATAAGGGCAAGAACAAATGAGGAGAAGTCTTTCATGAAAAAATATAGTCTACTCTTATTGAGTGTTGCTCTTTTAGCAGGGTGTGCAAATTCTACTAGCAAACAGTCGAATCAAAAGACGCAAACCAGCTCAACGGTGCAGTTGTCGAAGGATGACCAGAAGACCTTGGACAATGCGACAGCTGAATACAAAGACTTTGTTGAAATGCAAATTGACCAATTGCTCAAGGATACAGAAGGATTCCGAGCTACCCTAAAAGACGGTAATTTAGAAGAAGCTAAAAAGCAATACCCCTTGATCCGTATGGCCTATGAACGTTCCGAACCGATTGCTGAAACCTTCGGGGAATCAGATGTCAAGATCGACTACCGTTTGGTGGATTATGTGGATGAAAATAAATCAGAAGATGGCTGGTCAGGTTTCCACCGGATTGAGCGTATCCTTTGGGAAAACAATACTACAGATGGAACAGACAAATACGCTGACCAACTGGTGAACGATATTAAGGAGTTGAAAGCTAAAATTGCTACAGTAGAAGTAACACCGGATATCATGTTGACCGGAGCTGTTGATTTGCTCAATGAAGTGGCAACGCAAAAGATTACAGGTGAAGAAGAAGTCTTCTCTCATACAGATCTTTACGACTTCCGAGCCAATATTGAAGGGGCTGAAAAGATCTTCTCTCTCTTTAAACCTTTGATTGAGAAAAAAGATTCTAAATTGGTTAAAACCTTGGAAGCAGAATTCAAAAATGTCAATGCTCTATTGGACAAACACATGACAGATGATTCAAACTATAAGTCTTACACAGACTTATCCAAGGAAGATACCAAGGAATTGGCAGAAGCTGTGACCAAACTTGGTGAACCTTTGTCTCAAATGGGTGTGATTTTAGATGGGAAATAAGAAAAATGGCTGACGAAAAATTTTTAGATAAAAAAATGGACCGTCGTGAATTTCTAAAAAAAGCAGGTATTGGAGGGGCTGGTCTAGCGCTGGGTCTCTCTGGTGCATCTGCTTTTTTCGCTAATCAAGACAGTTCCAGCAAAAAAGCTTATGATGGGGATGAAGACATCTCCTTTTATGGCGAGCACCAAGCAGGGATTACGACGGCCATGCAGAAGGCTTGCTACTTGGTTGTATTAGATCTTCACACGACGGACAAAAAAGAAGTCATCCAGCTCTTTAAAGACTGGACCGACTATAGTAGTAAATTAGTCGAAGGAGAATTGGTCAAAAAAGATGGTTCCAATGCCCTCTTGCCACCAACAGATACAGGTGAAACAGTAGGACTCAACCCCTATCGCTTGAGCCTGACTTTTGGAGTTTCGGCCTCCTTTCTAAAGAAACTGGGCTTGGAGGCCAAACGTCCCAAACTCTTTCGTGATTTACCCCCATTTCCAAAGGAGCAGTTGCAGGACAAATATACAGGTGGCGATATCGTCATTCAGGCCTGTGCAGACGATGAGCAAGTAGCCTTTCATGCGGTGCGAAATCTGATTCGTAAGGGTCGCAATACTATTACCATGAAGTGGAGCAAATCAGGTTTTGCGGCCATTGGTGACCGAAAAGAAACACCCCGCAACCTCTTTGGTTTCAAGGATGGAACCGCAAATGTCACGACGGAGAAGGATTTTGACAAGGTCGTCTGGACTGACAGCAAGGACTGGATGAAGGGTGGTTCCTATATGGCTCTTCGTCTAGTGCAAATGCACCTGGAAACTTGGGACCGAACCAATTTGCAGGAGCAGGAAAACACTTTTGGTCGCTACAAGGAGTCCGGTGCTCCCTTTGGTAAAACCAACGAATTTGATGAGGTGGATTTATCTAAACTACCTGTAGATTCACATGTTCGTTTGGCCAAAGAAGTCGATCGTCCGATTTTACGGCGTTCTTATTCTTATTCGGATGGCATCAATGAACAGACTGGGCAATTTGATGCTGGCTTGATCTTTATCGCCTTTCAAAAGGATCCGAACAGCTTTGTCAAAATCCAAACCAACTTGGGCGCAGTGGATAAAATGAACGAGTACATCACTCATATCGGAAGTGGACTCTTTGCTTGCTTTGCAGGCGTTGAGAAAGGAGGGTATCTTGGTCAAGCACTCTTTGAATAAATTCTTGATCCTGTTAGGCCTTCTTGCCTTGTTCTGGACTCATCCAGTGGCTGCGGAGTCTTACAGCGATCTCTTTATCAAGATCACGGATGCAACAACCGCTGTACAAAATAAAGACCAGAAAAAGGCCAAGGAATTGATCGCTGAGATTCAGGCTGATTTTGAATCCAAAGACCACCATGATTCCAAGGCAGGGAAAAAAGTTAGCCAAGCCCTGGCTATAAAAGGGGAGGTAAGCAAAGAGGATCTCACCAAGATCTCATCAGCCTTGCTAGCTTTTGAAAAAGAGCAAAATCCGGTAGATTTAGAGGCGGAAAAAGACAAACTCGTGAGTCGCCTCACACCTTACTTTAAGAACCTACAAGAGGCCATTACAGCTAAGGATCTGGATAAAACTCGTCAAACCTATGCAGATCTCAATAATACCTGGACACGAAACGAAGCAGTGGTGAGGGATCATAGCACAGCCTACTATGGCAAAATCGAGACGGCCATTTCGCTCTTACGTAGTAGTATTGAAACAGAGCCTACCGACTTCACCAGCATCCAGTCCTCCTATGATGACCTAAAAAATGGGATTGATGCCTTTGTAAAAGGAGAAGCGATTAGCAGTGCCAGTACGGATTTGACACTGAAAGATGGGATCAAGCTTTTGGAGAAGGCGCAAAGCCAATTCCAAGCTGGTGATGAAAAATCTGCTGCAGCAACTATGAAGCAGTTCATCACCATCTGGCCAACCATTGAGGGGGATGTCAGCACGACCAATCCAAGTCTCTACACGCGCGTAGAGAGTGAATCCCCGGTCATTATGGTTAAGGGGAAAGAAAAGACCTATCAAGAGAAATTACAAGCCTTGATCAGGGACCTGTCTGCGATTGATACGACAGCTTCTTACAACGCTTTTGATGCTATGTTGATTCTTCTGCGTGAAGGAGTAGAAGCGCTTCTGATCGTCATGGCGCTTGTGACGACCCTTAAGGCCGCTAAGATGAGGAAAGGACTCAAATGGGTCTACGGTGGAGCCATTGCTGGCGTTCTTGCCAGTGCAGCGATCGCTCTTGTTTTGCAAGTAGCTTTTCCAGCCGTTACTTCGGGGTCTAACCGGGAAATCATTGAAGGTGGCGTTGGGATTTTCGCTGTAGTCATGATGATTCTCATCGGAATTTGGCTCCACAGCAAGTCCTCTGTCAAACAGTGGAATGCCTTTATGGACCGTCAAATGAAGACCGTAACGGCTACAGGAAGCTTTGTCTCGATGTTTGCCCTCAGTTTCTTAGCAGTCTTTCGTGAAGGGGCTGAGACTATTCTCTTCTATGTCGGGATCATTCCTCGGATTACGACCGCGAATTTCTTACTGGGAATCGGGCTTGCTATAGCTGTCCTCATCATCATTGCAGGGGCCATGACCAAGGCTAGTCAAGCTATCCAACCTCACAGAATCTTTTTCATTCTGACTTGGTTGATTTACGCCTTGGCCTTCAAGATGCTCGGTGTCAGCATTCACGCCCTGCAGTTGACCAATATCCTCCCTAGCCATTTGGTCAATGGACTTCCAACCATCGATTGGGCGGGCATCTATCCAAGCTGGGAAGTTCTTCTTCCTCAATGTATCTTTGTAGCCTTGATCGCACTCGTTACGGTGAGACAACATGGCAAAGAGTAGAGCAGATGAAATGACCATTGTTGAGCATTTGGTTGAATTTCGAAAACGATTGATCGCAGTGGTCTTGTGTTATATTATCGTCTTCATCCTATCCTTTGTATTTGGTGGAGAACTCTATCAAGCCTTGACGGCTAGCCTCCATCAAAAACTGCTGGTACTGGGACCGAATGATATCCTCTGGATCTATGTATCGCTGGCAAATCTCACAGCTTTTAGCCTGACCTTGCCCTTTATTGTCTACCAGATTTGGCAATTTGTAAGACCGGCTTTGAAGGAGAAGGAGGCGCGTGCAGTCTTTGCCTACATCCCAGCTAGCTTTATCTGCTTTGTGCTGGGACTTGCATTTGGTTATTTCTTTGTCAGCCCAGCTATTTTAGAGGTCCTGATGCGCTTGGGAGAAGGGCTGTTTGATACCCAATTGACGGCACAAAATTATCTAACCTTCTTATGGCACACCACCTTGCCTTTAGGGGTCTTGTTCGAGTTACCAGTTTTGGTCGCTTTTCTGACCTCGATTGGACTTTTGACACCACAGTTTTTAATAACCTACCGACGTTATGCTTACTTTGTTCTGCTGGTCTTAGCCGTCGTGCTAACCCCTGCAGACTTTATCAGTGACTTGGCCATGACACTCCCTTTGATCCTCTTATTTGAAGTCAGTGTCGCCTTCAGTAAAGTCATCTATTCAAGAAAAAGGAGAAACTAATGGGAATTTTACGTGATATTGGAGCACCAGGTTTGATCATCATCATCCTGGGCGCCCTCTTGATTTTTGGACCAAAACGCCTGCCTGAGTTGGGCCAGTCCATCGGCAAAATGTTTGCTGAATTTAAGACAGCTGTCAATAAAGGCAGTGAAGAAGCCGATCAAGACGCCAAAGAAGCTAAAGAAGAAAAAGAATAATCAGACAATTTTCAAAATTCTATTGAGTTCGATTGCATAAAAAGGTATAATAAGACAAGTACTTGCAATCGACGAAGGAGGAAACCATGATTATTACGATTTTGTCACTCATTTTCTATTTTAGCTATATCGGATTCTTATGCTGGTTGGTCGTAAAAATTGTCGAAAAATTGTTCAATTTCTTGTTGAACCGTTAATGAAGAAACAATCCATTTCACCCCGAGTGAGTGGATTTTTTGTGTCCAATTCAGTTAGAAAGATTCAAACAAAGAGGTTTTAACGGTCTCAGATTGAAGATAAAGTCATATAAAAAACTTTCCTTAAGTGAGTACGGACGTCAGCGAACTTATTAGAAGTTCCATGACTAAATCAAAATACAAAGGGCGTCTGCGGATAAAGTCAAAAGAGGAAATTAGAAAGCAAGTGAAACAACACAACAAAACCATCGTTTTACTGACTGTTTTGTTTATTGCTATGCTTTCCATTTAAATGTTTTTATATCTTTCAACTTCTAGTATTTCTTGTTACTAGTGATGGACTATATCGTTTGTTTTTCTTATTTATTTTATAAGAATGTTAAGCTTAATAGAAATACAGTAATTACAAGATTGTAATATATTCTGTTATAGCTTTATGTGGCATGGGTATAAATTGATATGACTTTTATTATCTATGGTATAATGAGATAAATTTGGAGTTGTAGAGGCGAGCATTTGGAAGAACATAGACCTGATTTTAGAGATATAAAATCATTTGAAGAATTTAACAGATACTACTGGTATCGAGAAGAGCTTTCACAAATTTGTAAGTACCTTGGATTAGAATACAGATGTACAAAAAAAGAATTAAATCATATTATAGAACAATATTTTAGGGGAAATAGAGTAGAAAAAGTTTTGAGGAAAAGAAACAAAAATCAAACCGAAATAATAACCCTAAATACATCATTACTTGAATGTGGGTTTTCCTTTAATCAGAAATTTCGTGATTATTTTTCAGCTGTAACAGGTGTTAATCCGTTTAAGTTTAATGCTGATATGGCAACTGCTTGGAGAAAAGTAAAACGGGACAACAACATAAATTTTACAATCCAAGATATGATTAAAATATACTATGGAGAGTCAGACTACGCCAAGTATGATAATTCAGCTTGCCAATGGAATCAATTTCTAAAAGACTTTTGTGCCGATGAATTTAGCAATCATTACTCCAACAAGTTAAAAGTTGCGGCTATCCTTTGGAATGAAGTTAGAGATTCAAAAAATAAAAAAATTTATTCACGGGGACTTCTAAAAGAATATAGCTACAAAATAGAGGAGTACTGTAAGTAAACAACTTCAAGTTTGTCGAATGGAATATAAAGTATTAAAGACGATAGCACTCTGTTTTTGCAGAGTGCTTTTTTGTTTTATAGAATATAAGAGAATGTGGGATACTTGCTTTCTCTGCTAGATGATCGAGCAGAGAAAGATTTATTAGATATGACATCAGTCAGCTAAACCCTTTTAGCTGGCTTTTTTGTTAGCGACTCGGTCATTAACTTGCTTGTCAAAATATAATTCGGTATCATAGATATATAATGTTTGGTAAGTAAGTCCTATTGTCAGTTCGGAACAAGTAGATAGGAGAAGGGGAGAAAAAACTAGTGAATAAAGACCAATTGATAGAGAAACCAGAAATAAATATTGTTGGGGTTATTGCAAATCATCAGTTTAACTGGTATATTTGTTCAAACGAAATGTGGACAATGGATATCGATAAATATATTCAGGCATACCAGGAAGCAGGTCTGGATGTTGATTTCTCCTATTTACCTGAGATTCAGCAGAATCTTCATGTGATTACAAAAAGCAATCTTGAGAGCTACTTAGAAATGTATAAAGATGATTGGCTGAAGGTGACGGTTGAAGAATTGATCTCAATGATCAAACGTTCAATGGAAGAGGAGAACTTGAATTCAGAGATTATTCTGGAAGGAAAAGCCTTGCTTCCGGATCTTTTCATCGATTTTGATAAAGAAGAATTTTATTCAAACCATCTGGGGATGAAAAACTACGAAAGATATGTGCCAAACGGATGGAAGTTTTTTTCAGGACGTTTTGATCATTTGATCCCCAAAGAGGAGCAATATTGGATTGAAGAGACCAAGAAAACTGAAGGAACTAGTCTTCTATTCATATAAAAATAATACAGTTTAAAAGTATTTCATGAGACTGTGAAATGCTTTAAAATTTCGCCACATTTCAAATCTTTATATTCCGTTTCGTTAGGAATAGCGATGGAAAGCCAACCAAATATGCTATACTGAAGTAGATAGAAGGAGGAGCGACTGATGAGCAGAAAGTGGGTAAAGATCATTGCTATTTTAATTTTCATCCTATCCGGTAGTTACTTTGTCTACAATAAACTAACGAAGCCGAATCTTGGACCGAAAACAACAAAGCTCTATAAGCATGGTTTTCTTTTGCTAGAAGAACAAATCGGAACCTACATCAAAGAACACTATACTGGGATTGAGAAGATTGAGTTATCCCCAATCTACGTTACTGAAGAAGGGTCAACATTCTCAAATGCCTATGTGCGTCCGACGATCTATGACAAGTATGGAAATAAAGCTACTCTGGGAGATAAAATAAAGAAATTTATTCCATTAAGTTATGGATTGATTTCAGACATTGTTCTTGATTTTGATGGAGGTGGCAATGAAGTCATTGAGTTACTGGACTCAAATGGCAAACCTGTAGACGTTTCAAATGAGGAGCATTTGCCTAAGAGAGCTATACTCACAGAGGCAAGTAGTACAGATGAAAATATTGAATTATTAGTAGAAGATGGTCAGTTAATAGGAGTCGTAAAGGATGATAAAGGAAGCCCTGGTGCAGAAATTGTTTATAATACGGAACTCCATAAAGGAGACGCGAGAGAGTAGCGCTAACCAATGAAATAGAATGAAAAAGAAAGGACAAAACACATGCAGTATTATTTTATTGGCGGTCTAGGTAGCAATAGCTACCATCTGGCTCCACTTATTGATGAGCTAGGCTTTCCTGTAACCTTTCTAGATCCCTATAGGGAAATGATTCAGACAGAAAATGATCTACGTGCCTGGTTTCAAGGTCAGATCGGCCAGGCGGAAGAGATCTGTTTATTGGGGCATTCCTTGGGTGGAGATTTGGCTCGTTATCTGGCTGGCGAGTTTCCTCAGATTCGAGCTCTGATTCTCCTGGATGGTGGCTATCTGGATATGGAAAAGATCCTGCCTCTTGAAGAAGAGCTAGAAGGAACGGCGTCTTTCATGCAGCAGCAAGTCTTTGCAACTTTAGAAGAAGCCGTGTTATCCGAACTTGGTGATCAAGCAGATCCTACTCCTATAGCGCAAAAAGCAGTAGAGGCTAGCTATCGCTGGAATCCAGCGAGTGAACAATATGAATTAAATCTGAATCTCGAAAAGGTCATGGCTTTATTGCGTCTACGGCGTCAGATCAAGACTTACCAGATTCCACTGGTAGAACTGCCTGTCCTCTTTATCGGGCCTCGATACCAAGAAGAACCTGAATGGAGAAAAGATGCTCTGAAGCAACTAGATCCCCAGATCAAGCAAGTCTTGCTAGAAGGTTTGGGGCACGAACTGTATACAGAGGCGCCTGAAATTGTAGCTAGAGAAGTAAACAATTGGCTCCAAAATGTTCATAAATAAAACCTGTTTCTCTGTTTGAAACAGGTTTTTGTCTTATAATTTCCGAACGTTATTTCCTATAAAATCATTCCCATTGCATTAGGTCCGTATCTTTGGTATAATCTATCAAGGAAACGTCAAGAGACGTAGCGATGCGCTTGCGCATAGGTAGGTCAGTTTTTAGAAAAGAGATTTTTCAATTTATGTTAAATGAATTTCCTATTTTCGACTATGAAGATATCCAGTTGATTCCCAACAAATGTATCATCAATAGCCGGTCAGAAGCAGACACAACCGTCCAATTTGGAAACCATACCTTCAAGCTTCCAGTTGTTCCTGCCAATATGCAGACGATCTTGGATGAGAATGTAGCAGAGCAGTTGGCACGTGGTGGTTACTTCTACATCATGCACCGTTTTGATGAAGCGGGACGGATTCCTTTTGTCAAACGCATGCATGATCAAGGTTTGATCGCTTCTATTTCGGTTGGTGTTAAGGAATACGAATACGACTTTGTGAGTCAATTAAAGGAAGATGCGCCTGAGTACATCACCATTGATATCGCACATGGTCATGCGGATAGTGTCATTCGGATGATTCAACACATCAAGAAGGAATTGCCAGATACCTTTGTCATTGCTGGTAATGTTGGAACACCTGAGGCTGTTCGTGAATTGGAAAATGCGGGAGCTGATGCGACTAAGGTCGGAATCGGCCCTGGTAAGGTTTGTATCACCAAAGTTAAGACTGGATTTGGTACAGGTGGTTGGCAATTGGCTGCCCTTCGCTGGTGCTCAAAAGCAGCGCGTAAGCCAATCATTGCGGACGGTGGGATTCGGACCCATGGCGATATTGCCAAATCGATTCGTTTCGGGGCATCTATGGTCATGATCGGTTCTCTCTTTGCAGGACATATTGAAAGTCCTGGTAAAACAGTAGAGATTGATGGAGAGTCTTTCAAAGAGTACTATGGATCTGCTTCAGAGTACCAAAAAGGTGCATATAAGAACGTCGAAGGGAAGAAGATTTTATTGCCTGCCAAGGGTCATTTGCAAGACACCTTAACGGAAATGGAACAAGATTTGCAAAGTTCGATCTCTTATGCAGGAGGCCGAAAATTAGCAGATTTGAAACATGTTGACTATGTGATCGTTAAGAATTCTATCTGGAATGGCGATGCACACTAATTGAATTACTTATTTATTTCACGAATGGGCGTGATGTTTCTACAAGGTGCCGGAACACCTAACAATAAGTAAGTCGGGATTATTTCTCTTTTTAGAGAGATTTCAAGGCTTGCTTAGCAGGCCTTTTTGTGTTTTATGATTGAAGTAGAGGATTTTTTAAAAAAGTAGGAGGAAGTATGAAATTACTTGAAGAGCGCATCTTAAAAGATGGCAATGTTTTAGGTGAGAATATCCTCAAGGTGGACTCCTTTTTGACCCACCAAGTGGATTTTAAATTGATGAAAGAAATTGGTCAGACTTTTGCGGACCGTTTTAAAGATGCTGGCGTGACCAAAGTCGTAACCATTGAAGCATCTGGGATTGCACCAGCCCTTTATGTAGCTGAAGCCTTGGATGTTCCCATGATCTTTGCTAAGAAGGCGAAAAACATCACGATGAATGAGGGCATCTTGACGGCTGAGGTTTATTCCTTTACCAAGCAAGTCACCAGCACCGTTTCGATTGCGGGTAAATTCTTGGATCCATCGGATAAGGTTTTGATCATTGACGATTTCCTTGCAAATGGGCAAGCAGCCAAAGGTTTGATTCAAATCATCGAACAAGCTGGTGCTCAAGTCGAAGCGATTGGGATCGTGATTGAAAAATCCTTCCAAGATGGACGGGGATTGTTAGAAGAGTTGGGATATCCAGTTGTATCCCTCGCACGTTTGGACCGTTTTGAAAATGGTCAGGTTGTATTTAAGGAGGCAGACATCTAATGCAAAAACAAGAAAGCCATTCACAGGCCGCTATTTTAGGCTTGCAACACCTTTTGGCCATGTATTCGGGATCTATTTTGGTGCCGATCATGATCGCAGGAGCTTTGGGCTATAACGCTCATCAACTAACCTACCTCATCTCTACAGATATCTTCATGTGTGGGGTCGCAACTTTCCTTCAAGTGCAGCTCAATAAATACTTTGGGATCGGTCTTCCGGTAGTCCTTGGGGTTGCCTTCCAGTCTGTAGCGCCTCTCAGCATGATCGGGGCTAGCCATGGTAGTGGTGCCATGTTTGGTGCCTTGATTGTCTCAGGGATTTATGTCATCCTTGTCTCTGGTTTCTTCTCTAAGATTGCCAATCTCTTCCCATCAATTGTAACGGGATCCGTTATTACCACCATTGGTTTGACTTTGATTCCAGTAGCGATTGGAAATATGGGAAATAATGCGCCAAAACCAACCGTTCAAAGCTTGATTTTGGCTGTGGTGACTATTCTCATCATTTTAGTTGTTAATATCTATACGACTGGCTTTATTAAATCCATTTCAATTTTGATTGGTTTGATCGCAGGTACTGCCATTGCGGCTTCTATGGGCTTGGTAGACTTCACTCCAGTAGCGCAAGCACCAGTCGTTCACGTTCCAACACCATTCTTCTTTGGAGCACCTAAGTTTGAAATTACCTCAATCGTCATGATGTGTATCATCGCGACAGTTTCTATGGTTGAATCAACAGGTGTCTATCTTGCTCTTTCTGATATTACCAAAGATCCAATTAATAGCACGCGCCTTCGCAATGGTTACCGTGCTGAAGGGTTGGCCGTTCTCCTCGGTGGTATCTTCAATACCTTCCCTTACACTGGATTCTCACAAAACGTTGGCTTGGTGAAATTGTCTGGTATCAAGACTCGCTTGCCAATCTACTACGCGGCTGGTTTCCTTGTTCTTCTTGGTCTCCTTCCTAAGTTTGGAGCTTTAGCACAAATCATTCCAAGTCCAGTTCTTGGGGGAGCGATGCTAGTCATGTTTGGTTTTGTATCGATTCAAGGGATGCAGATTCTTGCGCGTGTTGATTTTGAACACAATGAGCACAATTTCTTGATCGCTGCTGTATCGATTGCTGCAGGGGTTGGTTTGAACAACAGCACCCTCTTCAATGGCCTTCCAACAGGATTCCAAATGTTTTTTGCTAACGGAATTGTCGTTGCCAGTGTCTTGGCGATCGTTCTCAACGCTATTTTAAACCGCAACAAATAATTATCTCAAATTTACCGGAGGTCCTTGGATCTTCGGTTTTTTTGACTTTTAAAGAAACATATAGTAGAGTGGAAGAGGAGAAAATCTAGTTTGATGAGAAGAGAGTTAGAATCATGTATGTAACCTATCACTTTAAAGAGCGCTTGCGCTTGTTTTTGAGTCTATTTTTGCCGATTTTAATCTACCAATTAGCTAATTATTCAGCCAGCTTTGTCGATACAGCCATGACTGGTCAGTACCGGACCCTTGATTTGGCTGGTGTTTCTACAGCTACGAGTCTGTGGAATCCTTTTTTTACTTTCCTGACAGGGATTGTCTCTGCGCTGACGCCGATTGTTGGGCATCATTTAGGCAAGGGAAATAAAGAACGGATTGCTGGCGAC
This sequence comes from Streptococcus sp. HCA-5024, assembly GCF_037890265.1. NCBI lineage: Bacteria > Bacillati > Bacillota > Bacilli > Lactobacillales > Streptococcaceae > Streptococcus > Streptococcus sp. HCA-5024. The sequence goes on from NZ_JBBKBR010000001.1 coordinate 40,598, forward strand.
TTTTACCAATTCCTCTATATGTCATTTGGTATGGCCATTCTCTTAATAGGCTTTGTTTGGGGGATTGCACCCATGATTCTCAAGCAGATCGGCTTAGAAAATGTTGTTGCCCAAATAGCCATTCACTATTTATATTTTCTTTCTCTGGGAATCTTACCTTTGTTGCTCTTTAGTATCGTGCGTACCTTCCTCGATACCTTGGGAATGACGCGTCTATCGATGTACTTGATGCTCTTGCTTTTGCCTCTCAATGCTTGTTTTAACTATATCCTGATCTATGGGGCATTTGGTTTTCCCGAGATGGGGGGAGCAGGAGCAGGTCTTGGAACCTCTCTGGCCTACTGGGTCTTGTTGGTTATTGCGGTTTTGATCTTATGCAAACACCCTAAGGTAGCACCTTTCCAATTGTGGAAGCCCCAACCTTATGATTTTAAAGGGATGAAAGAAGTATTGCGCCTTGGGCTTCCAATCGGTGGAATTGTTTTTGCAGAAGTCATTATCTTCTCGCTGGTTGGTTTGTTAATGGCAAAATTCCCATCACTGACCATTGCTAGCCACCAATCGGCCATGAATTTTTCTACCCTGATGTATGCTTTCCCAGTTAGTATCTCCAGTACTATGGCGATTATCGTATCTTACGAACTGGGAGCAGGAAGACCAGAAGTGGTCAAACAATATTGCCGTTTGGGACGACTGACAGCCTTTGGTTTTGCCATTGTCACCCTCGTCTTTCTCTATACATTCCGCTTCCAACTAGCAGGACTATACGGGAAGGATCCAGTCTTTGTGCAGCAAACAGCGATTTTCATGACTTATAGTCTCTTTTTCCAAGTGGCTGATACTTTTGCAGCACCTCTACAAGGGATTTTGCGGGGCTATAAGGATACAACCGTTCCTTTCTTATTAGGTGTCTTTAGTTATTGGTGCATCTCTATCCCACTAGGGATTTTCCTTGACCATGTGACCAACTTGGGTCCATACGCTTATTGGATCGGCCTTATTTCTAGCCTTGTCGTGAGTGGAATTTGTTACCAACTTCGGCTCTGGCAGATCGAAAAAAAGCAAACAAACTAAAATGAAGTCTGGGAAACCAGACTTTTTTGTGTACCGTGAATATTATAAATTTTCTGAAAGTTCTTGACAATTGATGTCAAAGTGGTAAGATTAGGAGGTAGAAATGAAGAACTAGAAGGAGAACAAGATGAGAAGTGATATGATCAAAATGGGGATCGACCGAGCACCAGCGCGTGGTCTCCTTTATGCAACAGGGCAAGTAAAATCAGCAAAGGATATGCAAAAGCCCTTTATTGCCATTTGTAACTCCTATATTGATATCGTTCCAGGCCATGTTCACCTGCGTGAATTAGCAGATGTTGCTAAGGAAGCTATTCGCGAGGCTGGTGGGATTCCTTTTGAATTTAATACCATCGGTGTCGATGATGGGATTGCTATGGGCCATATCGGGATGCGTTATAGTTTGCCATCTCGCGAGTTGATCGCAGATGCTGCTGAAACGGTCATCAATGCCCACTGGTTTGACGGTGTTTTCTATATTCCCAACTGTGACAAGATTACACCAGGAATGATTTTAGCTGCCATGCGGACCAATGTGCCAGCCGTATTTTGTTCTGGTGGACCTATGAAGGGCGGCGTTGACATGACGGGGCATCAGGCGACTCTCTCAAGTTTGTTTGAAGCTGTAGGTACTTATCAAGCTGGTGATATGGGCATGGATGAGCTGGATTTTTTGGAAAAAAATGCCTGCCCAACTTGTGGCTCTTGCTCTGGTATGTTTACTGCCAATTCCATGAACTGTTTGATGGAAGTATTAGGCCTTGCTCTTCCTGGAAATGGTACCATCCTAGCTGTCTCAGATGAACGCCGGGAATTGGTTCGCCAAGCGGCCAAACAATTGGTAGAGAATATTAAAAAAGGTATCCGCCCACGGGATATCGTGACCAAAGAAGCCATCGATGATGCTTTTGCGCTCGATATGGCCATGGGTGGTTCAACCAATACAGTGCTTCACACGCTCGCTATTGCGCGTGAAGCAGGGATTGACTATGATCTCAAAGATATCAACGAGATTGCTAAGAAGACACCTTATCTTTCTAAAATTGCCCCTTCAAGTGTTTATACTATGCATGATGTGCATGAAGCTGGTGGTGTTCCAGCCATTATCAATCAGTTGATCAAAAAAGGTGCCATTAAGGGTGATCGTATCACAGTTACTGGTAAAACCTTGAAAGAAAACGTAGCTGGTGCTGAAATCAAAAATGAAGAAATTATCCATCCAATCGAGCATCCTATTTCACCTGTAGGTGGTTTGTCGATCCTTTACGGAAATATTGCTCAGGATGGAGCTGTTATCAAGGTCGGTGGGGTAGATCCATCTGTGACCACTTTCCGTGGTAAAGCTATTTGTTGCGACTCACAAGATCAAGCCCTTGAGTTGATTGACAATGGAACAGTCAAGAAGGGACATGTCGTCGTTATTCGTTACGAGGGCCCTCAGGGTGGACCTGGTATGCCAGAGATGCTAGCACCAACTTCTAAGATTGTCGGACGCGGTCTTGGTAAGGATGTGGCACTGATTACGGATGGTCGTTTCTCAGGAGCTACTCGTGGGATTGCTATCGGTCACGTTTCTCCAGAAGCAGCAGAAGGTGGGAATATCGCCCTAATTGAAGATGGGGATGAAATCGTGATCGATCTTCCAAATCGTACCATTGATTTGCTTGTTGATGATGCAACCCTTGCAGAACGTCGCAAATATTTGAAACCTTTCAAATCAAAAATCTCTAGCGGTTGGTTGCGTCGCTATACAGCCTTTGCCAAATCAGCCAATGTCGGCGGAACCTTGATGAGTGACGAAGAATTCGAAGAACGGAAAGCAGAACGTCAAGCACAAGAAAAATAAGAAAAAACCTTTCCTGCTATGTGATATCACAAGCAAGAAAGGCTTTTTTAGTGGAACCATTATTTGGTGCGCATTTCACCTTGAGGGAAGTAGGTTCCTTCAGGCATATCGTTAATGATGACGTGAACAGCTGACTGAGGAGCGCCAGTATTGCGGACAACAGCTTCGGTTACTTCCTTGGCCAAGGCTTTCTTTTGTTCCAAGGTGCGTCCTTCAAATAGGTCAATTCGTACAAATGGCATATGGCCACCTCCTAAATTTTTTATAGGACTATTTTATCACATTTTGGGATACAAAGCTTAGCAAAATTATGGTAAAATGATAATGAAACACATTTTAGAGAGAACAAAAGGAAAATGGCACAATTATATTATAAATATGGGACCATGAACTCGGGGAAAACCATTGAGATTTTGAAGGTGGCCCATAATTATGAAGAGCAAGGCAAGAGCGTCGTCATCATGACCTCGGCAATCGATACACGAGATGGAGTAGGAGTGGTTTCTAGTCGGATCGGTATGAAACGAGAAGCCGTTGCAATTGAAGACGATACGGATATCTTTGGCTTTATTAAAAACCAAGCAATCAAACCTTACTGTGTCTTAATCGATGAAGCTCAGTTTTTGAAACGCCACCATGTCTATGACTTGGCAAGAGTCGTGGATGAACTGGATGTGCCGGTCATGGCTTTTGGCCTCAAAAATGATTTCCGAAATGAACTCTTTGAAGGTTCCAAACACCTCCTCTTGTTAGCCGACAAGATCGAGGAGATCAAAACCATCTGCCAATACTGTTCCCGCAAGGCGACTATGGTCTTGCGTACCCAAGCAGGTAAACCTGTCTATGATGGAGAGCAGATCCAGATCGGTGGACACGAGACCTATATCTCCGTTTGCCGCAAGCATTATTTTAATCCAGACATTCCAACTGAAAGCGTCTAGAATGTTATAGAGAGGATAATAATGTCTATTTGTTTAAAAGATGTTACAATAGAGAATTATTTTGACGTTTTAAATCTAGAAGTTCATCCAAACCAAAGGAATTTTATTGCATCCAATTCCATTAGTTTAGCTGAAGCTTATGTATATGATAAAAATGGTGATTTTATAGCTCCCTTAGCAGTTTATGATAAGGAAGTATTAGTTGGTTTTGTTATGATTGCCTATGACCAGAAAATTGGGATCAGCAAGGGAAATTACTTGTTATTTCGTTTTATGATCGATAAACGATTTCAAGGTTTAGGCTATTTTAAACCGACTATGGATGCAGTCATTGACTTTGTTCGAACAGAGCCAGCTGGAAAAGCAACAAGTCTTTGGTTATCTTATGAACCGGAAAATAATCAAGCGAGATCTTGCTATCTCCATTATGGATTTAAAGAAACTGGAGAAGTCATAGAAAACGAAATTGTAGCAATCTATGATCTAACAACCAAGAATTAAGGAGCGAACATGAATATCTATGATCAACTACAAGCTGTAGAAGACCGATACGAAGAGTTAGGAGAGTTATTGAGTGACCCAGATGTGGTCTCTGATACCAAACGCTTTATGGAGCTTTCAAAAGAAGAGGCTTCCACTCGCGATACGGTGACTGCATACCGTGAGTACAAGCAAGTCCTTCAAAACATTGTCGACGCTGAGGAAATGATTAAGGAAGCAGGCGGCGATGCGGACTTGGAAGAAATGGCCAAGCAAGAGCTAAAAGATGCTAAGGCTGAAAAGGAAGAGTACGAAGAAAAATTGAAGATCTTACTTCTTCCAAAAGATCCAAACGATGACAAGAACATTATCTTGGAAATCCGTGGAGCAGCTGGAGGAGACGAAGCCCAATTGTTTGCTGGTGACCTCTTGCAGATGTACCAAAAATACGCGGAAAGCCAAGGCTGGCGCTTTGAAGTTATGGAAGCCTCCTACAATGGCGTTGGCGGGATCAAAGAAGTCGTAGCCATGGTCTCTGGGCAATCGGTCTACTCGAAACTCAAGTATGAATCTGGTGCCCACCGGGTACAACGCGTTCCTGTGACTGAAAGCCAAGGTCGTGTCCATACCTCAACTGCCACAGTTCTGGTCATGCCAGAAATCGAAGAAGTCGAGTACGACATTGATCCAAAAGACCTTCGGATTGACATCTACCACGCATCTGGTGCGGGTGGACAGAACGTCAACAAGGTCGCAACAGCCGTTCGTATCGTCCACTTGCCAACCAATATCAAGGTCGAGATGCAGGAAGAACGGACGCAACAGAAGAACCGCGAAAAAGCCATGAAGATCATCCGTGCGCGTGTGGCTGACCACTTTGCTCAGATTGCCCAAGATGAGCAAGACGCTGAGAGAAAGTCTACTATCGGGACTGGTGACCGTTCAGAGCGGATCCGGACTTACAACTTCCCTCAAAACCGTGTGACCGATCACCGGATTGGCTTGACCCTTCAAAAACTGGATACCATCTTATCTGGTAAATTAGATGAAGTGGTCGATGCTTTGGTCTTGTATGACCAAACACAAAAACTAGAAGAGTTGAACAAATAATGTTGTTGGGACCATTATTAGCCCAGTATGAAGAAGAATTAATAGCCGTTGGAGAGGAAGCAGAAAGCCTCTCCTTCGCGTATCGTGCTTTAAAAAACTGGACTTTTACAGACTTTGTCCTTGCCTTGCAAAAAGAAGTTAAAGTAGAGGATCAGGCCTTGCTTCTATCCATCTTTGAGCAGCTGAAACATCACGTTCCTGCCCAATATATTATTGGTAGCGCAGATTTTTTTGGCCATATTTTTACAGTGGATGAGCGCGTGCTGATTCCACGCCCAGAAACAGAGGAGTTGGTGGCTCTAATTCTCGAAGAAAACGATGAGAAAGCCTTACGAGTTCTGGATATTGGTACAGGAAGTGGTGCTATCGCTATTAGCTTAGCCCTTGCTAGACCTGCCTGGCGGGTTCAAGCTAGCGATGTATCAGAAGAGGCTTTAGCCCTGGCTCAAAAAAATGCCAAGCAGCTAGAAGCAGTCCTTGCCTTCAAGTCGTCAGATGTACTGGACGAACTAGAAGGTCCTTATGACCTGATTGTATCCAACCCTCCCTATATCTCTCGGGATGATGTAGAAGAGGTTGGAGCCAATGTTTTAGCCTCTGAACCCCACTTAGCTCTTTTTGCGGATCGTGATGGATATGCCATCTACGAAAAGATTGCCCAGCAAGCACCAAGTGTTTTAACACCAGATGGAAAGATTTACCTAGAAATTGGCTATAAGCAAGGAAGCAAGGTAAAAGAGCTTTTTCAAGAGGCATTTCCCGACAAACGCGTTCGCGTTCTGAAAGACCAATTTGGACAAGATAGAATGGTAGTAGTAGACAATGGATCACATTGAGAAAGAATTAGAAGCAGGACGTGCGGTTATTCTGCCAACTGAAACAGTCTATGGTATTTTTGCCAAAGCTTTGAATCAAGAGGCAGTCGATTATATATACGAGTTAAAACGTAGACCTAGAGACAAGGCTCTGAATTTAAATGTAGCCGATGAAAAAGCGATTCGACTTTATTCGAAAAATCAACCTAGTTATTTAACAAAACTGGTTGATTCATTTTTACCAGGACCTCTGACTATTATCCTTCAGGCGAATGACAAGGTACCTGGCTGGATTCATTCAGGATTGGATACAGTTGGCTTCCGTATTCCGGCTCACCCAAAAACGTTGGAATTAATTCGTAAGTACGGTCCTTTGGTTGGTCCCTCGGCTAATCTTTCAGGTCATGCAAGTGGAACAAAGTATGAGGCTATTGTAAGCGAATTTGATCAAGTGGTTCCTGGTATAGAGGATGATGACTTCTTGACTGGCCAAGATTCAACTATTTTGGATATCTCTGGTTCTAAAGCCAGGATTTTGCGGCAAGGTTCGATTACACAAGCTGATTTGCTTGCACAAGTGCCAGAGCTTTCCTTTGAGGATGATAAACTTCCTCAGTGATAATGTACATAAATAATTTTTTATAAAGGAGTAGACCTATGATTTTTGATAAAGAAGATTACAAAGCCTATGATGCAGACCTATGGAATGCGATCGCTAAAGAAGAAGAGCGTCAACAAAACAATATTGAATTGATTGCTTCTGAAAATGTCGTCTCTAAGGCAGTGATGGCTGCTCAAGGGTCTATTCTGACCAATAAATATGCCGAAGGCTATCCTGGTCGTCGTTACTATGGCGGGACAGATGTGGTCGATGTGGTCGAAAGTCTCGCGATCGAACGGGCCAAAGAAATCTTTGGCGCTAAATTTGCGAACGTTCAACCGCATTCAGGAAGTCAGGCAAACTGTGCTGCCTATATGGCCTTGATTGAGCCTGGTGATACCGTCATGGGGATGGATCTAGCTGCCGGTGGACATTTGACGCACGGAGCTTCTGTGAGCTTCTCTGGTCAAACCTATAACTTTGTGTCTTATAGTGTAGATCCTGAAACAGAGCTCTTGGATTTTGATGCCATCTTAAAACAAGCCCAAGAAGTGAAGCCAAAACTCATCGTTGCTGGTGCCTCAGCCTACTCTCATATCATTGATTTCTCTAAATTCCGTGAGATTGCAGATGCAGTAGGAGCTAAGCTCATGGTTGACATGGCCCATATTGCTGGTCTCGTGGCAGCGGGTCTCCATCCAAGTCCAGTTCCTTATGCCCATATCACGACAACGACCACTCACAAGACCCTTCGTGGCCCTCGTGGAGGCCTGATCTTGACTAATGATGAGGAGTTAGCTAAGAAAATTAACTCTGCTATTTTCCCTGGTATTCAAGGAGGACCATTGGAGCATGTCGTTGCAGCCAAAGCTGTCGCTTTCAAAGAAGCGTTGGATCCTGCCTTTAAAGAGTATGCAGCCAACGTGATTAAGAACAGTCAGGCCATGGCTGATGTCTTCTTGCAAGATCCTGATTTCCGCGTCATCTCAGGCGGAACAGAGAACCACCTTTTCCTTGTCGACGTCACTAAAGTCGTTGAAAATGGGAAAGTGGCGCAAAACTTGTTGGATGAAGTCAATATCACCCTCAACAAGAACTCTATTCCTTATGAAACCTTGTCTCCATTTAAGACCAGTGGGATTCGGATTGGTGCAGCAGCCATCACCGCTCGTGGTTTTGGTGAAAAAGAAAGTCGCACCGTTGCTGAAATGATGATCAAAGCGCTGAAGAATGCGGACAAGCAAGAAGTATTAGACGAAGTACGTAGCCAAGTCAAAGCCTTGACAGACGCCTTTCCACTTTACGAGGACTAAACCATCTTATGGATATTTACGTAAAAAAAGCCATCATTCATCAATTTAGCCCTGACGATACCGATCTCTATCTAGCAGATAAATTTCTCAATATCACACCTAAAATTGAGGAATACTTGCGCAAAAAGATTGAACGGGTCTACTCTGATGAAGCCAGGACCGGTATTTTCGAAGAGGACAATCCTTTTCTTGAGATGATTTCAGATGACCTATTAGAAACTTCGGTAGCAGTAGCGAATCGCTGGAAGGAAGAATTTGTCGTCTCTGAGAATCAAAAGACCAATGATTTGGTGTTCATTCAATTCTCAAAAGAAGGGGTGGACCATTTTGCCTTTCTTCGGATTGCCTTACGGGAAACCCTGACGCATCTTGGTGGTGAAGTGGATAATCCGATTAAGCTGACGCAAAATAATCTACCTGGTTTTGGCACTGGTGCTGATGAGGCCTTGGTCATCAATCTTCAAAGTCGCAAATACCACTTGATTGAAAAACGGATCAAGTACAACGGGACGTTCTTGAACTATTTTTCTGAGAATCTGTTGCAGGCGCAACCCAAGATCTCTCCTAAAAAATCGATCAAGGCACTAGAAAAAACAGCCCAGAAGATTGCGGAAAGCTTCAACACAGATGATTTTCAATTTCAATCAAAGGTTAAATCAGCTATTTTTAACCATATTGAGGAAGAAAATAAACTCTCTCCTGAGAAATTAGCGAATGATCTCTTCGATGATAATCTGACAGCTCGCCTCAGTTTTATTGACCAAGTCAAAGAAGCTGTACCAGAGCCTGTCACCTTTGAAGAAATTGATGCAAGTCGCCAGTTGAAGAAGTTCGAAAATCAGAAATTGTCATTGTCAAATGGAATTGAACTAATCGTTCCGAATAATGTCTATGAAGATGCAGAATCTGTTGAATTTATTCTAAACGAGAACGGAACCTATTCTATTTTGATCAAAAATATTGAGGATATACAGAGTAAATAATGATTAAACGTATAGTGAAGATCTTCTTATTCATCTTACTAATATTTGGAATCTACAAGGGAATTCAGATCCACCATGATGTCAAACAAGTCATGCAGTACCGCTCCCTGGTTAGAGAAGTCCTTGCTGAGGAGGACACCACGGCCAATGAAAACCTCATTCTGGCTATGATCTATACGGAGACCAAAGGCAGAGAAGACGATGTCATGCAGGCGAGTGAGAGTGCAAGTGGTGAGACCAATACTATTAGTGATAATAAGGCCAGTATTCGCCAAGGAATTCAAACTCTTTCAGATGAGTTAAAAGAAGCCAAGAAAAAAGGCGTTGATAGCTGGACAGCGGTTCAAGCCTATAATTTTGGGAAAGACTACATCGATTACGTCGCAAAACACGGTGGAACAAATTCCCTAGAGTTGGCCCGCGCTTATTCACGGGATGTAGTAGCACCAAGTCTTGGCAATGTAACCGGTGAAACTTATCTTTACCTCCACCCTATCTCTCTTTTAAACGGGATGGAACTCTACATTAATGGGGGTAACATTTATTATTCTCGTTTAGTAGAAACCAATATGACGATTATGAAGTTATTTTCATGGTTTTAATCATTTTCCAGAGAGCCGATTGGCTCTTTTTTAAGCTGATCAGTTCTGCCTCCGATTTTGAGGGATAATAAAAATGTCATGCATTCTTAAAAAAACTGTAAGCTAGTTTTAAGAAATCAACTGTATAATGAAAATCGAAGTGGGTAAACTCTTTATTTACTTCTTTTTTCATCTCTAGTGAGGTGAGAAAGGTAATATGAGATACCCAGAGGTAATTTGAATTAGAAAGAAGAAAAAGATGAAATTAAAGAAGATTGCATTGTTTGTAACGACGACTTTGGCCTTGTTTACCGCTATCCCGCGAGTTTCCGCAGATAGCAATGTGCAGAAAGTCATTGATGAAACCTATGTCAAGCCAGACTATGTTTTGGGCTATTCGCTGGACCAAAGTCAAATCGAACAAACCTTGAGTCTCTTGAACTACGATAGTTCAAAAGATAAAGAAGAGTGGAAAACGATGACACCAGAGGTTTATTCTTCGATTATGAACGTTGCCAACGATGATAGTTTAGAACTGTATTCCTCTGTTAAAATTCAAAAATTAGGTAAAAATAAGCCACTAGAAGTGAATATCGTGACGCCTCAAAACATCACCAAGGTCACTGCAGATATGTATCGTAATGCAGCCGTTACACTTGGATTGGAGCATGCTCAAATTACAGTAGCTTCCCCTATCCAAGTGACCGGAGAAAGTGCCTTAGCTGGGATCTATTACTCGCTTGAGAAAAATGGTGCCAAGGTTTCTCAAGAAAGCAAGGATCTAGCCCAAGAAGAGTTAAAGACTCTATCCGGGATCAATGAAGAAAACGCTGGTAAGAAAAACTTCGATGCTGATAAGTTAAACGTAGCATTGACCGACATTAAAACAGCAGTAGCCAATGCCAAACAGAACAATCAGGATTTAAGCAAGGATGATATTCGAAAGATTGTCGAAGAAACCCTGAAAAATTATAAGCTGGATACAACTGTAACAGGTGATCAGATTAATTTGATCGTGAATTTCGCAGTCAACCTCTCAAAGAGTAGTGTTATCAGTAGCAAAAGCTTTACTAAAACCTTGTCGGACTTGAAAGATAGTATCGTAGACAAGGCAGGCGATACCTTTAATAATATCAATCTCAATTTTGATACAAATGCTATTCTAAAAGACAGTGGAAATTTCTTCACAAATGCGTGGAATGCCATTGCAGGCTTCTTCGGAGCCATCTGGAATGCCATTGTCAAATTCTTTAGTGGTTTAGTTGGCTAAAAACAGCACGAAAGCACTCCTGACAAGATGTCAGAGTGCTTTTTGTGTGTTAACTTGTTTAGCTGAATGATGAGAGCACAACTATGTTTTAAAATTGATGATGTCAAGCTTTATCCTTTCACTAATAAAGGCCTAGAGACGCAAGTCATCCCAATGTAAGAAACTAAAGTAAAACAGAAATCAAAATCTCACTATTTAAAGGCGCTTCAAAAAAATTGAAAGAATGAAAATTTTAGATTTTGAATTTGATATTAAAAAATAACAAATAGAACATTGAAAAGAATGGTTCAAAAAATGACCATTAAAGATACCTATAAATACACTGAGAAAACTATTTTTGTGATAAAATATAATAGATTAATAAATGAAAAGTAGACATTTTGTAGAAATTCCAATAAATAACACGAAAGGTTGCTTTATGCCAATAGATATTAGTGAAGAACAGTTGGCTTTGGAGTCGAGTGATTTATTAAAAATTCTTTTAAAAGATCGAACGACAAAGAAAAATATTGTTTGGGCGACACATTCTTATGAATTGTTAGGAAAGGGATTTGCTCCGAGTGACCGTATCACTCCAAGTAGGGTGACGGGAGCCTATGCAAACTTGATTCAACCCCGATCAGAAAAGTCTAAGTATGAGCAGAAAGACCGAACCAAGCGTTGCCTTCTTCTGCATCCTTGTTGATCGGATATATTAGCTCTCTTTTTGTTGTATGACTTTAAAATTAGATAGAATACTTATGGTAATATTATTGAAATTATAAGTCAAGATACATTAGGGCTGAGGAGGTGGATGTTGAGTCAAGTGGCAACTCTAACGGCATTGTCTCCTCAATCGTTAATTGATGATGTAAAAAATCTTATAAAAAAAATGCATGAAATTATATTGACTAAAATTGAATAATATCTTTAATTTGATATTTTGTTAACTTTTTATTTTATAATAAGGTTTTTTAGTATTTAAAAGCGAAAACAAATGGAATAGGTGATTAAAATGGGTATTTCAGAGAAGAAAATTGAAGATTTAAGAGGTCTTAAGTTCAACGTTCCATCATATCAAAGAGGCTATAGGTGGACTGAGCATGAAATTACAACTTTATTAGATGATTTTTATAATCATAACACTGAGTATAAATATTGTCTACAACCATTAATCGTAAAAAAAGTTGCTGATGGCACTTACGATGTTGTTGATGGACAGCAAAGACTAACTAGTATTTATATATTTCTTAAATTTATGTCTGCAGAATTTAATAATGGTCGTAGAAGAACTAATCAATATGATTTTTTTGATTTAGAGTATGAAACCCGAAAAGAGAGTGGAAACTACTTAAAGAATTTAAATTTTGATACTTATAAAGAAATTGAAAATATTGACATTGATGCTAGTCACATCAGTAAAGCCTTTGAAGCAATAGATAAATGGCTTGATCGTGAAGAAATAAACTCAAATAATGCTTTGAATGATATCTACAAGGTTCTTACAGAAAATGTGTTTTTTATTTGGTATGAGATTGATGAAACTGAAGACCCTATAAAGATTTTTACCAAAGTTAATATAGGGAAAATACCGTTAACAAATGCTGAACTTATTAAAGCTTTGATACTCGACAAAAATAATTATAAAAATGGAGAAGAGAGCGATAGAATACATCGATCTATTGCATGGAATCATATAGAACATAAACTTCAACAGAACTCTTTTTGGCAGTTTTTGACTAATAATGAAGTTTATGATACAAAAATAGATTTTATTTTCAATTTACTTATACATGGGAATTCTGAAGAGTACAAAGTTGACAAATACTCCACCTTTTATTCATTATATGAAGAATATAAGGGGACCGAAAATAAATCAGAGTTTATATCAGACTTTTGGTCAAAAGTCCAAATACTATTTGAAGAACTAAATAATTGGTACTTAGATTTAGATAAATATCATTTAATTGGTTATCTGCTTTCTTTAGATAGTAAAAATCTAGATAAAGTATTTAAGGCGACAAGAGACAAGAAAAAATCAGAAGCTTTCGATGAGTTGAAAAAATTAGCATTTGATACTATTCCTGACCTTGATTCGCTAGACGAATTAGTATACGGAGATAAGAGAGTTAAGAATGTATTACTATTATTTAACTTAGTTACTTTGATTAATAAAAGCGAGAAACAGTACCGTTTTCCGTTTGATATTTATAAAACTCAAAAGTGGGATATTGAGCATATTCATGCTACTGCTGATGAATCTGCAGAACCTGATGATGGGTTAGGGAACCTCACTTTACTTGACTCTAAAACAAATCGTTCTTATCAAGATAGTCCGTTCGCACAAAAAAGGAAAATTATTATTGATGTAGACGCTAAAGGTCGTTTTGTTCCGGTTTGTACTAGAAATATATTTTTAAAAGTGTATAGTGAAGAAATTGAAAATTTTGAGGTTTGGTCAGACAATGATAAAACTGACTATATTAAAGCAATGAAGCTTGAATTTAATAAATTCTTTGGTACTGAAGGAGAGGAAATATGAGTATAATGGATGATAAATATGACTTAAAGACTCTTTTAGAAAGTTATCGCATTGTAATTCCACTAATTCAACGCGATTATGCGCAAGGAAGGAAAGATTTAAGAACTACCGAGGTAAGAAAACAATTATTAATTGATATAAATTCTGCTTTAATTAACAGCGAAGAGCCAACTTTAGACCTTAATTTTATTTACGGAAAATCTCATAATGGGAATTTTATACCACTAGATGGTCAGCAGCGACTTACAACTTTGTTTTTAGTATACCTTTTCGCTTTTAGAGACAGTGATGCTTGTGATTTTCTTAGAAATTTTTCCTATGAAACAAGAGATTCGTCCAAACAATTTTTCGCTAGTTTATTTGAACACAGAAAATCAATTTTTCAACTCGAAGAGAAACCGTCTGAAATAATAAAAGATGCTGCTTGGTTCGCAGATTCATGGACATTAGATCCTACTATTCAAGGAGCACTTGTAACCTTAGACGGAATAACTGAATTTTTTGATTTTCAATACAACTATTCAAATGCATTAACATCGGAAACAAATTATAGAGTTGCGTTCAACTTCCTTGATATCGAAGATTTAGGTTCAGAGGATGAGCTATACATTAAATTGAACTCTAGAGGACGTCCTCTAACTGATTTTGAAAATTTTAAAGCAAGATTTATTTCAAGAGTACATGAGGTAGACACTAAGTTAGCAAATGATATAGCACTTAAGCTTGATACAAAATGGACTGATACTATTTGGAGATTTGATAAAAATAGATTTGATATAAATTTTTTAAATTTATTTGAAATTGCACTGATTAATAACTTAGAATCACTAGATTATTCTCAACGTGAAAATTGGACAACTAATATTTTATTTGAAGATATTAAGTTAGAGCACATAGAATTGATTGCAAGTGTACTTGATTTTTTAACGGAAAATGAGAAATCAAAGGTTTCACAAGTATTGGAAAAAGCTATCATAAATAAGAGTTTAAAAGATAGAGTCTATTTTCACTTCATTTCTTTGTATTTACTTCATTCTGGGAAAATATTAGATGATAATTTTAAAAGTTGGTACCGCATTTTTAGAAACTTAACAGATAACTCTGAAATAGATTACCAACAACCTTATGAAAGAGCAATTCGAGGTATAAATGAGCAAATTAACCATGTTTCAGACCTTATCGATTATTTGTCTCAAAATAATAGAATTACAGGTTTTAGTACAGAACAGGTTAACGAGGAGATAGAAAAGGCGAAATTAATTTTAGAAGATCCATCTCAATCAGAAGTGATATTTAATGCTGAAAATCATGTTTATTTTGGTGGACAAATTAGAAGTAGCTTTTATTTTGAAGATACTGATTCTACAGCTGATAAATACTCGAAAATAAGTTTTTATTGGGATAAGATAAGTACTATGTTTGAAGATACGAAACCTAAAGAAGGACTTTTGTTAAGAACGGCTTTGCTTTCTTTTGGAGACTATACATTAAATGTAGATAGCTATAAAACACTTTGCCAAGATGATCCTAATGAAAGTTCAAGTACACCAAGTTTAAAACGATTATTTTCTTCTAAAAGTAAATATGTTAAAAAATTACTAGATTCGATTGATGTAAATAAACCATTAGAGTTTGAGTATAAGAGGATAATAAATGAAAACATAAATAGTATAGATGAGCAAGAATGGCGATATATTTTTATTTCGTACTACAAGGTAATGTTCAATAAAATGAACCGTTCACAGTATAGATTAAAAGCCCCTAACTGGTTAGGTAGACCAGATGAAATGCTTCTAATTCCTAATAAAAACTCTAGAGCAAAAAACATTGATATTCATTTATTAGCATTGCAAGAGAAACTCAAAGAATTTAAAATTAAGTCATATTATGAAAGTGAGCCTGGTTTAGGTACTTTAGATAGGGTTCTTCGTGTTGAAAAAATTTATGAAGTTAGATTCTATAAGGATTGTTATAAGTTTAAAAAGTATGAAGATGAAAAATATTCAAGGTTAAACAACTCTCCAGCATCTTTTATAAAATTAGCTGAATACTTGAGAAATGAATTGAACAATACATCATTGTGATATATTTTGGTAAAAAATATTCAAAATTTACTATCTATCTAATGGGCAGTTACGATTATATCTTTTTTTTATATGAGATAAGTATGATTGTACTACCTATTTAGATCTAAGATTCACTAAATTGTGTATCTCTATTTTAGGTATATATACTATCGTCACTCCTAAATGATTGTTTCTTATACAAATTGGTAAACTAAACAATGAGTCTTACATTGGTTATTTGCTTTTAGCTGGCAGTTAACAAGGATTTTATTAGTAATTTTTTAAACAAATAATGAGATTTCTCTTAAAAAATCTTTTCTAGCAACAATTGAGTGGACATAATTTGTCCACTCTTTTTTGTAAACTTAAATTATCAATAAAAAGAGGTGAAATTAAATGAATTATTATCAAGTTGAGTTTAAGAATCATGATGATTTCTTAAAAACTCAAACAGAAGATTTTATTAAGACTAATCGTTTATTGCTATTTAAAGAGGATGACGCTTATTACCTTATTTCTCAAGAAAATTACAATGCTCAAGAAATCATTGGGAAAATAAAGGATTTTTTTGACCATGAGTTTACATTAAAAAAAGTTAAAACTCTAACAGAAAGTGATTTTATAAAGAAACTTGAAACAAGTGATAGAAGTGAGCTAGTAAAATTCTTATTAGGTGCAAATAAAGAGACAATGTCTTATCATCTAAAGCCTAATTTTGAAAAACTGGATGAATTGAAAAACATTTGTGGTCTCACTGATTTTAAGAAGGCTGTTCAGGAACTAATTACATATCTTTCATTTCAAGAAAAAATAAATAATAATGAACAACAGCAACACTTTTATATTTTTAATGGTGAGAGGGGATCTGGCCGTAAATTTGCTATCAAATTTCTGATGTCTCTTTTTGGAATGAATGCAATATTTGTAAATTGTAATAATTTTTTTATTCCTAAGATAGGCGAAAAAGATGTCCCAGTATTAGTTGATTATCTTTCAGCAAGACCAAGAACAAAATCAGAATTTTACGATACAATTAGACAAAAGAAGGGGCATTCAATTAACATCATTATTACGAGAACTATCCAAGAGGCAGAATCTATAAAAAAAGAGTTGCTTGAAGATTTTAGTAAAGTATCGATTGTTAATTTTCCGAATTATGATGAAGCTGAGCTTAAAGAGATCGGCCTTCAAATGTTAAATCAAAAAGGTATTCAGTTGAGTAATGAAGACTATGAACAATTAATAGCTGAAAATAAAGAACTAAAGGATGCTAAAGAAGTTCGTCCTTTTGTTCAAGAGCTTGTTGAATTTGCAGTACAAAATGATTATGATCCTTCAGATAAAAACGAATTAAGTCTGGATGGATTTATTCCCCAAAATGAATCTTCAGTTGAAGACGAAGAAAATGCGGAGAAAAAGTTGAGTGAATTAATCGGTTTAGAAGAAGTGAAAATAGTTCTAAACCAGCAGTTAGCTTATAATCGAGTTTCTGCGTTGCGTCAGGCTCATGGATATAGTAATGAAATATTAAATCGTCATCTTGTTTTTTCTGGAAACCCAGGGACTGGTAAAACAGTAGTTGCTAGGCTTTTTTCAGAAATTTTATACAACAATAAGATAATTCAAGAGAATAAGTTAGTAGAAGTAGGTCGAACGGATCTTGTTGGTGAATATGTTGGCCAAACTGCTCCAAAAGTAAGAAAAGCTTTTGATGATGCAAGGGGAGGGGTGCTCTTTATAGATGAGGCTTATAGTCTTATCCCTAGTAGTGAGAGAGATTTTGGACATGAAGCTATTTCAGCGCTTATACAAGAAATGGAAAATCGTCGGGATGAGGTGTTGGTTATTTTTGCTGGGTATGAAGAATTGATGGCCCAATTCATTGAAACTAACCCGGGACTTTCCTCTAGAATTTCTAGAGAAATAAAATTTTTGGATTATACAATTGAACAACTAATTGCTATTTTGGAATTGATGGTAAATAAGAGATATTATCAATTAACCGATGATTGTAAGATGGTACTACGTCAGCATTTTTCAGAAGTTGTCAATTGTAGAAACTTTGGAAATGCTAGATACGTCCGAAAATTAGTAGATGAGATTGTCTTCAGTCAAGCGCAACGAGTGATTGAAGGTGATAAGAATCAGTTAGAAGATGACACCTTTTTAAATCAAATTACTTTGACCGATATCAATAAGGCTATTGTAGCTATTGAAGCAAAATCATCAAAATCAATATCGTTGATAGGATTCGGAAGATAGAAGGAACCTATAATAGACTTTAAAAGAAAAAATAGGTACTTGTCAAATAGTAGTATCGGTAGAAGATTTGAACTAGGAAATTGATTGAATCTAATCCATTGGAAATGTTATAATATTGTTAAAGGATTTAGGATTATATGAACGACCAAGAACGCTTATTAACTATATTTTTACGATTACAGTCTGGCGCACATTTAGCTAAGACTCAGCTTGCAGATGAATTTGGTGTTAGTGAAAAGACTATACAACGAGATTTTTCTCTCCTGTCCGGTTTCTTAGATACACAACCGATGGTTGCAGCAGAACTTGCCTACGATACGAGGCACCATACTAGGTATCTAAAAGGAAAATCTTTATTTAATAAAAAGGATATTCTTGTAATTTCAAAGATTTTACTAGAAAATCGTTCTTTGAATAAGGAAGAAAACAAGTCATTACTTGATAGTTTATTGGCACTTATTTCAAAAGATGAGCAAAAAGAAGTTTCCAGTATTATTGCAAGTGAGTTGCTAAATTATGAACCATTATCAGACACACAAAATCGTATTGATAAGGTTTGGGAATGGTCTGAACTGATTCGTAAGGAGTTGGTCTTAGACATTGATTATCAATCTCCTTATAATACTAAAAAGAGACATACAATTTTTCCAGTTTCTCTTTACTATGATACTCATTATTTTTACATAGTAGCCTATAATTTACTATTTGATTCTTATATGACTTTAAAATTAGATAGAATACTTGGTTGGGTAGAATCTAAAAAAGAAAAACCTTCTCTTTCATATGGAAGAAAATTTCGCGATGGAGAAATTCGTAATAAACGTGTAGATCCATTCATAGGAAAAGAGTTAAAGATCAGAGTCCTATTCGTCAATGATCCAGCAATTGTTGTTGATCAATTCCCAACAGCAAAAATTATTGAAAAAACATCAAATCGCAATATTATTGAATTTGTGAGTCAAGATACACCAGGGCTGAAGAGGTGGTTGTTGAGTCAAGCGGAATCCCTAACGGTATTGTCTCCTCAATCATTAATCGATGATGTAAAAACTCTTATTAAGAGAATGCAAGAAAATTATATTGACTAGATGTTTGAGAGCGACTAAGAGAAATTGATAACTCGAGAAAAGCAGTAGTTCAAGTGAAATGCAAGAAGGCAAAGGAACTTGACGCTTTAGAATTTAAACAATATGTAGATGAAGGTTATCTAGTATATTTATATGCTCCTAGAGTGATAAATTTAGATAAGATTGAAAATGTAGTTAGCATAGGGGACAACGATTTGTTAGATTTCTATAAGAAGTATAAGCTAATTCTTACAGACCTAAACTATTCATATGTTTAAAAAATACTGATTCAAATTTTATGAAATTAATAAGTAAAATTAGTTCTAAGAAAACGTGGTTTACTCTATCTTTAAAACAACTGTGAACTGTTTTTTCAAAACCAGGCATTAAGAACGATAGTAAAGCATCAAATAATAGAAGAATAAAAACTAATATAAAAAAATCCCATCAGAATATTTCTGGTGGGATTTTTGGTGGGGAACCAATCAATTTTGATTGATTTTTAACCTTTTATAATAACTGAAAATGCTGTTAAATCAACCATTTCACTTCAAATCATGTTTATAAATCATTCCCACTCTACAGTTGCAGGTGGTTTGCTTGTGATATCGTAGACGATGCGGTTGACGTGGTCAACTTCGTTTACGATACGGACTGAGATTTTTTGGAGAACTTCCCATGGAATCTTCGCAAAGTCAGCCGTCATTCCATCGATAGAAGTGATAGCACGAATGGCGATAGTGTAGTCGTAGGTACGGCCGTCACCCATAACACCTACTGAACGAACGCCTGTGTTAACCGTGAAGTATTGCCAAATATCGCGGTCGAGACCTGCTTTAGCGATTTCTTCACGGAGGATAGCATCAGATTCACGAACGGTTTCGAGTTTTTCTTCAGTGATTTCTCCCATAACACGGATGGCAAGACCTGGTCCTGGGAATGGTTGGCGCCATACGATGTGGTCTGGCATACCAAGCTCAGTACCAAGGGCACGAACTTCATCTTTATAAAGAGTATTCAGTGGCTCGATCAGTTCAAACTGCATGTCTTCTGGAAGTCCACCCACATTGTGGTGAGACTTGATGGTTTGAGCAGTATCCGTACCAGACTCGATCACATCAGTGTAGAGAGTTCCTTGCGCCAAGAATTTCACATCTTTGAGTTTACTTGCTTCATCATCAAAGACATAAACAAATTCATTACCGATGATCTTCCGTTTTTTCTCAGGATCAGACACACCAGCCAATTTATCAAGGAAACGTTTAGCAGCATCTGCTTTAACGATGTTCAAACCAAACTTACCACCAAGCATATCCATCACTTGATCAGCTTCGCCTTTACGAAGAAGACCGTGGTCTACAAAGATACAGATCAATTGATCGCCGATGGCTTTTTGAAGGAGAACCCCAACAACGGAAGAGTCAACACCACCTGAAAGACCAAGAAGGACACGTTTGTCTCCGACGGTTTCACGGATTTTTTTGATCTGCATGTCAATGAAGTTGTCCATGGTCCAGTCACCTTTAGCCCCACAGATGTTCAAGGCAAAGTTACGCAAGATGTCATAACCGTGAACAGAGTGACGAACCTCAGGGTGGAATTGGATTCCGTAGATTTTCTTGTCTGGATTTTCAATCGATGCAAATGGACAGTCAGCAGAAGTACCAGTGCGGATAAAGTCAGCCGGAATTTCTGTAACAGCATCCCCGTGGCTCATCAAGACCAATTGTTTGTCTGGTGTGCCGGCAAAAAGAGCAGAAGATTCTGTCAAAGTCAGTTCAGATTGACCATATTCGCGGTTACCAGCATCACCTGCAGGAACGACCTTCCCACCCAATTTATGGGTTAACAATTGCATCCCGTAACAGATTCCAAGGATTGGAATACCGAGTTCAAAAATTTCAGGATCGATATCAAAAGAACCTTCCTCGTATACAGAGTTTGGTCCACCTGAAAGAACGATCCCAACTGGATTGATTGCACGAACTTCATCAGCAGAAATCTTGTGGCTCTTCAACTCTGAGAAGACTCCAATTTCACGAATCCGACGTGAAATAAGCTGATTGTATTGGCTACCGTAGTCAAGCACGATGATTTTTTCAACATCATGCAAATCAGTTGATAGGTTTGTCATCTTATCCCCTTCTTAAAGAAATTTACTTTCCTCTATTCTAACACAAAAGCCTTGTCTTTACCAATCTCTGATTGAAGAATTAGGAATTTTACGCTACAATAGAGATAACACAGAGAAAGAGCAAGGTTATGATTCCAGCTTACATTCAAATTCATGATCAGATTAAGTCTGAGATTGATCAAAAAATATGGAAAATCGGGGAGCGTCTTCCCAGCGAACGCGATCTAGCTGAGAAATTTCAAGTGAGTCGGATGACTCTTAGGCAAGCTATTACCCTTCTGGTCGAAGAAGGAGTGCTTGAAAGACGGGTTGGAAGTGGTACCTTTATCACTAGCACGCGCGTCCAAGAAAAAATGCGGGGGACAACCAGTTTTACAGAAATTATGAAATCGCAAGGCAAGGAACCTTCTAGCCAAGTGATTTCATACCGGAAAACCATTCCTAGCCTCCAAGAAGTGGACAAATTGGGCATTGATAAGACAGAGACCATCATTCGGATGGAGCGGGTCCGGTATGCCGATGGGATCCCTGTCGTTTATGAAGTAGCCTCTATTCCAGAGAAATTTATAAAGAATTTCAATCGCGAAGAGGTTACCAGCCATTTCTTCCAAACCTTAGAACGTCATGGTTATAAGATTGGAAAGTCGCACCAGACCATCTATGCGCGATTGGCCAAGGATAAGATTGCGGACTATTTACAGATTTCAAAAGGGCAGGCTATTTTAGGTCTGACACAGGTTTCCTATTTTGAAGATGGGACGGCTTTTGAGTATGTAAAAAGTCAGTATGTCGGCGAGCGGTTCGAATTTTATTTAGAAAATAACTAAGCTCGCAAATCGTAAAAATAGAAAACTCTTCAAATGTGTGAGAGCTCACTCTCTTTGGCATTTGGGAGCTTTTTTTGGTTGAAATCATTCTTTCTAAATAGTGATAGTACGGTCAAAAATAAAAGATTTAAAAAAATTTTATTTTTTCTTCAATTTTTGATTTTTTTTACGAATTAATAGATAGAAGCAGGTTTTAAAGCTTAATAAGAGATATAAGGCAGGAAAAAATGAAAAAAATTAAAATAGATGTGGTAGCTGTTCCCTTGAGCGGGCATCTGTACCCAACTTTAAATCTCGTTAAACCCTTGTTAGATGATCCTTCGATGGAGATCCGGGTTTTCACAGGACCTCAGAAAAAGGCCGTTGCAGAAAGTCTTGGCTTCACTGTCGTTCCAATTCTAGAGGACAAAGTAGAAGAATTTGAACGCGCGGCGAATAACGATAAGAAACTCAATCTTTTTTCAGCTTATCGGCAATTATCCAAGAGTCTGGATTTGATTAATCATGTATCAGATCAATTGCTAGAGGAGTGGCGTGTCAACCGTCCAGATATTGTCATTGCTGACTTTATCACTCTATCAGCAGGCTTTGTGGCAGAAGAGTTAGAAATTCCTTGGATTACCACCATGGCAACACAATTTGCAATCGAAACTCCTTATGGTCCTCCTTGCTTCTTCGGAGGGATGGGAGTCGCGCGTACGAAGAAGGAAGAGAAGATCCAAGCACTATGCCGTAAACTCACGCGCATTGGAAAATACTGTGGGGCTTTCCTCTTACGCAAACGCTTAAAACGTTACAATTTCAAGTTGTACAATCAAAATGGAGTGGAGACCATCTACTCTCCTTATGCCATCTTTGGAATTGGGATGATGGAGCTAGAGTTGAAGACACACTTCCCTCATCAATATGCGTGGCTTGGCCCTTTGGGGACTTCTCTTGAAAAAGCAGAAGATTATCCTTTAGACATCAGTTCTTACGAGGACAAGACGAAGGTACTCGTGACATGTGGAACCCAGTTGCCTTGGGCAAAGGAGAATTTGCTAGAACAAACCAAGCAGTTGGCCAAAGAGCATCCAGAATGTCACTTTTTCGTCACCTTAGGAGATGGGGCAAAAGACTTTTCTGAAGAAGATGTAGCACCAAATGTGACGCTCGTCTCTTATCTGCCTTACAAAGAATATATTCCGCAGATGGACTATGTCATTCACCATGGAGGAGCTGGAATCTTTTATCAGTGTATCGAATTTAAAAAACCAGCCTTGATCTTGCCACATGATTATGACCAATTTGACTATGCGATTCGAGGAGTAGAAGCAGGAATTGCCTTTCAAGCTCATCGCAATCGCACCGAAGAGATTCAAGCAGGTTTTAATGCCCTATTAGAAAAAGAATCTTGGGAAAAGTTAGAAAGACTAAACAAACTTTCAAAAACCTACAAGCCGTTGGATACCTTGGAGTTTGAAATTCAACGATTATTAAGACGTGGAACGGATGGGAAACTATGAAAATACTTGTAACAGGTGCGACTGGCTTCCTTGGAAAATATGTGATCGATGAGTTGTTGGCTCACGATTATACCATTGTAGCCTTTGGCCGAAATGAAAAAATTGGGAAGACTCTGGAAAATGATCGCGTCCAATTTATCAAAGGGGATTTGAGCGCTATTGAGGAATTAAGACAAGCCTTTCAGTCTGTTGATGCTGTGGTTCACGCTGGAGCTTTATCCACTACCTGGGGACCTTGGAAGGCCTTCTATCAGGCTAATGTAGTTGGCACTAAAAATGTCCTTGACTTGTGCCGTGAATATGCGGTAAAACGCTTGGTTTACGTATCTTCTCCCAGTATTTACGCAGCTGGAAAAGACCAATTAAACATTAAGGAAAGCGATGCTCCAAAAGAAAATCACCTCAACAATTATATCCGAAGCAAATTGGCGTCTGAAAAACTTTTTTCTGACTATCCGGATGTGCCAAGTATCATCTTGCGTCCTAGAGGATTATTTGGTGTGGGGGATACCAGCATTTTGCCTCGTGTCTTACGCCTCAGTCGAAAAATTGGAATTCCTTTGATTCGAGGAGGAGAGCAGCTGATGGATATGACCTGTGTGGAAAATGTTGCCCTAGCCATTCGCTTGGCTCTGGAAGCAAAAGAAGCACACGGACAAGTTTATAATATTACAAATGGAGAACCAAAGACCTTTAAGTATTTGATCGAAACAACATTAAAGGGATTAGGAGAGCCGATTCGCTATCGGAAAATTCCGGCAGGTCTTATAGCAGGTGCGGCCTATAGCCTTGAAGGAGTGTATCGATTATTCCATCTGAAAGCTGAACCTCCATTGACTCGCTATACCTATTATCTCCTTCGATATAGCCAAACCCTCGATATTCAAAAGGCCCAAACCGAACTTGGCTACTATCCAAAAATGACCATTGAAGAAGGGATTGACAACTATGTCCAACATGATCAAGCGCATTGATTATTTTCCAGCAGGCTATTGTAGCAGTCATTCTGGTCTCTTATTTAAAGGGATTCCGAATGAAAAAATGCAATTTCCAGCAGGTGTCTTTTTGATTCATCATCGTGAAAAAGGCTATATTTTGTATGATACCGGCTATCACTTCGAGATTAAGAAAAAAGCACGGTATTTCTGGTACCGTCTAGCCACCCCAATGCAGATGAAAAAAGAAGACCAGATCGATTATTTATTGCAAGAGCGTGGGATTGATCCAGCAGAAATTACTTATGTGATTCTTTCGCATCTGCACCCTGACCATCTCGGCGGAGCAGCACTTTTTCCAAATGCTCATTTCTTTGTTACCCGGGAAGTCTATGAGGTGTACCAAAAACCGAAATTTAAAGATCTGATTTTTAAAGAGTTTTTGCCAGCTGATTTCAAAGATCGGGTGACTTGTCTCAAAGCAGATCAAAGGCATCCTGCTTTCCCCTATCGCCCGACTGCGGATCTTTTTGGTGATGGGAGCATTCTTGTATCGTCTATTGATGGACATGCGAGAGGGCAAGGTTGTCTTTATCTGGATGAGCTCAAACTCTTCATCGGAGCAGATCTTTCTTGGGGAGTAGACCTCTTGCCTTTCACACGGCAAATGCGTCTCATTCCTTCCTTGGTTCAGGATGATAAGAAGGCTTATTTAAAAGGAGCTGATTTGCTGGAAACACTCTTGCAAGATGGCATTCAAGTTGTGGTCAGCCACGACCCGCAAGATCGGATTGAAAGGATTTTAAATGAAAAAAATAGTCTTTCTGAAAACCTTTATTGAAACCAGATGGTGCCACCGATTCCGTTCAAAAGAGGCCTTGAAGCGATATCAATATAAGCAATTGGCGCGCTACCATGCTTTTATCACTTCTCAGTCTCCCTATTTTCAAACCCATTCTCCCGAATCCTTTGGAACCATGGATAAATCGTTTATGATGACACATTTCAATGAACTCAATACCCTAGGGGTGGATCGAGATCAGGCTTTAGAGATGGCGATTCGCGGAGAACAGACGCGAGATTTTACTGAGATGAATGGAGAAGTAGCAGTAGGCTTGTCTTCTGGGACTTCAGGCCACCGAGGAGTTTTTGTCACCACAGAAAAAGAGAGAAGTATGTGGGCTGCAGCGATCTTAGCCAAGATGCTTCCGAAAGGAAAACTATTTGGTCATCGCATTGCCTTTTTCTTACGAGCGGACAATGAACTTTATCAAACCATTAACTCAGGCCTTATCCGCTTGGAATATTTTGATATTTTCAAGGATAGCAAGGAGCATTTAGAGCGTCTCAAAGACTATCAACCAACTATTGTGGTCGCACCAGCTTCAACCTCGATTGAGTTAGCCAACTATGTCAGCAATCAGCAACTTGCGATCCAACCCGTCAAGGTTGTCTCTGTCGCAGAAATCCTAGAGGAACGAGATGCTGAGACAATCGCCAAAGCCTTTCAACTAGACACGGTTGATCAGGTCTACCAAGCGACAGAGGGATTTTTAGCTTGTACCTGTTCAGAAGGCAATCTACATCTTAACGAAGATATTTTGTATGTCGAAAAAGAGTACCTAGATGATAGCCGCTTTTATCCGATTATTACGGATTTCAAACGAACCAGTCAACCGATCTATCGCTACCGCCTCAATGATATTTTGGTAGAAGAAAAATCTCCTTGCCCTTGTGGTTCCGTCTTTACTCGAATCGCAAAGATCGAAGGACGATCAGATGATATCTTCTATTTCAAAAAAGAAGATGGCAGTAGCCAGATGATCTATCCGGATTTTATTCGACGGTGTATTCTCTTTGTCGAAAATATTCAGGACTATCAAGTAACTCAGTTGGCAGATAGATCCATTACCATTGCCTTGAGTCACCGGACAGAGTCTATTGAGCAAGCGATTTTTGCTCAATTCGAACTCTTAGCTCAGCAAAAACAATTCATTCTTCCAAGTATTCAATTTATCGATTACCAATGGGACCCAACACGTAAATTAAAACGTGTTCAACGACTTCAATAAAAGGAGAATCCTATGACTACTGTAAAAAGACATTTGCAAATTAAAGGCTATGGAACAGCGCTTCCAGCTCATACAGTTTCTTTCAAAGACCAGACTCGTTACCGCGTGAAAGAAGGAGAAGAAACACAGATTGATCTTGCAGCCCGTGCGATCGAAGCTGCTTTAAACCATGCGGGTCTTGAAATGGCAGACATCGACTGCCTGGTTTCGGCTAGTGCAGTTGGTGTTCAGCCCATCCCTTGTACAGCTGCTTTGATCCATGAGCGCGTGGCCAAGGGACTGACGATTCCTGCCATGGATATCAATACTACCTGTACCAGTTTTGTATCAGCCTTAAGCACCATTTCTTATCTGATTGAAGGTGGAGAATACCAACGGGTGCTGATTGTATCCAGTGAAGTAGGAAGCCTAGGGCTTAATCCCAAACAAAAAGAAAGCTTTGAACTGTTTAGCGATGGAGCCGCAGCTTTTATTTTTGAAGCAACAAAAGAAGATAAAGGAATCATTGCTAGCATGCAACGTACCTGGTCAGAGGGAGCCCATGACACCGAAATTCGTGGTGGTTTGACAGCGTATCATCCGAAATTGTACTCTGACTCAACAAAGACTGATTTCATGTTTGACATGAAAGGGAAGAAAATCCTTTTGCTTTCTGCCCGTGTTATTCCAGAAATGTTCCAAGAATTCGAAGAGAAATCAGGCGTTTCTAAAGATGCTGTAGACTATATTATTCCTCACCAAGCAAGTCGTGCCTTACCACTCGTCATGGACAAATTGGGCGTTGGCAAAGACAAGTACCTCAATATTGTCAGTGATTATGGAAATATGGTTTCGGTAGCCGTTCCTTTCGGCCTAGCCTATGCACTGGATCATGGCTATGTGAAGGAAGGAGATACCATCTTCTTGATGGGAACTGCAGCAGGGATGACGGTCAATATGTTGGCACTGAAACTCTGATGATGAATCCTCTCATTTCAAGCTCAAAAAGCTTCAAGTCCCGCTAGTCTTTAGCGGGCTTTTTTGATATAATGAAAGGTATGGAAATTGAGAAAACCAACCGAATGAATGCGCTCTTTGAGTTTTATGCAGCGCTCTTGACGGACAAGCAGATGAACTACATCGAGCTCTACTACGCAGATGACTACAGCTTGGCTGAGATTGCAGAAGAGTTTGGAGTGAGCCGTCAAGCGGTCTATGACAATATTAAACGTACAGAAAAGATTTTGGAAGACTACGAAATGAAACTCCATATGTATTCCGATTACATTGTTCGTAGTCAGATTTTGGATCAGATTTCTGAAAAATACCCTGAAGATCCTTTTTTACAGGAACAAATTTCTGTACTTTCCAGTATCGATAATCGAGACTAATGATTAAATACAAGACAGAACTAGGAGAAAGAGTATGGCATTTGAAAGTTTAACCGAACGTTTACAAAACGTCTTTAAAAATCTTCGTAAGAAAGGGAAAATCTCTGAAGCGGATGTCCAAGAGGCAACCAAAGAGATTCGTCTAGCCCTCTTAGAGGCCGACGTTGCCCTTCCTGTTGTAAAAGACTTCATCAAACGGGTCCGCGAGCGGGCTGTAGGTCATGAAGTCATCGAAACCTTGAACCCTGCCCAACAAATCGTGAAGATTGTCGATGAAGAATTGACTGCGATTTTGGGTTCAGAAACAGCAGAAATTATCAAATCTCCAAAGATTCCAACCATTATCATGATGGTCGGTCTTCAAGGGGCTGGTAAAACAACTTTTGCTGGGAAATTAGCTAATAAATTAGTCAAGGAAGAAAAAGCGCGTCCTTTGATGATTGCGGCCGATATTTATCGTCCAGCGGCCATCGACCAGTTGAAGACCCTTGGTCAACAGATCAATGTCCCTGTCTTCTCACTTGGTACAGAAGTCCCTGCAGTAGAGATCGTTCGTCAAGGTTTGGAGCAAGCAAGAGCCAACCACAATGACTATGTCTTGATCGATACGGCTGGTCGTCTTCAAATCGATGAAAAACTCATGGGCGAGTTGCGGGATGTCAAAGCCCTTGCCGAGCCAAATGAAATCCTCTTGGTTGTCGATGCTATGATTGGTCAAGAAGCAGCCAATGTGGCGCGTGAGTTCAATGAACAACTCGAAGTAACCGGGGTCATTTTGACCAAGATCGATGGGGATACCCGTGGTGGTGCAGCCCTTTCTGTCCGTCAGATTACTGGGAAACCAATCAAGTTCACTGGTACTGGTGAAAAAATCACTGATATCGAAACCTTCCACCCAGACCGTATGTCTGGTCGGATCCTCGGTATGGGGGATATGCTGACGCTGATCGAGAAGGCTTCTCAAGAATACGATGAGAAACGCTCTCTTGAACTCGCTGAGAAGATGCGGGAAAATACCTTTGACTTCAACGATTTCATCGATCAGTTAGACCAAGTTCAAAACATGGGACCGATGGAAGATCTGCTCAAGATGCTTCCAGGTATGGCTAACAATCCAGCCATGAAGAACCTCAAGGTCGACGAACGAGAAATTGCTCGGAAACGCGCGATTGTATCTTCTATGACCCCAGCTGAACGCGAAAATCCAGATTTGTTGAACCCTAGCCGTCGCCGTCGGATTGCCGCTGGTTCAGGAAACAGCTTTGTCGAAGTCAACAAATTCATCAAGGACTTTAACCAAGCCAAACAGATGATGCAAGGCGTCCTCTCTGGCGATATGAACAAGATGATGAAGCAAATGGGGCTGAATCCAAATAATATGCCGAAGAATATGCCTGGCGGAATGCCCGATATGTCTGCCCTCGAAGGGATGATGGGACAAGGTGGGATGCCTGACTTATCAGCTCTTGGCGGAGGCGCTGGAATGCCTGATATGAGCCAAATGTTTGGTGGCGGTCTCAAAGGAAAAGCCGGTGAATTTATGATGAAACGGGCGATGAACAAGATGGCCAAACAAATGCGCAAAAATAAGAAAAAACGGAAATAATCGTTTTCTAATAAGGGCCTGGAACACACTGTTCTGGGTTCTTTTAGAAACTACTACTAGAGGAAACATGTTAAAAAAACTATTTCAACAAGTCATTCGTTTCTTTGCAAGATTGTTTTCTTCGCACAGCAAGCCCTTTGAATTTCCTAAAGGGTCGAAGAAACCACCGATCAGACCAATCATCTTTGTCCCCGGGAGTTCAGCAAGTATCCAGCGATTCAATGGAACCATTCGCATGCTCCATCGCTTTTCTAGAAAAAAGCAAAGTCTCTTAAAAATAAAGGTCAATAAAGATGATTCTATAGAGATGGAAGGAAGACTAAATACAAAAGAGCCGAATCCGATGATTGTGATTGGCTTCGAGAACAATCGAGATGGCTACAGCAATATCAAGCAGCAAATCGAATCCCTTAAGATCGCCATCACCTACCTCCTTGATCACTATTATTTTACAGAGTTCAAGGCAGTCGGGCACTCCAATGGTGGACTAGTTTTGACTGGCTTATTGGAAAGTGGCTTTTTAGAAAAGAAAAAACTGACCGTGAGCAAGCTGGTTATTATTGGTAGTCCTTACCAATTCAATCAAGAAATGTTTAACGATTTTCAAAAATGGAAGCACCGCTTAGAAAAAGAAGTAGAAGTTCTTAATTTTGTTGGTAGCTTTGCTGGAAAATCAGATGGCATCGTTCCTCTCTCTAGTGCACAAGCAGCACAATCTATTTTTGAGAAACAAGCCTATACAGAAGTGAATTTAAACGGTCGCAAGGCTCATCATTCAGCTTTACCCACTAATCCAGATCTAGTGAAACAATTAAGTCTATTTTTGAATCTATAGTGAAATTACATAATTTCGGTTATGTAATTTTTATTTGTCTCTTGCAATCCTTAGGTAAATATGGTACATTTTTGGTAGCGATTACACATACCTAAGGAGGATTTTATGAAAGATCCTAAGTTACTAGAGACAATGAAAGTTTACAAGGGATGGGATGATGTTCCCGCAGATTTTGATGCTTTTTGGAATCAAGCCCTAGCAAAGATTACTGAACTGCCAGAATACAAGCTCGAAGAACGAGATTTCAGCATTCCAAATGTGATTTGATATGAATTAACCTTTAAAGGAACACGAGATGGACTCGTTTATGCGCGGGTTGTTCTCCCCAAAACAGATCAAAAAGTTCCCGTTATTTTCCATTTTCATGGCTATATGGGTCGTTGTTGGGATTGGGCTGATATGTTAGCTTATACAGTAGCCGGCTATGGTGTTGTGTCTATGGACGTGAGAGGGCAGTCAGGCTATTCAACAGACGGTGACCGCTCACCACTTGGAAATACGGTAAAAGGACAGATTATCCGTGGAGCCGTGGAAGGCCCTGATGAGCTCTTTTATAAGGATGTCTACTTGGATCTTTACCAGTTAATTGAAATTGTAGCCAGCCTCCCTCAAGTTGACGACAGCAAACTTGCCAGCTACGGAGCCTCACAAGGCGGTGCCTTAGCCCTGGTTGCTGCTGGATTGAATCCCCGAATCCAACGAACGGTAGCCATTTATCCATTCTTATCAGATTTCAGACGAGTATTAGAAATTGGAAACACCAGCGAGGCCTATGACGAGCTTTTCCGTTATTTCAAGTTCCATGATCCATTCCATGAAACGGAAGATCGTTTGATGCAGACTTTAGCCTATATTGATGTGAAAAATTTTGCTCATCGGATCAAAGGACAGGTTCACATGATTACAGGGCTAGATGATGATGTCTGTTATCCTGAAACGCAGTTTGCTATTTATAATCGCTTAGAATGTCCAAAAGAGCATTTAATCATGCCAGAATATGCTCATGAAGCTATGAACGTTCAAGTCAATGATCGAGTCTATAATTGGCTCTGTGGTAGCATGATTCCATTTCGATATGTAGAAAAATAAGTTAGAGAAGAAAATAATCAGTAGATCCATGAGGTTTGCTGATTTTATTGTGTTTAAAAGGAATCTAGTATAGAAAGAGATACAAAACAGTCCTATAGAACCCCTATAACATCTTTCCGAAAAACTATAATTTTCTTGAAAAATATGTCTAGCTATGCTATACTACTAGTATAGAAAGATTTGGAGAAAAACATGAAACGCGAGATCTTATTAGAACGGATTGATAAACTCAAACAAGTCATGCCCTGGTACGTATTGGAGTATTACCAATCGAAACTGGCTGTTCCATACAGTTTTACGACCTTGTACGAATACTTAAAGGAATACGATCGATTTTTTACCTGGGTCTTGGAATCTGGTATATCGGATGCTGATACCATGTCCGAGATCCCTTTAGACGTTCTGGAGCACATGACCAAGAAAGACATGGAATCCTTTATTCTTTACTTACGTGAACGTCCTCTGCTCAATGCCAATACGACAAAAAACGGGGTTTCCCAAACAACCATTAACCGTACCCTTTCTGCACTATCTAGTCTCTATAAGTATTTGACCGAGGAAGTTGAAAACGAGCAAGGGGAACCTTATTTCTACCGTAATGTCATGAAGAAAGTTGCTACCAAGAAAAAGAAAGAAACCTTGGCTGCTCGAGCTGAAAATATCAAGCAAAAACTCTTTTTAGGGGATGAAACAGAAGGTTTTCTTAACTATATCGACCAGGAGTACCCTCAAACACTCTCAAATCGCGCCTTATCCTCCTTTAATAAGAATAAAGAGAGAGATTTAGCCATTATAGCACTCCTTCTTGCCTCTGGCGTCCGTCTCTCTGAAGCCGTTAACCTAGACCTTCGTGACCTCAATCTTAAGATGATGGTCATTGACGTCACTCGAAAAGGTGGAAAACGAGACTCAGTCAATGTTGCTGCCTTTGCTAAGCCTTATCTCGAGCAATATCTTGCTATTCGAGACAAACGTTACAAGACAGAAAAGACTGATACAGCTTTATTCTTAACCTTGTATCGAGGTGTTCCAAACCGTATTGATGCTTCTAGTGTTGAAAAGATGGTCGCCAAGTATTCTGAAGACTTCAAAGTCCGCGTGACACCCCATAAGCTTCGCCATACATTAGCAACACGTCTTTATGATGCAACCAAATCACAGGTTTTGGTCAGTCACCAGCTGGGACATGCTAGCACACAAGTTACTGACTTGTATACGCATATCGTTAATGATGAGCAGAAAAATGCCTTGGATAGTTTATAAAATTACATAACGTAAATTATGTAACAGCTATTCTATTAGAAAAAGAGCGTAAGATTTTTTATGGAATCTTACGCTCTTTTATACTTTCTATAAAAACTCGATCCAATAGTTACGGTGTGGCTCAATAATGACTGGTTTTCCCCAAAATGATTTTAGATAGGCCAAGTTTGCAGCGGTGACCGGTCTTTTTTCACCATTGTACTTCTCTGCACTTTCTTCCGTTAAAAAGCATTTCACTGCTTCATATGGTGTTCCGTCACTCGCTATTCGATCAATTCCTAAATAAGCAATTTCATCACCGGCCTTCGGAAAATCTGTAAATAGTTTACCAATAAAATAAACCGTCTTATCTTTCATTAATTCATAAGCTTTACTATTTTCCAATCTGTTATTCGCTGCAGCGTACATAATACAAAAGCTATCCACTATATCTTTCAAAGGCATTAATTCTTCTTTGCTAACGATTATTTCCTCAGGAGCAAGACCACCAATGATTAAGTTTTCATAATGAGGTTGCTGGATGACGTTATCTAAAGCCATTCCTAATGGTAGTTGGACAGCTTGATAACCT
Organism: Streptococcus sp. HCA-5024; assembly: GCF_037890265.1. Lineage (NCBI taxonomy): Bacteria > Bacillati > Bacillota > Bacilli > Lactobacillales > Streptococcaceae > Streptococcus > Streptococcus sp. HCA-5024. The sequence continues at coordinate 73,735 of NZ_JBBKBR010000001.1, forward strand.
AATGGTTCTAACTCCTGCTTTTTCTGGTCAAGGTGTTCTTGTGTAATACTGACATTCAAATCATAAGGACTTAAAGATTGTTGCTTTCTAAAAAAAGCCACTACTATACGATCTAACTGTTCAAATAGACCAAGATTTTCCACTGGAATTTTCATCATCGAATATAATCCCCTTTTGTGTTCAGATTTCTTCTATATTGTACACTCATGGTATTTAAATATCAAGTTTAAGATAAAAGATATCCATGTTAAATGGATATCCTTTACTTTATTCCACCACCGCTTCAGCAATTTCCTCTGCAGTGATACCTGCAAAATAACGGCCTAGATTAATGGTTTGAAGGGCTTTGAGGACGTCTTCACGTTCGTATTTGACACCACGAAGAACATCTTCTACTGCTGCAACATCTTCGATACCGAAGAAGTCACCGTAGATCTTGATGTCTTGGATTTTGGATTCAATGACATTAGCGAAGATTTCAACCTTACCGCTTGGGAATTTAGTGCCACGACGGATATTGTATTCAGGAGACTTTCCATAGTTCCAATCCCAGGTACCGAACTTGGTTTCCTTGATACGATTGATTTCAGCCAATTCTTCATCCGAGAAAACATATTCTGTCATCTCAGGATATTCTTTCTTCATGTAGTCCAAAAGCAAGTCACGGAACTCTTCAACCGTGATTTTTTCTGGCAATTCATCGATGATATTGGTCACACGTGCACGAACCGATTTAACCCCTTTAGACTCAAACTTGTCTTTAGAGACCTTGAGAGCATTAGCAAGGACTGACAAATCAACGTCAAAAAGAAGGCAACCATGGTGCATGATCCGACCATTGATGTAAGCTTGGGCATTTCCACAGAATTTCTTGCCATCAATCTCTAAGTCGTTACGACCCGTGAATTCAGCCTTAACCCCAAGTTGAGCCAAGGTGTTGATCACAGGAGTTGAGAAGCTCTTGAAGTCAAAGGCCTTGTTTTCATCTTCTTTTGAAATGATAGTATAGTTTAGGTTGTTCAAATCATGGTAAACAGCTCCACCACCACTAATTCGACGGACTACTTCAATACCGTTTTCGCGTACATAGTCACGGTTAATTTCTTCGATGGTATTTTGGTGACGACCTACAATGATAGATGGTTTGTTGATCCAAAGAAGGAAGATTTGATCTTCATCAAGAAGATGCTTAAAAGCATATTCCTCTAAAGCAATATTAAAAGCAGTGTCGTTTGAATGATTGATAATGTATTTCATAAGATACCTTCTAATACGATAGAGACTGGAAAATAATTCCAGTCTAATCTATCTATTCTTATTTCTTCTTAGGTGAATGGATGGCCATTCCAAGTACATCCGCAAAGGCTTCGTACATCACTTCTGAGAAGGTTGGGTGCCCATGGATGGTCTTGAGCATTTCTTCTACAGTGATTTCCATCTCAATGATAGTTGAAGCTTCGTTGATCAATTCAGCTGCTGCTGGACCAATGATGTGAACTCCAAGAACTTCACCATATTTCTTGTCAGCAATGACTTTAACAAATCCTTGAGCCGCATCTGATGCAATGGCACGTCCGTTTGCGGCAAAATTAAATTTACCGATTTGCACATCATATTTCTCACGAGCTTGTTCTTCTGTCAAACCAACAGCCGCAACTTCAGGAAGTGTGTAAATAGCTGCAGGAGTCAAGTTCAATTTAGCAACATGGTGATTTCCTTTAAGGGCATTTTCAGCAGCAACTTCACCCATACGGAAGGCAGCGTGAGCCAACATCTTAGTACCATTGATATCACCTGGCGCATAGATACCTGAAACAGATGTTTCCATGTATTCATTGACCTTGATACGACCACGATCCAATTCAAACTCCACTTCACCGATTCCTTCAAGATCTGGAACACGACCGATTGAAAGAAGAGCTTTGTTTGCAATGATATCGTCTTTTCCTTCAACCTTGATACGGAGTTTGCCATCTTCTTCAATGATTTCTTGCAGTTTAGTATCTGTCAAGATAGTCATACCCTTGCGCTCAAGGATCAAACGAAGGTTCTTAGATACTTCTGCATCCATGGCTGGCACGATGCGGTCCATCATTTCAATAACCGTTACTTTTGAACCAAAGGTCATGAAGGCTTGACCAAGTTCGATACCAACAACCCCACCACCAATGATCACAAGGCTTTCTGGGACTTCATTCATATCCAAGATGTCATCACTGGTCATTACAAGGGATGATTCCATGCCAGGAACGTTAATCTTGCTGACTTTTGAACCACCAGCAAGGATGATTTTCTTAGTTTCAAGTAATTCAGAGCCATTGACCAAGACATTCTTATCCTTCGTAATGGTACCAATCCCCTTATGAACATCAACTCCGTAGCTACGAAGAAGTCCTGCAACACCACCAACCAAAGTATTTACGACCTTGTTCTTAGTTTCAAGAACCTTGTCCATATCCACTGTGAAGCTAGGATTGTCAATGATGATCCCACGGTTTGCCGCATGACCGATATTTTCAATGATTTCAGCATTATGTAGGTAAGTCTTAGTTGGGATACATCCGCGGTTCAAACATGTTCCACCAAGTTCAGATTTCTCAACAAGGGCAACCTTACCACCCAATTGAGCTGCTTTAATGGCAGAAACATAACCAGCAGGTCCACCACCAATAACAACGATATCATAAGCATCATCGCTCTTATTGTCATCATTTGAAGCACTTGCTGCAGCTGGCACTGGACTCGCTTCTGGTGTTGCTGCTCCAGCTGTTGGGATGTTCTCCCCTTCTTCACCAAGATAACCAATCACTTCTGTTACAGGAACAGTCTCGCCATCCCCTTTCAAGATAGCAATCAGGTAGCCATCTTCTTCAGCTTCCAATTCCATGCTGACTTTATCTGTCATGATTTCAAGGAGAATTTCTCCTTCTTTTACAAATTCGCCGACTTTTTTATTCCACTGAACGATTTGTCCTTCGGTCATATCTACGCCGGCTTTTGGCATAATTACTTCTAAGGCCATTTTATTTCCCTCTTTTTTCTTGTTTCTATTCTCTCTCGTTGATTAGACCAACATTGAAATCGGGTCTTCAATCAAGGCTTTCAAGTCTTTCATGAATTTGGCACCAGCCATCCCATCGACAACGCGGTGGTCAATGGTCAAGCCCAAGCTCATGATTGGACGAATGACAATTTCACCATTAACTACAACTGGTTTTTCAACAGTTGCGCTAACCCCAAGAATGGCAGAGTTCGGCTGGTTGATAATCGGTCCAAAAGATTGAACACCAAACATCCCCAAGTTACTGATAGTAAAGGTTGAATTTTGCAATTCGCTTGGTGCTAATTTACCGTCCAAGGTCCGTCCGATAACGTCCTTGAAGGCTACCACCAACTCTGATAAAGTCATCTTTTCTGCGTTATAGACAACCGGTGTCATCAGTCCATTGTCCATCCCAACCGCCATAGCCAAGTTGACATAGTTGTGAGTGATGATGGTTTTGCCATCTTCCGTTAATGACGCGTTAATGTATGGATGTTTCATCAAGGTCTTAACCACTGCAAGTGAAAGCAAATCTGTTACAGTGACTTTCTTGCCAGTTGCCTCCATGATTGGATCCAATACCTTCTTACGAAGGGCCAACATTTGAGACATATCGACGTCATAGTTCAATGTAAAGGTTGGTGCTGTCAAATAAGATTCCACCATCCGTTGAGCAATCACCTTACGCATTGGTGTCATCGGAATTCGCTCGATTTCACCATAAGGTGTTACATTATCTGGAGCTTCCTCCACCTTCTCGATTTCAGCAGGTGACTTAATGGTCTCATTCTCAATATTTTCAGGAAGGAAAGCAAGGACGTCCTTCTTCATGATCTTGCCACGATGACCAGTTCCTTGAATCTCTTGCCAAGCAATATTGTGTTCTAAAGCAATTCGTTTTGCAAGTGGTGAAATGCGAACCACATTTGTGTCTTTATAGGTTTCCACGTCTTCTTTGTGGACACGACCGTTTGCGCCTGAACCAGAAACATCATAGAGGTTGATCCCTAGATCATCCGCTAATTTTCTAGCCGCAGGAGTCGCTCTTAGCTTATCATCAGCCATGACCTCTCCTATTCTATTACAAGATATTAAGGACGTAGAGGACAAAGAAAAAATAGAAGATTGACGCTGTGTTCCATGAACACGAGAAAATCTATCTTTTTTTCACAGTCCTCCGTCCGGATTCAGTTACAAGATGCAAAGGGCGTTTAAAAGCGACCGAAAAATAGGAAATCAACGCAGACTTCGATGAAGTCAAGGAGATTTATCTTTTTTCCTAGCTTTTAGCCCGTGCTCTAATTTAAATGACATTACATAATTTATGTTATGTATTATTCTTTATTGTACGTTTTACGAATAGCATCTTTGATGCTTTCAACTGTTGGAATCATTGCATTTTCAAGGTTTTGTGCGTAAGGCATTGGCACATCTTCCCCCGCACAACGGCGGATTGGTGCATCCAAGTAATCAAATGCTTCTGATTCAGAAATAATAGCTGAAATTTCACCAATATAGCCACTTGTTTTGTGGGCATCATTGACAAGGACTACTTTTCCTGTCTTCTTGACAGAATTAATGATGATCTCTTTATCAAGTGGAACCAAGGTACGTGGGTCTACTACTTCTACTGAGATCCCTTCTTCTGCTAATTCTTCAGCAGCTTGCATCACGCGACGAAGCATTTTTCCGTAGGTTACGACAGTGATGTCAGTTCCTTCACGTTTGATTTCTCCGACACCAAGTGGAATCGTGTAGTCTGGATCAACTGGCACTTCCCCTTTTTGGTTGAATTCTGATTTATATTCAAGAATGATAACGGGGTTGTTGTCGCGAATAGAAGACTTAAGCAGTCCCTTCATATCCGCTGGCGTACCAGGAGCAACAACTTTCAAACCAGGAATATGAGTAAACCATGATTCTAACGATTGGGAGTGTTGGGCTGCAGAACCAACTCCATTCCCAGCAGCACAGCGAATAGTCATCGGCACTTGACCTTTACCACCAAACATGTAGCGAGTTTTAGCAGCTTGGTTGACAATAGCATCCATGGCAATCACTGAGAAATCCATGAAGGTCATATCAACGATTGGGCGAAGTCCGGTCATGGCTGCACCAGCTGCTGCTCCTGAAATCGCAGCCTCAGAAATCGGACAGTCACGAACACGTTCTGGACCGAATTCCTCCAGCATCCCTACAGAAGTACCGAAGTCTCCACCGAACACTCCGACATCTTCTCCCATCAACAATACATTTTCGTCGCGACGCATTTCCTCAGACATAGCAAGGATAATGGTATCGCGGAAAGACATTAATTTAGTTTCCATAATTCTCTACTCCCCCTTAGTCTGCGTAAATATCTTCGAAAGCTGATTCGAGTGGAGGGAATGGGCTTTCTTCCGCAAATTTCACTGAAGCTTCAACTGCTTCTTTTACTTCTTCTTGGATCTGATCCAATTCTTCTGCGCTCGCAATCTCATTTTCAAGGAGATACTTGCGAAGGTTTTCGATTGGATCTTTCTTCTTCCACTCTTCGACTTCTTCACGGGTCCGGTATTTACCAGGGTCTGAAGATGAGTGACCAAGCCAACGATAGGTGACACTCTCGATCAAGACAGGGCCTTTACCAGAGCGGACGTGATCGACTGCCTTCTTAAATCCTTCATAGACATCAATAACGTTGTTCCCATCAGGAATAAACATTCCAGGAATGCCATAAGCAGCACTACGCTCATGAATATGCTGGACATTGGTCATTTTCTTAATGTCAGCAGAGATTCCATAACCGTTATTGATACAGTAGAAAATAACTGGGAGGTTCCAGATGGAAGCCATATTGACCGCTTCGTGGAAGACACCTTCATTGGTTGCACCATCGCCAAAGAAGCAGACGACAATCTTACCAGTCTTTTTCATTTGTTGAGTAAGGGCAGCACCTACTGCAATTCCCATACCACCACCAACGATCCCGTTAGCACCAAGGTTACCAGCATCGAGGTCAGCGATATGCATGGAGCCGCCTTTCCCCTTACAAGTACCCGTATATTTCCCCAGGATTTCAGCCATCATGCCATTCAAATCGATTCCTTTAGCAATGGCTTGTCCGTGTCCACGGTGGTTAGATGTCAGCAAATCATCATTGTTTAAAGCCAACATAGCGCCAACGTTAGCCGCTTCTTCCCCAACAGAAAAGTGCGTCATTCCTGGCACTTTCCCTTTTTTTACTAACTGTGCAATTTTTAAGTCCATGCGACGGATTTCTTCCATTTTACGGAACATTTCCAATAAGAGACTTTTATCTAATGTTGCCATCATTTCGCCTTTCTTAGCATTTATTCATTCTCTTTCATTCTAGCCAAAAATGAAAGCACTGTCAAAAATAATGCTCAAATGATTTCACAAACTTTATTCCTTGGAAGAAGGTTTTATAAGCTTTTTAAAATCCAAATACAATATTTCACAATCTTTTCTCTTCTTCCTTTGCTATACATATAAAAAAACCGATAGGATCCTATCCTACCGGTCGTTATCTTATGATTGGCGTTGACCAAAGTCATGAATCATTTGTTCCATTACTTCACGACTAGGTGTTGTAAGCATATAGAGGTAATCTCCCTGAAGTTCCGCAAAAGCTGCTGGCATGTCTTTCTTGACACGGAATTGATCATGGTATTTAGCCAAAACTTCTTCCTCTGACAGAGCATAGGCCGCATTGGCACGACGAGAAGTTGCCAAGCAATATAAAGGCTCAAACTCAGAAGCTGGGAAAGGTTCTCCAGCTACGATGGCAGCATAGCCACGGTACAAATCAATCGAGTGAGCATAGTTGTAGACGTCGATGGTAAAGCCACCTGCAGGGCGATTATTGTACTCGATCGCAATATAGTCATCCCCATCGCGGAAGAACTCAATGTGGAAGAAACGTTCTTTCATACCAAAGGCTTTGACAATCGCTTCCCCGTATTGACGCAATTTTGGATCCATCTCTTTAAGAACATAATAAGAGTTGTCCATCTTGTAGAGCATCAAATCGAGTGGCGTATAGGCATAGTCGAAGGTCGTTGAAAAAACAATGTTGCCGTCACGATCCACTAGACCATCAAAGGTACAAATCTCGCTAGAAGTGACAAATTTCTCAAAGAAGTACTCTGTGTGGCCATCCCATTCTGCCTTGAAATGGTCCACATCTTCTGGCGTTTCGATCTTGAAGGTCGCTGCTGCTCCTACCCCATTGTCAGGCTTAGCAATCAATGGTAACCCAATCTTCTTCACGGCCTTATCAATGTCTTTTTCTGTTTTAACTACTGCACCAGGTACGACTGGGACTCCAGCCTTCTTGAAGAGTTTCTTCATTTCTGATTTGAACTTGGTTTTCTTCAGATCTTTTGGCTTAGCCCCGAAGACATTGAATTGCTCCCGAAGCGCCGCATCCAATTCCAACCAATACTCATTGTGGGATTCGATACGATCAATTGGGCCATGTTTGTAAAAGAGAAAGGCTACTGCACGCTTCACTTCATCCAGATTTTCCAAGTTTTCAACACGGAAATATTCTGTTAAGCTGTTGCGCAAAGGCTCATCTAACTGTTCATATGGCTCTTGACCAATTCCCAAGACAGTGATCCCTTTATTAGCCAGTTCGATGGTAAATTGTTGGAAGTTTTGTGGGTAATATGGTGAAATAACGATATAATTCATTGAGGTCTCCTCCCTTTTTACTTATAGATACATTTGGCCTAGGAAATATGGCATTTGTTTGCGCCACCATTCCCAATCGTGGGCGACATCATGTCCCCATTCAGCGAACCATGCAGGAATATTTTTGTGATCAAAGGCTTCTTTCAGTTTGTAGAAAGATGGAAGTCCATCTTGTTCCCAAGCCCCTAAACCAGTACAAACAACGATTTCAGCCTGACGGTAACGATCGATAAACCAGCCATCGTTTTGGTTCCAAATATAATCAGATGGCGAGTTTTGGTAAATTGCTTCATCGCCTCCAAAGTCACCAACAAAGAAACGAGCGTCATAGACACCACTCAAGGCAATCACTTTGTTAAAGACATCTGGATGTTGCAAGAAGAAGTTGAGCGCGTGGTAGGCTCCCATAGAGCAACCAGTTGTCATCATCGGATCAAACCAGCCTGTTTTGTGTTTGATAAAAGGAATGGCTTCTTCAATCACATAGCGTTCATAAGCTCGGTGCATTTCTGCTCGATCGTGAGGATTCTTCCAATTACAAAGCCAGCTATCACTATCCACACTCGAAAGGGTAAAGAATTGAACCCGTCCTTCTTCGATAAATTGAGCACAAGCATCAATCATACCAAAGTCATAGTACTCGTTATGGCTGCCACCTGAGGAGGCAAAGACCACAACAGGAATCCCTGCATGTCCATAGCGGTTCAGATACATTTCACGGTTGAGTTGGCCACTCCAGTGGCTTAAATGTTCAATATTCATAAGTTCCCTCTTTCCTTTATTTCTTCAATTTACAGTCTATTAATCCCATTTTTCTGCCAAAAAGCGAAGGCATTCAGGTAAATGTTCAGCCCAAGCTTCTTCGTGGTGAATAGCCCCAGATTGAATCCGAATGGCAATATGATTGAGATCCACCCCTTGTTGAATGACGTCGTGATAATAACGAAGTGATGAATCGATATAGGCTTGCTTGATGTTTCCTGCCATTAGGGTTTTATCCGTATCATCCGCCTCTTCAGTACCTACATAGATGTAGATCCGTTGATCTGCATATAATTTTTTGCGTTCGATATAATGATTGAAGGCATCTTGGTGTAGCCAGTTAGCAGATGAAAAGACACCTAAACAACCAATTTGATCTTGGTACTCTAAGCCCAAGAATTGGGTAATATTCCCACCCAAGGAAGATCCAATCATGGCCGTATGTTCTCGATCAGCAAGAGTCCGGTATTCTTGGTCGATAAAAGGTTTCACCACCTCCATGACAAATTCGCCGTACTCAACTCCCTTGCCACCAAATTGCATGCCAGGAATATTAGATTCCTTGTACTTCCAGGCAGAGTATTCATTCATGCGTTGGAAACCATCATTATCGATCGCAACAACAATCATGCGACTAATATCTGGATTCCGCTTAATGGCTGGAATCACCTTCCAGGAATGACCCGCATAAGCTTCCTTGCTATACAAGACATTTTGCCCATCGTGGAAATAAACAACAGGGTAACGTCTATCTGTATCCGTTTCATAATTCTTAGGTAATAAGACTCGCACACGACGGAGTTTTCCGGTATAAGGCACTTTCAACTCGTGTGTCTTCATATCTAAATAAAAATAGGATTTGTTCATTGTCAGAAAACTCTCTATATTCTAAATTTTATTCATTATACCATTTTTAGAAGAAAAAGTCTGGATTTTCTCCAAACTTTTTCCTTTCTTGGGTTATTTTTCCATAAACTGAGCCAAATCTTGTAAAGAACGTTCGGCAATTTTCTCATAACGTTCCTTTTTATCCCGAATGCGTGGTCCTTCTAGCTCTTTGATAATCCCGAAGTTGACATTCATGGGTTGGAAATGCTTGCTATCTGCATGGGTGATATAGTGAGCCAGGCTTCCGATAGCTGTCGTTTCAGGGAAAATCGCTGCTTCTTCTCCTTTGAAAAGGCGAGCGGCATTGATTCCAGCTACCAAACCTGAGGCCGCTGACTCAACATAGCCTTCTACACCTGTCATTTGACCTGCAAAGAAGAGATTTGGTTGTTTCTTCGAGCGGTAGGTTTGTTCCAGCAGATTTGGAGAATCCATGTAGGAATTGCGGTGCATGACGCCGTATCTGACAAACTCCGCATGTTCCAAACCTGGAATCATTTGGAAGACCCGTTTTTGTTCGCCCCATTTAAGGTGAGTTTGAAAGCCGACGATATTGTAGAGGCTGGCAGCCGCATTGTCTTGGCGCAACTGAACGACTGCGTAGGGTGTCTTAAACTCCCCATCACGTGGCCCTTTGTAATCATCTGGATACTCGAGTCCAACTGGCTTCATAGGACCATAGAGCATGGTTTTGATACCACGTTTGGCCATGACTTCAATGGGCATACAGCCTTCGAAATACTTTTCTTTTTCAAAAGAGTTGAGCGGGGCTTCTTCAGCATTGACCAAGGCCTCGTGGAAGTCCATAAATTCTTGTTTGGTCATTGGGCAGTTGAGATAAGCTGCTTCTCCCTTGTCATAGCGTGACTTGAGATAGACCTTGTTCATATCAACGGTATTGACATCGATAATCGGAGCTGCTGCATCATAGAAATAGAAACCATCGCCACCATTGAGAGCATGGATCTTTTCTGCCAAGGCATCGCTGGTTAGAGGCCCCGTTGCGACCACTGTGATAGCATCTGTCGGCAATTCCGTAATTTCATCACGAATGACTTCAATGAGAGGGTGTTGGGACACCTTCTCCGTCACCCGGCTAGCAAAACCTTCTCGGTCCACAGCCAGTGCTCCACCGGCAGGTACACGAGTCGCTTCCGCTGCTTCAAGGATGACAGAACCCAGACGGCGCATTTCTTCTTTGAGGAGCCCGACAGCATTGGTGAGAGAATCCCCACGAAGAGAGTTGGAACACACTAACTCAGCAAAGTTGTCTGTTTTATGTTGCGGAGTGGATTTGACTCCACGCATTTCATAAAGCTTGACCGGAATTCCCTGTTGGGCAATCTGGTAAGCTGCTTCCGAGCCTGCAAGGCCCGCACCGATCACATTGATATAAGATTGAGACATGACACTAATACCTCTTTGGGTATCAAAACACCTCACTGAACTGTTAGACACCCACAAATCTTTCTAATTTTCTACTTGGTCCATTATACCAAAAAGCCAAGTAAAAAGACAGGGAAGCTTTTCCTTCCTGTCTTAGACTTTACTATTTATTTTCTTATAGACACAACCAAGCTGCTAAGAGGGCAGATAGGATACTGAACAAGGACCCGATCAAGTAATACTCCGCAAAGGCTGGATTCTCCGAAATTTTATTATAGCGGGCGATGGACTTGGCTGTAAATACTAGGCCGATAGAAGCAAATTGCCCATAGACCAGACAGGCACCAATCACCAAACGCTCTAAAAAGCCAATCATAGAACCAGCCCCAGTGATCGTATCCATTTTCTTCTTGCTAGTGGGTTGATACTTGGTAAACAGAATTTTAAAGGCAATATTGCTCGGTTTCCCAACTAGTAGGACATAAAAGATTAGATTTAAAATGTCCAAAGGCAGATAGGTCGAACCATTCTTCGCTCCTAAAAGGACTAGACAGCTAATGATGCAGATATGCAAGACTTGATCCAAGGCAAAGGTCCATGCGGTTGGTAATTTCAATTGCTTCTGCACGATCGGTTTTAAGAAATCTATTCCAGCATGAGTCAGTAAAATGACCAAGCAAATCCACCACAAGTCTAGATGACAGAGAGAAACAATGAACAAAGGCAAAGCCACATATAGAATGTGAAGCCCGAGCACCTTCTTATCCTGATCCTTGCGATCCGCCATCTTTTGACTTTGAAAATAATAATCCGATAACAAATGACAAATCAACAAAAGGATCAAGTATGGATTCGTTACGATACTAGACAATCCGCTCATGGGCCTCTCCTTTCTCTAAGCTTTGAATACAAGCTAGTGCTGCTGCTCGTCCCCGTAAATAAACACGAATACTGCTACTCTTTAAGCGCTTGGACAGGGCACTTGGGTTAAGCCCTAGCGATTGGGCCAAATCTTGCTGACTAAAGTTTTCACTATAGACAGATCTCTTTAGCAGATTGAGCAGGATCTCTTCCTGACTCTCTCTCCAGCTTGAACGTATGGCCTCTCCAGAAGCGATGAGCGCATTCACCACTAAGTCCTGGCTGTCATTACCGCTCAAAAAATAGATCTGGGTATTGCCATAATCATTTTTCTGATGGACCAGATTAATGGCTGCGCGTGCATTCCAATAGGCTGGTCCATCTGCACCGATACTTTGCAGAGGATCAATATCCGTTACAATCTCCCCGAGGCCAATGCCGAAACGAAGTTGAGTCGGTTTTAGTTCTGAACGCAAGGTATCGATAATTTGAAAAACGGGAGCCTCTACTTTCAAAAGCGCCTGAAACTCATCGCCCAAAGTTAAGGTAAAAGCCGATGCTAGGCAGTCTTTAAAAAGCTCATTGATCTTTTGAAGGGTTTTTTCTAACTGTTTTTGCAGGTCAAAACGTTCTTGTACGATTTTGGAATCAATCACATCTGCAATCAAAGCAAGATACATAAGCCCACCTCCTTATGTCTATTATAACGAAAAAAACACAAAATGTCTATTATAACAGACAATTATAAAAATTGCCGTTATAATAGACATTGAATTATTTGAAAGCTTATTTCACTTTTTCTTCTTCGTAGTCGCCATTGCTACATACGACTTGTTTGCCGCCACCACGAACTTTTTTCTCAACTAAGTAGTGGCCACATTTTGGACAATCCCGGCCAATCGTCTTATCCCAAGAGGTAAATTCACACTCTGGATAGCGATTGCATCCATAGAAGATACGGTTGCGCTTGGTTTTACGCTCGATGATTTGTCCCTGATGACAGTTTGGACATTCCACCCCAATTTCTTTGACAATCGCTTGGGTATGGCGACAATCTGGGAAATTACTACAAGCATAGAACTTACCAAAACGTCCTAATTTAATCACCATCGGGCTGCCACAGACTTCACAATCAAAACCAGCTGGTTCATCTTTGATTTGGATTTTTTCCATCTCTTCTTCAGCCTTGGCGACTTCTTTAGAGAATGGTTTGTAGAAGGCATCAATGACTTTTTGCCACTCTTCTTTTCCGAGTTCGACATCATCGAGTTTCCCTTCCATCTCCGCTGTGAAGGTCACATTGACAATATCTGGGAAGAATTCAACGATCAGTTTATTAACGATCTCCCCTAATTCCGTTGGTTCAAAGCGTTTAGCTACCAGCTTCACATAATAGCGTTTTTGAATAGTCTCAATCGTCGGAGCATAGGTTGAAGGGCGACCTACTCCATTTTCCTCCAACGTCTTAATCAAAGTCGCTTCAGAATAACGGGCCGGTGGTTGGGTAAAGTGTTGCTCAGGCTTGCTATTGACCTGCTTGACGATATCGCCTTCTACCATGTCCGGCAACATCTTGTTTTTGTCTGAATCATTATAAATCGCCAAATAACCGTCAAACTTTACCTGACTCCCATTCGCTGTATATTGAACCCCATTTTGACCCAAACGGACATTCATGGTATCAAAGACAGCTGCCGTCATCTGGCTAGCGACAAAACGATTCCAAATCAAGGTGTAGAGTTTCAATTGGTCTTTGTCTAAGTATTTAGCAATGCTCTCAGGAGTATTGAAGACGCTAGACGGACGAATCGCTTCGTGGGCATCTTGGGCACCAGAAGCATTCTTCACACGGCTTCCATGCTTAGAATATTTCTCACCGAAGCGATCCACGATAAAGTTAGCTGCCTCATTTTGCGCAACCGGACTGATCCGTGTGGAGTCGGTACGCATATAGGTAATCAAACCTTGAACACCAGAGCCAATATTGATTCCTTCGTACAATTGCTGAGCGACCATCATGGTCTTGCGTGTACGGAAGTTAATCTTATTGGCTGCATCCATCTGCATAGAAGAGGTGGTGTATGGAAGTGGCGCATTCCGACGACGTTCTTTCTTTTCAACTTTTTCAACGGTAAAATCTTTGCCATCTAAGCGTTCAAGAACTGCTTTCACCTCTTCATTGGTGTTGAGCTTCATCTTCTTGCCATCAATCCCATAGAAGCTAGCTTGGAATTGTTTGGTCCCTTTTTTGAAGACACCATCAATGGTCCAGTATTCTTCCGGCTTGAAATCATTGATTTCATTTTCACGATCAATGATTAATTTGAGGGCAACAGATTGCACGCGCCCTGCAGAAAGTCCTTTTTTGACCTTTTTCCAAAGAATAGGCGAAATGGAATACCCTACAATCCGGTCCAAGACACGACGTGCTTGTTGGGCATCGACCAAGTCCATATCGATTTGGCGCGGTTCTTTAAAGGCATTTTTAACGGCATCCTTGGTGATTTCGTTAAAGACCACACGGTTTTTTTCTTTAGCATCCAAGTTCAAAATATGCGCTAAATGCCAAGAAATAGCTTCTCCTTCTCGGTCCGGGTCACTTGCGAGAAAGACTTGTTTGGCTTTTTTAGCTTCTTTTTTCAAATCATTGATCAAGGGACCTTTCCCGCGAATATTGATATACTCCGGTTCATAGTTATTGTCGAAGTCAATCGACATCGTAGATTTTTTCAGGTCCCGAATATGGCCAACACTAGCCATGACTTTGTAGTTACGACCAAGGTATTTCTCGATTGTTTTGGCCTTAGCAGGAGACTCCACAATCACCAAATTTTTCTTGGTTGTACTGCTTTTCTTTTTTGTTACCACGTTTTATCCCTCTGTATTGTATAAATCTCATTGAGTTTAATACATTTTAAGAAAGATGTCAACTAGGAACTTCTCCTATAGGAAAATCACAATTCGTATTTCAATTCATCAAGAATGTCCTGGCCTGAGGTGACAAGCTTTGCACCTTCTTGAATCAGATGATGGCAGCCTGCAGATTTTCCATCTAAAATATTTCCTGGAATAGCAAAAACGTCTCGTCCTTCTTCCATAGCACGCTCACAAGTAATCAAACTGCCTGAACGGAGTCGAGCTTCTGCCACAATCACTGCCTGACAGAGACCTGCAATGATGCGGTTTCGCTCAGGAAAATGAAACTTAAGTGGTGCCTGACCTGGACCATACTCGCTCAAGATCAGATGGTGTTCCCCCATATGCGCCTGCAGTCTTTGATTGCTCTTAGGATAAAAGACATCCAGTCCCGTTCCTATCACTCCGATGGTCTTGCCACCATTTCGGATACTGGCATAATGAGCGGTCGCATCAATTCCCTTAGCAAGTCCACTAACAATGACCAATTCATTCCCAAGTTCCTTAATAATCTTCTCTACAGAACGAACCCCTTCTCGCGTGGTCTCCCGAGCTCCAACAACTGCGATCTTCGGTCTGGTTAACAGCTCCAAATCCCCTTGGTAAAAAAGGAGTACAGGAGGATTGTAGATCTGTAGCAATTCCTCAGGGTATTCTGGATCAAAAATGGATAGAGATGGGAACCGTTCAAACTCCTTGTGTAAATGGTCTTCATCTAGTTGCCGGTATTTGTCTACAAAATGAAGGATACTGCGACAGCGAGCGATCCTTGCTATCTCTTCTAAGCTTGGTAAGACTTGCTCTTTCCTACAGTAGTCCAAGACTCTCAAGACTTGCTCATTTGATAAACCGGCTTCTTTTAATTTAAAGATTTCAAATTTCTCCATGGTCACCTTCTACTTCCTCTCACTTATTTATTCGAAAAAGAAAAGAAAAAAAGCTCTATTCCTAGAACTTTTTTTAATGTGTCGAAAAATAAAAGTAAGATGCGGCACCAATCAAGTTGCTTTCATTATGGAAGCGAGCCGCTTGGATCGGCAAGGCCTCAAATTGTTTATGACCTTTTTGAGAGAGCAGCTCATGGTATTGTCGACTGATCTCATCGATCAGTAGTGGTTGACCACTAATGCCCCCGCCAATCGTCACCTTTTCAAGCAAGAGCAAAGATTGAAGATTAAAAATCAGAATAGCAATATCATGACAATACTCCTGAAACAAGGATGTCAGCTCCTCGTTGCCCTCTTGATCAAGAGCTTTGAAAACAGCTATACCATCTGCCTTTTCTAGGTTCAAGATGTGACTAGCTTTCTCAACAAATTGAACAGCAGAACCGGTGTTTTCCAAAAGATTGGAAATACCTTGCAAAAAGAGTTCGCGATGAAAGCGGCGATTTTCTGGTGTTCTTTCTGCCTTATCAATAGACCGAATGTATTCTGTCAGTTGCCATCCTCTCAATAGGTCACCATTCGAAAGAAGAGCGAGGCCGACTCCTGTCCCTAAGACCAAGGTCGCACCGCAAGAACAATCTTTTAGATTGCCAAGCCTTGCTTCCGCTAGACCAGCAGCTTCTCCATCATTAAGAACGGTGACGGGTACTTGAAATGTTTGTTGCAATCTACTAGCTAGAGGAATGCCTCGCAAATATGGAATGAGACCACCTCGAAAGACAAAGCCAAGGCTCTTTTGGATCTCACCAGGGCATGAAATGGCGATTCCCTCGATTTCTTCCCGTACAGGAGCAACGATTCCTTCTAATCCTTGCCAAAAGTCCTCAATCGTAGATGGTGTTGGGATCTTGTCTGTACGGATCAATTGATAGTCTGCATCCATCAGACCGTACTTTATAAAGGTCCCTCCGATATCGATGGTAAATAGCATGACCTAATCCTCACACATTGATTTGACGGGTTCAAATGAACGCCGATGGATAGGCGTCACTCCCAGTTGGTCGAGGCCAGCCAGATGCTTAGTAGTCCCATAACCAGCGTTCTGAGCAAAATCATAACCCGGATATTCGCGATCAAACTCTTCCATCATCTGATCCCGAGTCACCTTGGCTACGATAGATGCTGCAGCAATGGATAAGGAGTTGGCATCCCCTTTGATGATACTAGTTTGGGAAATAGGAAGATCTAACCTCATGGCATCAATCAAAAGATGTTGGGGTTGAGGCTCTAGCTGACCAATGGCCTCCATCATGGCTAGCTTCGTAGCTTCATAGATATTAACCTGGTCTATCACTTGATTATCCTTGATGCCGATTCCGATCGCAACGGCGTTTTGGAGCACAGCTTCATAGATTTCCTTGTGTTTGGATTTTGGAATCTTTTTACTATCGTTGAGTCCGGGAATCTTACAAGCTTTCGGCAGAATGACGGCTGCTGCAACAACTGGTCCCGCTAATGGACCACGTCCCACTTCATCCACTCCTGCAATGAGCTGAATCCCTTGAGTATAAAGTTCTTTTTCATAGGCTAGCATTTTTTCCAAACGCAAATCTTCGTCCACTTGTTTTTGGAGTTCGCGTTTTCGTTTGCTGATAGCCGCTTGAACGCCTGCTCGACCATCAAGGATCAACTCTTCAAAGAAGGGATGATCTAGCTCGTCAATCATTGCCAAACGCTCTTTAACTTCTTTAATTGTTGCCATCAATTTCCCCTACACGATCCAGCGTATAGCGTCCCAATTTTCCATCGCGGACGTCTTTAACAAAGAGTTGGTAAAAACGGTCGTAATCTTCACGAAATCCTAATTTCTGGGTCATTTCCATAATGATTTCAGGAGCTTCTTGTTCCAGATCCATTTGTTTAAAACGTTCCTGCAAAACAGCTGGATAATGCTCTTTAAAATAGTTAAGGCCAAAGATGGTCACTTCATCCATTGGAAGCAACTGATCCTTTATCGCTCCTGTTAAGGCGAGCTTTAAAGCCACTTCTTCATCTTCAAACTTTGGCCAGAGAATCCCTGGGGTATCCAAGATTTCAAGGTCTTTATTGGTTTTCAACCATTGTTGCCCCTTGGTCACCCCTGGTTTATTTCCAACAACAGCAATCTTTTTCCCCGCTAAGCGGTTCATCAGAGTTGATTTCCCAGCATTAGGAATCCCGATAATCATGGTCCGAAGAGTTTCAATCTGAATTCCCCGTTCCTTTTGACGGGCAATTTTATCGGCCATCAAACTCTTTGCTGCATCTGTTACTTTTTTAACTGTAGATTGCTCTTTGGAGTTAATAGATAGGGTTTTGATGCCTTGAGATTCAAAATAGTCCTGCCATTCTTTTGTTGCAACAGGATCTGCCAAGTCTACCTTGTTTAAAATCATTAATTTGGGCTTATCACCAACAATTTTTGTTAACATAGGATTTTGGCTTGATAGGGGCAAACGAGCATCTACCAAAACCGTCACAAAATCCACGAATTTTAAATTTTCTTGTACTTGTCTTCTAGCTTTGGACATGTGTCCAGGAAACCATTGTATAGTTGCCATGTTCTCCATTCCTTTCCAGTTCAATCTCTTCTATTATACCATGTTTTCTTGAATTCTCAGTGATTAATAAAAATACTAAAAAGAAGCTACCGAAGTAACTTCAATTTTATATTTTAGCGAATTTGCTCAAAATGCAAATGCACAGCGATGTGGTCTCCATAACCACTTCGTTCCAAATCACGTTGCAAGCGATAAGAAATATAGTGTTCAGCAATGGTAATATAACCAGCACCAAGTAAACGGTGCTCAACCATTGACTGGATCATGCTGATCGTCGCACGTTCCACTTTAGCTTCTTCCAAATCCATCACAACTTTCTTGGTCACTTGCGCCAAGTTTTGGCGAAGATCATCCGTCAAGACATAAACTGTTTGTGCTGCCTTCAAAACAGCTTGATAGATTTTATCTGGGTCAAATTCTACAACTTCACCACTACGTTTAATGACTTCCATCTTATTCTCCTTGATCATCAATATACTTCTATTATCTTAATAAATAGGGGATTTGTCAAGAATCTAAGACATCAATAATCCGGACGAAGGACTCCCGTAATGATCTCTTTAGTAGCATGGTAATCCCCATCTACTACAACCTTGATGATACGTTTCGCTTCTTCTGCCGGTGCTGGCACCAATGGCAAACGAGTTGGCCCTGCTTCAAAGCCCATATAGTTTAAGACAGCTTTGACAGGAGCTGGACTCGGATATGAGAAGAGAGCATTGACTTTAGGGATAAATTGACGTTGGATAGCCGCAGCCTTTTTAATATCGTTGTGTTCAATGGCTTGGAACATCTCATGCATTTCATCTCCATTTGTATGAGAAGCCACTGAGATCACTCCATCAGCCCCAAGGTTCATCGCATGGAAAGCATCTCCATCTTCCCCTGTATAGACGAGAAATTCTTCTGGCTTGTGTTCAATCAAGTAGGCCATATTAGCCAGGGTTGTACACTCTTTTACCCCAATGATATTTGGGTGTTCTGCCAAACGAAGCATGGTTTCTGGTGTCATTTCGACAACCACTCGCCCTGGAATATTGTAGATAATAATCGGAAGATTAGATGCATCCGCAATCGCTTTAAAGTGTTGATACATTCCTTCTTGGGATGGTTTGTTGTAGTAAGGGACGATAGCCAATCCTGCTGCAAAGCCACCAAAAGCATCCACTTCTTTAACGAACTCAATCGAGTCGCGGGTTTCATTGGTTCCGACACCAGCGATCAAAGGAACTCGACCATTGACAATCTTTTGAACAGCCGCAAAGAGTTGCAATTCCTCATCGTGGGTCAGAGTTGGACTTTCCGCAGTCGTTCCAGCTAAGAGAATCCCGTCTGTATGATGAGCCAAGAGGTGCTCGACCAAGTCAGGAAGAGCGTCAAAATTAATGGTTCCATCTTCATGGAAGGGGGTGATAAATGCAGTGATGATTTTACAATCTTTTAAATCATTATAAGACATAGAAAAACCTTTCTCTATATAAGAAAGAGGCTGGGGCTTGCTTGCCTTTGCCTCATGATCTGTTCATAAAACAAGTTGATTCGTTAGAAAGCTGAGGAAGAAATCAAACTCTTCGAGTTGCAGATTTCTGAATCGTGACGCAGTGGTTGATTGGAACTACTCATGTTTGCAACATTCGTACTTCCTAATCAACTGTGCGGGGGAAAAACTACGAAATCAAACTCTTCGAGTTACTGATTTCTGTTTTTCTCCCTATTTCAATTCAAACTTCAATTCAGCTGTTGGACGTACGAGTCCACGTTCGTGAAGGGTTTCTGCGATTTGGACTGAGTTCCAAGCAGCTCCTTTAAGGAGGTTATCTGAAACAACCCACATGTGGATTCCTTTTTCAGCATCCAAGTCTCTACGAATCCGTCCAACGAAGGTATCACGTGAACCTACAGCATTGACTGCTTGAGGATAGATTTGGTGAGCAACATCATCTTCAAGGACTGCACCTGGAAATTCTGCAATAGCAGCTTTCACTTCGTCAATTGGTGCCACTTCTTTTGTTTCAATGTAGACTGACTCTGAGTGAGCTGACAAGACTGGAATCCGCACACAAGTTGCTGAAACAGCAATGCTATCGTCTTCCATAATTTTCTTAGTCTCGTTTGTCATCTTCATTTCTTCGTATGTGTAGTCATTATCTGTGAAGACATCAATTTGTGGAAGAGCGTTGAAGGCGATTGGATAGTGTTTCTTATCTCCACCTGAAGGTAAGATTTCTGCTTTAACATCACGTGGATTAACTCCATCATTTAAGACTTCTTTCAACTCACGTTGGGTTTCAAGAATAGCTCCCATACCAGCACCTGAAACAGCTTGGTAAGTAGACACGATGATACGGTCCAAGCCCCATTTTTGACGAACTGGCTCAAGAGCTACCATCATTTGAATGGTTGAACAGTTTGGACAAGAGATGATTCCGTTGTGAGCATCAAGAGCATGGGCATTCACTTCAGGAACAACCAATGGGACATCCGGATTTTGACGGAAATAAGAAGTGTTATCAACCACTACTGCGCCTGCTTTTACCGCATAAGGTGCATATTTGGCAGATGTTGAACCACCAGCTGAGAAGAGAGCAATATCAACCCCTTCAAAAGCATCTTCAGTCGTTTCCTCGATGGTCACGTCTTGCCCTTTAAATTGCAAGACTTTTCCTGCAGAACGTGCTGACGCAAGGTAGCGAATTTTATCGATTGGAAGAGTAGATTCTTCCAACATTTTGATCATTTGAGCACCAACGGCACCTGTAGCACCGACAACAGCAACTGTGTATCCCATAGTAAATCCTCTTTCAAAATTTTCTAAAAATTGAGTATTTGTACCATTATACAATTTTTTGGCATAAATGAAAAGTACCAACAGTAGGAAAAAATCCCGATTCTAAGACCAGGATTGTTGATGGTTATTTATCATAAATAGCTCGTTAGTTCAGGTCATAGTTCAAGTCACTTAAATCTTTCTTACCTTGTGTTTCTTCAGCAAGAAATGGAACTTGATGGATCCCCTTTACACCTGCTACGATAGACGCCGGAAATGAAACAATTTCTTGATTGATGTGGCTGACATTACTGTTAACAATTCGCTTCGCTGCAGCAAGATCTTCATTTTCGTCAGCAATTTCCTTTTGCAAGGCCAAGAATTGGTTAGAAGACAAGAGCTCTGGATAGTTTTCACCGACTGCACGAATTTGTGCCAAGACATCATTTTGATTGGTAATGACTTGGTTGGATTCTTGAATAGTCGCTCCTTGGCGTAAAGCAACTAAATCAGTAAAAATCTCTTGCTCGTGTTTGGCATAGGCTTTGGCTACTTTTAGCATTTCCGAAATGGTATCATAGCGTTTTACGAGAACGATATCAACCGTTCTCTTTGATTCTTCGATGGTTACTAGATAACGATTGAGGCGATTTCCTACACTAATAAACCAAATGGCCAATAGGGCAAGAAATAATAGGATGATTCCAATAATGAGATTCATGATGCTTCTCCTTCAAAAATTGCTGTTATTTCCTTAATTAAAGCTAGTTCTTTGCATAATTTATGATATTCAGATACCAAAGATAGTTGATTAATATCTTCCGGTTTTTGGGGCGTCGGAAAGATATAGCGATCGGTATACAAAGAAATAAATAGTTTCTTGTCTTTCAAAAATACACACATGACATTTTGAGAAATTTGTCGATCAAACCATTCCAACATCTTAGGGGTGAGAAATTTACGGGCAGACAGTTCATCCGTGCAGTAAATATTGTAATTCTCGTTATTGCGAATATCCTCGGTTTCAATCTGAACTTCATCTCCTCTGGCTCCAGGATAAACCCCATTCACCTCCCTCTTAAAAAGAAAGGATTTCTTGGTTGGCACAACTCGAAGATGACCTGAGAAATTGATCGGTAGATGTAAAGAGAACACTTGTCCAAGGAAATCTGTAACTTCCACATGTTCCGTCCTCGTATGACCATTAGATGTCCGGTAACGAGTCTCCGTATGATGGGCATAGAGATTTGACACTGTCAGCTCTTTGTCATCATGAAATGATAGCTCTTTGAAACATAGAAAATCAGTCGACCGAGGACATAAATGCGAGAGAGCTTCAGAAGGGATGGAACCGTCCTCTTTGATCGAAGCTCGAGGAAAAACTTCCTTTAATACAGGCGAAAGGATATCATCAAGATAGATCTCATCGTTCGAACGAATTCGATCCCCAAACAAGGCTTTTCGTTTTTTATATTGTGGCCAATAATACAAACCAACAACTAAAAGGATCAAAGGAATAGCTGCAAAACGCAATAAAATGAGAGACAGTATGGCGCAAATAATACCAAAGGATCGCAAAACATTCCACTGAAGATTGTTCTTCATCTGTTCTCGGATCAATCCGATGGCATCCTGAAATTGTTTGGAGTTTTCAAGCTCTTCAATTTTCTGCGAATAGTCTGTAGATGCTGAATCATTAGAATGATAGAAATCTCCCAATCAACTCCACTCCTTTCTGACCTAGGCACTTTACTATATTATAACACCAACATAACTTTGTAGCAAATGTATTATAATAGTTTTGGACCTTTGAAGACACAAAAAAATCCTGATCCGAAGACCAGGATTTGAGGCACCTTTCGGTGAGAACAGCCGGTTCACACAACTGTTCAAGGTCCGCTCCTGCGTTACAATTGAATGTAGACCTCCTCAGCGCAAAAGGCTCCTAAGAGCCAATCGACTCATCGCATAAATCTAGTTTACCATGAACATCCACAAACTGTCAAGAAGGTAGGTACTTGCTTCCTTCTCGAATACTCAAAGGAGATAACTGCTCTCGATAGCGGTCGATAAAGGCCCCTACCCAATCCGGATTAACCTTGGAATAATTGCGTAAACTCCAGCCGATTGCCTTATTTATAAAGAACTCGCTTTGACCTAGATTATTGAGGATCACTTTTTCTAACAAATCCGTATCTGTTTTTTCTTTCCTCATAAGCTGGTGATCAATGGCAATCCGCCTCAACCAAAAGTCCTGATCCTTACTCCAATCTAGCATAACCTGCTTGGTTTCTGGATAGTGAAAAGTAATCTCTCCGATGATAAGGTCCAATTGATCTATACTGTCCCACCATGATTTGGTTTGAGCCAATTCCTTTAGCTTTGGAAAATCTTCAGGTCTAAGCTCCTTCTTCTTTTTATCCAGATAATCCATAGCAATATATTGGAACTCACGGTAAGGTTGCTGCCAACACTCTTCCACAAAAGTCCAATCAATTGGATCCTTTATGAAGGGTTTAAAAAACTCTCTTTCAATCTTTTTGAGAATTGGTTTTTGAACGCCAAGAAAGCTGAATTTATTTTTCATATAAGCTTCCATTGCTGAGACTTTCGCTGGATCAGCTTGGTTTTCTAACAATTTCAAAAGAATTTTTGTATCCATATGATTCCTCCTTTTTTACATCAAAGGTCCAATCAAAGAAAAGAGAAAGCCACCTAGACGATGAGCCATAGGCATTTTTGACAAACTTTCCAGAGTAACTTCCTCTGAGAGGGCTTGGGTTTTCTCAAAATCTTGTTCAATCTTAAGTACTTCGAGATTTTTGTAGATATACACCCCGTTTTCAAAATTTTGATAGAGACTTCGATAGTCTGTATTAATGGTTCCTACCACAGCTTGTTGGCTATCAGAAACATAAATTTTAGCATGGACAAAGCCTGGGGTATAACGGAAAATACGGACGCCAGCATCTAAGAGGGCTTTAAAATAGGTCGTCGCAATATCAAAGGCATACTGTTTATCTGGAATCCCTGGCATAATGATCCGAACATCTACTCCTCGTTTGGCCGCAAAAGTCATAGCTCTAACCAATTCGTCATCCAATATCAGATACGGCGTCATGATGTGAACATAATCGGTCGATGTATTCAGTAAATGAAGATAAACATCCTCAGCCACCTTATGATAAGTCAACGGTGAATTGCCATAAGGGAGTACAAAGCCCTGACTCTTTCTTTGTTGAGGTTTTTCTTGTAGATAGTACTCCACATCCCTTTTATCCTCTATTCCAGTCACTGTCCACATGGTCAAAAAGAGAGCTTTTAGCGTTTGAACTGCTGAACCATCTAATCGAAGGGCTGTGTCCTTCCAATGACCAAAGCGTTCTCGTTTATTGACATACTCATCAGCAATATTAACGCCACCAGTGTAAGCAACTTGACCATCAATCACTGTAATCTTTCGATGGTCTCGGTAATTGTAATAGGTTGATAGAATGGGCTTGACTGGTGAGAAGGTCTGAGCTTTTATCCCAACCTTGTGCAAGCGCTCAATATAATCATAGGACAAGGTAGTCATCTCATTCATTCCATCAAACATGACACGAACGTCCAGACCTGCCTTGGCCTTCTCCTCCAAAATAGCTAAAATCTCACCCCACATGATCCCTTCGTCAATGATGAAATATTCCATGAAGATATAACGCTCGGCCTTTTTCAAATCCTCCAACAAGGCTGGAAGCATGTCATCTCCAAGTGGAAAATAGGTAACCTCTGTGTCTCTGTAGATAGGAAACTGTGCTGGACTATGCTCCAAAAAATAAGCTAATTTCTGTAATTGGCGATCACTTTGGGATAAATAATCAGCAACTTCTGGATCGGTGCTTAAATGGTCGGATGCCTGCACTGTAGCATCCTCAAGCCGCTTCTTCAAGCGTCTCACACCCAAATCAGCTAACGAAAAGTAAAGCAGAGCCGTCCCAAAAATTGGAAAGAGGGCAATGATAATTATCCAGGACAGTTTGGAACGAGAATCCATGGAACGATTGAGCAAGTAAAAGAAGGTAAAGACACTCAACAAGTGTTCCCATAAGATAATGGATGGGAAATGCTCTTGTAGGCTGAGATATGAAAAGACAAGAAAGGCCAATTCCAGTAAGAAGAACAGGAGAATGGGAACCTTTCGGTTAAGTAGAATTTTGGTCCATCTGGAGGGCTTTTGAGGTAACAGTCTAGCACTTTGTTCTTGAGTCATAAAAACCTCTTTCATATAAAAACATCTTCTATGCTGAATAATTTATGGATTGTTTCAAGTGATATGGAGTTTTCATTTCATTTAGCTACTACTCCTTAACAGCTCTTACTTGATTTTTCTCACCGGCCCTTCGATCGTCTTTTGCATCCAGACGATATCATGCCATTTGTTAAACTTATAGCCAATCTTTGGGAAATGAGCCACTTGGACATAGCCCCGCTTTTCATGCATGGAAATGCTCGCTTCGTTCGGGACTGCGATACAGGCCAGAAAGCGTAAGTAGCCTCGTGCTTGTAGCTCTTCTTCTAAGGCCGTATAAAGGGCCGATCCAATCCCTTGTCCACGCGCTTCTTTTGCTACATAAATAGATAATTCAGTGGTCCAATCATAGGCAGCGCGTGCATAATAGGTCGAGGCATAGGCATACCCCACAACTTTCCCATCCACTTCTGCGACCAAATAAGGAAATTGGGTCAGCGTTTTTGCGATGCGGCTTTCAAATTCCTGGACAGTCGGCACATCAACCTCAAAGGTAATGGCTGTCTCTGTCACATAAGGTTGGTAAATCGCTCGGATAGCTGCTGCATCGCTGAGCTGAACGGGTCGAATCATCATGGTGGCCTCCTAATTAGATTATAGCTAGTATACCGATAAGCCTTCTCACTGTCAATGAAGGACCAGTAGCAAGCAAAAAATCCTGGAATTGTATCCAGGATTTCCATCCTTCTTAAACCGTTTGACTTAACCCCATCATCCGGTAAAGGAATAAAGCACTCGGAGCCTTCAAAAAGCTCTTTTGCTTAGAATTTGTTGCTTTTAAGACATAGTTAGGTTTGACTGTTTTAGTAACTGTCTTTGCTTGTTTAAGATTCAGACCGGTTTGTTTTTTAGACGGTTGAACTTTCGAAGGTTGAAGGGAAGCCTTCACTGCGCTTGCTTGAAGGGGTTTTTCTTTCACCTTCAAGGCTTGTCCAATTGGTTTTGAAGCAGGAGCAGATAGTCCTGCTTGAGCTGAATGAGAGAGTTGACTCATGGTTTGATTGTTTCTGACTTCGACATGGTTTAGGATACCTCCATTTGGATTGAGGTGATCAGTCACACCTGTATCAAATGGCGCTACAAATACATTGTCCTCAATGGTGACATTTTTAATATCTCCATAGCGCGTTTCAACATCAATCGATCCACGATGCTTGTTGTAGATATCGCTCTTCGTCCCTGTACGCTCCAAGAGATTGTGGTGAACCCGAATCCCTTCTTCATTCAAATCAAAGTTATGGCCTTTAAAGACAGTCGTCAAGCGAATTCCGGCATCCCCGATATTGTCTTTAATCCGATTGTAGGCGATCTCATGGCCTTTCCCACCAAAGATTCCCACACCTCCAGCGCGCCAACCGAGTTCAATCGTATTGTGCAAGAATTTATTATTTTCTGCTACTGCTGATTCTGTTCCATCCGCAATACTTGACCAGCTGGCAAGTCCGTCATCTCCATTCCCACGGATACTAGAATTGCGGACAATCGAATTCTTAGTCCCTTGGGCAAAGTTGACTCCGTCAGCTAAATTGTTTCGCAAACGGACATTTTCAACTACTAGACCATCTGTGTACTTCATATCGTTTTTGCCAGCATAATCGCCAATCCACATGCCGACTTCAAAGTGTTCGGCCCAAATATCATGAATATGAGAATTCTTCCCTGGCGTTCCAGAAATGGCCTTGTACTGAGCATTTTCACCATAGCGTGAACGAAGGTTAGAGGACAGATAGACTTCGCTAAATTCAACATGGTTGTCTTGGTGAAGGAAGTCAAAACCACCGCCACCAGCTTGGTCACTAGTGAAATGCAGTTGGGTATGCCAGATACCGGCCCCTGAAATCTTCATATCGGAAGCATCGATACCGACTTTTCGATTGAGATTAAATCGCCCAGCTGGGATATAGACATTCTTTCCGGTTTGTTTGGCTTCATAAATCGCATCATAGAGGGCCTGGCTATCATCGGTATCATCATTTGGTGTAGCTCCTTTTGAAACAATATTGATAGCATTGTCCCCTTGAGCAATAGGGTCTGGAGCTTGCTCGAATTCCACAAAGTCAAGGCCGTAATGGACGTCGTCTGACCTGTTTTTCACTAGTGAAACCACATCTCCTTTTTGAAGTTGAATGTCTGGAAGGAGGCTATGCACTTCATCAAATTGGAAGCGGGCACGTGTATCTGCCTGTGCACTATCGTGTACACCTTTGTCATTCAAGTACTGCCAGTTTGATGAGGACGAAAGATCCAATTGTTGAACACTATGACCATTCACCTGTACATCGAGTTGTCCACTTGCGCCATCTGGTACCGTGTAGCGTACGGTTAAAGCATTGGCTGGTTCATTGACCTTAAAGGAAACACCATCTCCCTTTTCTTTTAAAGCGACATAAGTCTGATCAGAAGCTTCAATAGCTGTTGAGTGACTGTCTTGAGACTGCTCTACCTCTGCCTTTCCAAGGAGGTTTCCTTTGTCTGCTTCATAACGGGTGTAAGGCATAGATGCTCCATATTGGCTGGTATCTACTTGAGAGCTTGCGGGATCCGAAGTTGTCGCTTCTTGCCCTTGTGTTTGGACTTGTGCTTGCTCTCCAACTTGATCAGCTGCCACAGATTGTCCAGTCAAAAAACAAGCCCCCATGATCGCAATCACGACAGAAAAGACTCCAAGCTTAGACTTGCGAATGCCAAAAACGATATCTTTGTTTAAATGATTCATCACACATTTCTCCTTTTATTTTTTACAACGATTCTATCCTAATAAAAATTATCATGACAAACAAGGTGAATTGTGTGAATATTCTGTATCAATTTGTTGCAGAAATGTTAACCTTTTTATGTAGTAATAAAAGTGAGTAAGAAAAAAGAGGATGAGAATGCTTTCTCAAACCTCTTTTGATGACACGCGCTTATTCCGCTTTTTTATTTGAAAATTGGCTATTGTAGAGCTCATAGTAGAACCCTTTGTCTGCTAACAAGGATTGGTGATTTCCTTGCTCGATGATTTGGCCATCTTTGAGGACAAGGATTTTATCTGCTTCTTGAATGGTAGACAGGCGGTGAGCAATGACAAAGCTAGTCCGGCCTTTCATCAAATTCTTCATCGCTTTTTGAATCAAGAGCTCTAAACGCGTATCGACAGAAGACGTCGCTTCATCCAAAATCAAGATTTTAGGATCAGCCAGGAGCGCACGCGCAATGGTTAGGAGTTGCTTTTGACCTAGAGAAATATTGCTAGACTCCTGGTTCATTTCCATATTGTAACCACCAGGAAGCGTCCGGATAAAGTGATCGACATTGGCTGCCTTTGCGGCTTCAACAATTTCTTCATCCGTTGCTTCGAGATTACCAAAGCGAAGGTTTTCTTTGATAGTTCCCTCATACAACCAAGCATCCTGCAACACCATTCCAAATTGTTTGCGGTAATCTTGGCGAGATAGATGACGAATATCATGTCCATCCACCGTAATCGATCCCGCAGTCACATCGTAAAAGCGCATCAACAAATTAATCAAGGTTGTTTTTCCTGCTCCGGTCGGTCCGACAATGGCCACCATTTCACCTGGTTTGACTTCTAAGTTGAAATCACGAATCAAGGGTTTGTCTGCTACATATTGGAAATCCACGTTTTTAAAGCTGACTTGCCCTGTCAAATCTCCAGAGAGAGTTTCTGTCACATCTGCTACTTCATCTGGTTCATCCATGACTTGGAAAATCCGATCTAGAGACGACTTAGCACTTTGTAGCTGCCCTGCCAATTGGGTTAAGTTTTGAATCGGTTGGTTGATCTGCCAAACATATTGAACAAAGGCCTGCATATTCCCGACAGTCAAACGACCTGCTATCACTTGCAAGCCACCAAACAAAGCGATAATGAGATAAGTCAAATCTGAAATCCCATTTAAAATCGGCATCATTAAGCCGGAAATGAAATTAGCCTTGAATCCTACCTTTTGAAGGTGATGGGTAATATCATGAAACTCTTCCTGGGAAGATTTTTCCCGGACATAGAGCTTAAGGACATTAAAACCTGTTAAATTTTCTTGCACAAAGCCGTTCATTGCTCCCAAAACATCGGCCTGCTCTTTAAAGTAAGGCTGAGATTTTTTCATGATAAATCGAGCACTGAAATAAGTGATCGGAATGGACAAGATGACTACTAGCCCCAGCTGGATGTTTAAGTATAAGACCATGCTGATGACAAAGAGCAAGGTAAAGATGGCGTTAACGATTTGTAAGAAGGACTGTTGCAAGGCGTTCGAGACGGTTTCGACATCGCTAGTAAAACGTCCTAGTAAATCTCCAAACTGATGCCGGTCAAAATAAGAAACGGGAATGTGGTTGATTTTATGAGACAAATCATTTCGCATGTCCTGAACGGTCTTTTGAACAGCATTGGTCATGAAATAGTTGGAATAATAAGATCCCAACTCATAGAGGACCCCACGGAATAGATAGAGCGTCATAATGATCGCGATATAGGATGTATTAAGACCAGCCCCTGGAAGGCCTTTTGCCATATCCATGAGATTTTTTGTCAACTCCGTAATGGCAAGTCCCAAAACAAAGGGTTCGACAACACTCATGACGACACTCAGGATTTTTAAGAAAATGGACAAGCAAACTTCCAAGCGATAGGCTCTCAAGTAAGTCCATAGTCTACTAAAACTGTTTTGTTCTTGTTTCATCTGCTTCTCCTTTCTATTCCTCTGTCAATGATGGACTATCGAGCTGCGAATTAGCGATCTCACGATAGATCTCATTACTTTCCATCAATTCATCGTGGGTTCCTCTACCAACGATCTCTCCATGGTCCAAGACAATAATTTGATCCGCATCCATAATGGTTCCCACACGTTGCGCTACAATCAAGACAGTCGCATCTCCTGTGACTTCTTTGAGACGCTTCCGTAAAGTGGCATCCGTCTTGTAGTCCAAGGCAGAGAAGGAATCATCAAAAATAAAGACATCTGGATCTTTGACAACAGCACGAGCAATGGACAAGCGTTGTTTTTGACCACCTGAAAGGTTGCTTCCACCTTCTGCCAAATGCGTATCAAAGCCTTCCTCGCGACTGTCAATAAATTCCTTAGCTTGGGAAATATCTGCTGCTTGTTCTAGCTCTTGTACAGATGCGTCTTCTTTCCCATAACGAAGGTTTTCAGCAATGGTTCCAGTAAAGAGTAAGGCCTTTTGCGGAATAAAACCGATCTTTTGGCGAAGGGCCTTGAGATTGTAGTCACGTACATCCACGCCGTCGACCAAAATCTTTCCAAGTGTTACATCATAGAATCGAGGAATCAACTGCACAAGTGAAGATTTCCCAGAACCTGTCGATCCGATAAAGGCGATTGTTTCGCCAGGTTTGGCCTGAAAGGAAATGTTGTGAAGAACTGGACTCTCCGTCTCACCTGGATAAGCAAAGGTGACATTGTCAAATTCCAAATAGCCACGAGATGCTGTCTCTGTTACACCATTCTCATTCGGATCAATCGAAATGGGCATGTCCATGATTTCCTTGAGACGACGGCTAGAAACCGCAGTACGAGGATACATGGTAAAGAGATTGGCTAAAAAGAGGAAAGACAAGAGCGCGTGGAAGCTATACTCAATAAAAGCAACCAGATCCCCAATTTTCAAACTACCGTCATGAAGAGGATCCAAAGCAAACCAGACAATCGCCACAATCATAGCAATAATGATCTGCACAAATAAGGGCTCTGTCAAACCAGTTAGTTTGAACAATTTATTCGAGTTTTCTGCGTAGACTTCATTTTCAGCCGCAAATTTCTCTTCCTGGAATTCTTCACGGGCAAAGGCACGAATCACACGAAGTCCTGTCAAATTTTCACGCGCAAACTGGTTAAGATGGTCGAGTGTCTTTTGTTGCTTCTCGGAAAGTGGACGTGTCTTGACTGCTACATACCAGACGACGACAGCAAGAAATGGTACAGAAACCGCTACAATCCACGCTAAAGAAGGACTGGTTGTCAGAATCAAGAGAACACTGGAAACCATCATCAAGGGTGTGATGACCCCCATCTTCAACATAGAATCCGCAAACTGCATCAAAACAAAGGCATCCGAAGTCAAGCGAGTGACCAATGACGATACCCCAATTTGCTCATACTCGCGATGCGAGTACTCCTGTAACTTGGCATAGAGGTCATTTCGCATATCGCGCACCATGGTGGTCGTTAGTTGACCAACCGCGTAAGACAAGATAATCCGTCCCACAATCCCAAGTAAAATAATCGCAAACATGACCCAGCCCCAGAAATACAGCCGGTCCACATCACGCGGGTTAATCCCCTCATCAATCATGCGAGCTAGAATCGTTGGCAATCCCAAATTGACAATAACAAACAGGACCGCCGAAAATAGATTCAGGGCTAGCCACTTGGGATACTTTTTCAAGTAAGACCAAATATAAAGCATAGATGATTCTCCTTTTCCATAAATAATAACCTTGATCACACAGAAAAGAGGGAGCGAGACGAAATCATTTTCAAAGAAAATCATTCCTGCCCCAGTCCCATCTGTAGTCTCATTCATTATACCAAACCAGTCATAAAAGTAAAGCAAAAGAGCAGGTTTCCCCGCTCTTCAGTCGCTTTATTTTGTGCGTTTAAGTTTAGCGTTTTTAAGAATCATAAGATCCCCTTGGTTGCTATTACTTAACTTAGAAAGATCAAATGTCAAATAGTCACCATCGACCTTATATGTAATCTTTTCTCCACTACCATCATTTGACGAGATTGTTTTCTCTTTTTGATTGATTTTGACATCATAAGATCGCTCATTCTTTTGACCAGCGACTTCACCCGCGATGCTGAGGGTTCCTTTAGAATCTTTGATCTTAATAGAAACTTCAAAATTAATAACGTCTCCAATAGACTCTAATTGACTACCTGATAAGCCCTGCTCTTCAAGAATCTTCTTGAGTTCAGTTTTTGTTGGTTTGTAGACATAAGTCCCGTTATCACTTTTGGCACCACATGCCACCAAGAGGACTGCTGCAAAAACTGCAACAAAAGCTAAAAGAATCCGTTTAATATTTTTCATAATCAATCTCCTAATGTATTTTATAATCAGATTTTACCACTATTTTAATACCGATTCAAGATGTTTTAAAGAAGAAAAAGAGCAGATACTCTCTGCCCTTCTCTTGTATTATTTTGTACGTTTGAATTTAGCGTTTTTGAACATTTCCAAAGCGGCTTCATGACCTGAACTCTTTTCACCAGATAAATCAAAAGTGAACACATCGCCTGAAACTTTGTATTTAACCTTTTCACCTTCACCTGTTTTAGATTGAAGAGTTTTCTTTTGTTGGTCAACTTTCATATCAAATGATTGGTCTGTTTTTTGTCCCATCATTTCACCTTTAATTTTAAGGCTACCTGTTTTATCTTTAATGGTCACTGAAACTTCCAATTTAACATTGTCGATCAATGCATCTACACTTGAACTTGGAGCACCTTGTTCTTCAAGGATTTCCTTCACTTCAGTTTTTGATGGTTTGTAGACATAAGTCCCGTTATCACTTTTGGCACCACATGCCACCAAGAGGACTGCTGCAAAAACAGCTACTACAGCCAAAAGAATACGTTTAAAGTTTTTCATAACTTCTCCTTTTTAGTTAGATTCACCCTATTATATCAACAATTCAGACACACGGCAATGAAAGTTTATAAATGTCATATTCTTGTAATATTTCTTGTATCAACAAAGAAATAGAATAAGGCGGAATTTAAATCCCGCCATGATTGCTTATTTAACTTTTTTGAACTTAGCAATTTTCATGTAGTTATTAAACATGTCTGTGTCACCCATCAAAGAATTCTTCACATCCTTAATCGTTAACACATTTCCTGAAACTTGATAAGTAATTTCCGCTTTCCCATACTCATTTTCTGAGACAAGAGTTTTAGCTTTTTGGTCTACTTCCAAATCAATCACTTGATTTACATTTTGACCACCTGCATTGGTGTCTACTTTCATCTCACCTTTCTTATCATTGATTGTAATCGAAATAGTGAATGAGTAATTATCACCTATCAAAGATTGAAATTCACTTGGCATAATATCTTTGATCTCATCCTTAGTAGGCTCAAACACGTAAGTCCCATTATCGCTTTTAGCGCCACAAGCTACCAAAAGGACAGCTGCAAAGACAGCTACAACAGCTAACAAAAGACGTTTAAAATTTTTCATCATCTTCTCCTTTATGATATGATTTATAGCCATTATAGCAACAAATTAGCAACATCTCAAGGGAATATAGCAAATGTAAAATCATTGTAACATCATTAAAACTGCACTATTTAGTAGGTTTAGAGAAAATAAAGAGAGCTACACATGTTAGCTTTATAAAAGCCCTCTATTCACATTCTATCATCATTATTTTCAACGACAAAAAAACCGAGGTCTAAACCTCGGTTTTCATTTTGATTGGAAACTCTATTATTTAAGAGTAATAATTTGCAAATCCTATTTTCTCCCAGTATTAGTGGGTTAATTCCTCAATTTTCAACTCTGGCAGGAATTTGGTAGGTAAATTGATAATCCAAGATTATCTAAACTGCTTGTAATCTCTTCTGAAATTGTTGAATCACCTGAATAATACCAATGACTATATGTATTCAACGTGGTTGACTTATCAGCATGTCCTAATCGATATGAAACATATAAAGTATCCTTATGTAACACATTTATAAGATAAGATGCATGACTATGTCTTAATCCTTTCCCCGTAATTTCTGGTACACCAGTAATCTTAGCATGCCTTTTTATTATCCTAGAAATTGTAGACTTACACAAGGGGGCACCAAAACGTGATATTACATAATCTTTATCATTATTCTTGATTTGAACTTCTCGCCATTTTTTAAGTATTGTAATCGTAAAATCATCTAAATCAATTTTACGATTCCCTGCTACTGTCTTTGTTTGTTGTTTAGCATACCATACACCGTTTTTATCTTTCTCAATCGTCGAATGAACATGAATCCATTTACGTTTAAAATCAATATCTTCCCATTTAAGAGCAATACCCTCACTAACTCTTAAACCAGTCATAAAATATAACCAGATCGTCATGTAATTATGGAGTCCCTCATACTCACTAATATCAAAAGAGTTTATTACCTTCTTAAATTCATCAAATGTCCAAAATTTTGTATCAGGGTGCTTTCCTCTAGGATTATCTAATCCTTTAAAAGGAACTCTATCAATATAACCCAATCTTTCTGCATAGCCCAGACATGCTTTAAATCTAGACCACATATTTTTAGCATAGTTACTAGAATACTTGTCTATAATAGCTAAGCGAAATCTTTCACAGTCAATAGTACTAATATCTGATAATTTTTTACTACCAAATTGCTTAATAAATAACTGATGATGTGGTAAAGCGGTTTGATAAGTTACAAATTGAACTTTTTGTTGATAATATTTTAAATAAATCTCTTCCATAAACTCTCTAAAAGTTAGAAAACTATTATTAATAGTAGAGTTCACAAATTCATGTTTTAAACGAAGTATCTCTTCATATGCTTCCTTAAAAGAATTAAACGGTAGTCCCTGTTGATTTTTCCTTCCTTTCTTTTGAATTCTTTTCCCAGTTATTGGATCAACTCCTAATTCAATTTGAAAATAAATTTTTCCTTTTGAATCTTTGTATACACCTTTATATTTCTTTGTCTTTGATATAACCATTTTTCTCACCTTCTATATCTGAAAAAGAAATACCAATTAAATTTTCTACAATATTTTTAGGAGCAATGCCTAACCTTTTATTATCGAAAGGTGAACATCCTAATTGTACCGCATTCTTATCATTTTTTCTAGCTTCTTCAAACTTTTTTACCGCAATCTTTTTTGCTTGTCTAATAATATTTCTCGATGTGTGCTCTGGAAAACCAATCGCAACTAAATCTTTATAGTTTACTGTTTCCATGATTTTACTACTTCCTTTCTTAGATTTTTTCACCTCCATGGCATGACTGATGAAGTCATCATAAGAATTTCACTTGCTGCTCTTTTACGGTGGCAGCCTGAACGGTCAGAAGTATCATTGTATATCATTTGTATCATGGCATATAAAGTATCGCTCTATTTTATTGATGGTTTTAATATCGCTCTTATCATGGCGAGCCATTCAAAACTGCTCCACAAATGAGGAAAGTACCATTTTGGACTATTCAATTGTCAATGTGCTTTCTTAACCTAATACTTTTTGGAGTAATGGTCTTCTTTATTATCCACTCGACCTACAAGGTAATCTAAACTTACATTATAAAAATCTGCAAGTTTGATAAGGTCATCTATAGAGATTAATCTGGTACCTGATTCCATTTTAGAATATGCTGATCTTGTACAATTTAAGATTGTTTTTGCAACATACTCTTGTGTCAAATCAGTATCCTCGCGTAAATCTCTAATCCTTTTCAACATCTAATGTCTCCTAAAATAAGTATAGTATAGTTGATTTCTTATTTTATGAAATGTGACAAATTGGCACACGAAAGTCTTTTATACATACTTATTAGGAAAGTATTTACTCTATATGTATCTCTTTTTCCTTGTTAGATTTCATATTTTGTTTTTTCTTATATTTCTTTATTGTTTTATTAAACATTTCAAATAAATTTATTGCTTCTCTGTGTTGTTCCTTCAGTGTTTCAATCTTTCCTTTATATATGCATAAATCCTTCTCTATTGTATCTACTGAACTTTTACCTTGAATACTATTTTCTAAATTGCTAGAACTATTTGTCGTATTATTCAACAATACTTCCTCTAAATTAGTTAAATCATCAATTTTATTTTGGACTTGTTCAATCATATTCTCTAGATATGATATTTGGGCAATGAAATCATTTGTTATATCTTCAAAATCATTCGAACTATTTTCCGCAGATATAAGAAAATCTAATTGTTCTATTTTTTCTTTAATTTTGCTAAGAGAAATTCTTCTATACATATACTGCGTTTCATACTGAAGATTAAATTGTCTAATCAAAGTTTTACCTTTCATAAAGCGATTTTTTTCTGCTGAATCTTTATGATATACATAGTAAGAACTAGTTTCTCTGAGAAATACTTTAACTTTTTCTTCTTCCATAGTGATTTGAATATTTGGTACAAAAATAAGTCCTTCTTGTCGGATACCAAACTGTACCTTAATGTAAATTCCATCGTCTACTACTTCTTCTATTTGATTAAGATTCAACTCTACTTCAAACTCATGAACAGCATCCCTATTTCTCTTGAAATCTTGATAGGATTTCCATACCACCTCTTCTGTCGGCAACTTTTTTTCTTTAATTAGCTTTTCTTCATTGTAAAGCTCAACTAAATTGTTATTATCTAAGACAAAAGTTTCATTTTTGTTATTAAAATAGTCTTGAAAATAACTAACACTATACTGATTCGATTTTACCAATTCCTGCTCTGAAAGCTTAATCCCATCAAACTCAAATAGTACATGTTTTGCTTTCGGAATTATTTTTAAGCCAAAAAATTCTGCTTGTTGAATCAATTCATTCATATTCTTCATTTTTGGAAGCAAAAATTCTAAGATGTTTATGATTTCCCTTTGAACAAACTTTTTCTTAAAATATGTTTCATTATAAGGTTGTTTTCTATTCAATTTATTATCACGTACGACTTGTTTCATATTTGAATCAGTCATAAAAAAAGTAACATGCTTGTGTCTAAAATCAATTTTTAAATGTAAAGCTTTTGCTTTTTTCTTGAAATCTTCAAAATTTTTCGAGTTCTCGATTAGAAAATATACTCGTTGTTTTATTTCATATTTGTAATTTGTTTTGCGATAAACTTCATACTGATGATGAGAATAACGATTTTCTATAATTTTTGCGCCTACAATTTTTGAAAGACGATCTGAAACCATTCTTAGATTACGTTCTGCTTTATAATCCCATAGAAATTTTTTATCAGAATTCTGATCAATTGAATTTAGGATGATATGATTGTGGATATGATCTTTATCGACATGAGTTGCTACAATAAAACGAAATCTACCTGCTGTCAACTCTTTAGCTGTCTCATAACCAATTCGATTGATTTGTTCAGGAGTGAGATGGTCATCTGGAGAAAAGGACTGAATGATGTGATGAGAATGAATTTTTCGTTGATTTACTTCATGCCTATCATGACGAAATTCATAAAGAGTATCATTACTTAAAAAATTATCATTGTACATCTTCACTAGTTCTTTATAACTAGGAAAATCTAAATAATTTCTTATACCAAAATCTGAAACTAGTGTTAGATTTTTTGTTTTACTTGGATTCAAAATATATTTGATTAGTTTACTACGATAATTTTTTCCATGAATCGCAAAGTGTTTAGTGATGACCATAAAATTTCCTCAATTTTTCAGATCGAATAAGAAAATCTTTCTCCACTTCTACTATTAACTCTTCTATACCTTTTCTCAACTCATTTAATTCAACTTCCGTTATTAAATTCGAATAATTTATGCTTCTAGCTATTTGATTAATATTATTTCCGATTCGTTTTAATTCAAAAATCAAATCTTGATAACTATTTGTATCAATGGTGATAAAATTTATACCAGGATCTAGTAGAGTTCGTCTAGCATATTCTGAGAATGATAAGCAGTTACTTTTTGAGATATTTTCATTTAATTTGACTAATTCTAGGTCAGATAAAAAGACTTTTTTTAAATTTGTTCTATATCGGTGCTCCACTCTACTACCTCATGTATTTGTTACGAAAATCTTCACTAAGAGAACCTGTTTTTTCTACCTCTTTAATTAATTCCTGAATACAAGTTAACAAAATAGAAACATGTTCGTGAGTAACCTGATGATTTGTTTTAGCAATTATGAATACTTCATGAACATCACGGCTAATTTGTTCCAACTTTTGTTTTTTCCAAAGGTTGAACCATTTTTCTATCTGTTTTTGTCCATTAGACAATAGTAAGCTTTTACGGAGAAAATCAGAAAAATTATCCTCTCCTTTCTCTCTCATTAAATCTAGTATTTGTTTTTC
Organism: Streptococcus sp. HCA-5024; assembly: GCF_037890265.1. Classification (NCBI taxonomy): domain Bacteria; kingdom Bacillati; phylum Bacillota; class Bacilli; order Lactobacillales; family Streptococcaceae; genus Streptococcus; species Streptococcus sp. HCA-5024. Next base: position 111,881 of record NZ_JBBKBR010000001.1, read on the forward strand.
TTCCGTTTCTGTTAAGCGAAATTGTTTCCGAATACTACGTATATCTCTTTTCATATGATTTTTCCTCCTTCATTGATACCTGTACTGACAATGTAAGCTTACAGACACTGTCAGTACGTTTTACAAAATAGATTCAACATTTTTGTAAGGCTTTGCGAGCTCAGATATTGTGTCCACAATATCCCAAATATCATATCGCCTGCCATTTCAAACCTCACGGTTCAAAAAAACAAACGATATGACAATGTGGTGGCACGCCCCCAAACCCCCAAGATAAATCTAAATTAAAAAAAAGTATAACAAATACTTTTTGATAAAATTATCACAGAAAAAGAGCCCTGTCGGACTCTTACAAATTAAAACAATGTCTCTGATATTCATACTGTCTAATGCCACTACTGTCTTTGTTCATCTTGATAGAAAAAACAAAGTAATGATCACGACCGTCTAAAGATTTGCTTTTATTAAGTTTAAAATAATGTTTTTGAGACATAGCCATTGTGCGTAAAATGTCATCAGTGATAAATGTTAATGGTATATCTAAAGCTGAATACTTGTAAAAATCTGATTCAAACCGTAAATAAGAATCCGAAAAATAATCTAGTTGCAATTTATCATCATATAATTCTTTCCGATTCATCTAGACTCTCTCCTTCTATCTGAATATCGAGTATATCTTCCCATTTTAATCGTAGAAAACCAGTGTCTGTTTTAATAGATATAGACTCTTTTCTAATTTCTTTTACAATACCTGATACTACTTTTCTTCTATTTGAATGCTTAAAAACAAAAGTTGCAGGGAATACATTCGTATAAAGTTGACGAACAAATAGAACTTTCTCTTCCATTGATAGGGAAATGGAGATATCATCTTTATTTTTTTCTTCCCAAAGAGAACTTGAATGCTCTGACAAAAAGAATCCCATCCACTTAGCCATTCCACGATCTTGATACTCTCTTGCAGACAAAAAAGGTAAATAAGAACGATTTATCATTTTAGCCCATCTAATCCTCCAGCTGAATGTCCTCCGATGAGTTTACTCCTTGCAATTGTTCTAGAAGCCTGGTCTAGGGCATTTCCTTTCAATAATGAAGTAAAACCAAATTCTGTTCGAATAGCATCGATTGCGGACTGGAGCCTTTCTTCTTTTTCTATTTTCTCAATATCATCAAACAATGAAATCAATCCAAAAGATCCGTCTACTAAACCTGAATAGTTAACTGCAACATTTCTGATAGCACCTGAAGTATATTTAGTATGAAATAACTTTAAAACGTAGTTTGTCAGTTGTGCTGTTTGATTGGTCGGCTCAATCTTCATTTGAGTATGAATAGATCTCTTCTGTTCCACTTTAGAATACCCTAAGTGTATAGAAACGACTGTTGCTTTTTTACCTGCTCTTCTCAATCTAACCGCAACTTGTTCTGCCATTTCACGAAGTATAATTTCAATATCTCTTTGCTTTACATAATCTCTAGGTAAAACTTGCGAGTTCCCTATCCCTTTTGACTTCGGCTTATATGGTTTATGAACATTGCTTTCGTCAATCCCATTGGCATGAAACCATAACTCTAGACCCATAATGCCAAGCTCTTTTTTTATCAAGTCTGGATTAGCCTGTGCCAATTCTTTAATCGAAAAGATACTTAGATTATGTAATCTCTTCTCCATTCGATTTCCAATTCCCCAGAAATCTGTCATTTTAGGAATAGTCCATACTTTCTTTTCAACATCTTCATAGGACCAATTGGCTCTCATTGTCGGAGTTCTTTTAGCTTCATTATCAAGTGCCAACTTAGCTAATAAGGGATTGGCATTAGACATACCTACCGTTGAATAGATTCCTGTTTTTCTCCAGATCTTTTTTTGCATTGCAGCTGAAATGATATCTAACTTATCTTTCCGTCCAATACTTTTATCTGACACAAAATAATTTAATGAACTGGTTAAATCAATAAATCCTTCATCAATTGAATAGGGATAAATATCGTCTGGTGCCGCAAAATCTTGAAAGATTTTTTGAATATCCATATTGACTTCAATATAAGTATCCATTCTCGGAGGAACAATCACAGTTGATTTTGCCCATTCCTCAATATAACGGACATAATCTATCGTTGTCGGTAAGCCTTGTTTTCTAGCATTATAGTAAGAAAATTTTCGAGTCTTTATATCAAATGGTAAATCATAGGAACGTCCAACATTTGATTTCCCAAATACCTTTTTAAACATAGGAGAGGAAGCAAGGATTAAACCAGCAGAATTATCTGCACGGCTCATAACACAAAGCGAAGTCTTAAGTGGGTGTAATCCTCTATCTACACATTCTACACTTGCGTAAAAAGATTTCATATCAATAAAGGCAATGTCACTTTTAGGTTCGAGACTATAATCAAACCAACTCATACTTAGTCCTCTAAAGGCATAAAGTTCCCAACGATTTTCCCTATAATGCGAGGATTCTCATCATATGGCGCAAACTTATCTGAATAGTTCCGATTGAGTGAAACTAAACGAAGCCCATTTTCTTCACGATAAACTTTCTTTATATAAGTTTGACCATCCCAATCTATCGCATAAATAGCTCCGTCATAATCAAATCCTGTTTGCTTAATAAGAGCAACTGAACCATTTTCATATGTCGGTTCCATTGAATTACCAAACACCCATGATGCAAAGTCATAATCAAATTGATGATTGAAGTAAACTGTATCGTAATTACCATCATCAAAATAAGTTGTTCCTGTACCAGCTGATAATTTTTCATAGACCTTATAAGCAAATCGTTCAGAAACTTCTAAAACTTTGAAGTTTTGATTGTTCAGCAGTTCTTTAGCATAATGAAGTGTTGCTTCTTGATTCCTTTCCGTTAGTTTGAGATAGGTTTCTACTATTTCATACTCTGATTCAAAATATCGAGGGTCTACATTCAAAATCTCACTCAATTTGCTTAGATTATTTTGATTCGGTTTTGTTTTACCTGATTCCCAATTAAAGTACGAAGCTCTACTAATTCCCAAACTGGATGCAAGTTGAGATTGAGATAATCCTTGACTTTCTCTTTTTTCTTTTAATTTAGTAGGTGAAAACATTTGTTCTCCTTTTGTAAGTTTATTAACTAACAAAAGGATACCATAGCTTGTTGAAAAAATCAAGAGTTTAATAACCCCCAAGATTTAAAATAATCATAAACTGTGCTTAATTTGTACTTACATTGTTAGGAAACCATCACTTAAGAAAGTTATAACTTTTGAAAAAGATAAAGAACCAGAAAAAATAGAAAATAAAAAAAGGATCGTTATTTTTTTAATGACGATCCAATAGACTATATTTTAAAACTCATGATCTAACAACCATTTCGATTAGTTAAATCTTTCAATCTTTCTTCTCCTAATTTAAGCATATTCTTCTCTACTTGATTCCATTCTCCAAATAGTAAGTCTTGAAGAATATCTGCTGCTGGAGCTGTATTTTCTTTTGAATCATATACACAACTTCTATCTCGTTGATAAATTTGAATTCTTTCAAAGATAGCTAGTTCTTCCAATTGTCGTGTTTTATCAACTAGATGATTTACAATGAAATCATGATGTTCTTTTGGAGTTGCGCGTGCTTGATTTGGATTGATAGCGTACAATTCTTCGTATCGGATAAGGGTGTTCAGATAGGACAATTCGGGCTTTGTTGCGATTATGACTAATTGTACTTCATATCCCTTACTTTTCAAGTGTTGTGCTGTTTCCTTTGGAACATCAATTGTTCGTAAAGTTCCCTCGATCAAAAGATTGTATCCCAAATGACTCAATTCGGTTACTAAAGACTCTACCATTTTCCCTGCAAAATCTTTGGTGTATTCAACACTATCTTTGCCATATTCTTGCTGCAGTTCTAAATAGTGTGGATGCTGATAACGAAAACTATCGCCATCTATGATAACAATATTTCCTTGAAATTCTTTCTGTTTAATACGATGAATTGTAGTCTTACCGGCACCACTTTGCCCTCCAAGCAAAATCGCTATAGGGTGTTTACTGGGCTTTTTTCCTCTTGTCAGTGAGCGAATGTTTCGCGCTAGAGCATGTTTGAATTCACTATCAATATAATCTTGGATTCCCACTAGGCCACCATCCGTTTTTCAGATATCTCTAACATACGTTCAATTCCATCCAAATAGCCGCTATATCTCTCTATTTCATCAAAAGTTTCAACTAGATAGATATTCGTATGAATCAAATCAGAAAGATCATCACTCATTAAAATCCAAGGATTAGATTCATCATCAATGCTAATTCCCTGACTATCTTGATAACGATAGAGTCGATATAATAGATTAGCACCTCTTTCTTTCACAATTTCAATTTTTAAAGTCAATTCATAATCTTCAACAGGATTGAGCATTTTATCTTCTCCTACAATATCGACATAAGATACATTAAACTTCTGACAAATGATGTCTATTAGTTCCGTAGAGACTGAACTCGTTCCATTTTCATAACGACTAAGACTATTTCGTGAAATACCTACAATCCGTGCAAATTCGGTTTGTGTTAAGTCATGTGTTTTACGTAAGGATTTTATGTTCTTTCCAATCATGGCAAACTCCTTTATTTTTATAATTCAATTATAGCATAAAAAAGAATAATGCACCAAATTTGGTGCATTATTGACTATTTTTCCTAAATCTCTCTAAATTCTTCTCCAATTGTTCCTTATGAAGTTGATTCTTAGCTTCCTTTAATGTGTCGTCCAAAGTTTCTTCTCTATAAGTTGCTTCTGTTTTTAGTTGTTCTGATCCTTGATCTGGAGTGAAAATGATATCTAGCAGTCGGTCTATTTTTTCAAGATCTTGGACAGACATATCAGATAGTCTATGAATCAGCTTTTTAAATACATCACTATTGTCGTGATTTTTCTTAAAAAGTTTTGTAAACATCTATAACCTCTCAAAAAAAGCAGCCTATCAGGACTGCTTAGTGTAATTCGGAAATCGCATCATAAATTGACTGCAATTTCTTATTGTCTTTATTCTTTGTGTCAATCAGTGTATGTAGCTCTTCAATTTTCTTTTGACTACTTTGAATATCGCTATTGTTATCTGCAATAAGTCTTTTAAGATGTTGCTGATAACTTGTAGTGATATCTGTCTCTTTTCCTGTTCTAACCTCTGTAACTTTGGGTTTAGAACTAGAATTTGATTCCGTCACAGGTGCTTGTTTGCGCTTTTGAAAAGCTGCTTCATAATTTACATCATTACCTCCTTGATGATTTCCAAATAAGGCCGCAATTTTATCTGGATCTTCTTGATTTTCTGATTTACTTTCTAATGGTTGATTAAAACTCCAATCTTTTGTCATTCACTCATTTCATCCTTTCTAAATTCAGAATCATCGAATTGTCTTTCTTTGCCAAATGCATGGTCAAGAGCTTCTTCAAAACTCATGTGACTAATGCTTTGACGCCTTTTGAACGTCGCAAACATCGCTGTCTCCAGTTGCTCTTTGTAAGCAGCTAGTTTTTCTGTCTCTCTTGCTACCTTACTTTCTTGCCTAGTGACCTTTTCTTCTAAGCGTTCAATAATGGTCATATACGATCCTCCTTCATTCTAATATTAGCTAAAACATCTTGATTTTGTTATCACAATTCTAAACATTGAGAGGTTTGTCTTACTGGTGGATTTCCAAATGTCTCTTTTGCATTCTCGATCATCAATTGTAAATCTGATTTCTTTTCTCGAAGAATATCGTTCCAGTCTACTTTTTCTTTCCCAGATTCATTATCAGGTAAATCCAGTAAAACAGGCAATCCAGCTTGAGATAACTTATCAGAAAAATCTTTACCTGCATCATCACAATCTACTGCCAGTGTCAATAAATCAGGATGATTATCAAAATAGCTGGTTGTATCACGAATTGTATTGATTAAAGGCAATAACTTTGAAGGTATTACTGTATCTAAAAATTCCAATTTCTGATTTTCTTCAGCTATCAGTCGTAAAGTTTGATAAGCGACAACAGACCTTTTTAATCCCTCCATAGATACCAAACGAACATCAGATAGATTTTGTTGATGAAGTTCGTAATAGCTCATCAAATCGACGAACGATTCACAAAAGACCAGTCTATTTGGTTTACCAATATCAAAGGATATTCCAATATATCCATGGCTTCCTTTTAGAATCGTTTTCAGCCTCTCTCTAGGAAGAGAGTGATTCTTATAAATCCCCTGTAAGCTTGCTGCCTGCAGCTTGTGACGATGATCAAAGATTTTAAAAACAATAACAGGTTCAACTGTTTCATTTGTTTTCCAGCTGGCTTGTGCTATTAAACCTTGTTGAATCATCCTTTGTACGATTTCTTCTGAAATTCCTCTACATTCTGTTAAGTAATATCTGGCCAGACTACAGTTAGAATCTTCTATTCTCTTTAAAGGATAATAAAATGGTCTCTCTCTTTTTTCTTGAACAGCTTCTTTTTGAAAAGGTTCTTCAGAAAGAAAGGCTAGAGCTTCTTTAAAGGAAATTCCCTGAACAAGTCGAACAAAATCAATGACATCACCTTGAATATCTCTTGAAAACCATTTAAAAGTATTGGTAGTTGAAAAAATCCGAAATGAATCGTGTTCAGGATGTTCATAGACACTGCTCGAAACTTGTTTAAAGGAGATACCTAAACGATTGGCTACATCAAGAATTGAAATTTGCTTACATTCTTCTATTTCCATGCAATATCATCATTTTGTTGTAGTATTTGGTAATGATGGAACAGATGAGGATTCTTCTAAAGTTTTGGGAGTTGCATTATCTAAATCATCTAATCCAGATTTCCAAACCTGTACTTGGTTGACCAATAACTTACCAGGTAGTTTAGAATAGGACAATTTAACAGTTCTGGTTTCTGTCTGATTGGTCTTTGATTGGTTGGCATTCTTTAAATCGGATACATAGGTTACATTATAAGAGACCATGGCAATGGCTTGATTCGTAGTCTGATTGACAAAGATATCAGCTTTTTCAAAATGATAATCTAAAATATAATCCTTATACACTTGGTTCATGGCATCATTTTGACTTGACAATTCTTGAGAATAAGCCGATTCAGTCATATAGGGTTGAATACGTGTATTATTTTCCCCTAGCTTTTCTTTCGTATAGTATTGAGTCAAAAATTCTTTTACTGTATCCGATGACAAAATGCTTGTTTTATCTTCTGCTTGTTTATCCTCTACAAGTTTAGCTGCAACCAATTCAATCTCTTTACGACTTTGCTTAGCAGTAGAATGTTGACCAACAGTATATCCCATCATGAGAATAAAGCTAGTTGCGGCTACTGCTCCAACACTAATTAAGGCTTTAGTTTTGACTTTATTTAACATCTTAGACCTTCTTTCTATAAAAACTAGGTCAAGAATAACAAAAAGGACTTGTAAGTTTTATCACACCATAATAAAAGGTGATTCCTACATTTAAGAAGCAAAATCGTACAGTTAAGAGAAAAATATCAAAACTATCTGTCTTCAGCTTATAATGTAACTATGAAAAATTTAAAAGAAGAAAATTTGAGAAGAGCTCTTTCTCATATTGAACGACATAAACAAGCCATAAATACAAGTAATAACAGTAAGGATAATGATTTTCATAAATTACTGCTCCAATTTAGCTATGAAGTATATGAAAGAATCAAGACTAATAAAAAACCTTATCCGAATTTAGATTCAGATAAAGTCTTCTGACAACAAATCTCATGTTACCTCCTTGTTTATTATGACTGAAGGTTCTTACTGTGTTTTATGATGTCAATACAGAAAAAAACGATCAAATCAGTACTATTTTCCTTTGTGCTCTAAACTGCATAAAGGGAATATCGATGAGTACTTTCATTGATCGTTATTATTATTCAAATTAATTCAATAATAAAAGTAACTTCATCTAAATAATAAGAGCAATTAATTAGCTCAGCAACAACGATAACCACAGCAACTCCTTCTAAACGATGCAAGGAATATCCGCCGTGGCTATCTATTTACTTTTTTTCTTTTACTTCTGTAAGTTACTTTTGTTATTTTTACTTTTTCTGTACTATATCATATTTTGATTAAATTGTCATCTAAGGAAGTAATTTTAAAAAAAATGGAAATTTTTTCAACTGTATATTTTGACAATAAAAAACACTTTTATGTCAATTTAATGATTTTAGAGCGTTTTTAGCTTATTTGATTTTAAAGTTGTCGTCTATTCCTTAGAATTACTTGAAGAACAGGAAAAATTCGACAACAAAGTAAGTCGATCTATTCAGTTATAAAACCTATGAAGGTCTTTCTGCTGGAACTAGCCACTCCTACTTTGGAGATGTAGATTATACTCTTACTTATTCAACTGATAATATCCCTCATGATTTCTCCTCATGTGGTGCTAGTAAACTTCTATATTATAGAACGAAAGGGATAGAATCAACATTTAAATAACACTTTAGAGCGAAAGAATATACTGTCTTGTACCAAATTCCTATTTTAAAAAAGGTAAACTAATTTATTACTAAATTAGTTAATAATTTACTCCAATAACACTACACTCTGTAAAACTAAAAACACAAAATTACCAATAGTACCTTTTCTCACTCAGATATTTTTCTTTTTGTTCTCTAGAATTTTCATGATTTCTAATTCCTAGTAATTCGTCTGTTGAAGAAACTATTGGGTCAATCCAGTCAGCTTTGGATCTAATCCAATCAATTTCTTCTTTACTAAGCTTCCCCGCTATCTCCAGTTTATCAGCCATCAGGAAAAATGACCTCTAGATAGAATGCCATTGCTAATGGTAATGAGATTGTTAAAGAACAAATATTTCAGACGACCTCGAAAAAGAATTGAGGTTGTCTGAAAGGCAGAAACTGCGTGCGTACTTTGACGTGCGCACCTTACTTGTAAATTTAAAAATTTATGCAAGCTACAGCTGGCTAGGCAACCAATTTAACGAAACTTTTTTCTAGGATCTTTAAACGTTCCTATAAATTTTAAGTCATTATAAAGTTTTTCTGGATCATCGGGTTTAAAAGTAGCGTTTGCATAATAATACAAAGAATTCCCTTCATTCACACCTTTTTCTTTAGATGCTCTTATAATTTCTTCTGTGGCTTTTTTCGAATGCGTACCAATTTCTTCAGCTAAAATTTCAATTGGAACAATCTCTCCGTTTTTGGTACGAAAAGCTACAAAAAAGGCTGAATCAATAAATGAAACCCCAAAATCTGCAAATGCTGGACATTGAGAATCTGAATCTTCCATTCCTTCAGTGTATTTATTAAATTCATCTAACGTCTTATTTGATGTTCCTATCCATACAGAAATCATATTTTTTGTATCTGAATCAAGCATTTTAATCGTCCTTTCTCAATTATTGAAAATTTAATTTTAAATTTATTTCATTGCAGAGGTTGTCTGAAAACAGAAACCGCGTGCTTCCCTACGTCAGGATTTGAGGTTTCATGCGGGCTACGGCTTGCTATTTATCATATATTTCCAAGTTTTCTAATTCACCTTCATAAGTTATTTGAGCAGATATTTCCATATCAGGAAGAAACGAACCAGAATAGTATATAAATACTAAATCATCAAAATATGCTCTAATATTGACAATTTTTAAATCATTTGCTAATTCTTTATTATCTAATTCTGTTGGTTCATAATCACTTTGCTCATAACAAGTTTGATTAATCTCTATTGAAATGTCTCTTATTAAATCATCAATGTTTATTCGTTTAAAAAAGCTCTCTACCCTATCAAGAATTGGATAAATTTGGCTTTCTCTTTGTATATCTCCTGATTCATCATCAATAAAAATGGGTATATCATACGGTTGCATATCACTAGGCGATAAAGATATTAAAGCAGTAGCTTTACCGTCATTAAATTTTAAATTTTTAATCATGGATTAAATCCTTCCTAGGGTTGAAATTTAGAAACTACTTACGTGCGCTCCAAACATACTCTCCGTTGTGATAGAGAGTTACATAAGGGCTACAACCTACTCATTCATCTTCATAAGCATCACCATAGCTTTGAAAAGAAGAATCTAACCAAAACCATTCTTTTTCATTGGAAACCAATTTCTCCAGTAGTTCTGTAAATGACTTAGCAATAATGGGAGACTCATCAGGTGTTGCATGAGTTTCTATAAAACTATCATAACAAAAACCAAATCTTTTTTTGTTTAAGTCTATACTGATAAATTGACCAAGCTCTTGAGAAGATGCAATCATGAACCAATCATTACTGATATCATCTGCCAACTCCTCCCAAATAACATCATCAGCTGGATATAGAATTTGGTTTGTTGGTTGCAATTCTGAAAGTGAACTGATTCTTATCTCACAAGAAGTATTAATATTAAGAATAGCATATTCATAATTTTCATAAAAGAATTCTAAATCTTTTGGCAAAGAAAAAGCAAATTTTGGTTTTGATACTGCCTTCAAAAATTGATGACTACTTTTTTGTTCTAATTTTTCAATTAATTCTTTGATTTTCATAAAATACTCCTTAGGACTGAGAGTTTTTGTTCAGGTTACGACTTGCTATAATTACTTTAATTTAGATATGTATAGAATACCATTTCCCATCATAACTATCAAATTCTTTTACATTATCTAATTTCCAGAGACCTGTCTGTTTTTTAAATTTATAAAGTCTTTGTGTTTCCATTCCAGCGTAAAGCACATCACTTTTTACAGTTATAGAGCTACCTTTTTCTTCTATTTCAATGATTTTCTCGTTATTTGGATTGAATGTTGGAGGGTAGCTAACAGTCATACATTCTAACTTTCCCATTTTTCTTGGTTTATCTGTTAGGTATTTATCGTATATTTCCTTTAGTGTTTGTTTCAATATCTCATCAGGAATATCTGTGCCTGCATCAATATGCTTATTAGCATTATCTTCCCATTTATACATTTCCATCAGAAAACAATTTAATACAGTTTCAATACTTTCATTCATAATTCAATCCTTTTTAGTTTTGTTTAAGTTGTTTGTACGAAAAATAATCCACCAGATAGATCTCGATTTATAAAAATATATCCGATGTTCTCAGTTAGATAAAAAATTTCATTTATTTTTTCAGGTAGATCCATTCCTAAGATTTGACCTATGAAAATATATTTTTCTAGAAAATCATCACTCTCTTGCTGTAAATATTCAGGTTGTCCTCCTAGAAAACTCATTTCATCTATATTCTCAATAGGATTAATTGGATAAAATTTATCTAGGTTAAACCTGAACTGATGTTTATCTCCGACGATAACTCTAGTGTATCTTTGAATAGCATCGTCAATTTCAGTAATGTAGTCAAGAAAATAATCTTCTTTATCATAATAAGAAAAAACGTAAATTGCTTTATCTTTATATTCCTTATCCTGAAAATCTGTTTTAAATTGAGGTGCAATAGTTAGTAGATTTTCAATTGGTATAAAAGCAACCAATGCTAACTCATGACCATCTGGCGCTATCACTTTATTTGAATAGTCTAAATCTAGCCCAACTAATATATTATTTATATTTGGTTTACTATCTAAAAAGTTAAAATTAACGTATCCATTTTTTTTCATTTAAATTCTCCTAAAAATTTAAGGGCATTTCTTACCTGATTTTTTAATTTTTGAGGTGCAGTGCAATCTTACTTTTTGGTTTTTTTCTTAGGATTTAATTCGTCTTTACGTTGCTTATAAAACTGCCAATATTTTTTGTCCTCAATACTAAATGGATAATATCCAGCATCATTATAAGCAATATCAAAATATTTATAAGCTTCATCATATTTTCCAAGGTCATAATAAAAAATACCAGCTAACAGGTACGTCCCTGCATTAGTGGTTCCTAAGTCAGCGACACTTAAAGCAATACTCAGCCATTCCTTAGCCTGTTCATATTTTTGATTTTTATAATACAACTCAAACAAAGCAATCGTAACCATTGTCGTTGGATGCGCCCATTGAGTTACTGGCTTGGGTATTAGCTCAAATGCTTCTTTTAATAACTTTTCTTGTTCTAAAAAAGGTTTATTATAAGCCTCACAGACTAAATCATTAATCTTTGATTCTAATTCTGGATTAACGGCATCTAAATTCATAGCATACAACTCCTCAATAAAAATGAAACAAGGTTGTCTGAAAATTGATATCAGATACCCTTGATATTTGGTGGGACTCGACCTAACCCACGCTTACTAAATATTATAATGAATGATTTTTAACTCTATTCCTAACTCAGATAATAATTGAATTTGATTTAAGGAGATTTTATATTCACGAGTGGCCTCATCGGTACCCCAGCTGTATATTATAAGCTCTTTATTTAGTTTATATTTTTTAAATATGTAATTTAAATCCTTCTTTATGCTTTCTATTGTTTTTATAATTTTATTAATTTTTTCCTTTAAATTTTCCTCTTTATCTATGCCAAAAGAATAGTAAGAGTGTTCAATTACAAATTGAATCTTTTGGTTTGGTGATGTAAATAAATCTCCCTTGCTATAAAATTCAGCATTTTTAATATTAAGTATTTTGTCTATTTCTTTCATGTTGATGTAATCATTTGATTCCATATAAAATGTTACTTCAATTAAATTATTCAGCATCATCGCAACCAATTCCTGTTCTAATAAATTCAGAAGAATTTTTTCTTCTTAATAAATGTTCTCCAGTTTTATTTTGTTTATAAACATCATAATGAGATACGGCTCGTTTACCAACATAATCACCTTTAAACGCATGTGGATCTGTGCCTATTTGATCTAAAATCCGGTTCAATTCTTTTTGGTTAATTAGTTTACTATCTTTTGTATCTCCGTCATTACAACTAGACGACAATCTATATAAATCTACCCAAGCTTTTACATTTTGAGAATAGTTATAAAAATTGCTTCCTCCCCACAAACCGACTCGCATCAGGCTCATAGTACCTGAAGAAGTTGAAATGCGGCATCGGCATATTGGTTTTGCAAGTAGAAGGACGATATGCGTTATCTATAAATATAATTTTTGAATTTTGCTTAAATATTATCTTCTTCGCAAGACAAGAAGTAGTCATAATTATTTATGTCTAATTTCTCGCATAAATAAGGTTCGATTATTTTTGCAACTTCATTTGATATCCAATATTCTTCATACATCGAGCTAGTTTCATGAAAAATTTTTTGTAAGAAATCGAGAGATGGTTCATTCTTAAAATTTATGATTTCAATAAATTTATCTCCATTTTTTTCGAATTTTGATATAAATCTTATGATTCTTTTCACAGTTCTATCCTTCTGTTTTTAATAGGTTCTTTTAATTATTTGCCAGTCTTAGAGGAAAATGCGCCAAGGTATTTTCCTCGTTTATCATATTTTTCAACTTCTCCATGTTGAGAGTCACATTCTAGAATGCAGGCTCCAGTGATGGGGCTTCGATAGGCGAAACCGCGTGCGTGCGTACCGCACACACTCCACGTCAGGACTTAAGGTTTTGTCCGGGCTATGGCTTCTTTCTCCGTAAGGAATAAAATGAAGATCGAAGGTCATCTGAAATTTATTTTTCAAACTACCCTATGGTTTAGTTTTATCTTGACTCAACCAACTTACTAGGTTTACTTTAATATTTTTCCCAGGATAAATCTAAATCGTTTTGTGGAATACATCCCATAGTCAAACATTTTACAGCACATTTGTATGCTATTTCTTTAGATAAAATATATTTAGACTCAAATAAACCAATTTGCCCTCCCGTATTTAATTCTATTTTTAAGGTACTTCCTTCCTTAGGGTTTGATAAATTAAAAACAATGCCATTTTCTTCACCTGTTACAACATATTTCCCTCCCCCTCCACCAATCATTAAATAGTTTTCTTCTGATAAAACTAAATTTACAAGAGTATGTTGCTTAGCATCTAATTTTTCTAAAATTTCTAAAAGTCTCTCCGAGGAATTAATATGATAAACCTCTTCCTTACAATGAGATCCACTCCAGTTATCCAAAGTAATTTCCATAATAACCTCCTTATTTAGGTGGGAAATATCTTTTACTTCCACTAAGTGTATGTACATTAATTGACTCAAGCCCTAACTCTCTAGCTAACGAACCAATACCATTGTTTCTACCACATGAAGGGCATAATTCTCTATCAACATAAATATCAACTGTTTTTGCTTTGCCTTTCATACCAGTATTTAAAGCTCTTTGAGTAACATGCCCTTCTGCATGTGTCTTAGTAATAGCATTGACTTTGTCAAAAGTAGTATCTATTCCGTGTTCATTATGTCCATAAAATACTCGACCACCGATTTCTAAACGAGCAGCTGTATGCGCATCCAATTCATGCCCTGCCTTAGACATTTTTTTACGTTTGCGGAATCTAGCCAATAATCGAAACTTGTGTTTAATATCACATGGAGGATCAATAGTTTACGTTCTAGCCCAACCAGAAGGATCAATCCATCCCAGTACATTAAGCGCAAACTGATACAGGTTACTACCACCTGCCAACCCAATCGGATCCTGATTCACAAACCGACCTCAGGCTCGTAATAGCGCATCAGGTTCTAATGCAGCCCCGTCTCTTCATCGAAGTATTAGTTTTGCAATCTGAACGGCTGGTGCGCATTCTTGTAAACCCGCTCATCCTTTTTCAGACGGCCATTGCCTATCCTTCTGCCCAAGGCGTCGTAGCTGTACGCTCAAGTTTCTTTCGTGCCGTCTTTTTTAAAGATTTGGGCTTTAACCAAATTGTTGAGGCTTGTCTCACTCTACAGATTGCTAATTATTGATAATAGATTTTTTAGCTATATGTATTAGATCTTTATAATTCTCCATAAAAGGTTCTTCTAATGTGGATTCTAACAAGCATTCTAAGTCATATATTATTTTTTGCTCAGCTTCATCAATAATTTCATTATTTTCAACGAACTTAACAAGACATTCAAAAAAAACTAATACTTCATAGTTGTTTAATTTAATAATATAGTCGTTGGACTCTTTTTTAATTTCCATAATATTATAATGCTCCTCGAGAAACTACATTTTGTAAATGACTGGTAATGAGATTGTTAAAGAACCAATATTTCAGACGACCTTAAAGAGGATAGTGAGGTCGTTTGAAAAACAGGAACCGCGTGCATGCGTATAGCGAAGACTTTACGTCGTGATTGGAGGTTTCATGCGGGCTACGGCTTGCTATTCACCCAACAATGTTTCTTTAAATAAGTTTTCAAGTGATTCATATAACATTTCCATTTCTGATGAATCATGATAATAAATAAAAATATGTCCCTGTTGGTCCATTAAAATAGGATTGCCTGAACCATCATCTGATATTGCATAAAGTTTATTCATTGGTTGTTCATATAATTCTAAAAGTTTTTGAAATCCCTGAGTTAATTCGATAACTGTTTCTTTTCCAATTAATGTTGAATTATGGAAAGCATGGATATCCAAACCAGCGCTTGCGCCACCGAATTTTTTAATAAATTCAATGTAATCATCGTGAAAATTTATTCCTAAAATATTTTCAGCAAGTTTAATTTCCTCACTACTAGCGGGTATCCCTTTAAACTCAGGGTAATCTTGAAAATATTTAATAAGTAAATTCATTGTTTCTTGGCTAATCATTAAATACCTCTTCTTGATAATTCTTTTAAAGCTTGGTCGTACCAGAACTAGCGTTTCCATTGATTAAATTCTTTAAATTTAGTTAATATGGAAGTCCTTTGGCTATGATGTTTACAGCATATCCTTGAGTTATATTTGTTCATATAAAGTTAAGTTTTTTTCTGTACTTTTATATATATCTGTATAGAAATAAATTTTATTATCTTTTATCTCTTTCAGATAAACCAAGTCTTCGATACCACCAATATACTCAATTGATAAATCATCTAAATTTAATACTGCAAGCCTAAATCCAACAACCCAAAATCGTCTAATGAAAACTGGAATATAAATTTTTCTATTGAAATACAACAAAGGCCCTCCAAAACCCTGTTCTTGAATAATAACTTGACCGTTAATGGACAGACTTCCAACTAGGGGAGAACCTTGATTTACTTCCATCAAATCAAGGTAGCTGACTTCCCAATTGTCAAACAAAAATTTTTCTTGAAAGTCTAAAGGAGTTTCATTCAAGATTTTTAACTTAGACATGTTTATATTTTTTCTTGTCAAAGAATTGAAATCTTCTTCTATTTCTACAAGGAGTTTACCCACCTCATTATTAAATGGCCAAGAATCAATTACTATCCGAGACAATAAAAATTCTTTTCCTTTTTTTGGTTGAGAAATACTTTCTGAATTTAGATAATTAATCATGTCATATAGTTCATTTTTTATAGAAATCAACTGCTGTTTATTTGTATAACTATATTCATCACAATTATTAATCATTTTATCAATTTCGACTAAAACTATATTAGTCTTTTTTATAAATTGCTCCTGATTCATTGTCGTATTAACCTTTCTAAGGCATTAATATATTTGTGTTTATCCGCCAAGAAAACCCAAACCTTGAGGTGCAGCTTTGCCTTCAATAATAGTTGTTCCTGGTTTCACTATAAATTGAGCAATATTAGTCATGTGGTTTCATTTTGGTTTGACTGCGAAGCTACTTCTGGTAGCATGGAATGTTTCAAATAAATAACGACCTAATCGAATCCTGATTCACAAATTGATCCACAGCAGGTTCGTAACGATAATCTGCTCAAACTTATTAATTAATCGATATTTATTAGTATTTTTAATTCTTCTGGTAGTTTTGCACCATTTCTATGTGCCTTCTTAGCCCAAAATATGGCTTTTTCTTTATTGTCTTGTTTGAAAAATAAATCAGCTAAATTGAATTGGGCAATTGGATGTCCATTTTTTGCCGCGATCTTTAGCCATTTAAATTCCAAATCTTGATCTAAAGATACAAACATATGATATTGATATAATTTGAATGCTGAGTTTTTATCTCCATTAGTGGCCTTCTCTTCGAGAATATGAATTTCTTCATCTGAAATCCAATAAATACTACCTGTTGATATGCAATTAGTCATTTTCTCATCCCTTTCTGGATGTTGTGCGCGGGGGCGAAGGCGAACACTTCGTTGCCCGCTTGGGTAATCCTGCCCAGTTTGTCGTACTCGAACCAGGTCGTTCGCGTCCGTTGGTCGGTGCTGTGGGTCAGGTTGACTGAAGGGTGCGGGGGTAGCAATTGACCACACAGCGTCGGGATTGGAGGTTTTGCCAAGGCTACGGCTTGCCACGACTTGTTTTTGGGTCTCGATCCAACCTACGCTTGCTGACAGTTTTATTTGAAAACAAATGATACATATAAATTTTGATTATTTTTAAAGTTATCTAGATATTCTCTAGTTTTTATAATACTATCACTTTGAATATTTCCTTCGTAATACCAATTATCATAGGTATGTTCAAATTTATTATTATTTTTTTTATATAAATCTCCTCCTAAAATAAAGAAATTTAAATTTTCTAAAATATCTATAATATCATTAGATAATTCTATAGGTATAATTACAGTATTTTCTCCTTGTTCAAGTAAACTGACTCCATTATTAATATAAATGCTAATTAATTTATTCATAAATACACTTCCATATGGCATTTTAAACTTTCTCTTCTCCGTTTTTTGACTTTTTTCTTATTCGAGGCCGTCTAAAAAGCGGAAACCGTGTACGTGCGTACCGCAGCCCACGTCAGGATTGAAGATTTCATACTTGCTACGGCTTGCTACGCTTACTATATATATACGACGCTACGCCAGTTTATCAATCATCAGGAGTTTCTTCTAAATTATTTAAAAACGCCTCAAATGATTTCGCAATAATAATTGAATTTCTTTTAAAATTAGCTTCCCTTGATATATTTTCACTCCATACGTCCCTTACATAATAAATAATTTGCCAACTATTTTTTTCTAAACAGAGATAATTACCTCCCCAATCAAAAGCAAAAGGAATTAAATTCCTAGGTAACTCATTAAGTTCCCATTCATTTATTGATCTTCCTTCTAATGTGAAATCTGGATCATCCTCAAACTGCTTAGAATATTTCATTGGAATGAAGTCGCGAATTTCAATATAGTCATAATCAATATTATCATTGACAAAACAAGAAAGATTGGGCGTACCTCCATTCCATTTGAAGTAATGTGACTTGAATGAAGATGGAAAAGATACTTCTAGTTTTTTTCAACTTCATTAAAATCATTTTCAGATAAATTTTTATCACAATCATAAAAATTGAGCATGCTAAACTCCTTAAAGTTATACAAAGCAAAGGATTGCTTCTTCTGGAATAGTTTATTTATTTTTAAAGTTAAGCGTTCACTCCAATAGAAATAGATAAAACATCTTCCTCATTGTCGAGTAGAGATATATCGATAACTTTATCTATTTTATGACCAAAGAATTTTAAACAATAAAAATTAGGTTTGTTTATTAATTCTAGCCAATTGCTAATATTTTTTATTTTGATAATAAACAAGGGGAATAATTCTATTGGTATTTCAGCCGAATCATTTATTCCTCCATAAAAGTATACATAAGCAATATCATTTTCCTCTGATGCAAAAAAACTTAATATTTCATTTTTTATCGATAAACTAAAATTTTCTTTTGATAATTCTATATTTCTATAGGGGGTAAAAGTACGATTTATTATTTCACATGAGAGTGGATATGGAATAATTTTTTCAGAATCTGACATTAAATTATTTAAAAAATGAATTTCTTTCATTTTTTTCATTAAATGATTCTGTTTTAAGGTAAATATTTTATCTTCTAAAGTTGTCATGATACTATTTCCTATGTTGTACGGTTACATTATCTTTGTATTACTCCCAAGAAAATGTACGATTCCCATTATTTCTTTTTTGACTAAGATTTCTATCCATTTTGGCAGTAGCTACATGCCACTGTGGACAAGGGTGTTTTGCAATCGGAAGAGTTTGTGAGCAGTTCCGGATATGTTGGTTTCACTCTTCAGGTTACCCCAACCGTAATAATTGCCGAACCAATCTAGGTTGCCATCCTTATCGGTCATCTCTCTCGGGATGCCGATTTGGTCGCAGTGGAAGTAGTGGGTTTGTTGGCGGTTTTCTCCGTCTTTGTTGGTCCAGTTATGTACCTATGCCAAGGGTTCGTGCGTACCGCACACCCTACGTCGGGATTGGAGGTTTCATGGGGGCTACGGCTTGCTTTTAAGTTTTATAAGAATAATATTATGTATCAAGAAATGGCATTAATTGTTCTGGCTTTAAAGTTAGTAGTGAGATTGTTTTTCCTTTAGTATCGCAAAATTCAACCTCATATGCTTCATAAGGATTTGAATAAACTTCTACAATTGTACCGATGTCTCCTTGTTGTAAATTAAAACCAGGAAGATCTTGTTGCAATTTGACTACTTCTAAAAGTGAATATTTCATTAGAAACTCCTTAATAATTAACTATAAAACATATGTAGTTGCCTTTGGAGGTGTACTCCTGAAGTAATCGCGTTCCGTCCACCGCGAGTTCGTAGGCGGTTTTGGCACCGAGTCCGTCGATGTAGGCGGTCAGTCGGTCGAGGCAGTCGTTTTGCCCTCTCCCCAGCCTTCTCCCACGAGAAAGGGAGTAGATGTTGGGATGGAAAAAAGTTCATCCAACACTTCTTTGATTTATATTAATCCCAATAAAAGTCTGAATTATTTAATTCCTTCCACTCTTCCAAAGAATAAAGAAAAGGCAAAGAAAAGTTTTCCAATATTTTTTCTTTTAAATTTTCTGACACCATAAATGCTCCTGAATAATTATAATTGGAAGACAATAAAATATCCTTATCTGAATTAGTATATGCCTCCAGTGAATAATCATCTTCATCTAATGCTAAATCTGGGTAAACAATTTCATCCTGAATTTCCCAATCAACTATTCTTACCAAATAATAGATTTCATTCGTCAATAGCTCGCCTTTTGTATTGACAATAATTACCTTGCTCATACCAAAATCATGATCAAACCCGTATTTTTTAATAAATTCCAAAAAACGCGCTGACATGATAAAGAAATCATTATATGGAAGAAAATCAAAAGTAACACCTCGGGCTTTTTTCAAGCATACATACACCTGTTCAGGCATTGGAGGAATTTCTTGTCCCTTTACGAACCAACTCCATGGAAAGTCAAAATCAGGATGCGTTTTTTTAGGGTTAAACTTCTCTGATATACCTAGAACACCACTGCTTACACGTGGTAGCCCTATTTTTTCTGCTTTATCCATGCTTTGTAGGGCATATCCCCATACTAGTAATTTTTTCATAATATTCTCCTAATCTAATCGTTTTGGTGAGTTGGTAGATGAACATCCTCCAACAGATATGGACTTACTCAAACGTTTTTTTAACCTTTCTTGTAAATTTCGTAAACGCCGTCGCGCTTGTGCCTGTAATCGACCATGATATGGTTGCGGTAGGCGAAACCGCGTGCGTATAATTCTGCGCACACCTAACATTAAAATTGAAGGTTTGTGCGGGGCTACGGCTTGCTTAATAAATTTATTGAATATTCCAATTAAAAATACTTAAATGGATAAACATTAAACAAATTATTACTTACACTATTTACTGAATTTATAAACTCAGCTTTTACATTATCCGTAAGTGTCTCTCCTTCATCTAATAGGTATTCTAAATCTCGGTATAAGAAAGCCAACTGGATAAATTGTGAGAAATCTATCCCTAAATTTGTAAATCCAGATTTGGTATATTCTCCAGTATCATGATTATAATGAAAAATGGTATTATCTATTTTATTTAAAAACCATCCATCTCCCTGTCCTGCTTGTCCAACACTCCAAAAACACCTTGATATTTCGGGATAATTACGCTCTAAGTATCTATTTTCATTTAAAGCCTCTTCATAATTAAAAAGAGAAATATCAGGTATTATCACTACCTCCTGATACTTAGTAATGAATAACAAATAGTTATTATCTAGCTTGGGAAGTTTATCTAACTTTTTAATCTCTACTTTACGCTTAATACATATATTAAAAAAATCCTCGGGAAATAATTTTAATTTGAACATAAAAGTATCCTCCATAAATTTCAAACCATGTATCGGATTCACCAGCCGATCGACTCCTACCGTCCCCTTTACGGTAGGGAAGTTATAAATAAAGTTGAATAGTATTTGTTATTTTTTTTTGTGTTTCAACACTAATTTCCTGGTTAAAATTTTGGATTAATTTTAAAAAATCAATAATTAAGTTGATTTGACTAGTGTTAAATATCGTACTTTGGTTTCTTAGGGCAATATATAAAAATTCAACAACGTAACCATATAAATGAAATTTAGATAAATTAGAAAAAATATGTTTTAAACAGCAAGGAGTAAAATATAATATAGCCTTATTAGTGAAGGCTTGCCACTCTAGTGATTCAAGTATTGAGAGAAAATCATCGTATGTTATCTCAATCCAAGTTTTAGTAGATAGTTGCATTATAGAAAATATATAAGAGTTGTCACTGTCATCAAAACTTATGATGTTATTTTTATCAACTTTGAAAACTGGGAAAGTAGGCCTAATCTTTTCCTCTAGACAATTTCGTTCTTGTATATATTTTACCTCCATAAGAAATTTTTCAAATTCACAACATAGTCCTAAGTCTTTGACAAATTTAGAGATATATTCTAAAAAATCTTGAATTATATTGATTTCATTTTTGGTTAAAGATTGTAGCAAATTAAATAGTTCACTTACTTCTCCTTGGGATAGGTTAGAATAATAGCTAAATAATTCTATGAAACAATCATTATCTATACTAGGATTTTCTATTGAACTTAGTAAAAGTGTATTTAAATGTAAGGCATTTTCATTTTTTTGTTTATCTGACATTTGATTTTTAATTAATAAAATTAGATTGTTTTTATTCATGTCTTACTTTCTATATTTTAAGGTATGGCACCATTTGATTGAGTTATAATCTATTTTTTATTTACGTTTTCTAAAATCATTTAATAGTTTTACTATCTTCTCTTTATTTTCGCTGGATGAGTTAATTGCAATTCTAACGGCATTTTCTCCAAATTCATTTTGTATATTTGTATCAGATCCATTGTCAAGGAGTACTTTCACCATTTCTATATTTCCAAACATGCATGCATAATGTAGGGGGGTATATCCTAAGTCCCCTTTAAGATCGATCAATGCCCCATTTTGAAGAAATACAAGAGCATCATTTAAAGAATTATTTCTGGCTGCAATATGTAAAACTGTATCATCCATACCTCCTACTTGATTTACATCTTCAATAGTGTCACCTAAAAAATCAGGATGCGTTTCATATTTTTTTAAAATAGATAATAATTCTTTTTTCATTAACAATACCTATAGTTCTAAGTTGATAAATTTAATAAAACAGAAACCGCGTGCGTACTGTACACACTCTATGTAAGGATTGAGGGTTTCAGCTAACCAAAGTTTACTAATATAATTTCTCAAGCAATTCTAAAAAATTATTTGCAATCACACCGACTTCTTCATCAATAGAATCAATATTATGATTAAAAAAACGAACTTTCCCATCTGAGGACAAAATAATACTATCTCCAGAAGGAGTTTCTGCAATTGGTAATCCATATTGTTGAAAATCGGAATATATATCAATGATAGAGTTAAGTTTATAATCAGACTTAAAAGACAAAAAATGATCAATGACCATCTTATTGCCTTTTATTCTAATCTTAGATGGAACTCCTCCATTATTTTTAAGCAAAAAATCAACATAATCTGTATCAATCTTAAAACCTAATTTATCTTGAAATTCAATAATATCTTTGATATTTGGGTTACTTGAATTATATGCTTTACTTAGACTTTGTAAAGTCCTCTTATCTGGCAAAATTCCATAATTTTTCATCTGCTGTATGTCATCTGGGCTCAAACCAAATTTTTTAAATTTAATATTCACTTTTAAATCACTCCTATTACTAATTTTACTAAGTTATTTAACACTTTCCTTTTCCCTTCCGTGTTTGATGTTGAGCCGCACTACCTGTATGTTTCACAGACTTATGTATATCTTTAGGAAGTAACCTCATCATCCCTCCTGTATCATGATGCCATACAAACCCTGGAGGAGTCTTTGCATCATATTTATCGTTTGCTGTTTTTTTACAACGTGTTATTTAATCTACTTTATTTTCAAATCTCATAAAAAAGCATCCTTTGTATATATTTAATGAAAGAATATTATCATTATTTTCAATAATATATATTTTTTCATATAGAAAATTTGGAAAATCAGCCAATATATCTGTAACTGCACTATCTATTGCTTCATACTCATCATCTGTCAGTGGTGAGTCAATATATACATAAAGAGCAAATAATTCTTCAGTCATATCAAATGCAATAAGTCTGACTTTATTACAAATTGCCCCAAGAAAAGCCATTTGCATACTTAAAATAATTTCTTGTTTTTTCATAATTAATTTCTCAAATAAAATATAGAATTTATGTTATATCAGGCAATGCAGGAACAATATGTTTACCTTTTGCACCATATGAATGACTGTTGAAATAGATAGCCCCAACGGGTCACCCCACCCCACATCAGGCTCTTAATACCTGAAGAAGTTGTAATGCAGCCCCGTCTCACGATCGGCATACTGGTTTTGCAGGCTGAACGGTTGGTAAGCACTATCCGTTACCTTGGTTTCCTATTTCAGACGACCTTGATGTTTTGTTGGGTCTCGACCCAACCTACGGTCTAAAAATGGTCTTAAAGAGGCTTGTTACCTTTAAATACATTAAATCTTGATAGATTTGCACCTTTTGATTGTATATGTCTTATAGCTAATTCAAATTCATTAAATTTATCGAATTCTTCTATCTCATAATCTTCGGCCTGATCCAATTTATTTTTGGGTACCGTATAGTAATATGTAATATAAATTCCATTACTTTTCTTAATAGCAAACACTTGATAAACAACTTCTCCATCAATTTCAATAAGTTCATCATATCCTTTTGTTTGTAAATTAGTTAAATTTAACATATCTATTTTCCTATAATATCAATACGCACTTTTTTTCCATCCAGATGTCTAATACTTATGTGCGGGTACTTTTCATGTCCTTTTCCTTGTGGATCATCATGTCCTTTTCAACATCCTGTTGCTTTATCCATAGCATAATCTTTTCCTAATTCACAAACCGCCCTGCATCCGGCGCGTAATACCTGAATAAATTGTAATGCAGCCCCGTCTCACGGTCAGCGTACTGGTTTTGCAGGCAGAAGTGCTGGTACGAGCTATCCGTTACCTTGGTTTCATCTTTCAGACGCCCCCAGCCGGTGTAGTTGCCAAACCACAAGAGGTTTCCGTGGATGTCGATCATCTCTCTTGAGATGCCGAACGGGTCGTAGGCGTAGCGGCGGTTAAGTACGGTACAAAAAAGGTCGTCTGAAAATATCGAATCTTACTTTTTGGTTTTTTTCTTAGGATTTAATTCTTCTTTACGTTGCTTATAAAATTGCCAATATTTTTTATCCTCCATAGAGAACGGCGTGTAGCGTAACTCATTATAAGTTAGGTCAAAATATTTATAGGCATTCTCCATATCGCCCAATTCATAATAAACGATTCCTGTCCATATGAACACACCTGCTGCAGGTTCATCTTTTCGTGCCTCAAGTGCAATTAACATCCACTCAAGGGCTTTTTGATAATCGCCTAATTTTTTATAATTTTCTGAAATACCACAGGCGATTGCCGAAGTTGGCTCGACGAATTGAGTGGCTGGTTTAGGCAAAAGTTCCCATGCCTGCTTTAGAATATCAATTCTTTCCTCCGGTGTGGGCGCGTCATTTGAGTTACATACAAAATCATTGATTTTCTTATTTAATTCATAATTTACTTGATCTAAATACATAATTTATCCTTCTTAGATTAACAGCCTTTAGGTAATTTTCCATTTTTAGGCTTGCGGGGTTTCTTATAACGTTCTTTGCTCTTTGCTCCACGGGAACAGTTTCATGGTCCATATTCTAATCGATAATTATTAGAATCAAGCATCCTTTTTCGTACTGCCTGAGACTTGGCTCCATAATAACGACCGCAACGATTCCAATAAGAAACGGCATCTTCAGGATTATGTCTCATATGTGCATTCCTTATTTTTAGAAGACCTCAAAGAAGATATTGAGGCCGTCTGAGAATATAAAATTACTTTTTCTTGGCACGAATTTTTTTCAACCCGTTCTCTAAAATAGTAACTTTCTCGGGAGGAGTTCCCCTATCCAAAGCATTCCACCAGTTATTTACTGGTTTAACGAATAATTGAAAACCTTCATCCGTTAAATTTGATTTCTTAATAATTAAATCATTTTTTACTGATCCATCTTGATTAAAAGGATTTATATTTACCAACAAATCATTTTCTATTAAAAATTTCATCAAAGACAAAGACATTTTTTTTATTGCTTCTTGGTAATCAACATCTTTACTTCCTGAAATAAATGCATCAAAATCAAATAAAACTATATCATTTGCTTCCATAAGATTCCTTTCTATTTCAATCGGATAATTTTAAATAATTCATCTGAAGGTGACGGAAGTGAGGCTGTGCGTCGCCTTCGGGTTAGGCGATTTGACAGAGGTCGTCTGAAAAACAGAAACCGCATGCGTACTGCACACACCCTACGTCAGGACTAAAGGTTTTGTGTGGGCTACGGTTTGCTATGGCTTACTTGTGATTACCAGCTAGTAATAGGTCTATGCAAATTTACCCAAAATTTTAATAATGATTGTTCAAAAAAACGAAATTCGGACAGATCTTTTTCTACAACTAGACCTAATTCTTTGAAAAGATATTTAGATTTCGTTCTCTCAATAACTTCATATTGACTTAATAGCTCAGCAAACCCTTTTTTTGATGATATATCCATTTCATTATAGTATATTGCAAACTCTACTTTTTTATCATTGAAAATTGTAACCTCAGTTAACTTTTCATTATCAAACCTTAGTACAAAATTGTTTATCTCTATAATATTTTTTACCTTCGGGATAACATTGTTTGATAAGTCATATTTTTTTATAACATCTGATAGAGAACAATTTAATTCAAAATCGCCTATGCTCTTATAAGGAATAAATATTAATTTATCATGATCTAAAGTTGGGTTTTTAAGTTTACTTTTTTGAAAGTCTGAGTACTTTTTACCTTTATTATCATATAAATTTCTTATAGTCTCATCGTAAATTAATATCTGCAGAAACAAATTATCCATATAGTCGACATATAAAACTAAATTATATTTTGGAAAAATATAAAAATAATTTTCTTCATCCGAAACTTCTATTAGAGGATCCTCCTCTTCTAAAAATTTTTCAAGATTTGAAAAGTTAATAACTTTTCCATTTAAGCAAAATTCATCACAATTCATCAAGGAGGATACAGTAATCAATTCTGAATCAGATTGTATCTTATGCTTTCTATCAAACTCTAATGAATAACTAGGATCATTTAAAGTAACATCATCAAAATCAGCCTTTTTTTTACCCAATACAATTCCATCCAAAGAATTATTCAATATTTTCAACATAATATATATCCTTTCCTGTATTTGTCAATGTCAATTAGCTTCTCAGCCATCAGGAAAAACGACCTCTAGATAGAATGCCATTGCTAATGGTAATGAAACTGTTAAAGAATCGATAGCTCAGACGCCTTCAAAGAAGATTTAGATGTCGCTTAAAAAGTAGAAGCCGCGTGTATGTTACGCACATATCCCATACCATAATTAAAAGTTTCATACAGGCTACAGTTTGCTTTTTTCATTCGAAAGAAAAATTTAACATTTTTGATAACCGATTTATAAAATATAGAATTGCCAAATGTTCATCTTGGTAACAATATTCTTCGGTTCTCAATCCTCTTTCAGAATAGAATATATGCCATTTTTTATTTTCTTCAACAATACATAATGATTCATCATTTACTTCATTGATTGAGTAACTATCTTCTGGTACTCCTTTACTTTTAAGATATGAATTCAATTCATTAATTTTTAACATTTTCCTATTTTCACCTTTTCCATATGCTCAGATTCTATATATGATTTAATAATTCTTACTGCGTCCCTAAATCCAATCTATCCAAACAACGGCATAATTTTGCTTGCAGCTACATTATCAATTGGTTTCAGTACCCTATATATGGTATAAGGCTTTCCATTAGAACCAGGAGGTAAGGCTCTCATAGGGTATGGTGTTCCTACTGGAGATACAGATTGTCTCCGCCTGAAAGCCCAATCGGATCCTGATTCACAAACCAACCTGCATCAGGCTTATAATACCTGAAGAAGTTGAAATGCAGCCTCGTCTCACAGTCGACATATTGGTTTTGCAGGCGGAAGGGTTGGTATGCGCTATCCGTTACTCGGGTTTCCTCTTTCAGACGACCCCAGCCGGTGTAGTTGCCGAACCATAAGAGGTTGCTGTCCTTATCGGTCATCTCACGCGGAATGCCGATTTGGTCGCAGTGAAAGTATCGGGTTTGTTGTCTACTTTCGCCGTCTGCGTTGGTCCAGTTACGTACCTGCGTCAAGGAGTCGTAGCTGTCGTATTGTAAGTATCGGTAACGGTTTCGGGCAGCCATCGGGCGTTGTAGCCGTAGCTGGTGGTGTAACCGGCGGTGTCGGTGATATTGATGGCGATTTGGTAGAGGTCGTCTGAAAAACAGAAACCACGTGCGTGTCACATACACCCTTACGTTAGGATTGAAGATTTTGTGCAGGCTACAGCTTGCTACGACTTGCCCATTTATAGAGACTGTATGACTTCTGTATATCTATCTGATTTTTTATCCCAAAAAATGTACAAATAAGTAGTATCATGCTTCATCTTCGATATATCTAACTGCCCTAGAAACATTGCGGGAATATTATCGACGATAGGCCAATCAGGCTCCTGTAACCATTTGGGATATTTATCCATACAAATGAAATGTTCCTTAATAATCTTTTTAAAAGTGGTCGCAGTCTTAGGTTTGTACTTATCATACAAGAAATTTAAATAATCCATATCAGCAGGTATCCAGTTAGGAATAGATTCCAAAATTAAATCGAATTTTTTTTCTGTCGTTGAATTCGAAGAGTACGGGATATGCTTGTAATCTAAAATTTCCCTGAAAATATCCATCAAATTTAACTTTGCATCAAGAGATGTCAAATCCTGACTAATTAAATATTCATAAGTAGAATTACTATTCATATAAGGTTTAGCTTTAGTACTTTCCAACAGGGAAATTAATTCTTGATTGGAATACAACGCCATTTCCAATTCTTCAGTTGATAATTTTTCTTCCACAAAATTCTTTAAAATTTCTATTGCTTTCATAGCTAATCTCCTAGATTCCTATAAGGGTCAAGCGCTGCATGTTGTTCTCTAGTTACTTCTCTCAAATTAAAAGGACTATGCCTATTCTTCTACCCAAGGCGTCGTAGGTGTAGGATCAAGTTTCTTTTATGCCGTCTTTTTTGAAGATTTTGGCTTTAACCAGTTGGTCATGCAGGTCGTAGAAAAAGTTCTGCACCTCGCCGTCGGCCAGTTCGCGGTGGATGAGGTTGTCGAAGTAGTCGTATTCATCATTTTTTTGTATTTCTAAAGTGTTTGGAGTTATATTTTCTTTGCGATCCATATCTTTTGTTAATTAATAATTTGGTTTTAAAATGGTTTAATTCTCTTAATTTGTTTGTATTTTATATATGGAGATATATATTTTTCAATATTTAATGTCGTTGATGAAGTATTAAAAAAACAGTATAAATCCTTATTGCATATGCAATATAAGTAATAATCATAGCCAAAATGGAACTCACAATTTCTGGAACATAATTTACACCAAATTTTTTCTCTCAAGATAAGTTTTAATAACTTAATCAAATCTTCTTCATTGGTTATTTTCTGATTGTTACTATATTGTTTTAAGTTATTGAAATTATCTAGTTCTTTTATTTTTAGAGATTTGATCTTATGTAATTTACAAATTTTTAATATAAGACAGATATATTCAGATTCAATTTTTGTGTATTCATTAAGAGAGACTATCCCTTTTCCTACATCAGAAAAACTCGTCCATTCTTCAGGCGAGGTACATAATATCTTTTTATCTTCGTTTGAGTATTTATGGTATTTTGTGATTCTATAAGAGAACTTCATTTTAATCTCCAATTCGTTTATGTGCTGCATCATACGTACCTGAGCGTATTTGCTTACTATCCAATGCCTTAGCTGAATCAGCACCATTCCAAACACCTCCATTATGACTATCTACATCAGTAGTGATAAATATAGGACATCCCGATGGAGCAGTTTTTGTTTTCTTAAGAACGGGTCGTCCATGCGATATCACACTTGTTTTCGTGTATCCCAATGCTTTTGTAGCCTTATTTTCCTCTGAAGAGGTTATAAGTCCCAAAGGATCAATCCATTCTTGAGCATTCGGTGAAAACTGATACAGATTATCCCCCCCAAAAACAACCTAATCGGGTCCTGATTCACAAACCGACCCGCATCAGGTTGTAGTGCAACCCAGCTTCATGGTCGCAAAACTGGTTCTGCAGACTGAACGGCTGGTGAGTAGTTCCGGATATGTTGGTTTCACTCTTCAGTTTACCCCAACCGTAATAATCTCCGAACCAAACCAGGTTACATTCGCCATTGGTCATCTCTCTTGGGAGGCCGATTTGGTCACAGTGGAAGTAGTGGGTTTGTTGGCGGCTTTCTCCGTCTTCGTTGATGGGGTTTCGATAGGCGAAACCGCGTGCGTGCCACACACCCTACATCGGGACTGAAGGTTATGTGCGGGCTACGGCTTGCTACATCAAAATAGAAATTTCATACAAACTACAGCTTGTTTAAGAAGTTCGGAGTTAAATTATTATGGGAAATACTCAATAGATGTATAAATATCCTGCTGAATAATCAAAAGGCCTCTCACTAAAATCCATTATGTTTTCAGATTTAAAACTCCAACCACAAGGCATATATCCATCATTAATGATTTTAAGAAGATTCAAATTTAAGTCAACTTTTATATTTTCATCTACCTTATTAATTGAATATTCTAAAAAAGCCCCTAAAACAATACTATATAATGCAAAATATGTATCATCTGTTTTTAATTTACTTTCTTTTATTTTTTCTTTTAAAAGAGATTCATGTGAATGAAAAAATTTTGCAATACATTGCCCAAATTCATTTACCATGGCCCCTTTACCAGTTGCGTTTTGAAATAAATTAAATAAATAGTCATTAGAAGCCCTTTGCACTCCTTCCCATAACTCATCATTAGCAATCCATTTTTTTGCATCTTTTAAGGTTACTATTTTTTTACAAGAAAATGGATAAGGTTGTTTTCTTTGCTCTTCTGGGAAATCTCCTACTTTTCTTAGCCAATTATCAAAATAAAGGTTACGTTGAAATTCGTTAAGAATAGAAGTTATTGTTTCTTTATTCATTATTTTACCTATTTTTCCTTTTTTACTATTACTTTTAGAAATTGGTGCAGTACAAGTATATTTTTAAAATGTTTATTTAAAGAACAAATATTTCAGACAACCTTACGGTTTGGTTAGATCTTGAACTGACTATTCGTTTAAAGATAAGGCAAATCTAAGGCCTCATCATAACTTTCATCTAAGATTTTATTAACTGAGGCGGCAAACTGAATAGCCTTCATATCAATAGTTTCAGGATTGTCAGGAATCGGAAAGACAGCTATACCTATATTATTTTCTATCAACCATGGTATTCCATCCTCTAAAAATTCTTCTATCTCAATTTCATAAATATCAGAATTCTTATCCTCAGAATTTGCCATAATTCTCGCGAATTCTAATTCAGGCCATATGGCTAAAGATGAATTTTTCTCATCTCCCCATAATATCCAATCTCCGTCTTTGTCTGCTAAAACATATAAAACTCCAGAGTCAGTTATCCTTTTTAAAGTATGCTCATAACGTTCTTGACTGGACAAATTAAGAATTGCATTTATTGCTTTTTTATGTAAACCCATTGTTAACCTCCTAATAAATAAGGTAAATCAAATTCTTCCCCATACCACTCATAAAAATAATCATTGATCATCTTGGCAAATTCAATTGGATCAAAAATAATAGTTTCTGTTTTTTCATCTATAGGAAAAATAGCTAATCTAATATTACTTTCAGACATTAAAGGAACGGTATCTTCTAAGAAGTTCTCTAGTTCCATTTCATCTATTCTCAATGCTTGAGGATTCCATTGGAGAGCTAACTCCGCAAACTCAGATTCTGGAAAGATCATTAGATATTCTTTTCCTTCATCATCTTGCAAACATATCCAGTCATCTTTTCCATCTAGTAGGTATAAAGTTTCAGTACCGGATATAGTTTTAATAGAATAATCCAATCTTTCTTTAGCTGATAATTTAACAATTGAATCACTTGCTTGTTTTGGCAGGCCCATTATTTAAATCCTTTCTACTTTCGTGAATCTTTGATTTCTTGCTCAGATTTTCCACCACATTTTTTTGATGCTCGCAAAGGTTGTCTTCGACCACCATTATCTTTTTTATACTGAAGTCTATGTAATATTCTTGTCAAAAGACACGTAAAGGTATAACTAAACCCTTTCTTACTCTCATATTTTCTCCAGTGAGCTAAATCAAAGCTAGGTGGTAATCTCAAGGACAATTTAGTAGTTTTACCTAGACTCTTACGAGTCTCTACTCTTCTAATTTCATTCTGCACCCAGCCACGGACAAAACGAGGTTGAGATTTATCAGTTGCAAGTGCCCTAATACGTTCCTGTTTTCCTGCATAACTTCTTCGCAGTCCTAAAAAATAAACCTAATTTTGAATATTAGGAGCAAACTGATACAAATTCTCTCCACCCAACAATCCAATCGGCTCCTGAATCACAAACTGACCTGCATCAGGCTCGTAGTATCTGAAGAAGTTGTAATGCAACCCCGTCTCACGGTCAGCGTACTGGTTCTGTAATCGGAAGAGCTGGTATGCGCTATCCGTTACCTTGATTTCCTCTTTCAGACGGCCTCAAAGGAGGTTGTGAGGTCGCCTGAAAAGCAGAAACCGCGTGCGTGCGTTCCGCACATATCCTACGTTGGGACTGGAGATCTCATACAGGCTTAGGCTTTCTAATACTTGCTTACATAAAAGTACGAGACCAATCATAGGTATATCTAGATTACAGTAAATCTATTATAGGTAATTCAAGAATATCTTTCGTTGTTAACTCTCTAATTTTCTTTTCAATAAAAGACAACTTCCTATTTTTCACTAATTTGTCATCATGGAAAGCATATTCGTAGATTTTTCCATTTGTTTTATTATAGACATATCCATAATAATCATCCTGATTATCCTCATCTTCAACAAAATTCATAAAGAATACTTCATCGTCTTGCTTTAATCTCTCCATTACTGCACTGTATAAATTTGGCACCTCATTTACTACAAAATTTGTACATTCTAAAACACTTTCCAGCAAAATTTTAGAAGTTAATTCCTCAGACTCCATCAACTCAACTCCTATCTTTCTAAATAGTCTACTCAGGCTTGCATCCATTTATCTATATTTCTTAATATCCTGTAAGGTAATTATACTATTTCTTAAATCATCTAAAAATAACAATTGAATTTCATATTCACGTTTTAAATTTTCGTCCTCTATTTTGTCATCTTCGGAGTATGAGAAATTCGCTAAAGCATCTTTCCAGTTAATTACGTTTTCAGCACATGCAGCAAAGTAATAACTATCAGATGATTTTTGTTGTATACCTAGTAACATATTTCGAATCGAAGCTAATAATTCTATAGTTCCTTGTGTTTCTATCATATCATTTAATGGATCATCATCATCCCAATTTATATCTTCTATAGCTTTTTGAGAGATTCCAATATTTATTTGGGAGAAATCATACCAACCAGCTTTAATGATAGCATCACAGAGTTGGTAGTTCACATTTGAATTAGTTATTTTAGTCAAATTTTCATTAATTTTTTTCTCAATGATCAGTGCATTACAGCACCAAGCTGCAAATTTACATTTCTTTTGTAAATCCATTTGATCTAAAAGAGATTGTACTCTTTCAATATGCAATTCTATATTCATAACTCATCCTTTCATTAATCATATACGCCGCTAGCATCGTCAACACTTGATCATCGTAATACTGGTTTTGCAATCTGAACGGCCGATGCGCGTGCTGATAGACACACTCATCTTTTTCAGATGACCCCAGCAGGTATAGTTGCCGAACTACAAGAGCTTGCCGTCCTTATCGGTCATCTCTCTTGGGATGCCGATTTGGTCGCAGTGGAAGTAGTGAGGTTGTTGTCGGTTTTCTCCGTCTTCGTTGATGTAGTTTTGATAGGCGAAACCGCGTGCGTACCGCACATATCCTATGTCAGAACTGAAGGTTTTATGTTAATTATTAAGTGTTTTGAATAAAGAAAATACCTGCTTGACTTCCAGATAGAAGTTTTTTCTTAACATTTTGGTCATAATAAAAATAACCAATACCATTCTGAAAAATATGTAACTTTTTATCTATATCTTCTTCTAATAATTGCAAGCAAAAATTAAACTTAGGAGAAGGATATATTATATCTTGTTCAAAATAAGGATTGCCAAAAATTTTGGATACATCCAATCCCATCCCATTATCTTCAAAGAATAAATGTTCATTTTCATTGTATTTCGCATCGGCTTCTTTATCAACTTCATCAAGTCTTTCAAAAAATTTTCTTTCCAAAGAAGTACTTCCTAAATCTTGCTTGCCGGTATCTTGTTCCCTTTCATAAAGAACAGCACAACTAAAACCATCATTTAGTAAAATTAAATCACCCTGACAATTAACAGTATATTTAGATGAAATAGAGTCTTTTACTCCTCCCAGTGCATGCTCCTCTATGGAAATAAAAACAGAGATATAATAATTTCTACGAGGAAATACATTTTCAGGTAAAAAGTCAGAATAAAGAGTAAATAGATGCGTTTGATAGGCATCAGAATTTGGAACTTTAGGCCATAATTCTAACGGAATATGGTCAGCTCCTCCTCCAATATAACCGATACTATGTGATGTTTTAGAAGAAGTAAAAAGTAATTTTGACATTTAAATTTCCTTAATAGCATTTATTTTTTTGCAAATTTTATTGCCT
Source organism: Streptococcus sp. HCA-5024 (assembly GCF_037890265.1). Taxonomy (NCBI): domain Bacteria; kingdom Bacillati; phylum Bacillota; class Bacilli; order Lactobacillales; family Streptococcaceae; genus Streptococcus; species Streptococcus sp. HCA-5024. The sequence goes on from NZ_JBBKBR010000001.1 coordinate 146,118, forward strand.
GTTTGTGCATTTGGAGTAAACTGATACAAATTCTCTCCACCCAACAACCCAATCGAATCCTGATTCACAAACCGACCCGCATCAGGCTCGTAACGATAATCCGCTAAATCTTATTAATTAATTGATATTTATCAATATTTTTAATTCGTCTGGTAGTTTGGCACCATTTCTATATGCCTTTGTAGCCCAAAATATGGCTTTTTCTTTATTGCCTAGTGTGAAAAATAAATCGGCTAAATTGGATTGGGCAATTGGATGTCCATTTTTTGCCGCTATCTCTAGCCATTTAAATTCCAAATCTTGATCTAAAGATACAAACATATGGTATTGATATGATTTGAATGCTGAGTTTTTATCTCCATTAGTGGCGTTCTTTTCGAGAATTTGAATTTCTTCATCTGAAATCCAATAAGTACTACCTGTTGATATAAATTTAGTCATTTGCCACCAATACCTGCTCCCAATGCTCCAGCTAACACTTCTGGGATTGGACTCTCTCTTATTGTACGTGTTTTATCATTAAGAGCTGCCGCGGCCTCATTAATTACGTTTACAACTTGTTGTAGTGATTCTACACTTTGAAATACTAGTTCTTTACTCATAAAAAATCCACTTTATTTTATTATTTTAATTATACCATGTATAAATTGAAAAACTGCAACATAAAAGTTACATTCTAACAATATTTATCCAAAAACAGTGTAATGAATTATACCCTATCTTTTATCATTCACGAGCAATACTCACACATCAACGTGTGCTTACATCTAGCTTTTCCTTCTATAAATTTACTAAAGTTAAATTTGGGGTATTAGAGGAATAGAAATATTCTCTTTCTAATCCTATAGATATGCCTATTCTGTTCGAGTTTCAGCTAAATATATTCCCCATTCAGCTAATTCTTCAGGCAAATCATAAACAGTTTTTCCATTACTTTCATAGATTTCAGAGATTCCTGGTGAGGTCTTAGAAAAAGTTTTCCAAGCTGTCACTAGTTCTTCTACAAATTGAATATTATGAGGTTCAAAAAAGTCATTAAATTTCGATAGTTCTTTACTATAAATTGTCACAACATTATAGCTATCAAGCATGATTTCATCGTGACTTTTATGTCCACCAAATCCAAACTTACTTAATCCATCATTTACAAGTAAATCACCGTATCTAATCAACAGTGCTAGACATTCTTCTCTTGAACAACCATCAATATAATAAACATCCTTATGGGATTCCTTAATAATATTCTTTGCTATCACTTTTTCTCTATCAATACTGACAGGCAATTCCAAAATAAAAAACAAGGGCTCGTCATGAATCACAATAAAGTGTTGAAAAATCTCTAATATTTTTTCTGCGTGTACATTCGCCATCAAATGATGTTCAGTTAACTTTGTAAATGATTCAAATAGGTTTTCTACCAAGCTAACTTGGTGTCCTTTTACTAAATTCAGCATTATGCGTCCTCCAGAGATTTAAACAATATCCACATTTATAATCTCATTATACCATTAAACCTCTAAAAAGACTGCAACTTCCCAGTCACAGTCTCTTATAAATCTACCTCAGTTCCTTCAAGGAAAGTTACTACAATTTGTCCAGTTTCTGAAATAGATTGATAGCATGTCAGACTATAGTATCCAGAAGCCATACTTGAACTATTACTCTGATTCTTACCCTCTATTCGGTTAGAGAAGCTACCTTCACGCTTTTCATTCTCCCTTTCGTTACAAGGTTTCTAAACTTTTACAAGTAGTGATACCGCCTCAACGTGGGTTTTAGAGGACTAAATGGAGTCTGAATTGCCTGATAGAGATGTAGTATTGATTAAGCAATCAACAAATAATGTACAAAACAAAAATAAAGTACACTGCTTAATAAGTGTACTTTATCCTTCTAATTCAGTTTTATCAATGGTTTAGCTCTAGTTTAGTCAATTGTACATAAATTTTTAGTTTTAAAAGTATATAATTAATCGTAAATTTATTTAAAGAAGGTTTAAAGATGAGCATATTATCTGATAAACTAAAAGCCAAGAGAAAAGAAAAAGGATTCTCACAAAAAACACTTTCCGAAGAAATTTGTGAGCAAAGCCAAATCAGCAAAATAGAACGTGGTAACTATATGCCTGCTGCTGATTTACTCTATAAACTTGCAAATCGGCTTCAAGTTCCCTTAGATTATTTTTTCGATGAACAGATTGAAATGACTTCCAATATAGCACCGTTTAAGAAATTAGCAGAAAAATTACTTGAAGATCGTAATTACGAGGATTTAAAATACCTCTTAAACTTAGAAAAAGAAAAGTATCAGTATCTGTCTACTGAGGATGAATTTTATCTTCTATGGATTCAAGCGATTATCCTTTTCTACTTACATAGTTCCAAAGATGAAGCTATCGCCAGTCTAGAAAACACTTTGCCAAAGCTTTCGGTCAGCTCATCTGTGTATCTTAAACTCCTCAATACTTTATCTAATTTTTATTTTTCTGTAGGGCGTGATGCAGAATACGAAGAAAATAACTCACTTCTTATCAGTTTGTATCAGGAAAAAGATTTAAACCACCAAGAGTATTTATTTGGTTATATTCGAGTTAAACATAATTTCGCCTATTATTTACACTCTAAAGGTAAGGAATTAGAAGCCGTCCAAGAAGCCTTAGAAACCATTGACTTTTGTAAACAAAAAGAGACCAGCTATCAGCTGGCGCCTCTTTTAACTATCGTTGCAAATGCCGGAAAAGATTTTTTAAAGCACGATGAAATTCTTGACTATTATTTACAGGCTCGTGATATCTGTAAAATATACGAGCACAAGCTCATGATGGCTAAGATTGATCATTTTTTAAAAGATAAGGATAGGTGACTTCAATCGTAATAAGTTATAATTACCAATTAGCTAGAAACGTAAAAGTGGAGAGGAACTAATATAGTTTTCTCCACTTTTGTTAATATCCCCTCTTCCATTTGTATCCCGCCAAACTTACTAATACAAGTAAAACTAAATTAAAGATGATAAAGAAAATCGTAAAACTAAATAATCCATTCTGTGCCAAATCTTCCGTGTAAAGTTCAGTCTCTGTAAAGAACAGATAAATTCCATATCCCTCCACGAAAATAAGAAAACTGACAAAACCAATAAGGAAAAGTCCACTGGCAATAAGAAAGAGTCTCCATAAAAGAATGAGAATTCCTCCTACTGATAAAAAAATTACTGGGACAAGGAGTAAATCATTCATGACTTTCTCCTTTCTAGTCAATCAATTGACAATAATGGGTGGCAAGAGAGGAATCAAATACCTCTAGCTTTTGAACTAAGTCCAAATACTCCTCTTTCTCATGTTCTTCAAAGTCCACACCTCGATGATTCTGAAGAGCGATTTCCAATTGACTAGTGAGCTCTCGTTTAGAAAAACTGTAATCCCCCGTCACTTCCTCAAAATGTTCCTTTAGTTCCTTGTAGGCATGGTATTCTTCAGGTGTTTGAAATCCCTGTACCAAAGCCTCTTCTAATTGATAATAGGTATCTTCCATCATAATTGTTACCTCGTTTCTTTCTATCTTTATTCTACCGCGCTTTCCTTTTCTTGTCCGCTATTTGTATCTATTTTTTACTCCAATTCAAAAGAAAGTTGTTCTTGCTTTTCTTTTCCTTTTTCATGGAATTGTCTTAAGGCCTGATCAATAATATCTAAATCCGTTTCCGTTTCAATCAATGGCGCGAGTACATCGTATTCGGCCTTTTTAGTTTGATAATCCTCTTCCTTTGGAAAGTTTTTCTCAATTTCTACCTTAGCAGTATTCCATTTATCCTTTAATTCATCCAATAAGTTCTGAGTTTTCACTTGGTCCTCTTTAATGTGATCAATCGTATGCTGAAGCCTTTGAATTGTCCCCAAAGGAGAGTACAAATCTAAACTGACAGAATATTGATTTTCTCCTACAATCTTAACAGAGAAGGTTTCAGGAAGAGGTTGATTTGTTGGAAGACTAAGCATTTTAATGTCAAATCCTCGATAACTTGCTAGGGTACGAAATTCTTTGCTGTCAGATTGATTATGACGGATAAGACGGTGTAGGGATTCACCTGCTTCAGCTCGTTGCTCAAAAGCTTGCTTACCTACTGTCATAGAAAATGATTGGTCTTTCGACATTTCAGACTGTTGAATGTCGCCTTCATACTTGCTTAATCGTTTCTCAAGAATGGGAATATTTTCTTCACAGTAAGAGATTGTATGACGATAGTGATCCTTGCTGCGTTGAAAGGCGCGTCTTTGATTTTCTAATAGAGTTAGATCATTCTCTAGTTCCATCTTATATTTGAGATATGGATTACCTGTTGCTAGTGCTTTAAAATCAGAAGCTGTCATGGTCTGTTCATCAATGTCTTCCGCAGCACGAATCGGCTCCTTAGAAGTCATAATCTGCTTAATATAACGAAGTTTGTTCTCCTGAGTTGCCCATAGATAATTATCAAATGAACCTTTGGTAATGTAGTGGTAAATATCCACTTCCTTGTTTTCATTTCCCTGTCGGATAATCCGTCCATTGCGTTGCTGAATGTCACTTGGTCTCCACGGTACATCCAGGTGATGAACTGCTTTCATCTTGCTCTGAACATTTAAACCTGTTCCTCCTTTTTCAGTTGAGGCAAGTAAGATCCGCACCTCTCCTGCATTGACCTTTCGAGACAAACTATTCTTCTTTTCATCACTATTGGCATCATGTACAAAGGCAATTTCCTTACTAGGGACTCCTCTATCAACTAATAAAGCCTTAATCTCAGAATAAACATCAAAGCCATTGTCCTTTTTCTTAGGTGTTCCAATATCTGAAAAAATCATCTGAGTAGCCTTATTTTCCATTCCTTCACGATAAATTCTTTCAACATTATCCACTACCTGAAGCAGTTTATGATTGTCTGCTAGACTATAACTAGAGTCTAATAAACGCATATCAATAGCTAGTTTCCGTGCCTCACCTGTTATCTTTAACATGTTATCCTGGCTTGGATCAACTGTTCCACATTTAACCGCATCTGACCTCATAACTAATTCTTCTAAATAGAGTTTCTGGTTTTCAGTTAACTCACTCTCAATAGGTATAATACGAGCTTCTGGAACAGGTAAATCCAACATATCTTGTGTTTGAATGTCGGCTGTTTCTTTATAGATTTTCATCAACTCAGGTAGATTGACAAACTTTTTAAATCGTTTCTTAGGTTGGTACTTATCCCCTGTAGGAGCTAATTCCATAGAGTTTTGAATTTCTCCAAAAGCACCTACCCAAGAGTCAAAATAATCAACTTGATAGCGTTTTAAGATATCCGGTTGAATGTAGTTCATCATAGTATACAACTCACTAATAGAATTGGAAACAGGTGTTCCTGTCGCAAAGACAATATTTTTAAAATCATGTTCTTCCTGAATCTGTCGAACCTTCATTTCCATATCCACGTTCTTCTTAGAGGTTGTATTGGTAATCCCTGCTACATTTCCAAGTCCAGTAATTGGACGAATATTTTTAAAGTGATGTGCTTCATCCACAAAGAGAAAATCAATTCCTAAGTTCTCAAAATCAATAAAACTATCACGATTGAAACGTTGGAGTTCTTCCAATTGTTTCTCTAGACCACTTATTGATTGTTCTGCTTCTTTAACGGTATACTTATTTTCAGAATGTGTTTTAATCTCTCGTAGTTCATTGAGTTTATCCTCGATATAATTCATCTGTCTTTCTTTACTGACAGGGATTTTTTCAAATTGAGAATCCCCAATGACAATGGCATCGTAATCTCCTGTAATAATACGTGACACAAATTGTTTTCTTCTCGCCTTCACAAAATCTTTCTTAGTGGTCACAAAGACTTTTTTAGTAGGGAAAAATTTCATGATTTCTTGGCCAAATTGAGCAGACAAACTAGAGGGCACCACATACAAGGGCTTATGAACCATCCCCAACTCTTTTAATTTAAACCCAGCACCAAGCATGGTCAAGGTCTTTCCTGAACCTACCTCATGAGCTAATAAAGCTCTTTTTTCTTCTACGATTCTTTGAATGGCATTCTCTTGATGAGGGCGAAGACTGATGTTTTGTGCCAAGCCATCAATGACTAGATGCCTACCATCATACTCTCGACTAACCGTTCGATTATAAAGACGATTGTAACTTTCTTCAATGACTTGTTGGACTTCTGGATACCGTGAGACAAATTCTTGAAAGAGCTCTTGTAAATGCTGCTCTTTTGCTCTTAGAACAGAGGTTTTTTCCAAATCTGTGATGGTCTTTTTCTTTTCCCCTTCCGTAACAGTCATAGTAATAGTCGGTTGGTTCGAATTAAGTAAATTCTCAAAAATCTTTCTTCCTGTATCATAACGTGAGCCACTGACTCCAAGACTACTATCTTTGGCACTTGGATAGCGATAAGCAAATGATGTCCTTAAATGAACCTGCCCATCGACAGGATTCACTTCAATGACTTGTTCAACATCAGGCGAAGACAATTCAAATTCACGGTTGGTAAAACATTCAAAGGCAAATTTACCATAAACGGATTGAGGAATCCAACGTGACCCTATTTTAAACTCAATATCTGCCAGATGAATCCTTGGAGGGCGAACAGATTCTAACAAATCTAAAGCATGAGACCAGTCACATTCTTGATTGTTTTCCTCTACTAATAGTTGAACTACTTCTATCTTGTTGAGAATATCTCCTGACAAAAACTGGTTCTTAGAAAGATATTTTCTTTCCCCTCTTAAATAGCTTTCTGGATCCATTAAGATCTGGTCACCCAACTCATCTAAAATAGCTACTTGGCTATGTTCAGGGTAAATTGATACCATATAGTCTATATCAACCCCTCTACCATCTGATAAACTGGAGTTTAGGGCATCTAAAGCCGTTGAAACTCTTGTAATCACTCTCTCCGGCCTAACCAATGCTTTCTCAAAGGCTAAAGATTTTTTATATTTTACTTTCTGATCTTTAGAATCAATGTATTCATCTTCTAAACTTGCTAGTAAAGAATACTTATCGTCACTATCAAATAAGTTCCGATTGACTGAGACATTCAAGTATCCAAATTGGCTTACAAACCGATCATAGTCACGATTGAGTTTACTAAGTAATACCTGAAAATCTGTCCGACTATAATCTGGATGGCGTTGGATTTCAATTAAGGCTTGATATGTCTCTCTCAAATCAACCATACCCTTAATGCGACTAATATCCTTATCCGATAAGGGGTTTTCATAAAAGACCGTTTTTTTGAACAAGCCCTTATATTTCCCTCTTTTACTCGCTTCTTCTGACTTGTATACATCTAGTGCTTCCTCATCTGTCAAATGAAGTTGCACGAATCGATCTATTTTATGTTCAGACAAGGAACTGTCCCAAGCTTTAAAATCTCCCTTCTCATCTACATAATAACTAATCTCGTCTACTTTTGAACTTTTCCGAATGCCATGCGTATCTCGATAATAAATTTGATTTCCCTCATATCCAAAAGAATATAGAGCTAAGTTCTCACGTATATGACTTGGGATAGAATTATCCACTTCTTCTTGGATAAAAACAGGTGCTTTCAAAGAATTGTCAATTTGTTTAGGTGCTTCTACATTCTCTAATGCTTTCATTATTTCAGTAGCTAATGTTTCTGATTCCCCCTTAACATTGAGGGTTCCTCCATTAAAATTACGTACCTCATATTCACCCAAAACTTGTGTATTGTATTTCCCATCAAAATAAGGATTGATCCAGACACGCTTATCCTCCTCAAAGGGAATAGAGCCACTAAAGACAAGTTCCTCCTCATTAAGATTCTTTGCTTGATCCTTTTGAAAGAATAGGAGATCTGTGGTCACTCGAGTACCTGCAATCTTTTTAAAAGCCGTATCCGGCAAACGAACTCCCCCTAAAAAATGAGTGTTGGTTTTAATCTCTTGTAAGACATTATCTGTCCGCTTATCCATTGTCCCGATAGATGAGATAATCGAAACTTGTCCCCCGTCTCTTACTAAATCAAGTGAGTGTTTGACAAAGTAGTCATGAATCATATAAGGTTTATCATAGTTTTTATCGGCAATGCGAAAATTTCCAAAAGGAACATTCGTTAAGACTAAATCAAAACTATTATTTTGATAGGGAACTTCTTCAAATCCTCGCACTTCAATATGGGTATTGGGGTGGAGTTGTTCTGCGATTGCGCCTGTCACACTGTCTAATTCAACCCCATAGAGTTCTGACTTCTCTCGTATACTTCTAGGCATCGCCGCAAAGAAGTTCCCAGTCCCCATAGAAGGATCTAGTATCCTTCCTCCTTCAAAACCATCATCCAGTAATTTTTGCCAAATCTGGCGAATAATCATTGGGTCTGTATAATAGGCTGTAAGAGAACTTTGTTTCATGGTGGAGTATTCTGATTTACTTACTAAGCTCCTAAGAGTTAAACGTTCTGATTCGTACTTTGGATTGAGTTCATCGAAAAATTCATTGGCAAGACCGCCCCAGCCGACATACTTGGCGAGTAGCTCTTGTTCTTCTGGATTCGCTTGTCGTCCCTCTTTTTCTAATCTTTTAACAAGTTCAATTGCGGCGATATTCGTTTCAATCTTTTCTCGATTTGTCTTAGGATAAAAGTCCTCTAAGTCATCTGGAAAAACAAAATCTTGAACAGTAACATCCGTCTCTTCTATACCTGAAATTAAAGGTTTTGTTTCCTTGTCCTTTTCCTTTTCATTATCTTCTTCCAGGTAGGAAAACAAATCTATTTCCTGACTTTCACTTGATGGATCAATCTCAATCTCTGAATCTTCTTTTTCAAGTTCTACATGAGACAACACTTGTTCAATCTCTTCCAAACTGTTCAAGTATAAGATAGGATTCTCTTCAAATAACTGGTTGGAATCACTGAATAGTTCTAGGCGAACCAAGTCATTTAACTGAGCATTTTCAATCGAAACCAACTGAAATACTTGTCCTTTATAACTTACTTGTGAACCAATTGGATATTCCCTCAAAGCTTCTTCTACAATTTTATCGACATTAGAAAAAGAGTTCGTTTCTTCCGTTTCCTGTTCAATATCACTTGAAGGAGATAAAGATTCCTCTACTTGATTAGACTTTTCTCTTATAGCTTTCACTTCATCAAAATGAGTAATAATCTTCAGCTTTTGTGTCAGTGGGAGTTGTGTGTAGTTTTCTTCATGATGGACAAGATCCGTAACGGTATCTAAAGTAGCCATCAATTCTGAACCCAAATAGGCTAGAACATCTCCCTCTTTTTCTTCAAAATGAATCTCAAGAACCTCTTTTTTTAGTTCTTTGGAATCAACCATTAGAAGAAACTTCTCTATATCTCTACTAATGCGATCAGATAGATTATTCGCAACCCGATAGACATTGACTAAATTGACATCCTGATTCTGATAAAATACAAGCTCACTTAGTTGTTCTAGTTCTTCTTTTTCAGATTGAATGTGAAATCGAGTGGAAAGGTTATAGGTTGCGACTTCTAGAACCAAGTTTTTCTCCCAATTGCTTAATTGAGATAATTTACTTAGACCTGCTTGTCCAAAATTTCTTGTGTAACTTTCTAAATCTTGGTCATTATTTTCAGAACTGGCCTCTAGGAAAGAAACAATATCTTGATGAAAAGAATAGACATGAGGTATCTCTTTTATCTTTCCCTCTTCAGTCAAAAAACTCTCTACTAAGTCCTGCCATTTCTCATCAAAATGTTGTGCTTGATAACGAAGAAATAAGTCCATTTTCTCTCTATCTTTTGGAATTGTTCCACGAAACATAGCCAATAATTGCATTACTTCCATACTTGCTCCTTTCATCTATACGAAAATAGGAGAATCACATGATTCCCCTACAACTCTATCTCCATTTCAACCTCTTGAGGACTGGTTTCTAAATCACTAGACAAAAGAGAAACGGCATCTGTTCTCATGTAGTAAGTATATAAGTCTTCAAGGTCTTGTTCGTTTTCAATCCCTGTTTCAATACTAATCAGAGCCTGTATAAATTCCTTGTAGTGACTCTCCATCATATCTGAAATCTTTTGTTTCATTTCCATAAATACTGAAGACGGTTCAGTTATACTTGTTTGGTCTATGTCTTGTAAATCCTTTTCTAAGGGATTGGTTCCTTCTTCTACTTCCACTAAATCTGAACGTCCATCACCATCAGAATCTGCGCTAAGAGGATTGGTTCCTAGCGCCAATTCTTGAGCATCAGTCAGTCCATCTTGATCCGAATCACGTTGATAAATGGCTTCCATATACTTCCTTCTTTCCTAGTTAATCTTTTTTCACTCCAATCCTACCAAATATTCCTTGAAAGAAGTATCACAACAAAAAAAGAGAACGAGCCAAAACTGCGTTCTCCTTAAAATGATAGAATATTATTATCAAAGTAAAAAGATGACTTACAGAATCTGTAAGCCACCTAGTCAGTCGGTTTATTCTGGTGTCTGCCACCGCTTGGCCATTACGTCCAAGATTGCTATCGGATTTTGTTCTGGTGTCCGCCACCGCTTGGCCCTTATGTCCAAGATTACTATCAGATTGACCATGAGCCGACCACTCATCTACACTATTTATTCTACCTGAAAATGGTTAAAATTTCAAGTGTAAACTCTTCTATTTCGTAGTATAGGCAAAACTAATGGCACTATCTGCTTGAGAGATTTTTCTAAAGGTATAGTTAGGATTGCCACCATAGTTTGTTTCAGAAACTAGGAAAGAACCATCATCATATACTTTCTCTACAAAAGCCACATGACCGTAGATGGCTGGTGTGCCATGTGTACCTCCCACAAAAGAAACAATTGCACCTGCTCTTGGTGTAGAGCCAGTTTCCCCACCAAGACTTGAAGCTGTCGCAACCCAGTCCTGACCATTTCCCATGGTATTAATGATTGAAATCTTTTCTCCATTTCTACCTTTTAATTTTAAGCCTAACTGGTTCATACGAGCCGCAACACCCCATGTACATTGTCCATAAGCATAAGCCATACCATCTCCACCACCAGGAACAGAATGATCATACAAGTCTCCACGAACACCTTCAAGGGATTGCGGGTCACTTTTTGCCTGACCTCCATTTGTTTGGCTAAAACCTTTTTCAATTTGGTAATACCATTCCGTTGCTCTGGTTTGTCTTTCCAGTAGTTTGTCACCAGAATTTCCCTCCCAATAGGTGAGGAAGAGTTGGGCCATATTGGCTGCACTGCCTGTATTTTTAAAGAAATCCTTTAACCAACTTTGATAGTAAGGACTATCCCCATGAAGCATAAAATCAAGTTGTAGGTCTAAATCATACCATTTCTTATTTTGGGTGCGTGCATAATTTAACAAAGCTGTATGCCGTGTTGACCCATCTGCGGTATCCGTCCATTGCCCTAAACCTAGACCTCTATGAAGAATATTAGGATAAGCACCTCCATAAATGGCTGGACCTCCAATCGCTAACCAGGTTTCATCATCCCATGAGGAATCGGTAGCGCCAACTGGAGGAGATAAATAATCTCCTTCAGCTCGTTTAGGATTGATAGAAGACTCTACAGACCAATTTCCTAAAATTGCCGCAATGGCTTGGGGACTTGCCCCTTGAGATTTCAAAAACTCATAAATATGTTTCGCTCGTTCAAACTCATCTCCGCCAAACTGACCAATGGCTGGCAAGATAGTGGTCTGAAGTTGAATGACTTTTGGAAAATAAAATTGCGGATTGACATACACCAATTTTTCTTTCTTGTTTTTATACTTTTGATAGGAAACTTTCAAACCTGTATCGTCTGGTGTTTCACCAATAATATCACCCGTTAGAACTCTTGTCCCCTCAATAGCACGGTCATTATGAATAGAATACAAGGTCAATCGACTCTCATTCTCTCCTTTTCCGTTAGTGAGAATAACATCATCTCCGTCTAGAGATACAACACCATCCATTGGTGCAACAATTGTTTGGTGCGCCTTCGCTTCTAGTAGAATATACTCCTGAAGAGTAGGTTTTCCGTCTAAATCATAGTATCCATAACGATAAGTCATGGTTAGACTATCTTCGTTGCTTTTCCCCTCAAATGGATTGTCCAATTCCTGCATGGAAGCATAGACACCCTCTTCTTTTAGTTCCTTTATTTCCTCTTGATCGTCTTTCGAGAGTTTATACTTAGGAGTTTCATAGAGGTCTTGCATGGATTTCAAATCATCCCCATCGTTTAAATCATGCCACAAAGTAGACAGATAATCCTTGTAAGTTTCTGAACTAAATAAGTGAACTGGTTTGTGTAACTCATAGTCATGGAATTTAAAGTTCATATACCCCATCACATAATCAACTTTTGTGTAATAAGTAATTCCTTTGTCATTTGTGCGAGTATGTTCTGCATCTTCCCAAGTTAGGTGGGTATAAGCTTTTGTTAATTCAAATTCATCTTGTTGAATTAAACTAGCAGATGAAAATCCTAAAAAGAAGCTCATCATAAGTAAAAGAAGAAAGACTATTCCTCCAACTATCCAGGTTACAGGATTTCCAGCCGCAAATGTAAAGAAGGAAAAGGCTGCTTTTAGTTTTTGATAGATATTTCGGACAGTTGTAAGACCTTGTTTCTTTAATTTTCGAAACCGATTTTTAAGGGAACTTGGGTTATCTTTCGCTAGTTTCCATCCTTTTCCATCCTTAAAATGATGGTATCGCTCTTTTGTGTTGGTCAGTCTTTTCTTGGTAAAACGACCTGATGCTTGTCCTGTTTTGACACTAGCTTTTCCAAGGTTATAAGAAAGGCGACTGTAGCGTTTTCCTTTTCTAATTGTCTCTTGAAGTGTGCGATAGCCTTCTAAATCTTCATTATCTGAAGCTAACTCTCCACCTTCACGTCCAAGGACATAAAGAAAAGTTTTGGCTTTCCTACTGACTTTTTTGGACTTATAGGCTTGTTTAGTAGATTTTAGATCCTCTTTTGCGGCCTTGACTTCTTTCTTAGCTTTTAATTCTTCTAAACTCTTGCCTTGAAAGAAAAAATTAGATTTATGTTTAGATTCCTGACCGTAGAAAAATTTTTGATTGGTTTTTCTTTCTTTACGACCCTCTTTTCTTTCTTCTTTTGCTTCTTCCTTTGCTTCCTTAAATTGCTTCTTGGCTATTTTCAATCGTTTCCTAGCATGAGGCAACAGTCTGTCTCTTAATTCTTTGCGATTTAAAAGAGAAGGAGGACTATTTTGAAGAATATGATTGTAGTCTTCATTTGCTTGTTTTACTCTAGGCTTTGATGCTTCTCTCATCTCCTCTAGCTTTTCCTTTATCTCTTTTTTCCATTCTTTTTCATCCAGTACAGCGGAATCTTTTTTCTGTTTCTTCACCTCCTTCTTTCCTTGTTTCAAGAATTTCTTCTCAACTTTTAGACTTCTTCTAAATGCCTTTCGGGCACGTATGATTTTTCTTTTATCCTTCATTTCACTTCCCCTTAATTAGAAGCCATTTTATCAGGATCCGTACTCATGATATCAAACAATTGAGTACCTTGAGGAATCTTATTTTTAAAGGGAACGACAACGGAACCAGCTTTTATTAGTCCAGCCCCTTTTTCTGGATTGACAAGGTATTTTTCAAGTTCTTTTGACAAACCTAAGAGTTGAACCAGTTCTTCTCGGTCATTTTTTGCTTGCTTGAGGAGAATCATAAATTCACTATTTGCAATAATCCGTCTACCATTTGGATCTAACAATAAGGTTTCGACGTTTTGAGTTATTCCAGTCGGACTGGCTCCATATTTTCTGACACGACTCCACAATTTAAAGAAGAAATCACTGGCATATTTATCTAATAAGAGAAGCTGCATTTCATCAAAATAAATCCAAGTCTTCTTCCCTAATTTTTGGTTTCGAACAACACGATTCCATATCTGATCAAACACTACCATAAGAGCGATTTGTTTCAGCTCATCTCCTAACTTTTTAACATTATAGATTAAGAAGTTAGATCCTGTCTGAATATTGGTCTTATGAGAAAAAATATCAAGAGAACCTTCGACATACAGTTCCATATCAAGTGCCAAATTCTGCGCTTCTTCTTCTGGTTGTTGACTCAAGACAAAGACCCATTCTTCCAAAGAAGGCTCTTTAAATGACTGATAGGTGAGTCTCGTAACTCGGTCGATAATCGATTTTTCTCTTCCATCCATTTTCCTATCCAATAATTTGCCGATAAAGGATAAAAGAAATTCTGATTTTACCTTTACAGGATCCTCATCCATATTTTCTTCAGACAAGTCAAGGACATTGAGATAGGTTTGGGAATCAGGCGCAATATCAATCATTTCTCCACCAAAAGCCCGTCCAATGATACTGTACTCTGCTTCTGGATCCACAATGATAATTTCAGTATTTTCACCAGATTCCTTGATTTTGGTCGTGATAATTTCATGCTTGGTTGCCATCCCTTTCCCAGCTCCAGATGTCCCTAAAATCAGACCAGACGGTGTATTTAATAGGCTGCGATCAATGGTAATAATATTACTTGATATTTGATTGATACCATAATATTTCCCACTACGATCTTGTAAGTCTACTGAAGTCCAAGGTGAGTTCACTGCTATATTGGACGTTAATAAACTCCGTGATACTCCCTCTAAAAAATCACAACCAAATGGCAGCAAACTATTAAAGGCTGCTTCTTGCATATATGGAAGTTTATCAATCATTAGGTCATTTGAGCCGGCCACTTGTTGGATAGTGTCTAGGGCTTGTTTGAGTTCTTCTTCATCCTGACCAAAAACCCCAATCAAGAAGACCGTTTGAAATAGTTTATCTCCTGTCTCGGTCATGGTTTTTAAGAGTTCCTCAGCTTCATCGATATTGCTTTCTAATACATGACCTACTTTTTCCAAATAGATACCTGTACGAGCTAGTTTTTGTTGTTCCCCAATCTTTTGGGATTCCATTAAGGTTTTCTTTGTTCGTAGTTTCTTCATGGCATCTGCCTTGGTCGAACTTTGAGCATGAAGGCTTACAATCAATTCCAGATCTCCTTGCATGAGGTCTCGGATAAACTGATCCCCTAATTCCATACCGTAGTCTCTCACATAGACAATCTGTAATAAGCGGTCATTGATTTGTAGGTAATTCTTGTTTTTAAAATCCAAGAGATTAGGTGCTATGAAGTGACGAGTTGTCTGGCCAGATCTCGTTAAATCACGATATGAAAAAGGAAGATGGTGTTCTCCTCTAAGCATATCTGCCAACAAGTTCACCCGTTCTTCTCCAGTCAAGGATCCAAATCGAGCATCAATTTCTGAGAAACCACTCTTGAAATATTCGCCTATTTGAGACAAGGAACGATAAGCTTGTTTGGGATTAGAATCCTTTCTACCAAAACTAATCAGTTTCACAGCCGAAAAGTTATTTTCACCACTATCTAAATTTTGATTCATCATCCGATTCAATTCTTTACGATAGCTATCGTACCCATCTTCTTTTTCCTCATACAAAACACTGTGTCTGAATTTTTCTAAATTCAATCTTTTATTAAAAATGGTCAATTGGAAGTTGGTTTGGTCATCTAAAGAGTTAATCAAATCAGAATACTTCTCAATGATTGCTCCCTTATCTTCTAAACCAACAGTCTGGTAATTGACATCACCAAGTAAATAGCTTTGTGAAAAATAATCTTCTTTTACCTGCATCAGACCATTTTGATACAAGGCTTGATAGGAAAGAGTATTAGCCGTTGATGGTAACACTTCCTCTTTTTTATCTTTAACTTCTTCCTTTTTATTAGTCGTTGAAGTTTTTTGTTTCTTTAATGTATTTGATTTTCTTTTCATGTTCAAGTCCTTTCTTTCCTGAAATTGTGCGTAGGGGTATCGTTAGTTCAAAATGAAGACGGTATTTCAAATAATGTTCAAAATTTAAATCATTGGGTTTATAGACTCCAAAAAGCAAGAGGGGGATGGTAAAAGCAAACACAAAACCGTAAACAAACCAATCTCCAAATTGCCAGAAAAAGAGATTCAAGCCCAAAACAATAATTGTGACAATAAAGGCTGGTAAAACAAAGATGATTTGTCTTGTGGTGAAACCTAACCAAGCCCTGTGTTGGTATTTTGAGATGTCTTTAAAGACACGTGTATTCATGACTTTCCTTTCTAAAAAGGCTAAGAAGCAACCACTTCCTAGCCTTTATCTAATTACATACCTAAGATTGAGCGAGCAGTACGTTGAGAACCAACGAGGGCAATAATCAGTAAGATAGCTTGTACCAAACTACCAAACATAATCGCAAGTGATTGCAGGACTCCTGCACCATTTGAAACAGCTATTTTACCAGCAGATTCAAACAAAGGAACAAGAGAAACAATCAGAAAAATAAGAACCCCTTGTACCGCATAGACCATAATATTTTTTAAATAGCCTATACCAATAGACTTCCATTCATCACTTAAAAATGTTGGAATCGTAAGAGGGGCAAATGGGATCATAAGGTAGAGTTGAATAAATCGAATAGATACCAAAAGATTAACCATGGCTGCACTTACTATCCGAACTAGCCAAATGAGAAGGGCGAAAAAGCCCACAATCATCCGGCCAATAAATCCTGACCCTTTTAATCCAGAGAGTGTATCATACTTTGCCCCACCGTGAGCCACAATCGAGGCCACTTGTTCAATGGCATGACTCGCAATCCCGATGATGGCTTCTACAATGACGGTAGTGTTGGTAATTACAACTGCGACCATAATATAACTAATCAGCATTGGCGCTAAGGCTTCAAAGGTCATCGCTCCACCTGAGTTAGCAATTTTCTTTGCCATCTTCGAAAATTCTAGGATGAGAACAACCGATAAAATCGCAACTCCAAGGGGCTGCATGACACTTTTAGTAATACTAGACATATAAGTCCAAACAGTTGGATTGTAGCTTGATAGGGATTTAATCAGATCTACCGTAGATTGTAAATCCACATTAAATCCTTCAAATAAATTTTCAGCTGATATTTTTTCAGATGCAAGGTAAACAAAGGGTGAGACTAAACTAAGATTCATGTCATTGTTTATCCTCCTAAATTGAAATCTGGGTTACAAAGGCTCCAGCAGCCCCGACCATAACACCACCGACAATTTCAAGAATGGCATTCCGAACACCTGGTCCACCATCTTTAATGTTGGTTGCAAGGTTGACAATCCCTACAACAACGAGAAAGGCACCAACCGCAATCAATCCCTTCTGTAACAAAGACATAGCTTGTGCAAACATAGCACTTGCGTCTACTCCATAAACAAAACCTTTAAAATGCGTAATCATCTATTTCCTCTTTTCTATTTTTATTTTAAACTAGATTCAAAAGTTAGATCACGAATTCTAAGGCCGTCAAGATGATTTTCTTGTCTTTGATTCAAAGGATTGATCTGATAGTTCCACCACCGTTCATCGGTTTCTTGATTGGCTAGGTATTTCCAGTTTGGATGCTTAGTGGAATTGTACTTTTTGCTTTTAAAGACAGGCATATTGGCAATTCGAACCAGGCATTCATGTCGTTTCATATTTCCGACTTCATCAGGTGTCATTAAATCACGAGCAATCTTTTGATGAGAAAGGGATCCTGAACCTGTCTGGCCAAAGGAACGACTAGTATTTCGAACATCAATGGTTTGTTTACCGAGTAAGCCACTCATAAATTTAAAGGTATCTTCATCATTCCCACCTAAGTAGACTAAGCTATCACAGTTCCCAAGAATGGTTTTCCAAGCTTCTTTTTCTTTATAGAGTCCTTGAAGTTGGGCAATATTTTGAAGAATGGGAACGAGACTCATATTACGAGAACGAACTGTTGAGGTTTGTTCAGCAAAATCTGGAATTTCTCCGATATTTGCGAACTCATCTAAGTAAACTCTCACATGAAGAGGCAATTGACCCTTAAAATCAATATCTGCTTGTCTTGTTAGGGTTTGAAATACGGTTGAAAAAAAGAGGGCTGAAAGAAAGCGAAAGGTACTATCGTTATCTGGGATAACTAAGTAAACCATTGATTTTTCCTTGCCCCATGTCTTCATATCAAGGGTATCTCTTTTGGTCAAATCCATGACACTTTGAATATTGAAGAGGGCAAATTTAGCAGTGGTTACAGCTATAACAGAATCCAGAGTCTTATCCTTATAATTTTGAAAATCTGCCCAATTTCGCATGGTAAAATTTTCAGTCCCATACTTTTTAGCATAATTTTCAAATAGAATTTCTAAGACACTTTTTTCTTGGTTTTCACCCTTGGATAGGTGTTTAATGAGTTTTGAGATTTCAGCAAAACTTGGATAACGCCCTCGTTTTTTTCGCTCTTCCACTTCTTTTTTTTGACGTTTCAACAAGTTTTGGTATTCCTTTTGACTCAAACGACTCTCTTCAATGAGCTGTTCTCTTGTTTTAGGTGGGTTATAGAAATCGACCAAGTAGGAGGCTAAAGCTCGTACCAAAGTCATAGAAGCTTCATCCCAAAATGGATCACTACGGGAGCCAGAGCCTTTGGTGTTATTGAAATAAACCGTCAGCATGCGATTCAAATCGTTTTCTGTCTCTATATAGCGAAAAGGATTAAAGCCATCTGAGTTCTTCATATTGACTAAATCTAACACCTTTACTTGGTAGCCATGTTCTAAAAAGAGTTTGCCTGTTTTTTCGGCCAAGTGATCTTTAGGATCCACTACAATATTAGAACTATTCATCTGAATCAGATTGGGTTTCACAAAGCGAAAGGTCTTCCCACTTCCTGAACCTCCAATCACCGCAATATTCTTATTTCTATCATATTGGGGTGGTTTTTTATCTAATAATGTCAAACGAACATCTTGTGCTAAGATCGTATCATGAGAAAATTCTTTACCGTAAAAGAGCTTCTTTTCTTTTAGAGTTCCAAAACGGGCGCTCCCGTATTCTGCCCCTTCTCGGTATTGTTTTTTGCCAGTCTCTAAATAGAGATAAACCAGCAACATCATCACAAATCCTAGTAGAAAAAAAGCACTTGATTTTCCAGTAAAGGAAACATTCCATGGCGACTGAAGAACTTCATCTTGACCTTCCATCAGAAGATGAGTCCATTTATCTAAGCTATTTCCAGTATAGGAATCATACAAAAGCGTCAAACGATGAAAAAGATAGCCTAGTAAGATTCCTAACAGTGAGAATAGTAGGAATTTCTTTCCACTGTACATCATCTCACCATCTCTTTCTGTTTGACGGCCCCTTCTTGTCTAAAGGTAATTTGGGATTTAGCCTCATCAATTGCTTGGTCTAAAGACTTATCCATGGTAAAATCAGCTAATTTCTCTGGATCATTAACCATTTTTTCTAACAGATGGTCTAAATGATTATCTAGAATCGAACGGTCTTTCGTGTAGAAATGCAGAGAATCCCCTTGCCAAGCGATGGCTAAAGGAATCTCTTCTTTTTCTAAAAAAGCTTTAAATTTCTCTATATCAATTGATTTGTCTAAAAAATCTTTTTTCAGATTAATTGTATCAATCGCATAGGGAGATTGTAGCAATTCTTCTAATTTCTGTACCCCTATTTTATAGGCGGAATCCTGTGCTAAAGCCTGACGTCTAGACCATTCTAGAATCTTTAAGAGACTTTTTACAGTAAATAAAAGACTACGCTCTGCATATTGAACCGCCATTCGTTCCTGTTGTTCAGAGGACATCTGATGCCTCCTCCTTAACAAATAGCAGCTTTCCTTCTTTAAAACGATAAGCTATCAATTTCTGACGTTGCTTAATCGACTTGACAACCTGCAGTAGATCTCTAGAATAAGGTTCTCGAAGAGTAACTTCTACTGCTTTCCCATCAACGATACCAACACGTTTAAATTCAATGTAGTCTTTTTTGAGATGTCCTAAGCCCATACCAAAAGGAAAGTGATGAATCAATTGGATGGTACAACCATCTTTATTTCCCATTTGTTTCAAATCATACAAGTTTACTACCTTCATGATTAACTCCTTTATCTAGTTTGTCGCATCGTTTAAGTCTGGTAACGATAAACTCCGTGTCTGTTAGAAAATTCTCACACACGTCTTGTGCCAGTTGCCCTTCACAGGGAAATACTCTCAGTCCCTACTTACACAGGCACGCTAATCAAGACGGAGTGGATTCAATTTTCAAAGAACAGGTAGCTTTATTATAGATAAGAGTAGTTGAAATTTTTATCACATTTTTGGGGTTGTTGGAATAAAAAAAGCAACTCACTGCTTTACGAATGAGTTGCTTTTGTACTAAAATATTTGTTGCATAATTTCCCTAATGACCTGAACAGAGTTATCAAATGAGATATCTTTAGCATACTTAAATTGGCGTTGATAACGAATCCATAGCTCTTTCTGATAATCAGAAATTTCAATTCCTCTCACTTGTTCTTCCCAATTATAAATAGTATCTTTACTTTTACGTTTTTCTGCCGTATTCTCAAGTGCATTTTTTAATACTTCTAGATTAATCTCTTCTTTTCTAAGTTTATACAAGGTGAAAAGATCATATCGATCACGTGGGCGTGTCGAAGCTAATCCCCTACTGATGATCGTTTCTAACTTTTCAGCAAGTACAGTCTCTAGATTATATGTCCATATCTTGATGCTTTCATTAGTAAAGATAGAAGTCATTGAATAAGTAATTTCTCTTGGTGTGATCTTATCACCAGTAGTAATATCAATAAAAACAACTTCCTTTAATGTATCAAAAGTTGCATTTAATTTTAATGAAAATCCTCCATATTCATCATCTTGGCGAATAGGTTCTAGCTTATCTACTGAAAATGAAAATCCATCAGTTTTAGAACAAAGAATCTCTTCAAAGATATGAATCAAATTTTCTCTGCTCATTTCGGTTCCCTTCAGAGTGACATCTAAATCCATTGTGGTTCGCTTATCTAGTCCAATCATTTGACCTATTAGATACCCTCCTTTTACAATGAAGGAATCTCTATAAGAACTAGTAGAAATCAGCTTTAATACTTGCTCAATTAAATAATGTTGTTGTACTTGTTGAGCTGGAATTCCCTTATCTTTTGAAATGTTTTTGATTTTTGCTTTAAAGCTATTCGCATTTGAAAACATTAAGATAGTACCTCCGTATAAGATTGTAACTTATCAGTTACTTTAAATAGCTGGGCATAATAAAATAATTTGTGTAATTGAATTTTATTTTGTTGAAAATATTTTTTAAACGCTGGTGCAATAATTTGAAGATCCACCTGATGAACTGGTCTTAGACATTCAACCAAAACTCGTTCAACTTCATAAACTTTAATAAATTGACCAGGAAGGCGCTCTATTTCAATAATTCCTTCACTATAGTGAGAGCGTAAAATAATAGGACATATATCTGCTTCCTTAATGTTTTTGGTATTCGTACCATAAGGAAAACTCATCGTCATATTAAAAGGGATAGTCAAAGATAAACCATGTAACCAAAGTGCTGTCTCCAAAGAAAAGATTCCCTTTGGAAATCGATACTGAAGGACAAACCACTCATCTAAATAAATATCAGGTAAGCGATATAACCCTTTTTCTTCAGCATCGATTTTTCCTTCTGCAACCATTTTTAATAAGGTTTTGTAGTGTAAATTTTCATCTATTACTTGTTTAAAAGTTAAAAAACCATACTGATTGAAAGAGTTCATCAGTTTCTCTCTTTTATCAACCATATCATTCTCCTTTCTTAGAAATAAAATGCTAACACCTACTATATATGTTAGCATTTTATTTCTTTAAAATCAATTCATTTAGTTTTTTTATTTCAAAATTAATCCATGCTTAAGACAGACCAGCTATTATTAAAGAAAAAATAAGACATAGACTGATAGGTTCCACACCAAATGTAGCCCCATACTGCCCCATAAGTCCGATTTGTATCGCACAAGCCCTAAAAACATCCCAAGTGAAACATACAAACACCAAGCTAAAATGGTTCCTGGATGATGAGCTAAGGCAAATAAAATACTTGTCAAAGCAACTCGAATATCTAATTTTCTAACCAGGTTCCATAAAATTTCTCGATACAGAAATTCTTCAACCATACTCGCATTGATTAATAACAATAAAAATGAAAACCAAGGGACTTGATGTTGAAGGCCAATTAAGTTTGCTTGATTCGTAGTTCCTTGAGCATGGATTAGGCTAAAACATAGATTTATAATCAGTAGGCTAACGAATCCAATACCAAGCCATTTCATCCTAGTTTTCATATTGACCTTGACAACTTGTTTTCGTTGACCATACATCCATAAAAAAGAAATGAGCGACGCACAATAGAGAATCTGTAGTATGGTTAACTCACTAATACAAAGCAATTTCAGTAAGTATAGGGATACCAATAAGACATTTACTTGTTGGAATATATAAACTGGAATTATTCTTTTCATAGTTACCTCCGAAATAAATCTTCATAATCTAAATCTAATACCTGCACAATCCTTTCTACCCATGGACTTTGAGGCATTCGTTGTTCCATCTTGTAGTGGCGTATCTTTTGATACAAACGATTCAATTCACTTGGATAGTGAAACTCTCCCGCAAACATTTTTCTGGTTAACTCAATCCAGCTGATATTCCTTTCAGCCAAAATAATGGACAAGTTCTCCCAAAATCGTTCTGCCATATTGATTCTCCTTTAGTTAGATAAATAATGTGTTTGTGCCATGTAAATCAATTGTTTCGTATCTCTTGGCAATAAAGCTCTAGCCTCCTCCAGATTCAAATTTGGATAAACTCGCTTATTTGAAACCGCAAGAGGAAGTCTGATGGTTAGTTCAGGATTTTTTAATATCATTTCGATGAAATCTGTTAATTTTAGGTTATCTCGATTCTTAAAACGTAATAAATTGGGAGATAAAAACTCGAAACAATCTGAAGAATAGCTCATCATCTCAATTAATTTATCCTTTGTCATTTCAGAAATAGAATGAGGAGTGACATCTATGCCATACTTTTGAAAGAAATCCAAAAGAAGTTGATTTCTATGACAATTTTTACTTAGATAGAGATCAATCATGGGAGACCTCCCAAAGATTCGGTTCCATTTGATATTCTGAGACGATTAAGGAATCTAATAAATTTGAGAAGTTAATCGGTTTCTTGTCTTCATCATAAGCTTTTACAGTTACTTGGGTTGTAAGTATTCCCTCTTTTCCCTCGGCTCGATAGCCTTGTCCATATAAAACAAAAACAAGATTTTGATGATCATCTACAAAGGCATCAACCCCATTCTTTATGTCTTGACTTTCAAGGAATTCCATCACGTTTTGAAGATAGGATTCGTAAAATAGTGGGTAGTTGTGTTTTTTATGGTAATCATCTAAAAATGTTACTTCAAACTCACATGGATAATTGGGTATCAAAAATAATTGTTCATCCAGCTGTTTGATTTCTGCATCATGTAATTCTGTTTCTAATTCATCACAATCTAGTATTGATTCTTTATTTAATGCTTTCATCTTTTTCCTCTATTTCTTTTAATTTCTTTGCGATTGCGGCAATCACAGGAACGGTTACACTATTACCAGCTTGTTTATAGAGCTGACTATTACTAGAGACTCTTCTAGCAGCTTCAAAAGCCCAATCAGGAAAGCCCTGCAAGCGAAAACACTCTTTAGGAGTGATTCGTCGTATCCTCAGACGGTAAAATTGTTCATCTATTAATATACCGGCTACATGATAAACTTGTTTATCTTCTCCTTCATAACTAGCAACTACTACTCCCATTTGTCCACTAGTTGTTAACGTATTAGCTATACCTTTTCCAACTCTACCACGACGATACTGAGAACTTGGTCTTTCCAAATTGATTGAATCTCCTATTTCTGCTTGAGCGTATCCTTTTTTCGTTGCTTCCCGGACTTTTAGAAATTGGATTGGTTCTGGAATCAGTATTTTGGGGATTTTATCTCCACCTTGCATCGTAGTCAGTGTTGGAGATAACCCCTCACTTCCATAGACACGACCGGTCTCCTTAAAGCTAGTCGGTAAATCTCCAACAACGACAATGCCCTGACGATCCTGAGTATTTAAAGTAAACATTGGCTCTTGGTTTTCCTTAAAGCGTCTACCATTTTGTCTCTTGTCTAATCTATCTGGTGTCATACAAGGAATCGCAATCTTAAATCCTTCTCCTTTCCCACGAACTAAGGTTGGCGCAAGACCTTCTGAATAATAAACTTTACCGCTCATTCCACTTTTTGATGGATTCAAATTTCCTAATGTTTTTAAAGTCTCAGAGTTAGTTGCTTGACCTTCTCGTCTGAAAGGAAATAAGAGTCTGATACCTTTCTTTCTAGAATGTCCGATAATAAACACCCTCTCTCTATTTTGGGGAACGCCAAAATCCTTACTGTTAAGCACCTGCCACTCAACATCAAACCCCAACTCATCAAGTGTGGTAAGGATTGTGGTGAACGTCCGTCCCTTATCGTGATTGAGTAGGCCTTTAACATTTTCAAGAAAAAGAAAACGTGGTTGGATTTGTTTGGCCGCCCGAGCAATTTCAAAGAACAAAGTTCCTCTAGTATCTTCAAATCCCAATCGTCTTCCTGCGATTGAAAATGCTTGACAAGGGAATCCCCCACAGATGATATCGACTTTCCCTCTAAGTTTTTTAAATTCGTCATCTGAAACATCTCGTATGTCATGAAATTCAATTTCTCCTTCCGTTTGAAAAATGGACTTATAAGATTCTCTAGCAAATTTATCAATCTCACAAAATCCAATACACTCGTGTCCGACACTTTCCATTCCTAGTCGAAAACCACCGATACCTGAAAATAAATCAATAAATTTCATTTCTTTATCACCCCTTTCTGATCGACTATCAATGTCCAAAGAGTCACACCACTTGAAATGAAAATGAGCATAACTAATATCCACTCGATTGGTGACATTTAACCACCTCCTTTTCTAACACGGTTATTCCAAACGGAATATAGGCCATTAAACACAAATTCAGCAAGTACTTCCGCACGTCTAACAAAGCGAACATTGTCAAGAGCATACTGATAGATTCTCTCAAAATCAGTCATAGCAATTTCACTGGCTGTTTCAGAAAACCCCTCTCGTCTAAATTGATCTTGCACCAATCCCCAAATATAATCTCGATCATATTTTGTGACGTTTTCTACTTTTCTTTTCAAGATAGGTTGAGTATTCCTATCCTCCTCATCCTCACTAAATAAAGAATCAGTCTCACTATAGTTAGTCTCACTAACTTCAGTCTCACTAGGGGCTGAATATGAGACGGGG
This sequence comes from Streptococcus sp. HCA-5024, assembly GCF_037890265.1. Classification (NCBI taxonomy): domain Bacteria; kingdom Bacillati; phylum Bacillota; class Bacilli; order Lactobacillales; family Streptococcaceae; genus Streptococcus; species Streptococcus sp. HCA-5024. The sequence continues at coordinate 171,393 of NZ_JBBKBR010000001.1, forward strand.
GCCGTTTCATTTTCAACCTGCCCTAGTCTTTTTTTAACACTAGGCCTGTCAGAAATAGATACTGGGGTAGAAGATAATTCCCCTAAGTAAATCTTATTGGCTAGTCTTCCTTTCTCACTTGAAGACTGTTGAACTTCATCAATTAAGTCATATTCTTTAAGAGTCTTTTTGATGGACAGTAATTTGGACTTCGAACAACCTAACAGCCTCATCAGTTTAGAATTAGAAAATACTAAATAGACCGCGCCTTCTTCATCTATCCAACCACGATTGAGAGATAATTCTAAGCGATCTTTTAAAATAGAATAAGCCACCTTTACTTCTAGTTTCATATCCATATATTTCTCATCTTCAAAAAGAATCTTAGGTAATTTATAATACCGTTCTGAAGTTTGGTATTGATTTGCGGTAATTCGTTTCATAGCACTCCTCCAAGTTCTTTGAGTATTAAATCTCCACTTGATTCCAATCGAACCAAGCCACTTTTTTCTAATTCAGCCATAAGAGATATGGCTTCAACAATGTCAATTCCCATTTCACGTACTAAAAATGAAATGACAATATAGCGTGATGATTGTAATTCTTTTGTCATTTTCCCTCCAGAAAATAAAAAAAGGAGAACAATATTCAACTGTTCTCCAAAATAATTTTATTAAAAAGAAAAACCCTGCCAAATTAATTTTTGGTAGGGTTTTTGGCAGGAAACTAAATTAATTTATCAGTTTCTAAAATGTGTTCACGATTCTAAAAGGCTGATACTATAGTATTCCGAATTCTAATTGGTATATGCCTCTTATTTAAGAGTAACTGAAGCTCCAGCTTCTTCCAATTTACCTTTGATTTCTTCAGCTTCAGCTGCAGCAACACCTTCTTTGATAACCCCAGGTGCACCATCAACAAGTTCTTTAGCTTCTTTAAGACCAAGACCAGTGATTTCACGTACAACTTTGATAACGCCGACTTTCTTGTCGCCTGCAGATGTCAATTCGATATCGAATGAATCTTTAGCAGCACCTGCGTCAGCAGCACCAGCTGCAGCAACAGCTACAGGAGCAGCTGCAGTTACACCAAATTCTTCTTCGATAGCTTTTACAAGGTCGTTCAATTCAAGGATTGAAGCTTCTTTAATTTCAGCAATAATGTTTTCAATGTTCAATGCCATTGTTATTTCCTCCAAATAAGTTTTAATTTTATATTTTTATTTTTTGTAGCTAGGCTACGCTGCGTAGCTTAAGATTAAGCTGCGTCTTCTTTGTTGTCTGCAACCGCTTTGACTGCAAGAGCAACGTTGCGCACTGGCGCTTGAAGTACAGAAAGGAGCATAGAAAGAAGTCCTTCGCGGTTTGGAAGAGTTGCAAGTGCAAGAATCTCTTCTTTAGATGCGACAGCGCCTTCGATTGCACCACCTTTAATTTCAAGTGCTTCAGCGTCTTTTGCAAAATCGTTCAAGATTTTCGCAGGTGCGATAACATCTTCGTTAGAAAATGCTACTGCAGAAGGTCCAACGAATACAGATGCAAGATCTTCAAGACCAGCTTTTTCAGCTGCACGACGCAAGATTGAGTTTTTGATAACTTTAAACTCAACTTCGCTTCCGCGAAGGTTGCGACGGAGAACTGTATCTTGCTCAACTGTCAAACCGCGAGAATCTACAACGACGATTGATGCAGCAGCTTTCATTTTTTCAGCTACTACGTCAACAAGTTCCGCTTTTTTAGCAATAATTGCTTCACTCATTAGTGTGTTCACCTCCGTAATTATTTTGCTTGGGGAATTTTTCCAAAAGAAAAACGCGCCCAAACCTAGACACGAAAGTACAATACGCTTCTTTTAATTGATACGTTTTGTCCTCGGTAGGATCTTTATGAGTCGAGCTCCCCTACTGTCTTAGGCAGTTTTTTCAAACCGTAGATTAGTTTATCATATATAAAAAAAGAATGCAAGTACTTTTGCAAACTTTTTTTATATTTTTTAATCGTTGTAGAGGCTCTTGATATTATTCAACCAAGCATAGGCTAGTCCCATTAGAACTCCTCCTCCTACCCAGTTGGCAAAGAAGGTCACGCTATAATGACGTAAAATATTTAAAAACTCAAAATGTGGCAATTGGCTAGAAACTGAATTAAAGCTCAACAATGAGAAAGAAGCAAAGTTTGCAGCCAAGTGTTCATTGGTCATAAAGACAAACATATAGATAGCAGATAGGGCTAAGAGCACCTTCGCTGTTTCATCTTTGAAATATAGATATGAAAGAATAGCAATATTTACAAAGATATTGGCAATAACTCCCTCAAAGAAAACCACTTGATTGCTTCGTTGGAGTTTATTTTCTGCTACCGTGGCTAGGAAACCTTTTGGATCGATATGTGCGAAGGCTGTTGTCTGATTGAAAAGAAAAGCTACGATTAAAGCACCAATTAAATTAAAGAAGGTACAATAAAGAAGAATCTCCAACGCTTTCTTCCAGTTAATTTTCTTTAGATAGGTACCCGCCGTCAGATACATCATATTTGAGGTGGTTAATTCCGCATTTAAGAATAAGAGGTAAACCAAGCCCCAGGCAAAGATGAATGGAAATAGAAAACGACCAGATCCAGGTACGAAGGTATTCAACAGGTCTGCAGCAACTGCTCCGACCGCCGTACTTAAAGTAAGAAATCCTCCAGCAAAAATAGAACGCACTGCATAGCGCGTTTTAGATTTCTGATAGAGATCCTCTTTCTTATTACACGCCGCTCCTACTTTTTGAATGAAATTAGATTCAGACATAATATTCTCCTTATATAATGTTTGTGAATAAAATCATTATAACATAGAGAGAAAAGAATGAAAAGGTTTTCAGAGAGAATTATTATTTTTTCATCACATACGTTTTATATCGAATATCACTGTGTGAAAAAAACAACAAAAAAACAGGCATCTGCCTGTTTTACTTTTAATAATTCAAACGGTTAGCCCAAGCGATATCCAAATTCAAGATTTCTTGTGAAGTGAACTGTTGACGGTATGGATTGTATACCGAACCTGTGATACCACCTTGAACATTTGGTGAATCGTATTGAGTCAAATTATAGGTTTCAATGATGTTATTAAGTTTTGCATAGTAGCTTGTGTCTGTTGCATAAACCCCTGTCAAAGCTGCTGTTGCATCTTGGTAACTTGAGGTGTTGCTCTTCCATGCGCCAGCAAAATGCCCTTGTTTCAAAACAGCTACATAGTCTTGCAATGATTCATAGTAAGATGGGTAAGAACGAAAAGCGTCATTAATCGTATAGGCATTTCCTGCACCGTCATCCTCCCAAGTTTGCATCACTGCAGATTGGCCAGCATAACTTCCTTTAATACCGAAAAGGTTGTAATGCGGATAAGAAGACAAGCCAGACTGACCTGATCCACTTTCAAGAATAGCTTGTGCGATCATAACGGAAGCATAAAGGTCATTCTCTTGACCGAGCTGACGAGCTGACTCACCAATTTGTGAGATGAAAGCTTCAGTAGGGTCTGAATAAGCTTGGTAAGTTCCGTCATTAGCGCCAACTGATGTGACGTGCTCGCTCATAGCAGCAGCAAATGTCCCCACTGCTAATACAGAAACGAACAAACCAAATAATTTCGTTTTATTCCGTATTTTCTTTTTCATAATACAATTTATCTCCAATTAAATTTTTATCATCTTTTATCTTTATAGAAATTATACCATATAGATAGAAGAAAACAAAGCCACTTATATTACACTTGTATTACAATTGCGAGATAAATCCAAAACAAAAATGACATTTTCATGTCATTTCAATTTATTTCGTAAAACGCATTTTCTAAAATAGCATCCCATGACTTCTCTAGTCCTTCCTTGGTTACCGAAGAAAAGACAATGAAAGTGTCTGCTGGATCAAAATCTAGTTTTTTCTTAATGATGGATTCATGTTTGTTCCATTTTCCACGTGGAATCTTATCTGCCTTGGTCGCTACTAAGATCACAGGGATCTCATAATATTTTAAGAATTCATACATCTGAACATCATCTGCAGAAGGTTCATGACGAAAATCGACTAGACTAACGACTGCTTTTAAGTTCTCACGACTGGTGAGGTATTCTTCAATCATCCGCCCCCACTTCTCGCGCTCTTTTTTAGAAACACGTGCATAGCCATAACCAGGTACGTCTACCAAACGGAGTTTATCATCGATATTGAAGAAATTTAGCAATTGGGTTTTTCCTGGTTTCCCAGATGTTCTGGCTAGGTTCTTTCGATTTAAGAGAGTATTAATAAAAGAAGACTTGCCGACATTTGATCGACCGGCAAGTGCAACTTCTGGAATCTCATCTTGAGGATAATGGCTCTTATTTGCAGCGCTTAAGAGAATATCCGCATTATGTGTGTTAATTTCCATATTTCATCTTTCTAGGCTGTTTCAAGAATTGGTTTTTCAGTTCCATCTACAGCTTCTTTTGTGATTCGGACAAGTTTGACATCTTCTTGACTTGGAATTTCAAACATGACATCCATCATAGTTTCTTCGATAATCGAACGAAGTCCACGAGCTCCTGTTTTTCTTTCGATAGCCTTATTAGCAATCTCTTGAAGGGCTTCATCATCGAATTCCAATTCAACATTATCATAAGAGAGCAAGGTTTGGTATTGTTTTACCAAGGCATTGCGTGGCTCTTTCAGAATACGGACAAGGTCGTCAACTGTCAATTGCTCAAGGGCCGCAAAGACTGGAAGACGTCCGATCAATTCTGGGATAATCCCGAATTTTTGAATATCTTCTGCCACGATTTCTTGCATGTAAGAGCTTGATTCATCAATAGCTTTATTGTTCTTACCAAAACCGATGACTTTTTCACCGAGACGTTGCTTAACAATTTCTTCGATCCCGTCAAAAGCCCCACCCACGATAAAGAGGATGTTCTTGGTATCCACTTGGATCATCTCTTGTTGTGGGTGTTTGCGTCCACCTTGTGGTGGGACACTAGCGACAGTTCCTTCGATGATCTTCAAGAGGGCTTGTTGTACCCCTTCACCAGAAACGTCACGTGTGATAGAGACATTTTCACTTTTCTTAGCGATCTTATCGATTTCATCGACATAGATGATGCCTCGTTCTGCACGCTCAATGTTAAAATCAGCTGCTTGAAGAAGTTTCAAGAGAATGTTTTCAACGTCTTCTCCCACATAACCAGCTTCTGTCAAGGCTGTTGCATCGGCAATAGCAAATGGGACATTCAAGCTACGTGCTAAGGTTTGGGCCAAGAAAGTCTTACCTGAACCAGTAGGACCAATCATGAGGATGTTTGATTTTTGCAATTCAACATCTGTCTCATCTTCGCGCGTATCGTGGAAGTTGATGCGTTTGTAGTGGTTGTATACCGCTACAGCAAGAGCACGTTTGGCACGATCTTGACCGATCACATAGTGGTTCAAGATATTGAGCAATTCGATTGGTTTTGGAACTTCGCTAAGGTCTGCAAGGACTTCTTCTGCTAGCTCCTCACGGATAATTTCTTGTGCTAACTCGACACATTCATTACAGATAAACGCGTTGTTTCCTGCAATGATTTTTTGGACTTCATCTTGACTCTTTCCGCAAAATGAACAATAAACCATCATATCATTATTTTGATTCGTTGGCATGTATTTCCTCTTTCTGTCATTTTCTGTTTCTATTTAGTTTAAAATAAGGTCATGTAAAAGGCGTGAATGGAATTCACAAGATTGGTAAAAGCATTTAGTAAGAATAAAATAGCGAGGCCAAACCGTTTTTTACGAAAGGTTTGTAAGGCGCAAATCAAACAGATGACACATAGGACAGCTGTAAAAAAACCAAAGACACTTCGCTCCATTAGTCTAAATCCTTTCTCTTATAATAGTTGACCGTAAAATCATATGGGTTCTTCTCATCTTTCGGATGATGGACTTGACGGACTCTTTCATAGCGGTTCTCTTCAAATCTCGGTGCCAATGTATCTCCATCAATCGTTGCATGAATCATGGTCTGGATCAATTCTTCTAACTGGTCAGAGAAGAGCTTTAAAATCTGACTGCCTCCAATAATGTAAAGATTCTTCTCTTGGTTCTGGTACCACTCCAAGACTTCTTCTTTGCTGTGCATGACGAGTACAGCATCATTTTCAGGATCATAGGCTTGATCTTGCGTTAAGATAATACTAGTCCGACCTGGTAGAACCCGTTTTTTCATACCATCAAAGGTCACTCTTCCCATGAGAATGGCTTGTCCCATGGTTGTTTCTTTGAAATGCTGAAGCTCAGCTGGCAAATGCCAAGGCATGACTTGGTCCTTCCCAATAATGCCATTTTCAGTTTGAGCCCAGATACCAATTATCTTTTTCATTCTCTCATCCTTTACACTGATACTTCTATTTTATCAAATTTTCTTATAAAAGACTGATTTCAACTATCTAGTTTGGAGGATATTTTTTTAGATACAAACAGAAAAAACCGCGAGATTTTCGCGGTTTTTCTTAGCCACAAGTTAGCTTAGTCTTCTTTTTTACGTTTTGCAAATCCGAATAATGACAGACCTGCTAAAGCGCTAAAGATTGCAAGACCAGCAGTAGAAGATTCTTTTGTTCCTGTATTTGGAAGTTGTGCAGTAGGATTTTGTGGATCGATATACTTCACTTCTTCTTTCGTTTCTGGAACGACAGGAATAGTTTGTTCTTCTGGTTTTGGTTGTGGAGTAGGTTGTGGTTGTGGTGTTGGTTGCGGTTGTGGAGTAGGTTGTGGCTGTGGCTCTGGTGTCGGAGTTGGATCCGGCATTGGAGTTGGTGTCACAGTCTTCTTGTAGATATGTTGAATGTTTCCATCTTTATCTACAACAGTCTTCACGAAGTCATAACCTGGGATATCTTTCTTCGGTTGTTCCCCATCTTCTGTTGGGTTACCTGGGATTGGGTCCCCATTTTCGTCTACATATGAAGTCGTCACTTTTTCATAGACGTGTTCAGTATCACCATTAGGCAATTTCTTCGTTTCCACAAAGCGGTAACCTGGAATTTCAGATTTTGGCTCTTCTCCATCAACTGCAGGATATCCTGGGATTTCCTTACCTTCTTTATCAACAAACTTAGTGATTGGAAGGACAGTTGGTGTGTAAGTTGCAGAAGCTTTTGTTCCGTTCACATCTTCACGAACCACTGTTACAGCTGGTGCTGTTCCAGTGAATTCAGGTTCTGGTGTGAAGGTTACAGTTCCATCTGCTGCTACTGTGTATGTACCAACACCTGGAATTGTCTTCGTAGTTGAACCATCTTCAAAGGTTGCTGGAACTCCGTCATTCATTGGTACACGGCTATCGCCTTCTGTGAAGGTTGGTTTGCCTGTTTGAGTGGCACCCTTCTTACCAATTGAAGTAGCTGGTTCTGCAGTTGGTGTAACTGGTGTTACAGTTGGTGTGTAAGTTGCGGTAATTGGTGTACCGTTCTTATCAACACGTTTCACTGTTACGCCTGTACCGGTTCCTGTGAATGATTTTTCTGGTACGAAGGTTACGGTTCCGTCTGGAGAAACGGTGTAAGTTCCTTCACCTGGAATAACTTTAGTAGTTGATCCATCTTCAAAGGTTGCAGGTACATCATCATCCATTGGTACACTTGGGTTACCAGGCGTGAAGCTTGGTTTACCTGTTTGAGTTTGACCTTGGATATCTGTTGATGTAGCAGGATCAGCTGTTGGTGTCACAGGTGTAACAGTTGGTGTGTAAGTTGCGGAAGCTTTTGTTCCGTTCTTATCTTCACGAACAACTGTTACTGCTGGTGCAGTTCCGACAAATGATTTCTCAGGTACGAATGTCACTGTTCCGTCTGGAGCAACTGTGTAAGTACCAACACCTTTAACTGTCTTCGTAGTTGAACCATCGTCAAATGTTGCTGGAACATCATCGTTCATTGGTACACGGCTGTCACCTTCAGTAAATACAGGTTTACCAGTTTGTGTTGCACCTTGGATGTCAGTAGATGTTGCTGGCTCAGCGGTTGGAGTTACTGGTGTTACAGTTGGTGTGTACTTAGCAGTAACTGGAGTACCGTTCTTATCAACACGTTTCACTGTTACGCCTGTACCTGTTCCTGTGAATGATTTTTCTGGTACGAAGGTTACGGTTCCGTCTGGAGCAACTGTGTAAGTTCCTTCACCTGGAATTGTCTTCGTAGTTGAACCATCTTCAAAGGTTGCTGGCACATCATCATCCATTGGGATTGCAGGGTTACCAGGTGTGAAGCTTGGTGTACCTGTTTGAGTTTTACCTTGGATATCTGTAGATGTTGCAGGGTCAGCAGTTGGTACAACCGGAGTAATCTTAGGTGTGTAGGTTGTTTCAGCAACTGTTCCGTTTGTATCTTTACCTTGAACCTTAACTGGAACAACATCACCTGAGTAAGATTTATCCGTTGGTGTGAAGGTCACAACACCTGTTTCTTTATCGACCGTGAAAGTACCAATTTCTTTACCTTCTGGTGACTTAGCAACTACAGATTCTGCTGGTTGGCCATTTTCGTCAAGAAGAGTAATGGTATCCTTGTCGATTGGTGCAACTGGGTCACCTTCAGTGAAGGTTACAGTTCCAGTTTGAACCACACCTTGAGGTGCTTCTGATTCAGCTGGACTTGCTGTTGGGGTTACTGGTGTCACAGTTGGTGTGTACTTAGCAGTAACTGGAGTACCGTTCTTATCAACACGTTTCACGGTTACGCCTGTACCTGTTCCTGTGAATGATTTTTCCGGTACGAAAGTAACAGTTCCATCTGGAGCTACTGTATAAGTACCTTCACCTGGAATAGTCTTGGTTGTTGATCCATCTTCAAATGTTGCAGGTGTATCATCATCCATTGGAACATTTGGATTACCTGGTGTGAAGGTTGGTGTACCTGTTTGCGTTTGACCTTGTTTGTCAGTAGATGTTGTATCTTCTGCAGTTGGTGTAACTGGTGTTACGGTTGGTGTATAAGTCGCAGAAGCTTTTGTTCCGTTCTTATCTTCACGAACCACTGTTACGGCTGGTGCAGTTCCAACGAATGATTTTTCTGGTACAAAGGTTACTGTACCGTCTGCTGCTACTGTGTATGTACCAACACCATCTACAGTCTTCGTAGTTGATCCATCATCGAAGGTTGCTGGAACATCATCGTTCATAGGTACACGGCTGTCACCTTCGGTGAATTTAGGTTTACCAGTTTGAGTTGCACCTTGGATATCTGTTGATTCAGCTGGTGTTGCTGTTGGAGTTACTGGTGTCACAGTTGGTGTGTACTTGGCTGTGATTTCAGTGCCGTTCTTATCCACGCGTTTCACTGTTACGCCTGAAGCAGTTCCAGTGAATGATTTTTCTGGTACGAAGGTTACGGTTCCATCTGGAGAAACAGTGTAAGTTCCTTCACCATCTACTGTCTTAGTGGTTGAACCATCTTCGAAGGTAGCTGGTGTATCTTCATCGATTGGTACATTTGGATTACCTTCTGTGAAGGTTGGTTTACCAGATTGTGTTTGACCTTGAATATCTGTCGATGTTGCAGGATCAGCTGTTGGTACGACTGGAGTAATCTTAGGTGTGTAAGTTGTTTCAGCAACAGTTCCGTTTGTATCTTTAGCTTGAACCTTAACTGGAACGACGTCACCTGAGTATGATTTATCCGTTGGTGTGAAGGTTACAAGACCTGTTTCTTTATCAACCGTGAAAGTACCGATTTCTTTACCTTCTGGTGATTTAGCAACTACTGATGCAGCTGGCTGACCATTTTCATCAAGAAGAGTAATGGTATCCTTGTCGATTGGTGCAACAGGATCACCTTCTGTGAAGGTTACACTTCCAGTTTGTACCACACCTTGAGGTGCTTCAGATTCAGCTGGAGTTGCTGTAGGTGTTACTGGAGTCACAGTTGGTGTGTACTTAGCAGTAACTGGAGTACCATTCTTATCGACACGTTTCACAGTCACGCCTGTTGCTGTTCCTGTGAATGATTTTTCTGGTACGAAAGTAACTGTTCCGTCTGGAGCTACTGTGTAAGTTCCTTCGCCTGGAATTGTCTTGGTTGTTGATCCATCTTCAAAGGTTGCAGGTGTATCATCATCCATTGGAACATTTGGATTACCAGGTGTGAAGGTTGGTTTACCTGTTTGCTCTTGACCTTGTTTATCAGTCGAAGTTGCATCTTCAGCTGTTGGAGTCACAGGAGTTACTGTTGGTGTATAAGTTGCAGATGCTTTGGTTCCGTTTTTATCTTCACGAACCACTGTCACTGCTGGTGCAGTTCCGACAAATGATTTTTCTGGAACGAATGTTACTGTACCATCAGCTGCCACTGTGTAAGTACCAACGCCTTCTACTGTCTTAGTTGTAGAACCATCATCAAATGTTGCTGGAACATCATCATTCATTGGTACACGGCTGTCTCCTGCAGTGAATTCAGGTTTGCCTGTTTGAGTAGCACCTTGAATATCAGTTGTTTCAACAGGTGTAGCTGTTGGTTTAACAGGAGTTACTGTTGGTGTATAAGTTGCTTGAGCTTTGGTTCCGTTCTCATCTTCACGAACAACGGTTACAGCTGGAGCAGTTCCAACGAATGATTTTTCTGGAACGAATGTTACAGTTCCGTCTGCTGCTACTGTGTAAGTACCAACACCTTCTACTGTCTTAGTTGTAGAACCATCGTCAAAGGTTGCTGGAACAGCATCGTTGATTTCAACAGTCTTCTCAACGCCATCAACCGTTACAGTTCCACCCTTGAATTCAGGTTTACCTGTTTGAGTAGCACCTTGAATGTCAGTAGTTTCAGCTGGGGTTGCTGTTGGAGTTACTGGAACGATTTCAGGTGTGTAAGTTGTATCAACTTTAATACCGTTTGAGCTTTCAGCTTGAACCTTAACTGGAGTAACTGCACCAGTGTATGATTTATCTGTTGGTGTGAAGGTTACTTGGCCAGTTGCTGGGTCAATAGAGAACGTACCGATTTCAGTTATTCCATCTGCAGCATAAGCTGGTGTGCTTGAAACTTCGTTACCATCTTTGTCCAACAATGTGTAGCTATTGTCTTTAATCGTGATCGCTTTATCTTGACCATTTACTTCAACAGTTGTACCCGCAAAGGTTGGTGTTCCTGTTTGAGTAGCACCTTGGATATCTTTAGAGGTTGCTGGTTTAGCTGTAGGAACAGCTGCTACAACTGTTGGTGTGTAACTTGCATCTGAAGTGATGGTGGTTGTTTTACCATCTTCATTTGTAATCGTTGCAGTCGCTTGGACTTTCACTCCAGTTGCAGTTCCAACAAAGTCTTTTTCAGGTGTGAAGGTCACTGCTCCTGTAGTCGGATCGATTGTGTAAGTTCCTTCACCCGCTACAGTCACTGTTGTTTCATCAGTTGGTTGACCTGTTGCAGGGTCAATCAACTTCTTGCTAGTGATTTTAGCAGTCTTGTCGTTACTTAAATCAAAGGTTGGTGTTTGGGTTTGAGGGACATTTTGAATGTCTTCAGAAACTTTATTTGTTGGAGTAAGAGTGACTGGATTTACAGTTGGTGTGTAAGTTGCAGAAGCTTTGGTTCCGTTCTTATCTTCACGAACAACAGTTACGGCTGGAGCAGTACCAGTAAAGCTTGGTTCTGGAACAAAGGTTACTGTACCATCAGCTGCTACTGTGTATGTACCAACTCCATCAACTGTCTTAGTTGTTGAGCCATCATCAAATGTTGCTGGAACGTCATCGTTCATTGGTACACGGCTGTCGCCTTCAGTGAAGGTTGGTTTGCCTGATTGAGTAGCACCTTGAACGCCTGATGTTTCTGCTGGTGTTGCAGTTGGAGTCACAGGAGTTACTGTTGGTGTATAAGTTGCAGATGCTTTGGTTCCGTTCTTATCTTCACGAACTACTGTCACTGCAGGTGCAGTTCCGACGAATGACTTCTCAGGAACAAATGTAACTGTTCCGTCTACTGCTACTGTGTAAGTACCAACGCCTTCAACCGTCTTAGTTGTAGAACCGTCGTCGAATGTTGCTGGAACATCTTCGTTGATTGGAACAGTCTTTTCAACACCGTTAACTTCAACTGTACCACCCTTGAATTCAGGTTTGCCAGTTTGAGTAGCACCTTGAATGTCTTTTGTTTCTGCTGGTGTTGCAGTTGGTGTGACAGGAGTTACTGTTGGTGTATAAGTTGCAGATGCTTTTGTTCCGTTCTTATCTTCACGTACCACTGTCACTGCTGGTGCAGTTCCGACAAATGATTTTTCTGGAACGAATGTTACAGTTCCGTCTGCTGCTACTGTGTAAGTACCAACTCCTTCAACAGTCTTAGTTGTTGAGCCATCGTCAAATGTTGCTGGAACAGCATCGTTGATTTCAACAGTCTTCTCAACGCCATCAACCGTTACAGTTCCACCCTTAAATTCTGGTTTACCTGTTTGAGTAGCCCCTTGAATGTCAGTGGTTTCAGCTGGTGTTGCTGTTGGAGTTACTGGAACGATTTCTGGTGTATAAGTTGTATCCACCTTGATACCGTTTGAGCTTTCAGCTTGAACCTTAACTGGTGTAACTGCACCAGTGTATGATTTATCCGTTGGTGTGAAGGTTACTTGGCCAGTTGCTGGGTCAATAGAGAACTTACCGATTTCAGTTGTTCCATCTGCCGCATAAGCTGGTGTGCTTGAAACTTCGTTACCATCTTTATCCAACAATGTGTAGCTATTGTCTTTAATAGTGACTTCTTTGTCTTTACCATTTACAGAAACAGTTGTACCCGCAAAGGTTGGTGTACCTGTTTGAGTAGCACCTTGGATATCCTTAGAGGTTGCTGGTTGTGCAGTTGGTTTAGCAGCCACTACTGTTGGTGTGTATGTTGCATCAGAAGTGATGGTTGCAGTCTTACCTTTTTCATTGGTAATGGTTGCTGTCGCTTGGACTTTCACTCCAGTCGCAGTTCCAACAAAGTCTTTTTCAGGTGTGAAGGTCACTGCTCCTGTAGTCGGATCGATTGTGTAAGTTCCTTCACCTGCTACAGTCACAGTTGTTTCATCTGTTGGTTGACCTGTTGCAGGGTCAATCAATTTCTTGCTTGTGATTTGAGCAGTCTTGTCGTTACTTAAATCAAAGGTTGGTGTTTGGGTTTGAGGGACATTTTGAATGTCTTCAGAAACCTTGTTTGTAGGAGTCACTGTGATTGGTGTAACAGTTGGAGTGTACTTAGCTGTTGCTGTCTTGAGGTATTCATCACGAACTAAACCATCTTTGTCTTGTCCAACTGGAGCTGTGAGCGAAACTGTTACACCGTTTGCAGTACCTGTAAATCCAGGTTCTGGTACGAAAGTTACTTGACCAGTCGTATCATCGATGGTGTAAGTTCCTTCTCCTGCTACAGTCACAGAAGTTGCATTTGTTGGTTGACCTGTTGCAGGGTCTACCAATTTAGCAGGATATGTTGCACTTGGAGTGACAGTAATCTTAGTACCATCTTGGTTCGTTCCAACTACATTAAAGGTTGGTGTACCGGTTTGTGTAGCTCCTTGCACATCGGTAGACGTCTTGTCTTCGCCTTCCATGTCTTTTGGAGTAACTGTTGGGATGTATAGACCGTCCATAGTATTGATGGCCGTATCGACATTTGCTTCATCGGCCGGGAATTTCGTTGACCAACCTGTATCATAGCCATTGGTATCTGTACGACGAATCGAAATACCATCCGCTGTTCCTAAGAAGTGATCTTCAGGAATGAACTCAACATCCACAGAAGTTCCGTTTGGAGTGATCTTGTATTTCCCTTGACCAGCTACAGCATAGTAGCCATCTGCTCCAGGTGTTACGACTTGCCCTGTACGGTTATCGATCATTTGTGGAGCTACTGTTTCATCAATTTTTGCTGACTCAGTAAGGCTATAGCCTTGCAAACCTCGAGCAGTAAAGGCTACGGTTGCTGTTTGTTTCTCAGCTTGAGGGCCAGTTGTTTCTTTGACTTCTCCTTTTGGTGGGTGAGTGATTTGAGTCTTAAAGTCCTCAACTTCCCCTGAAAAGGCCATTCCCGTCGGACTCTCAATTTGAGTAGCATCCTTAGCAATACGGACACGTACCCCTAATTCATTGACACTAGGGTCGATATAGGTTTTGCTTTTGGTGAATCTTAGAGTAACGGGTCCATCCTTAGTAATGGTTGCTAAATCAGAGCGTTCGTCTTCATCAAAGGTACCGTTTTGGTTAAAGTCAACCCAACCATAAATATTGGCTTGAGGCGCCCCATCTGTGTGAGCTTCAACAGTAATCGTATAATTCCCTGGTTTGGTACGATCCATCTTGATCAACTCATTGGTTTTTCCTTTGAGGTCATTCGGAAGCAATTGGTCGATGCCTTCATCAGCTGTCGTCGCTTTATCATCACCGGTCCAATCAAGAGTGTTGTTTTCATCCATATCTGGGCTCAAGTGACCAAGATAAGGTTGGTTGATTTTTTTACCGGTTATTCCATCAACCGTTGCGATAGAATGAACAGCCTTGCCATATGATTCAGGAGCATCTCCCTCATCAAGCGGGAAGAATCCAAGCATAGCTGATTGTTTACCTGAGGATGCGATATACAAACCAACTTCGGACGCTCCACGTGTCATTACCATAGGTACGGCAATCGTGCTTGCAGAAACGTTAGGACCAAATACGCCTGTTCCTAAACCACCTGTCTTCAAGTCTGCGCTTCCATAGTATTTCCATGCTACAGTTTTACCGTCTTCACCCACACCAGTTGCTCTACGTAAAAGGTTTAAGTTAAGTGCACTAATGTTAACTCCATCAACGTTTACAATACCGTAATTTTTTGACGGGTCAAATAGATCTGCTGTATTTTGAGGAACATAATTTTTTGTATTCTTATTATTATTTTTAAACCATTCCCCAACATGTTGCCAACCTGAACCGTTTGTAGTGAAGAGTACTAACTCACCTGGGTTAGCTGACTCACCATCCGCCATGACAATAGCAGGTTTGACCGCTTTCCCGCGGAAGGTCGCAGAAATTTCAAACTGAACACCGATATTTCCACCGTTGAATTCTGAAGAAATCGTAGTTTGTTTATTACCAGTGTCGATCCCTTCTTTACGGATTTCAGTCCATCTATTTTGTGGATCCGCAATTACTTTTGCTTCTTCTTTATTATTAAAAGCAGCTTTTGTTGCTGCATCATTAATAGAGTTGATATATCCATTTTTTGCATTTGGATCATAAGTTGCTTTTTCTGCTTCTGTTGCTCCTCGCTCTTCAAGACGTTTTTTATAGAGTTCAGTTGCTTGGAATGGTTTCAAAGACTTAACCTTGATGGTAACTACATAGCCTGGCATTATTTCCTTAGTATAGGTAGCACCAACTTGGAGTGCAAGTTTGCCATCTGACGTTGTCGTTGTACCTGTCCAGTTAGCCTTATCCCCAAAGTCCAACCATGAGATTTGACTAGCAAGGTCTGCGGCTTTTACATTTGTTGTAAAGCCTGGTTTTTCTTCTTTCGGAGTTGAAGTTGCATCGACAACATCATCCCCAATCAAGTTTGGATCATTTGCGTCACCCAATGCACGGCGATTACGGCGTTTACCACCAGATGTTTCTGCCGTCACAGCAGGAGTTTCAGTTGCTGGTGCTTGGACACCTGACGCAAGTTCTTCCTTCTTATCTGTAGTTGTTGAAACTGCTTCTGCTGCCTTGTTTGCTGACGTAGTCACTTCTAGGCTTGGTGCAGTTGATGTTGCTGGTGCAGTTGAGGCTGCAGACGCTGCTGTACTGGTGCTACTTGCTTCACTAGTTGAAGCAGGTGCTGTTGATGTTGCTGCAGCAGTTGAAGTCTCTGGTGCAGTGATTGCTGCGTTTGCATCATAAGTAGATGTCGTTGCAGCTGTTGATGTTGCTGAAGTTGCTGTAGCTGTTGAAGTTGCGGACGCTTCTGACGCTGTTGCAACTGTTGCTACATTTTCACTTGTCGTATCTGTCTTTTCTTCTGCGGCTGCACTTGCTGCTGTACCAACCATGACAAGTGTCCCCAAAAGTACTGAGCAAACACCCACATTCAATTTACGAATTGAGAATCTGCTAATACGATCATTAAATAAGTCTTTCCCCATCTAATGGACCTCCATATTTATCTATAAATTAACATTCTTTTTAAAATTGTTTAGTTTTTACAAACCTTATCTATTTTAACGAAAACCGAACGATTTTCAAAACATTTTGACTCAAAAATGAGTAAAAATTTTTAGCTAAAATTGTTTTAATTCTAAAAGGATTTTACCAATTGATCAAGGCATCAAAAAACCTTGATTTATTACTAAATGGCAAGATCGAACTTCAATTGTGGCTTCACTGGGTCATAATCGACAAGTTCAAAATCTTCTGGTTTGATATTAAAGAAATTGGTCCCATCTGGCACATTCAAGACCAAGCGCGGTTGGCAATCTGAGGGCTCGCGACGGAGCAATTCTTCTGCTTGTTCAAATTGATTATCATAAATATGAAGATTATTAATAAAGTAAAAGAATTTTCCGACCTTCCAGCCAAAGTGCTTGGCAATCATCATCTGAAGAGCAACATATTGCATGGCATTGATATGGTGAGCTACCAACATATCATTCGAACGCTGGGTCAAGGTTGCATCTAGATAGATCTCTCCATCCACGCGCCGTACGTCAAACATGGTCTGAAAAGCACAGGGCAAGAGTCCTTCCGTCTCCTCGAAGGCATCATAATCCCAGAGGGAAATAATATTGCGGCGATTCCAAGGATTGGCTTCTAATTGCTTGAGGATCTTGTTCGTAATGTCATGCTTTTTGACGACAGCTCCATAGCGCTGACCGATTGTCCGGCTATCTCCTACTTCCCAATCATTCCAGTAGTGGACATTGTACTTGTCTTCTAAAAGATCCAAACTATTCGACTGATCCTGGTAGATCCAGAGCATCTCTTTGATAGCTGATTTAATCGCGATGGGACGAAGGGTGGTAATGGGAAACTCGCCTTTTGCGAGGTCGAATTCCATAAAGGCTCCCGTGATATACTTGGAGTTGGCCGTTCTACCATCCTTGTACTTGGGACGCGCCTGCTCTGACCAGACTCCTTCTTCCATGATTTTTCGAATGTTTTCTTTAAAAATTGTATCTGCTTTTGTCATATACTCTCCTTGAATCCAGTTTTGTCTTCATTATATCACAGGAGACAGAAAAAAGGAGATCCCAGCACGAGCCAGATCTCCATTTCATCTTATTGTAATACAAGGGATGCAGCACCGATGACACCGGCGTCATTTCCCAAAGTAGCAAGTGCCAATTGAGTAGATTCACGCACTTGTGGGAATGAGTTTTCTTCAAAGACCTTGCGCACACCATCCAAGAGGAAGTCTCCAGCAGCGGAAACCCCACCACCGATAACGATCTTAGATGGGTTCAAGGTTGAACCGATGTTAGCAGCAGCAAGTCCAAGGTAACGTGAGAAGTTCTTGTAGACGATCAAAGCAAGAGCATCGCCTTCTTTTGCCAGGTCAAAGACCGTTTTAGCCGTTACTTCTTCTCCGTTGTCGATCAAGACTTTCAATTGAGAGTCCCCTTCGTACTCATCGGCATAACGACGAGTCAAATTGACGATACCTGTTGCAGATGCAACCGTTTCAAGACAGCCTTTTTTACCACAGGTACATTGGATTGGATCATCAAAGTCAACAGTGATGTGACCAAGCTCCCCAGCAGCTCCACGTACACCGTGCAAGAGACGACCTTCAGCGACGATCCCACCGCCGACACCAGTACCAAGTGTCATGAAGACAACATCTGGTTGGTTTTCACCAGCCCCTTTCCAACGTTCACCCAAAGCAGCAACGTTGGCATCGTTGTCGATGAAGAATGGAATGTGAAGCGCACTTTCGATTTTTTCTTTGACTGGTTGAAGGGTCTTCCAGTTCAAGTTGTAGGCACCGATAACGGTTCCTTTTTCGCGGTCGACAACACCAGGTGAACCCATTCCAATTCCTTGGAATTCAGCAGCATCTAGTCCCAACAATTCCAAACGATGGGCGATAGACTCGATCATATCATCCACGATATGGCTACCTTCATCTAAGATATTTGTTTTAATAGACCATTTTTCTTGAACTTCCCCATCCAAAGTAAGGATGGCAAACTTAATTGAAGTTCCCCCAAGGTCAATCCCAATAATTTTTTTAGACATCTGTAACTCCTTTCAAACTTGTAAACACTTACAGATCTATTATATCAGACTTTTTATCAAACGCAAAGGTTTGCACGTAACTTTTCTTAACTTTTTAACAAGAGACTAAAAGATTGAAATCCTAAAATGAGGAAAATCAAGCCAATAATATTTAATAGAAAGACGCTAATCGAAAGCGGACTAACGATTAAGAATAAGCCGATGAAGAGCTGTAGCAAGGCAAAGAAAATATAACGCTTGGACAGTTCCTCAACCTTCCTCGAGTAGAAATTGGCTTTTCGGAAGTTTAAAATCGAACGGTAGATCAGCCAAATTCCTAAAGTGACTGGAAATACAATCGGCAAGGTCTTGTAGCCATAGAGCAGTAAGTAGACCGCAAAAACCAAAGCGACCATACTGTGAAAGAGCTGTTGCTGCTGAATGATACCAGCTTGGCGCAATCGGTAATAGCGTGAAAAACGCGAAAGGGAAATTAAAAAGAAGCCACAGGAAATCAACCAGCTAAATGAGCCGATGTGCTCAATCGGATTGATAAACAAGACGATACCGATAATGGTAAAAATAGTGGCTGAAATCCCAAGGGATATACGGTTCAATTGATTCATAGGGCCTCCTTATTCATCTAATTCGCTCAGGTATTCATAGCGATCGTATTTCTCAAGCAATCGCTCATTTTCCTGATCCAATTCCTTTTGAAGAGCTGACAATTTGCCAAAGTCAGAGCCGTTTTCATTCATCTCCACTTCAATCTCTGCGATCCGATTTTCAATCGCTTCGATATCTGCTTCAATGCTCGCCCACTCTTGCTTTTCCATGTAGCTCATGCGCTTCTTCTCTTCTTTTGGCTTGACAGGTTTCTCTTTTTCAACCTTGTGACTAGCCGTTACTTGAGCAGCTTCAAAGGCTTTCTCATCCAGGTAATCCGTATAATTGCCAAAGAACTCACGAATGCCCCCATTTTCAAAAGCCAGGATCTTGCTTGCAACCTTGTCTAGGAAATAGCGGTCGTGGCTAACGGTAATGACGGGACCTCCAAAGTTTTGAAGAAAGTTTTCCAAAACCGTCAAGGTTGCGATATCCAAATCATTGGTTGGCTCATCGAGGAGAAGCACATTGGGTTTTTCAATCAAGAGTTTTAAGAGAAAGAGGCGTTTCTTCTCCCCACCGGAGAGTTTTTCGATTAAGGTTCCGTGCATGGAACGCGGGAAGAGAAATTGCTCTAAGAGATCTGCTATCGAAGTTGTCCCAACGGTCGTCTTCACTTCCTCAGCAACTTCCTGGAGGAAATTAATCACGCGCTTGCTCTCATCCAACCCATCAATCTGTTGAGAGAAATAAGCCACCCGCACAGTTCCCCCGATAATGACTTGCCCAGACTGTGGCTGGAGTCGCTCAGCGATCAAATTGAGTAGAGTCGATTTTCCGACGCCATTATCTCCGACGATCCCGATGCGGTCCTTGTTTTGGACTAAGAGGTTAAAGTCCTGTAAAATTGGTTTGTTTTCAAAAGCAAAACTCACATCTTTAAACTCGATGACTTTCTTTCCGATTCGGCTGGTCTCAAAGTTCATCTCCAAATCTGTCTGGCTGCTTTGACCAGACAAGTCTTGTTTGAGATCATGGAATCGATTGATCCGCGCCTGTTGCTTGGTCGCACGCGCCTGTGGTTGACGCCGCATCCAGGTTAACTCCTGCTTATAGAGTTGCTGCTTCTTATGAAGAAGGGCTGCATCACGCTCGTCTTGCTCAGCCTTTAAGCGGACATAATCCTGGTAGTTGCCCTGATACTCGATCAAGCCACCTCGATCCAACTCAAAGATCCGCGTCGAGATATTATCCAAGAAATAGCGATCGTGAGTAATGAAGAGCACGGTTTTCTTAGAGTTCTTTAAGAAATTGGTCAACCATTCGATGGTATCAATGTCCAGGTGGTTGGTCGGCTCATCTAGTAAGAGCAGGTCGTGATGAGACAGCAAAACTTGGGCCAGTTGCACCCGACGACGCAAGCCCCCAGATAGATCCCCAACTTTGGCATTCAAATCTTCAATCCCAAGTTTGGAAAGGACTGTCTTGACCTGACTCTCGATTTCCCAAGCATTGAGCGAATCCATCTCCGCCATGACCTTTTCAAGACGGGCTTGATTCTCTTCTCGGTAATCCGCCATCAAGTATTCATAATCACGAATCAGCTGCATTTCGCGCAAATCACTAGATAGCACCGTATCCAGAACCGTCTTTTGATCATCAAAGTCTGGCTCCTGAGTCAAGTAGCCAATCGTATAATCACTCTTTGCAGAAAAAGGACTCACATCTCCATCAAAGCCAGAGCGACCTGACAACACATCTAACAGAGTGGTCTTGCCAGTTCCATTGACTCCGATCAGTCCGATCCGATCCAAGTCGTGAATGATAAAGGAAATCTCACGAAAGACAGTCTTATCTCCGACCGATTTGGTTAATTTATCGACAATAAAATCGCTCATTATTCCTCCTCTTTTACTTGCTGGATATAGGCGATGATGGCCTCTTTCTCATTAGCCAGCTCCCCATCGACAATGGCATATTCAATCTTTGTCAACATCTCCCCTAAGGCTGGACCCGGTTGGAAGCCATATTCCTTGATCAGCATACCGCCATTGACCACCACTTCATGCTTATCATGAATGGTCAAGCTATCATAAACGCGCTCAATGGCCAAATAATCCACACTCAAGGCATACGCTTCACGGAGCTCTTCAGCTAGTAGCAACAAACGCTTCTCATACTTGTAGCAGGCACGCTGGTCTAGACTTCCATTTTCTCGAAGTTTTAGAATCTCCACGATCTGCTCCACCGTCTTGGCAAAGTCTCTAGAGGTCTTCCATTTCTTAAAGAATTTTGGAATATCTTGAATCTCTAATGCTAAGACCAAAGCAGCCCAGGCTTGCTCAGAAGTTGAAAAGGTATATTCTAGCTCTATATCAAACAACCGCTCGATCACTTCTTTACGATCCTTCATCTCTGGCAGATAGTGATAGGCTCCACTGGCCAGCATGGCTTCCAATCCCTGTCTCCAGTATGGGGAAAGTAAGAGCTTATCAAACTCGATGAAGGTGCGCTCTACTGAAATCTTTTCAAGTAATGGAGCACACTCCTTCATGGCATCAAAGGTTGCCTCTTCTAATTCAAAGCCAAGACTGGCCTGAAAACGAAAGCCTCGCATGATCCGGAGCGCATCTTCGTTAAACCGTTCGTTTGGAAGGCCAACCGCCCGAAGAACCTTGTTTTCTAAATCTTCTAGTCCATGAAAGAGATCAACAATTTCTCCTTTTTCATTTAAGGCAAAGGCATTCACCGTAAAATCACGACGCTTGAGGTCTTCTTCTAGTGAGCGTACAAAAGACACGGAGCTTGGACGGCGATAATCGACATAGACATCCTCCGTCCGGAAGGTCGTAATTTCATATTCTTGCCCATTTTCAAGGACCAAGACGGTCCCATGTTCGATACCGACATCTACTGTGCGATCAAAAATCGCCTTGGTCTCTTCTGGGTATGAGGAGGAAGCGATATCGACATCGTGAATGGGACGATCCAAGAGGGCATCACGGACAGATCCCCCGACAAAATAGGCCTCAAAACCAGCTGCTTTAATCTTCTCTAATATTGGTAAAGCCTCCTGAAACTCAGAAGGCATCTTTTCTAATCTCATAGTAAGTGTTCCAAACCATAGACAAGCTCATGACGCTTGACAACTTCTTTAATTCCTAGATTTACTCCTGTCATGAAGGAAACACGATCATAGGAATCATGACGGAGAGTCAACCCTTCGCCTTGGCTACCAAAAATCACCTCTTGGTGAGCGACTAGGCCAGGCAATCGAACCGAATGGATGCGCATCCCTTCAAACTCTGCACCTCTTGCTCCAGGCATCAACTCTTCTTCATCTGCTGCACCTTGCTGGATCTTCTCGCGCTTCTCAGAGATCAACTCAGCGGTCTTAATCGCTGTTCCACTCGGTGCATCTTTTTTCTTATCGTGGTGCAATTCGATGATTTCCACATTCGGGAAATACTTGGCTGCTTGCGCTGCAAATTGCATCAAGAGCACGGCTCCGATGGCAAAGTTCGGCGCGATCAAGCCACCCAGGCCCTTTTCACGTGAAAGGTCTGTCAATTCTTGGATCTGCTCAGGAGTGAATCCAGTCGTTCCCACAACAGGCGCAAAGCCATTCTCAATTGCAAAGCGAGTATTTTCGTAAGCGACCTTGGGCATGGTAAAATCTACCCAAACATCTGCCTCTAGACCCACAAGATCTTCTTTGCGGTTAAAGACAGGGACTCCTGCAACCTCTGTCTCATCAGTAAATGGATCGATCAAGCCAGCTAATTCTAACTCAGGATCTTCAGACACCATCTTGTAGGCTGCTTGTCCCATTTTTCCCTTGAAACCTGCGATAATGACTTTAATTGACATAGAATTCTCCTTAAACGATGGGGATATACCCAACTGCTAAGCTATGGTCACCTAAGTGCGTCCCAATAACTCCTCCAAAGGTAGCAAAAGGAATGTCACCTTCCACTCCTTCTTCAATGAGCAGTTGGCGAAGTGCTTCTGCTTTTTCAGGGACATTGGCATGGATGACAAAGACTTGGTAATGACCATCTGCGATATCAGATACAACAATCTCTACCAAGCGTTTCATGGCTTTCTTTTCCGTCCGGACTTTCTCAAAGACCTCAATCACGCCTTCATCATTAAAATGAAGAATAGGCTTGATGCTCAAGAGGTTCCCAAGAATGGCAGCCCCATTTGACAGACGACCACCTTTAACCAAGTGGTTCAAATCATCCACCATGATATAGGCAGAGGTTCCATCAATCTGGTGTTGGACATTGGCAACAATCTCGTCGAAGGAACGGCCTTCACCAGCCCATTTCAAGCAGTCTTCTACCATCATCCCTAGAGGAGCACTGGTGATTTTTGAGTCCGGAAATTCGACGGTCAAGCCTTCAAATTCGTCCTTCAAATATTGGATATTTTGGTAGAAACCAGAAATACCAGATGACAAGAAAAGACCGATAGCATGCGTATAGCCCTTAGCTGTCAAACCAGATAAGACTTCTTCTAACTCTGCAACACTCGGCTGGCTAGTCTTTGGCAATTCCTTAGACGCCGCCATCTTTTGGTAGAACTCATCATGTGTCAGGTTCTTCCCTTCAACATAAGACTCCCCATCTATATAGATCGGGATCTCTAAAATAAATAAGTCGTCGTGATGGAGCACGTCTTGCGGTAAATAGGCAGACGAATCCGTGATCACTGCTAATTTCATTGATTAAAACTCCAAATTAATACCCGGTAAATCGAGGGCAATTTCTGTGACTTCATAAGTCAAACGGTTGAGCATATTCAAGCAAGGGCGAGCCAATTCTTCCACTTCGTCTTTGCTGAATTCACTTGGTTCATTGACATAACGACCAAACAAGTGGTTGATTTGAGTGATGGTTCCACTGATCACAAAACCGTCAAAAACGATCATGTAGCTCAAGATGACAATCAAAGAAGTTGTGTTTTGTTCTTGATCACGATTGATTAATTGAAAGTTTACATCTACTTTTGTTTCAGGGATGCCATTTTCTTTTTCCCACTCAAAATTACGAGCATCATAGTGGTATTGGCTGACAAATTCTTTTTCACGTTGAATATCCATTTTTATTCTCCTAAAAATATGCGATAGGCTTATTATATCATAATTCAGCTCAAGATACCAACGCCGAAGGAGGTGATTTTTTCACTTGTACAAGAAGAAAAGGCCAGGGTTTCCCAACCTTTTAATCATATTTAGTTTTTAGGTTTGCGAAGCAATCCGAACAAGATACCACTTACAACTGCACCGATCAATACGAACAAGATGTAAAGAAGTGGATTTGATGTAAGGGCGATAACGAAGATTCCTCCGTGAGGAGCCATTAGTTTCAATCCTGCAAGACCAACAAGGGCACCTGTCAATGCTGAACCAGCAATGAAGCTAGGGATGGCACGAGCTGGGTCAGCTGCACCGAATGGAATGGCACCTTCTGTGATGAAGGAAAGACCCATAACGATGTTTGTCAAACCTGAATCGCGTTCTTCTTGTGTGAATTTATCTTTAAACAATACAGTTGCTACGAATACTGCCAATGGAGGAACCATACCAGCTGCCATAACAGCTGCCATAACTATAGAACCACCTGAAGCAACAGATTCAGCAAGTGTACCTGTAGCGAAGACATAAGCGGCTTTGTTAACTGGTCCACCCATATCGACAGCCATCATACCGCCGACGAGAAGTCCAAGAAGGACAGCTGAGCTACCTGACAAGCTTGAAAGGAAGTTGTTAAGACCAGTATTGATAGCAGCCATTGGAATATTGATGAGGAACATCAAGAATCCTGTCAAACCAACACCAAGCAATGGCAAGAGAAGGATAGAGCGGATACCATCGAGTGAACGTGGAAGACCTGCAAGGGCTTTGCGAAGTAAGAGAACAACTCCACCTGCAAGGAAACCACCTACCAAAGCTCCAAGGAAACCTGATGATACGGCTGCTGGTAATTCACCTTTAGCAGCACCGTAGGCGATATTTCCAAATGCTGACCCTGAGCTAGCAATAGATCCAGCGATAAACCCAGCTACAAAACCAGGTTTTTCAGCGATGGAGAATCCAATGTAACCTGCAAGTACAGGAAGCATGAAGCCAAAGGCTACTCCACCAATTGTTTTAAATTGTGCTGCTAATACATGATAAGAACCAAGACTAGACAATTGATCTTGAGGTACACCCATAACTTGGTCAATCAAGAAGGCAAGGGCGATCAAGATACCACCACCGATAACGAATGGAAGCATTTGAGAAACCCCACTCATCAAGTGTTTGTAGAAAGCTCCACCCAAGCTCAATTTTTCTTGGCTAGCGCTAGCTTGTGCAGCATTTTCAGCGTGGAAGACATCTGCTTTGCCATCCAAGATGGTTTGGATCAATTCTTCTGTTTGACGAATACCAGCTGCGACTGGTTTAGAGATCAATCTTTTGCCATCGAAACGAGCGGTTTCAACTGCTTTATCTGCTGCAATGATAACCCCTTCAGCTTTGGCAATTTCTTCAGCTGTCAAGCGGTTGCCGACACCAGATGCCCCGTTGGTTTCAACGCGGACTGTAACACCCATTTCTTCCCCTTTTTTGATGAGGGCTTCTTCTGCCATGTAAGTGTGGGCGATACCTGTTGTACATGCTGTAACGGCAACGATGAGAGGTTTGTCAGACGAAGCTGCTTCTTTGACTGCTTCTGCTTTTTTCGCTTCTTCAGCGGCAGCTTCTTGCTCTTCTGCATCAAAGGCTGCGATCACTTGATCAGGAGTGCTTGCTTGGCGAAGTTTGTCTGCAAATCCTGGTTTCATCAAGTACTTAGACAATTCAGCAAGGGCTGCCAAGTGAGTGTCATTTGCCCCTTCTGGAGCTGCGATCATGAAAAACAAGTCTGTTGGTTGGCCATCAAGCGAAGCATAGTCCACACCCTTGTTTGATTTTGCAAACAAGACCGTTGCTTCTTTGACTGCTTCATTTTTGCTGTGGGGCATAGCAATTCCGTCACCCAAACCAGTTGAAGTTTGTGCTTCACGGTTCATGATTCCAGCCTTGAAGGTGTCAAAATCTGTCACCACACCATTATCAACGAGCGATTGAATCATCTCATTGATCACGCCCTCTTTATCTGTTGCTTGAAGGTCAAACAACATCACGTTTTTATTTAAAACGTCTTGAATTTTCATAGTTTTTCTACCTCTACTTTTTCATAAGTTTCTTTTATATAATCAGCTGTTGCCAAATCATCTGAGAAAGTGGTCGCTGTTCCACAAGCCACTCCCCATTTGAAGGCTTCAATAACATCTCCCGTCGTTGCGAGCTTCCCAGTGAAGCCTGCTACCATGGAATCTCCAGCTCCAACAGAATTCTTCACTTCCCCTTTGATTGGTTTTGCGAAGTAAGTGCCGCTTGGACTGACCAGAAGAGCACCATCACCCGCCATGGAAATAATGACGTTTTGTGCACCCTTGGCCAAAATTTCTTTGGCATAGCGTTCAATTTCTGGCAATTCCGTCAAGGTAACGCCAAAGATATCTCCCAATTCATGGTTGTTTGGTTTGACCAATTGGGGATTGAACTCCAAGGAATCAATCAAGGTTTGCCCTTCAAAGTCGCAAACGACTTGCGCTCCTGTCGCACGAGTTGCTGCGATCAATTGTTTGTAAATGGCATTTCCAAGTGAAGATGGGGCAGATCCTGCAAAGACTACCACATCATCTGCTGTTAAGCTTGATAGGATGCTGAGTAATTCTTGCAACTGCGCTTCTGTCACTTCTGGACCGTTCCCGTTGATCTCTGTTTCTTGATCAGCTTTGATCTTGACATTGATCCGGGTATCCTGATCCACTGTCACAAAGTTGGTTGAAATGGCTTCGCTAGTCAGTACGTCTTCGATGAAGCGTCCTGTGAAACCACCGATAAATCCAGTCGCTGTGTTCTCAATATCGAGCCGCTTCAAGACACGACTGACATTGATTCCCTTACCACCGGCGAATTTATCTTCCGAAGCCATCCGATTGACCGCTCCAGTCTCTACATGATCGAGACGGACAATATAGTCAATTGCTGGATTCAGTGTTACTGTATAAATCAAACCTCTATAACCTCCGTTTTTTCTTTTAAAACCTTTAATCGTTGCGGTTCACTTTGATTGGTGATAATCATGGCTCGCTTAATAGGAGCCACTTTGACAAAGGATGTCACCCCAATTTTCGAATCATCCGCTAGGATATAGGTTTTTTTCGCATTTTCGATAATCGCACGCTTGACAGATCCTTCTTCCAGGTCTGGAGTGCTGTAAAATTCATCATCGATTCCATTCATTCCAAGAAAAGCCTTGTCAAAATTCAACTGACCGATTTGATTGAGCGCGATCCCTCCGATACTAGCATCTGTAGAAGATTTTACCTTCCCACCGATGATGACCGTCGGAACATTTCGCTCGACCAACTTGGTCGCATGGTGAATCGAGTTGGTCACCACGGTTACTGTTGGATTGACAATTTCTTGTACCAAAAGTTCATTGGTCGTCCCGGCATCGATAAAGATCACATCATGATCTTTGATCAATTCCGCTGCTTTTACAGCGATCTTTGACTTAACTTGAATGTTTTTGATAGATTTTTCTTTATTGCTTTCTTCCTCTTGAAGAAAATGCAGGCTTTCCGCACCACCGTGAACCCGGCGAAGTTTACTTTCAGCTTCTAATTCATCCAAGTCACGTCGAACCGTTGATTCAGACGTCCCTAGCTCTTGTACAAGGGTTTCTAAGGAAACAAATTTTTCCTTCAGTACCTTCTCGAGGATGAATTGTTTTCGTTCAGACTTAAGCATTTCTCCTCCTTTTGCAATCGATTACAAGGACTATTATACTCCATCTCCAAAAAATGTCAACACTTTTTATCAATTTCTATCATTTTCTTTCAAAAATTCTAAAAGTGTACAAAAAAAGAGCAGGAAAGAACTCATTTTGTTAAAAGAGTTCTTTTCCCACCCTCATATATCTTCTTTGAAGAGTTTAAGCAATAAAGTGTCTAAGCATCCACTCTATCTTCGGTATGTCTTAATCATTTTTTGAAGATTGTTTCTTTTTCTTGAAACCAAACAATCCAGCAAGTAACCCAACGGCAACACCTGTTGTTGCTACTGCATATTTGGAGGAATCAGATCCAGCCACAGCTTGGCTGTTTTCTTTTTTCGGTTTGATTTCTTCTACTTTAGCTTCTTGTTTTGGCGCCGGAGTAGCTGTTGGTGCTTGCACTTGTGGACTATTGGTAGTTGTTGGAAGAACCGTTGGTCTATCCGAGAAAGTTGTTGGATTGCTTGAGCGGATATCCATTGGCATATCTGCTGCTTCTAAAATAGCTGGATCCATCCGTGAGGCTAGATCTTCATATTGGGAATTCAACAGCTCCACAACACTTTGATAAGATTGAAGGGTTGTAAATTCTGCTTCCAATTTTTCTTTTTTATTCTCTAAATTAGCCACCGCAGCTGATAAAACGGATTGGGCTTTGACCAATAATTCTGGTGCATTTTTAAAGTCAGAAAGACGTTTTTCAGCTGCAACCAGGCGCTCTTGAGCTGCCTTCAAGCCCTCATGCGCTTCTTGAACGACTTGGGCTTTTTCTGCTTCTTCTGCTTTTAATAGATCTAATTTCTCACGCGCAGCCGCTAACAAATCTTTCGCTTTTTGAAGGGCTGCTTCTTTTGGTTGGATGGCTGCTTCAATCCGACCTCGAGATACATCCAGAGTCGCCTTCGCCTTTTCAACCGCATGGTCCTTGCTCACAAGAAGAATCTTGTAATTTTGGATGGTCTTTTGGACATTGGCCATCTCTACTGCCGCATTTGAATTAGCATGGCGGGCGTCTTCTAATTTGCCTTGCAAGATAATGATTTGAGACTCTTGATTGGCCTTGTCTAACTTGAGATTAGCAACTTCATCAGATTTTGCTTTCACATCTGATCTTGTCGTCGTTGCGCCAGCTCCCTGACGCAATTGGTAAGCGAGTGCACTGGTTGACACTGCTGAATTGACCGGGCTGTGTAAGAAAGCTGCTTCTGACATGGCATTGCTAGGGTCATAAGCGACTGATAAAGCTGTCGCTTTGTTGTCTACCATTTGGAGGTAGTGACCAACCTTAGCAAAGGCCTCAGCCCCAATTTTCATATAAATGTCATTGGCATCGATTTGTGTTTCGTCTGTTGGTAGACCATATTGAGCCGCTACTTCCTGATAAGCCGCTTTTTCATTGTACCAAAAGTCAACCGCACCAGCAGGTGAGAAGCCATAAGCAATGTTTTCGTTTGGCAAATACTTAAACATATGCCAGTTGGCTTTTTTGAAGTATTCCAACTGTACTTGACTGGCTGGAAGGGAATAGGGATCCAGCTCCAATTCAGGCAGGCCGGCATTGCGACGATAAGCGTTGATAGCATCAGCAATTTCAAGAGCTCGGAGGTTGGCTTGCAAAGATCCAGACTCTCCAACCGTCAAGCTATCTTCTTCCCGACCACGCTTGTAGAGGGCTAAAGCACTCGCTGCAGCTTCATTGCCATTGTCAGCTAAGTGTTGCAAGTAACCTTCATAGGTTGCTTGACTTAACTGAACTGGGCTATTGGCCGCTGCTTGTTCTAAGGCTGCCAATTCTGCTTCCTTTGTTGCGATGACTGCTTTCAAATCTGTCAGACGTGTTTGAGCCAGTTGAATGTCGCTCTCAATTTGAGCCACTGTATCTGAGCCAGTTTGCTGACTCGCTTGCAAGGTTGCAAGATGATTCTGAGATTCTCGGATACTTTGCTCGACTTGACTTTGCTCCAACAAAGCCTGGTTGAGCACATTCTCATCATTAGAAATCGGTGCTTTGGCTTGGTTCAATTCATTTTGTGCTACATCGACCAAAGATTCCTGAGCTGTAACCTGATTTTCCTGTTGACGAACAGCCTCTACAACTTGATCATGTGCAGCTTCCGCCTCTCGAACCTTATTTTCTTCGATGGTCACATAGGCTTGCGCCACCTTGACGTCATTTTCTGCATTCTGAACTTGTGAATTTGAAGTCGTTGCGATCAGGTTTTCCGCATCCGTTACATCTGCTTTCTTTTCTTCCAGTTCTTGTCCAGCAGCCTTGACTTCCGTTTGAGCATCGATCACCTTTTGCTCTTGGTAATGGACATCTTTCACCACTTGGCCTTTTTGAGCTGTAATTTGCTTCAACTCATCAACCGTAATTGGTTTTTCAACTACTTCCGTGCTGTTGGTTTCTGGATTTTCATTTTGCTTGACCTCTTCGGCATTTGCTTTGTGATGAAACATACCAGATAGGACTGTTGTTGCAGCAATCCCTGTCGTGAAAACCGATTTTCCTAATTTCTTTCCCATTAAACTCACCCCCAAAACTTAACAATTTTCTTGAAGTTTCTCTACCCCTTAGCATACCACATTTTGTTACCAATAACTAGTAGGTTTAAAAAGTTTTTTTCATAATATTTTGGAGCAAAAGAAAAACAGCTGACGCTGTTAGTCTTCTTGTTTAATTTGTTCCAACATTTTCTCTTCTTCTGCTGTCAACTCATAGTTTTCTAGCAAGTCTGGACGACGTTCTAAGGTTTTTTTCAAACTCTGATAGAGGCGCCATTGACGGATATTTTCATGGTGACCACTCATGAGGACATCGGGAACCGTCATTCCTCTGTATTCATATGGCCGTGTGTATTGAGGATATTCTAGAAGACCAGAGGAGAAACTGTCATCCTGGTGACTGGACTCTTTTCCAATCACCTCCGGAATCAAGCGCACCGTCGCATCAATCATAGTCATGGCCGCTAGCTCGCCACCTGTCAAAACATAATCTCCAAGAGAAATCTCATCTGTCACCAAGGTCTTGATCCGCTCATCGTAGCCCTCATAGTGACCACAGATAAAGATCAATTCTTCTTCCTGAGCCAACTCTTCAGCATAAGATTGATCAAAGGTCCGACCAGCAGGGTCCAGCAGGATCACGCGCGGATTCTTTTTCTCAATGGCATCAAAGGCATCAAAGATCGGCTGCGCTCGTAGAAGCATGCCTTGCCCGCCCCCATAGGGTTCATCGTCCACATGGCGCGCTTTCTCCGCATTTTCGCGGAAATTATGGTAGTTGATTTCGAGGAGTCCCTTTTCACGAGCCTTTCCGACGATGGAGTGCTCCAGGGGTGAAAACATCTCTGGAAAGAGGGTTAAAATATCAATCTTCATCGTCTAACCCTTCTAAGATATCTACATCCACCCGGTTTCCTGGGATATCAATATTCAAGACGACTGGTGGGATATAAGGCAAGAGAAGATCTCGTTTGCCTTTTCGTTTCACGACCCAGACATCATTGGCACCTGGTTGCAGGATTTCCTTAATCTGACCGATTAGCTGGTCATTTTCGTAAACATCAAGGCCGATAATCTCATG
Source organism: Streptococcus sp. HCA-5024 (assembly GCF_037890265.1). Lineage (NCBI taxonomy): Bacteria > Bacillati > Bacillota > Bacilli > Lactobacillales > Streptococcaceae > Streptococcus > Streptococcus sp. HCA-5024. Next base: position 202,632 of record NZ_JBBKBR010000001.1, read on the forward strand.
GTAATAAAACTCGCCATCTTCCAAATCCGTCAAATCTTCTTCTGCAACCTTGAGGCTAAAACCCTTGAATTTTTCGATGGCATTGATATGGCACATATCCTTAAACTTGATGATATCGAAGTTCTTGTGCTTGCGGTGACTGGCAATGGTCACTGTTTGGACAAAACGATCCTTCTCATCAAAGAGAGCCAACTCTGCTCCTTTTTTAAAACGCTCTTCCGCAAAGTCTGTCACAGACAAGACCCGCATTTCTCCTTGCAGACCTTGCGTATTGACAATTTTCCCGACATTAAAGTAATTCATGATTTCTCCAGTGTAGTTTATTCACTCTATTTTATCACGTTCAAGGGATTTTCTCAAATGGACTTATCTGCTAAAAACTGCTCCAAATCCCGTTCGTGCTGGTATTTTACGGCTGCTGTTTTATCTTTTTCAAAGATAGTTTTAGTAAGGTCAATCTCATTGATGGCCGCGATAGCAACCGTGTAGTGAATGATATCAGCCAGTTCTTTAGCCAATTCCTCATTTGAATCCTGGACACCCGCTTTCCGTCCAGAACGTCCATTTAAGACCTCGGCTACTTCCCCAACCTCTTCAACCAGCTTGATAAATAGTCCTTCTTCTGTCCGAGTATTCTGGTAATGTTCTTGTAAATAGGCTTGTAATTGGCCAATGGTCACTTCTTTCATTCTTTCTCCTTCCAACAAAAAACGGGACCAAGTCCCGCCTTTTATTTTTCGTCAATAACGATTCTTACTTTTTTATCTTCAGTTGGGACAGAGTAGACAATCGTTCTTATCGCAGAAATGGTGCGACCTTTTCGACCGATTACACGACCAACATCGCTAGGATCAAGGTCAAGATGGTACTCCAAGAATTCAGGAGTATCTTCGATCTTGATGGTTAAAGCATCCGGTTGTGAAATCAAGGGTTTCACAATTGCAATAATGAGATTTTCAATCGTATCCATACATCAACCTACTTAAAAAATTATTTTGAGAATTTAGAATCGTGGAATTTCTTCATCACACCAGCTTTTGAAAGGATGTTGCGAACTGTATCTGAAGGTTGAGCTCCATCAGCCAACCATGCAAGAACGCGGTCTTCTTTCAAAGTTACTTGGTTTTCTTCAACAAGTGGATTGTAAGTTCCAACTGTTTCGATGAAACGTCCATCACGTGGTGAACGTGAATCTGCTACGTTGATACGGTAGTAAGGTTTTTTCTTAGAACCCATACGAGTCAAACGAATTTTAACTGCCATTTTTATAAGTCTCTTTTCTATATTTTAATTTTCGGTGAAATAGACAAGCTATTTAGCACATGATCTATTATAACACATTTCATCAACCTGTCAAGAAAAAAACTTGACAGTGTTTAAAATTTTTTAATTAAGCAGTAAATCGACGATTTCTTGATAGGTGCTAACTTCATAAGTTGGCACTACTTGGCTGGTATTTTCCTTGTGATCTGGATTATACCAAACGGTAGCAATCCCCGCAGCATTCCCTCCTGCGATATCAGCTGTCAAAGAATCACCGATCATGAGGGTCTCTTCCTTGCTAAAATCTTGAATCAGTTGGCCTACTTTGTCAAAAAATGCAGGTTCTGGTTTCTGAGTATGAAGCTGTTCAGAGATAAAGACCTCTTTAAAATAAGGCGCGATGGAAGAATGAGCTAAGCGTCCTTCTTGAATGGCAGTCACTCCGTTCGTTGCACCATAGAGCTGGTAACCTGCTTTTTCAAGTCGTGCCAGTAAGTCCTCCGCCCCTGGGAATGACTTCCCTTGAAGACTGATGTAATCTTGGTAGCGAAGAGCCATCTCGGCCCCATCAACCGTGATCCCAAAGTGGGCAAACCCAATCGCAAACCGACTATCCACGAGTTCTTGTTTGGTGAGCTTCTTTTGTTCTAAATCCTTCCAGAGCCCTTGGTTCATAGGTTTGTAGTAATCTTTAAAGGCCTCTACATCTGAAAAATTCATGTCTTCTAACATCTGCGTCAAGGCTGTTTCTTCAGCAGATTCAAAGTCCAACAAGGTATGGTCCAAATCAAAAAGTAAAAATTTATATGTCATTACAAACGATCTTTCAATTTTTCTACAAATAAATAAGCAGCTGGGCAAGTGAGCGTATTTTTGATGGTCAGATGGTTGATCTGATAGATCTTCTTGCGATCGGTGTGAGGGAATTCCCGACAAGCTTTTGGGCGTACATCATAAATGGAACAGAGATTGTCCCCACCAAGAAAGGGGCAAGGCATGGATTTAAAAACCTTGTCCCCATCTTCGTCAACTTGAAGAAATTCTGCCTCAAAGGCAGGAAGCTTCATCTTGAAATATTTGGCGATCCGCGTGATATCCGCTTCCTTAAAATCGGGCCCTAAGGTTTTGCAGCAATTAGCACAAGCCGTACAATCGATTTCTTGGAAAACTTCATCGTGGATTTCTTGCGCTATTTTATCTAAATTCTTAGGTGGCTTCTTCTTGAGATTCGCCAATACCTTGCGGTGCTCCTTTTGCTTTTGGAGAGCTAACTGATGGTATTTTTCAATATCAATTTCCTGTGTCATCCTCTATTTCCTCTTCTAAACAATAGAAGCATTATACCACAAAGACTGTGAAAAAAGATAGATCTTGCGATCTATCTCACTTAATTAATCGGTTACAGCACCTGTTCCATCTAGACTCCAAGTGTCTTCGATGTATGGGATAAAGGTTTTCAAGGTTTCTGCATCCCCTTCAAAAGAAATGGTATAAACTTTTTCACCCTTCTGAAAAATCCAAGTAATCAAATATTGACCGGATTTCATGATGATTTGAAGCTGGTAGGCGTCCAGTCCTGCGACTTTAGTCCGCGCTCCCGTCATCTTCCCAACATCCTGGTTATCTTGCCACATTACAGCCAGTTTCTTGGCTAGAAATTCAGCATTAAACTCGATATCCGCAGGAACTTTGGCCTTTTCCCGCGTAAAGCTGTTCAAGGTGACAATATTATAGCCACTGCCATCTGTATATTGGACAGCTTCTGTCCCATCGATATCCGTGAACTTGATCCATTTACTTGGAATATCGATGTAACCATAATCTGCATTTCCAATCCGCTTGGTTTCTTGACTGGAAGTGGTTTTCTTTGTAGAAGAAGTATCCTTTGACGAAGAGCTGCTTGTTTGCTTTTCGACTTTACTGCTACTTTCTTTTGTAGAAGAAGCTGCTGTGTCCTTTTGAGTGGTGTGACTACAAGCCATGAGTGTGCAGGTAGAAAGAATCGTTAGTGATGCGGTCAATAATTTGTGTTTCATGCTCAACCTCCTTGAGAACGTTTTCTTTCTTCTAGTCTACCATGAAAGTGGGTATTTTAAAATAGGATAAGTGTCACATCTGATCCAACCTTTCTAATTCAGTCTATTTCTTTTGAACATAAAACAAAAGTGCCCTTTTGAGGCACTTTAAATGTTATTCTTCATCCATTGACAAGACAGATAAGAAGGCTTCCTGTGGTACTTCTACAGATCCAATGGCCTTCATCCGTTTCTTACCAGCCTTTTGTTTTTCAAGAAGCTTACGTTTCCGTGAGACGTCCCCACCATAACACTTGGCCAAGACGTTCTTACGAAGGGCCTTGATATCTGTACGGGCCACGATCTTATGACCGATGGCTGCTTGGATAGGCACTTCAAACTGTTGACGAGGGATAATCTTCTTGAGTTTCTCAACGATTAACTTACCACGTTCATAGGCAAAATCCTTGTGAACGATAAAGCTGAGGGCATCGACAGTATCGCCATTGAGAAGGATATCCATTTTAACCAATTTAGAAGGACGGTATTCAGACAACTCATAATCAAAGCTCGCATAGCCACGAGTAGAAGATTTCAATTTATCAAAGAAATCAAAGACAATTTCCGCCAGTGGGATTTGATAGATGACATTTACCCGATTTTCATCGATGTAATCCATGGTCACAAAATCCCCGCGTTTCCGTTGGGCTAATTCCATAACCGCCCCGACAAACTCTTGTGGCACCATGATTTGGGCTTTAACATACGGTTCTTCGATCGAAGCGATCTTGGTTGGATCTGGGAACTCAGAAGGGTTGGAGACATCCAGTGCTTCTCCATCTGTCAAATTAACCTTGTAGATAACAGACGGTGCCGTCATAATCAAGTCAATATTGAACTCACGCTCCAAACGCTCCTGGATAACGTCCATATGAAGGAGCCCCAAGAAACCACAACGGAAACCAAAACCAAGGGCCTGAGAAGTTTCCGGTTCAAATTGAAGACTGGCGTCATTCAATTGCAATTTTTCCAAGGCTTCACGAAGATCATTGTATTTGTTAGATTCGATTGGGTAAAGACCGGCAAAGACCATTGGGTTCATTTGCTTGTATCCATGTAGTGGCTCACTTGCTGGATTGGTCGCTAGGGTCACCGTATCCCCGACGCGGGTGTCCGCAACGGTCTTGATAGAGGCCGCAATATAGCCAACGTCTCCAGTTGCCAGGAAATCACGGCCAACTGCTTTAGGAGTAAAGATCCCAACCTCGATAACATCAAAGGTCTTGCCATTGCTCATGAGCTGGATCTTATCGCCTGGTTTGACCATTCCATTGACCACTCGGACCTGAAGGATTACTCCACGATAGGCATCATAAACAGAGTCAAAGATCAAGGCTTGAAGAGGAGCTTCTACATCCCCAGTCGGAGCTGGAACTTTCTCAACGATCTGCTCCAAAATTTCTTCAATCCCAATACCAGCCTTGGCAGAAGCTAGGACAGCTTCACTAGCATCTAGACCGATGACATCTTCTACTTCTGTGCGCACACGTTCTGGATCTGCAGCTGGCAAGTCGATTTTATTGATAACTGGCAGGATTTCCAAATCATTGTCCAGCGCTAAGTAAACGTTGGCTAGGGTCTGAGCTTCAATCCCTTGAGCGGCATCTACTACGAGAATGGCACCTTCACAGGCAGCAAGCGACCGCGAAACCTCATAGGTAAAGTCCACGTGTCCTGGTGTGTCAATCAAGTGGAAGATATAGGTTTCCCCATCTTTAGCCGTGTAGTTCAACTCGATGGCATTCAGCTTAATGGTAATCCCACGTTCCCGTTCCAGGTCCATGCTATCTAGGAGTTGGGCTTGCATCTCCCGACTAGACACGGTTTCGGTTTTTTCTAAAATTCGATCGGCCAAGGTTGACTTTCCATGGTCAATATGGGCGATGATCGAGAAGTTCCGAATCTTCTCTTGTCGTTTTTTTAATTCTTCAAAATTTGGCATAATCATCTTCCTAGTAAATTTAATCGTACTCTTCATTATAACAAAAAAGATAGGCCTTTGCCTATCTTAATTCATTATTTTCAAAAATCGCTTCTGCGTTTTATTTCCCTCATAGCCTATTCGTTCGTAAAAGAGATGGGCTTCTTTTCGATGAGAGGCAGAATTTAAACGGATAAAAGCATAATGCTTGCTTTTGGCAAGTTCTTCAACTCGCTCCATCAATCGGCGACCGATCCCACGTCCTTGAGCAGATGGAAAAACCGCAAGTCCTAAAATATTTAGACCAGCATCACTATAGAGACTTTCATAAACTTCTGCCTCCACATAACCAAGAATATTTCCTGTTTGGTCCTCTTCATAAACAAAGCAAAAATGATCCGAATCTGGCGAATTAAATTTATCGATCTGAGCTGCCACTTTCTCAAGGGTTGAATCATACCCCAATGCTTGGTGACATAAATCTCTAATTTGACCTGCATCTTTGACTTGAACAGTACGAATCATAGCTCCACCTCCATGAACTCTTTGGTATAATCTTAGACCTTTTTCCTCAAAAAGTAAAGGAATATCTGATAAAATTTAAAATGAAAATCCGATTTAGATCAAATTCATCTTTTTTCGCATTTCTCAGGGATTTCTATTTACTTTTTCGATTTAATTCATTATAATAGTAAGGGTAAATACAAGGAGGTGAGTACGTTGGCTAGAGGTCGTGGAAAAGCAAGCCCTCAAGACAAAGAGGCATTACGGATTATATCGGAAAAAATCAGAGAATTACTGAAAGAACAAGGAAAAAAACAGATCGAATTATCTCGTATTACTGGAATCCCTGCAAGTACCCTGACTGGATATGTAAAAGGAACTTCTCTTCCCGTTCCTGAAAATTTAGAGAAGATTGCAGCCTTTTTCCAGGTAGCGGTTGCTGAAATTGACCCGCGATTACGCAATGATTTTGTGGTCATTGATTCAGAAATTGAACGATTGTATAAACAGCTCGATGAAGGAAATCAAGAAAATCTTCTCTCTTATGGAAAGAGTCTCTTGACCCATCAGAAAGAAAGACAGAAAATTGAAAAGCAATACCACTCGTATTCTGTCTATGATTCTTTTGCAGCATACCAAAATCAGAAGCAAGCTGATATCGTTTGGTTTGATCAAAAGATTCCTTACGATTTGGCTTTTTGGATTCATACGGATTCCCTCGAGCCTAAATACGTAAAAGGGGCCGTTGTGTTAATCAAGCAAACCTATTATGATCAGGCAGGGGCTATTTATGCCATTGATTTTGATGGGCAGACCTTGATCAAACGAGTATTTCGTGAGGCCAACGGTATTCGACTGGTTTCCCTCAATAAGAAATATAGTGATCAAATCATTCCACTAGATGAGGAACCTGGGGTGATTGGAAAAGTGATTGATGGCTTTGTTCCTCTTGATTTGGAGGAAATCAAATGATTAAATTAATTGCGATTGACTTGGACGGAACTCTTTTGCATGAGGATAAGACTCTCTCTAAAGGCAATATTGAAGCTCTCCACCGAGCCCATGAAGCCGGTTATGATATTGTGATCTGTACTGGGCGCCCTTTAGCGGGTGTACGTCCTATCTTTGAAGAGATTGGACTTCCTGATGGTAACTACTATATGATTATCAATAACGGGTGTACAACCTTGTCTACTCAGAATTGGGAAATCATTGGTAAGGAAGAATTAAGCCTTGAGGACATGCACCGGTTGCAAGTTTTGACGGAAGATACAGACGTCCAGCTAACCTTATTTGATATGGATCACTACCTAGTGGTTGCACCTGAAGCCAGTGAACTTGTCACGATGGATGCGGGTATTGTTAATAGTAAACCGACACTTGTCTCAGAAGAGGATCTGCCCAACCTTGTTCCTATTTTTCAAGCCATGTACGTAGGAGATCCTTCTGCTATTGATGACTTCCAAGCTCAGAACGAGGCTGCATTAGAGGCCGATTTTAACACTGTACGTTCACAGGATATCTTGTTTGAAATCTTGCCAAAAGGCGCGAGCAAGGCTTCTGCTCTTCAAGCATTAAGTCAAACATTAGGTTACAGAAGAGACCAGGTCATGGCTCTTGGAGATGCCAATAATGACCTTGAAATGCTACGTTTTGCTGGTTACAGTGTCGCCATGGGAAATGGCAATGCTGCTGTCAAGGAAATCGCAGACTTCATCACCCTGACCAATGATGAGGATGGCGTGGCCCATGCTATTCACAAATTAATTGAAACTGAAAAAGGAGAATGATCATGAAATACCAAAATTTGTTGGACCGTTTTATTACCTATGTAAAGGTTAACACACGTTCAGACGAAAATTCTACAACCACTCCAAGTACCCAATCACAAGTTGATTTTGCAACAAACGTCTTGATCCCTGAAATGAAACGCGTGGGTCTTCAAAACGTCTACTATTTGCCAAACGGCTATGCTATTGGAACACTTCCAGCTAACGATCCAAGCTTTACTCGCAAGATTGGATTTATCTCTCACATGGATACCGCTGACTTCAATGCCGAAAATGTCAATCCACAAATTGTTGAGAATTATGATGGCGGTGTCATTACCCTTGGTGACTCTGGTTTCACACTCGATCCAGCTGATTTTGCTCATTTGAACAACTACAAGGGACAAACCTTGATCACAACGGATGGTACTACTCTTCTGGGTGCAGACGATAAGTCAGGTATCGCTGAAATCATGACAGCTATTGAATACCTGACAGCTCATCCTGAAATCAAACATGGAGAAATCCGTGTCGGCTTTGGTCCAGATGAAGAAATCGGAGTCGGTGCAGATCAATTTGATGCAGAGGATTTTGATGTAGACTTTGCCTATACTGTTGATGGTGGTCCTCTCGGAGAGCTTCAATACGAAACTTTCTCAGCAGCTGGGGCTGAAATCACCTTCAAAGGACGCAATGTCCACCCAGGTACAGCCAAAGGTCAAATGATCAACGCTCTTCAATTGGCCATTGATTTCCATAACAAACTCCCTGAAGGAGCACGTCCAGAATTAACCGAAGGCTATGAAGGCTTCTACCACTTGATGAACATCGATGGAACTGTCGAGGAAGCAAGTGCTAGCTATATCATTCGGGACTTTGAAACAGAAAGCTTTGAGAAACGCAAAGACCTTATGAAATCTATTGCCGATCAGATGAATGCGGAGCTCGGTAGCGAACGCGTTCTCCTCACCCTCAAAGATCAGTATTACAACATGAAGCAAGTGATTGAAAAAGATATGACACCAATCACCCTTGCTAAGGAAGTCATGGAAGATCTTGGAATCACTCCAATCATTGAACCGATCCGCGGTGGTACAGATGGCTCTAAAATTTCCTTTATGGGGATTCCAACACCTAATATCTTTGCCGGTGGCGAAAACATGCATGGTCGCTTTGAATACGTAAGTCTCCAAACCATGGAACGCGCAGTTGATACCATTATCGGTATTGTGACCAAAAAATAAGAAACAAAAAAGGATTCGGATAGATTGTCCGGATCCTTTATTGTCTATTAGAAAGCTTGACAATATCTTTGACCTGATCAATGGTCTGAATCAGGTGAAGGCTTGTCTCATTAATAGGAAGATAATAGACTTTATCTGCCAAAGATTCTGTAAAAGGACGATTCGTGAGTAAGATCACCTGTTGTCCTTTTTCTTTCAGCTCTTTCACTTTCTTTCTCACCTTTTGGTAAAAACGCTCATCACCGATTTCTAGATCATCCACCAAGACACAAGCAGCGTCCAAAGCCAATGATTCATTGGTTCCATTCTGGGTCAGATAATAGGCTGCTCCCGCTTTGACCTCATATAAGCCAGCTGATGGCTCAACCGGAAGAAAGGCTGGGCTTGTTGCAACTTCTGCTCCTTTTTCTAACTCCACTAGATTAGCCAAAACCTGCAAATAAATTGGGGCTAATTTACTCAAATCCAAGAGTTCCTCAAACTCAAAACCACGTTTCAAGGCTTCTAAGATATAGAAGAGCCGGTGGGGCATATGACGAGCAATTTTCTGGATTAATTCATCATCGCTCATTTCCTCAGGAAGGATGGTCAGCAAGTTCTTGTCTTTAATGGTTTCTAGGGCTTGTTGATAAGCTTCATCGATTCTCTTCCCAAATCCATAAACTGCCCCATAAGAGTGAATTTGGGTATTGAGGCGGGCATTTTTAGCAGCATCCGAAAAAATCGGAATCTTAAAGAAGATATAGTCCAAACTTGGTTCATAGACAGCCTTTAGATCCTTTAATAAAGGGTGAAGCAAATGCTCGAGAGATCGCCCTAATTGTAGCTGAACTCCTTGCTCAAACAAGGAATAGCCCAAGCCCATAGAGGCCATCGAGATACTATCTGATGCAAATGGATTAACCTCTAAGATATAAAAAGCATAGCTCGTCGGATCCAATGCAAACTTGATGGAAATAGCTCCTGTCAGTTTCAAATAGCGACTGATATGGATCGCTGCTTCTCGAAGATTTTGAAACTCCCGGTCAGTAAGGGTGACCGCTGGCATAAATTGATAAGAGTCACTAGAGTGGATCCCGACAGGATCAATGCTTTCGATAGAGGCCGCCAGGTAGTGATTGTCTTCGCGATCTCGCATAACGACAAAATCCAATTCCTTAAAGCCATAGGTCGAAAATTCTAGCAAACACTGCTGACTTGGAGAGACCGAAAGTCCCGTTTCTACTGCTTCGCACAAGTCATCCAGGTTATGGGCAATCTTTCGCCCCTGCCCTTGCTTGCTCGCTACCGGCCAGATCATAATAGGAAATTGAATGCCTTCAGAAAACTCGATGGCTTCGCGAACCGAGCCAACCAGTGCGGAAGCGGGTACCTGATAACCCAGCTCTTGAAAGAGTCGTCGTTGATCTGCCTGCTGATAAAAACTACGATAACGTTGAAGGCTCGGTCCCACAATCCTAATCGATACTTCTTTGAAAAATCCAGTTTCCTCCAAACGAAACAAGAGATTCAAAATCTGTTTATCCGCAAAGGCTAAGAGCAAACGAGATCCAGTATAAGAAAGAAGAATCGTCCTAAGAGCATCCAGCTTAAGCTTACTGACTACAACCTGTTCTCCAGCTTCTTGGGTGATAGTATTTTCTTCGCCCAGATAAAGGACCAGAGCATTCCCATCCTTGGCATTGAGTTTTTGTGCTTCATTTACCGCAGCCAAGAGGCTAATATCCTGATAAGAATCCCCACATAGGAGAAGCAATTTCTGGTTTTGATTCATCATTCCTTCTCCCTTCTACCTTCGTGAATTTTGGCATCAATTAATTCTAAAAATTCATCGTAAAAATAGAGATTTTCCCTTGGCCCTGGACTAGCATCCACTTGGAATTGAACCCCTAAAATCGGTTGGTAACGATGGCGAAAAGCTTCGATACTATGGTCATTGACGTTTTCATGCGTGACCAATAAATCATGGGGTAGGCTATCGCGTACGATACTATACAAGTGATTTTGACTAGTCATCTCAATTTTTCCTGTCGCAATTTCACGAACAGGAATATTTAATCCGAAGTGTCCAACTTCCATGGGAGCTAGCTCCGCTCCATAAGCTTGAGCCAGTACCTGTGCTCCCAAGCCCATGCCCCAGATCGGAATCTGTCCATTGAGCTTTTTGATCAAGCGGCAGAGTTTTTTCACCTGATGGGGATCTCCAGGCCCACTGGATAAAATAACGCCATCGGGCTGCTGTTCCATCAGTTCATCATAAGAGATATCATAGGGATAAACTGTCACATTACAGTCCCTTTGACTCAGCTGGCGTAAGACAGAGTGTTTGACACCTAAATCAATCAAGGCAATACTCTTTCCAAATCCTGGTACAGCATAGGCTGTTTTTGTCGAGACTTGACGCACTTGGTCTTTGGGAAGGACTGTCGCTCGCAACTGATCCAAAATATGCTCAATTGAATCCCCCTTGTTAATGACAGTCGCCTTCATCCGTCCATACTTGCGGACAATTTTTGCCACCTGTCTCGTATCAATCCCTACAATACCAGGGATTTTTTTTCGCTTCAAGAATTCATCCAAGGTCATCTGTTGCCGCCAATTGCTCGGCATCTCCACTAGATGCTGAACCACTACTGCCAAACAAGTGGGTGTAATGGATTCAGAATCATCCCGATTGATCCCTGCTGCACCAATAACCGGGAAGGTAAAGGAGAGAATCTGGCCACTAAAAGCCTGATCCGTGATCAATTCTTGATAGCCTGTCATGGCTGTGGTAAAGACCAACTCACCAGTCACATATAGGTCTGCACCAAAGGCTTCCCCTTCAAATACAGTCCCATCCTCTAGGACCAATAATCGTTTCATCGAACCCCTCCCTTCTTTTACACTAGTCCAATTTTATCATAGTTCCTCAAAAAAAGGAAAGTCAGATTCCATGTAGCTCTCTACTCTGTCCTCTTCCTTTCCTTTCAATGAATTGTCAGTTATCTTATTTTGCACCGCGACCTTTAAGGACGGCTTCAATGATGGCCATACGGACAAAGACACCGTTGGTCATTTGTTCTACGATGCGTGATTTAGGAGCTTCTACCAAGTGGTCCGCAATTTCAACGTCACGGTTGACTGGTGCTGGGTGCATCAAGATCGCTGTATCTTTCATACGGTCATAACGTTCTTGAGTCAAACCATGAAGACGGTGGTAGTTTTCTTTAGAGAAGAGTGATTCGTAATCATGACGTTCGTGTTGCACACGCAAGAACATCATCACATCTACATCTTCAATGACTTCATCGATAGTGACGAAGGTTCCATAGTCTTCAAATTCCGCACTTCTCCATTCGTCTGGACCTGCAAAGTAGAGGGTTGCTCCCAAACGTTTCAAGATTTGCATATTTGATTTTGCCACACGTGAGTGATCCAAGTCCCCAGCGATACAAACTTTCAAGCCATCAAAGTGACCGAATTCTTGGTAGATGGTCATCAAATCAAGCAAGCTTTGGCTTGGGTGTTGACCTGAACCGTCCCCACCATTGACGATAGATGCAGTGATCGTTGGGCTTTCAACCAATTCTTTGTAGTAGTCCACTTCAGGGTGACGGATGACGCAGACATCTACACCAAGAGCTGACATGGTTAAGATGGTATCGTAAAGTGTTTCCCCTTTGTTCACAGAGCTTGTCTTCACATCAAAGTCAAGGAGATCACATCCCAATTTCAACTCTGCCACTTCAAAGGCTTTGTGGGTACGAGTTGAAGGTTCAAAGAAAAGGTTTGAGATGATGTGTTGGTCTTCGTAGGCTGCTTTAGCTCCGTTTTTGAACTCAATCCCACGTTTGATCAATGCCATTACTTCTTCATTGGTAAGAGTTTCCATTGAGACAAGGTTTTTAAGAGCGATTTGATTTTCAGACATGTTGTTTCTCCTTTTATAATGTGAATGCAAATAGTTTACAATTTATTTAAGCTTCTTTGATGAGGACGCGGTCTTGACCGTCTAGCTCCACCATCTCGACAATGATTTCCTCTGACTTACTTGTCGGGATATTTTTCCCAACAAAGTCCGGACGAATCGGCAACTCCCGATGCCCACGGTCGACTAGAACCGCCAGACTCACTCGAGCAGGACGACCGTGACTGACCAGATTATCAATGGCAGCGCGTATCGTGCGACCTGTATAGAGGACATCATCGATCAAAATGACTTCTCTATGAGCGATATCAACTGGTAAGACCGTTGTATCCTCAGTCGCCTTCATGTCATCTCGGAAAGGCTTGGTATCTAGTTCTGCAACAGGGACATCGATTTGTTCCAGCTGAGAGAGGCGTTCTTGGATCCGGCGAGCGATGTAAACACCACGCGTCTTGATCCCCACCAGCACAATCTGGCTTAAATCTTTGTTTCGTTCAATGATTTCGTAGGTGATCCGAGTAATGGCCCGTTTCATCGTCAAATCATCAACGACTTCTTTGGTTTTCATTCAGTCCTCCTTAGTTGTAAAAGAAAAACCTCCTTTTTCAAGGAGGTTCAGCAAATGAATGGTCTAAGAGGATAGAGTCTCGCCCTATGGTCCTAGCCATTGTTTTTCACAGTCTCCTTGCCTGCCTCACGGGACAGGATTAAAGGATTTATTTAATTGAGATAACTATATCACAGTTTCAAACGACATGCAAGAAAAAACTCAACATTTTTCAAAAAAATTTAAAAACAAGACTTTTCGTCCGAATAATGTTCGGTTTTTACTAAGAAACAGCCGATTTCCGCTTGATATTTTTAATCCCATAGAGTACATAGCCAGCTAAGAGGTAAGCGATAAAGATGATCACCACCCATTTGCCAACAAAGCCCCAGCCGTATTTATTAACATTGATAAAGAAATAGGCAAAGGGACTATCTTTTGCACCTGGAATTGGCCACTTCAAGACCAACCCATTGAGAAGGGCAAAGAGCATGTAAGCGAGGGGAATCAAGGTCCAAAGGAAGGGATCGAGCTTACGGTATTGCTTGGCTTTATCAATCACTAGGGTATCAAAGAAGAACATCAAAGGAACGATGTAATGACAAAGGAAGTTTTCCAAACGATAAAACTTCTCAGGTGTCGCGATGGGTGCTAGCATAAAGTGGTAGATGACACAGGTGATCATAATAGACATGGTAACTGCCCCCTTCATACGAAGGTAGCCCTGAGTCTGGGTCGAACGCCCTCGAACCATGCGCCAAACCATATCTCCCATAAAGAACATGACCAACATGTTAGATAAAATGGTGTAATAGAGCATCATGCCAAAGCCACCATGCTTGGTCAGTTGCAGATAAACACCGAGTACACTTAAGATAAACAATAGAAAACGATAGCTAAATAATAGTTTGAATTTCATAGTATTCTCCTGAAAGAAAAGGGGGTAGCCCCTTCAGTTTAATCAGTAACTTTCCTTAAGTGAGGACGGACGTCAGCGAACTTCTACGAAGTTCCATGACTTAGTTTTGAACCTAAAGTTTCAAAACTCCCGAGTACTTGAAACAATACTGTTTCAACTACTTTTCTCACAGCGGAAAGTTCCATTATAAACTTAAACAACTCTATTAATTTGTGTACTTTTCTTTAGATTTTCTTGACAAATTCTGATTTGAGCTTCATTGCGCCAAAACCATCAATCTTACAATCGATGTTGTGGTCCCCTTCCACGATACGGATGTTTTTCACGCGCGTACCTTGTTTCAAATCTTTCGGTGCACCCTTCACTTTCAAATCTTTGATCAAGGTCACCGTATCGCCATCAGCCAATTTGTTTCCGTTGGCGTCAATCGCTACGACACCCTCTTCTTCTTCGACCTCAGCTGGGTTCCATTCATACGCACACTCTGGGCACACCAAGAGCGCTCCATCTTCATAGACGTATTCAGAGTTACATTTTGGACAGTTTGGTAAGTTATTCATTTTTATCTCCTTATTCAAATTAACTTTCATAGTATACCATGAAAGCGAAAATTTGACAAATCCTGTTCTACTGTAGCATTTTCAAGAAAAAAGGAGGCAACTTGGCCTCCCTACATGGATGATATTTTCAATCTTCCTGCAATTCTTGAATATCTCGAATCACGCGCACGCCTGCTTGATTCTTCTCGCGCAGTTCAGCATCAGAGTATGGGAAGGTATTGATCAAGATACTCTCCATCCCGATACTTTTGGCAACAGCGACATCTGTTGTAAAGTCATTCCCCACCATGACCGTTTTCTCAGGGTTCAACTGGTGTTCTTTCATCACTTCCAAGAGAAACTCTGGCTGAGGTTTGCGAATACCTGCATCAGATGACAAGTAAATGGCATGGAAAAGTTCTCTCAAACCAACCAAATCAATCTCCGGATTGGTAAAATCTGCTTGGGCATTGGATAAGAGAAAGATTCGGCAACCTGCAGCTTTCATATCCTCTAATACTTCTTTCGTATGAAGATAAAGCTCCAACCGCTTGCGAGAAAGGACACGGAAAGTCCGCGCAATCAAACGTCCCCACTCTTTGAGGTGGGAAACACTATTTCCACTTGGATGACTTTCTAAATACAATTGCACAAAGATGACCGTTAGATCAATCTCTGGGTAGGCAACTTGTTTTTCCTTAGCCAAGTCTTCTTCGGCTTGTTGCACCAACTCTTTATAACGCAGGCGCAAGCCTTCTCCTGTGTAGCTTGCCCCGTAGGATTGGTAGATCTGAGCCATGGTATCCCATAAAATGGGACTCGACTCATCGGTTTCGATGTCGACCAAGGTTCCATAAAAATCAAAAATATAGTTTTTAAATGCGTACTTGTGCGGATTCATCTCTCACTCCCGTAACAAACATTGTAAAGGTTGCCTTGCAGACATTGGCCCCATCTTGATTGGTAATATCGACATCCACAACTCGAGTCGTCCGTCCACTGTGGACACATTCGCCATGGATCGTGAGGACATCCCCCAGACGCCCTGCTTTCAAGTAATTAATCGAGGATTGCAAGGTCACCCCATCGACCCCTTGAGAAACCACGACCAACCCACTGACTTGGTCACACAGGGTAAAGAGATAGCCTCCGTGCGCATTTCCATAATAATTAAGCGATGATTCCACGACCTTGGTTGTCACCACCACATGGCCATCTCTCATCTTTTCGATTTCGTAATTTTCAAATGCAGCAATTGCATCAAAGTGAAAATCTTTCATATTACTTGCCACCTTTTCTAGCATCTTTTCAACTCCTCTATCATACTACAATTAAGAAGCAGATACAAGCGAAGGGGCAATTCCTTAGAAGCAGAAAAGGAGACTCCAACTAAGTAAGAAGACGATACTAGGCACAATATATTTTCTTGGGTGCTTCCAACATTCTCTTTTTAAATTCCATTTTCTTAAAGGGAAATAGATTTCAATCAGTAAGTGCAAAACAGCTTCAACTACTGCTAGAATCATCACTCCTAGTAAAAATAGAATCCCCAAGTCAGGCATGACCACCATTTTTAATAACAGAGCAACAAATAGATTGACAGATAAAAAATAAGTCAGCAATACACGGTAATACATCAAGTAAAAGAACCGACTCTTAGGTAGGGACTTGACATGATCGATCAAATCTTTATCAGAGGAAATGAGGGTGGTTAATGGCGTATTGACAGAAGCAATCGTTAAAAGGATGATGATTTTTAATGGAGCATCATAATCCTGTATCAGAATGAGAAGGAGGAAGATGAGAGTAAAGACAAAATTGATGGAAAAATAGCGCTCTTGAAATAAGGAAATCCAAAAATAATTGCCACTTCTTCTCTTTGCGACGAGCAACTGATCATGTTTTGAAATCGCGATCAAGTCCTCGTTTTTAAAAATTAAGATAGTAACAAGGGCTGAAAGTAAGACCATATAGGGCACTTGTTGGACCCATAAAGAAGATGCTGTAAGAACAGTCGTTACAGAAATGAGTACTCCTCCTAGAAGACTTGGCCTTGTATTGAACTGGATAAAGATATAAAACACACTCAATACCACCAGTAAAGAAAGGAGGACGAGCTTAAAGGATTGTAGCAGGTCTAACCTGACTCCCAAAAAGAGGATCAATAACAGCACGCGCTCTAGTAAATTGAGAAGAAAGGTTACCGTCAGAAAAGACCCTTTAAAACGATTGAGAGACAAGGGAAGCTGGTAGTAGGCCTGGACCCTCTCCATCGAAAAATAGGAATAGAGTAATTGAAAGGTTGATAGAGCAGTAACAATAGCCGTACTGATCAGCAAGACTTGAAAGCTCGTAGAAAATTTTGCCCCAACAAGATGGTAATAAAGAGCAAAGGCTAAGGAAGTTAAGAACAGGAAGAGCCGATTTTTGGACACCAAATCTCTAAAAATAGCTAGTAACATGCTCTACCCCCTCTGACGATTGATGTCATGAAACCAATCTTCTAAATTCGATTCGATCGCGTCTAGGTAACCATCTTCAATAGAATAAGCTGTATCACACACCCGAACGATACTCTCTGCGATATGCGAACTCATCAAAATAGAGCCTTCTTCTTTATACTGCAATAGCAAACTATATAGAAATTCTGTCGCATTAAAATCTAGGCCATCAAATGGTTCGTCCAATATAAGGAGGGGAGGTTTGAGATAAAAAGCTGTGATCAAGAAGACTTTCTTCTTATTTCCCGTTGACAAACTACCGATATCGGTGTTGAGAAATTCTTCAAAATGAAAACCTGAGATCAGGTCCTGCAATACCTTTTCATCTCTCTTTCGATGATACAAACGACAGACAAAATTAAAATAGTGAACAAAATCCCAGTTTAAAAAACTATTGTTTTCGGTAAAAACTGTATAGGTACGGCTCTTATAGAAATTCGTATGAAAAGATGTCACCTTGTCTTCAATGGTAACAGTCTCAACTGCATACTGCCGATGATCAAAAACACTACTTAAAGCTTTTAGCAAGGTTGTCTTCCCAGCTCCATTTCGACCAATCAATCCTACTACAGAATGATTGGGTACAAGCAAATTCACGTCTTTTATAATGGGCTTGTCTTTTTTATACCAAACATTTAGCCCCTTGATGTTTAAACACTCACTCTTCATCGACTCACTCCTTTATAAAGGTAAGAAGCCCCAACTAAAAGCAACAGCAAAGCGTATAACCATTCCTTTTTAAAGGCAAAGACTAAGGCACCGATCAAGAAGCAAATTCCTATCAGGATTCTAAATTGTAATTTCATATCTTGCCTTCTTTCTATTCACAGTATGAAAGATTACAATTGTATTTTATGCTTATACTATAGTACTTTTTCTGAGCAGATTCAAGCACGAATAGAATATTCTTTCTTCTTTTACCTTACAAGCAAAAAAAGCTAGATCCCTCTAGCCCTTTGCTTAAAATCTTAATTTTTCCCAATCATCGTCTGTCCGTTTGCGATAATAGAACTCAGACAAGTCCGGGTCTTCCATCACTTCCAGCAGAGGAAGCATGTCATAGGATAAATCCAACTTTTCTAATTGGTCTTTCTTAACCCAAGAAACTTCTCCTTCTTCAGATGATCTGAGTTGGCCTGAGAATCTTGTTGCCTTGTAGCAAAAGACAATATAGCGGCCTCCATCGTCTAATGGCCAATCTTTGACTGCGACGAGTTTTGGATCTGCAATTGTCAGTCCTGTCTCTTCGTAAACTTCACGAATGACGGATTCTGCAAGACTTTCACCTTCCTCGATATGACCTCCAGGAAAGGCATAGCCAGACCATTTCTTGTAACGCTCTGGCGAGCGGTATTGGAGGACTACTTTTCCATCCTTAGGATCTTCTACCAAACAAAGATTAGTAAGTACAGTAGATGTTGCGCGTGACATAAATTTCCTTTCTATGATATTAACAATTAATCAATATAAACCTTCTTTTGTATCTCTTTCTTCATCACAAAGGGATTTACCAGCTCATGGTATTCATCAAAAATATCCAAAAGAAAGCCTCTCTCAAAGACAATGGTCTTCTCTTTTAACGAATATTCCGAGTGAATTGTTACCGGACCATGGCCATCAAAGGTAAAGAACAACTCAATGAAAAATACCAGAATCACCATAGCAAAGAGACTCAAAAGAACACTAACAAGGTTCTTCCAATTTGGAGTATGTTTTCGATAGAAACGATACCAAATGTGACTAATAGCCGTCACAGCTCCTAGATACAGCCAGGGATTCCACAGGAGCGGTGTAAAGGCATAACCATAGAAGCTCAATATAAAGTTCACAAGAACAAAAAGCAACAGAATCAGATACAGGATCCGAAACATGTTCAAATACTTTCTCATGTTTGGTCTCCCCTTCGTAATAATTGGATTAAACTGGATCTCCTAAAGAAACATCAACAGAAAATGATAACCTAACCGGAGCCAATGATCAATTAGAGGCGCATCCGGATCATTTTTTTTACTATCTAAAAATAGACTTAGCGATAATAAAAGTAAGCTAAGAGCTATAACTATTCTAAGAACGAATCTCATACCGCCAAGAGCAAAAGAAACTATAGAACCAATTAGTGGTAAAGGGGAAAATATAAATGCCACTAAGCCGAAATAGATCTTAACCAATGATAAAACCAATAAACTATAAACGACAATCTTCGTAAAAAGAGAGACCCTTTTATCTTCTCTTTTCAGTTGTGAAATGGAATAGATGACATAGATCATATACATAAATAGAAACATATTTATTTACCCTATTTCCTATAGATTTTATTCCTATTTTATCCAACATCCGTTAAGAATACAACCGCTTGCCTGGACATGTCCAACAAAGACGAGGACAGGATCAGAGTTTCTTCACTTCTGCTGCTACCTTTTGAAGATGCTTCTCTCGCATGCTAGCGGTGTTCACATCCCGACCGACTTCTCCCAAGATGGAGACGCGCTTGGTTTTAATCCCACAGTGGTTCAAAACTGCATTCTTCAAAACAGAGATACCATAACTATCTGGAATGTTGAGAGGGCCTGAAAAAATCTTGTACCACCAGGTAGGTGCCATCGAAGTTGCATAAATACTGGCTGTTTTCCCTTTGAGCAACTTCTTGAATTGCTTGCCTCTGAGGTAATTCCAGATAAAGCTGCCCTGATCATTAGCCGAGTAAGCAATCCCAGGTGTGAAGACCCGATCAATCCAGCCCTTCATGAGGCTCGGCATACTGCTCCACCAGATGGGATAGACAAAGATTAGGTGGTCCGCCCACTGGACCCATTCTTGAGAACGAAGGATAAAGGAATCTTCCTCCATCCGCTTTCGATAACCGTAGCGAAGGACCGGATCAAAACCCTCTTCATTGAGATTGATCACTTTAAGCTCGTGGCGATTGGAGTCAATAGTTTCGACAATGGTTTGAAAAATAGCCTGACAGTAACTTTCCTTATCCGGGTGTCCATTGATGACTAAAATCTTCATTCTTCCCTCCTACTAATCCAAAGCCTTGACTTCCAACATCATATCGCGGATTTGGGCTGCTAGTTCAAAGTCAAGCACTTCGACGGCTTCTTGCATTTGGCCTTGCAGTTTCTTGACCAGTTCCTTGCGCTCTTGGCGGTTGAGACTAGTGATATCCACTTCCTTGTCCTCTTCTTTGGCTACCGCCTTGGTAACAGAGATGAGGTCACGGATTTCCTTCTTGATGGTTTGTGGCACAATGCCATGCTCTTTATTATAAGCCATCTGGATTTTCCGACGACGGGCCGTTTCATCGATAGCTTTTTGCATAGACTGAGTCATAGTATCTGCGTACATGATCACATGACCCTCACTATTACGGGCAGCACGACCGATGGTCTGGATCAGCCCCCGTTCGTTACGGAGGAAACCTTCCTTGTCAGCATCAAGGATAGCAACTAGACTGACTTCTGGTACGTCAATCCCTTCACGAAGAAGGTTAATACCGACCAAGACATCAAAAACGCCCAAACGCAAATCACGGATTATTTCCGTCCGCTCCAAGGTCTTAATGTCCGAGTGCATGTATTTGACCTTGACCCCCATTTCCTTGAAATAGTCGGTCAAGTCTTCTGCCATCTTCTTGGTCAAGGTAGTGACAAAGGTCCGCTCTCCACGTTCTACACGCGCATTGATCTCACCCAAGAGATCGTCCATTTGTCCCATGGTCGGACGCACTTCCACCTCAGGATCGAGTAGACCTGTCGGACGAATGATCTGCTCGATGACGGTATCGGTTTGTTCCATCTCATAATCACCCGGGGTCGCTGACACATAGACAATCTGGTGGACATGGCTTTCAAACTCCTCCCGACGCAGTGGCCGGTTATCCAAGGCAGACGGCAAACGGAAACCATAGTTGACCAGCATTTCCTTGCGCGAGCGGTCTCCATTGTACATTCCCTTGATCTGTCCCATGGTCATGTGACTTTCATCGATCATGATGAGAAAATCTTCTGGGAAGAAGTCAAGAAGGGTGTAAGGTGGCTCTCCCTCACTCCGGCCATCCATGTGACGAGAGTAGTTTTCGACGCCATTGGTGTAGCCCATCTCCCGTAGCATTTCAATATCGTACTCTGTCCGTTGTTTCAAGCGTTGAGCTTCCAAGAGCTTGCCTTCTTTCTCAAAGACCTTCAACTGCTCCTCAAGTTCCGCCTGAATCTTGGCAATGGCCACTTCCATATGGTCATCATTGGTCACGAAGTGAGTAGCTGGGAAAATGGCCAAGTGGTCCACATCTCCTAAAACCTGGCCCGTCAAAGCTTCGATCTCACGAATCCGCTCAATCTCATCCCCAAAGAACTCCACCCGGAAGGCATGCTCATCACGCGAAGCTGGGAAAATCTCCACCACATCCCCACGAACACGGAACTTGCCCCGTTGAAAGTCGATGTCATTGCGCTCAAACTGGATGTCCACTAAGTCATTGAGTAGTTTATCACGAGAAATTTCCAGTCCGGGACGCAAGCTAACTACGCTATCGGCATATTCCTTCGGCGAACCCAAACCATAAATACAAGAGACAGAAGCCACAACGATGACATCGTTACGCTCCAACAAAGCTGAGGTTGCGGAGTGACGAAGCTTATCAATCTCATCATTGACCGAACTATCTTTTTCGATATAGGTATCGCTCGACGGCACATAGGCTTCTGGCTGGTAGTAATCGTAGTAAGATACGAAGTACTCGACCGCATTCTCTGGAAAGAATTCCTTGAACTCCCCATAGAGCTGGCCTGCTAGGGTTTTATTGTGGGCGATGACCAAGGTCGGTTTATTGACCTGGGCAATGACCTGGCTCATAGTATAGGTCTTCCCCGTACCAGTTGCCCCCATCAAGATTTGGGCCTTTTCGCCACCTTCGATGTTATCCACCAACTGTTCAATGGCCTGCGGTTGATCCCCAGACGGTTGGTATTTGGATACTAGTTTAAATTTGTTGTCTGTTACTCGATTAATCATCTCTTTGTCCTCACATATATAGACCTTATTTTACCATAAATCATTAGAATTCTCTGAGATGAGGAATGAAGAGAGAAGACAACATGTTACAGAACGATCCATTAAATTGGTACATGAGCGAATTACAATCTAATTAATTGGACACGCATTAGCATAAAAACTAAACAAGACTCTCGCAATTACTTCGAAAGTCTTGTCTTTTATTCTAAAACCATGCAATACGTAACAAGAGGCTGGGACAAAAGTCATAGCCTCTTAATTGTTTTTGGATTGTCGAACAAGATGCAGGGGTTGAGTGGGCTCTACTACGCTGATTTCATCAGCTTTTACAGCCCTACTCAACTGTGCGGAGGTGGGCGACGAAATCGAATTCTAACGAATTACCGATTTCTGTCCCACTCTCCCAAAATTAGAAAAGTTTGCTCATCAGTATCATTTTTATTTACTACTTAACTTCTTGGTTCCTTACCAAGAGGTAGAGAGTTGCTCCAAGTGAGCATACAAGTCCAATAACGTACGTACAGAGTTGCAAATAGGAAGCTCTCCCTAATATTGTATCTGCAACAATATTATAAAATAGGTAACTAGTCAATGGTTCCACTACTCTTTCTATGAATGGTTGTACTAAAATAGGAAATAGCAATAAAATAGCTAAACTCCCCATTGGACTTTTGAAAAAATAACTTAAAAAGTAAGAAATCAAAAAGTATTGGATGGAGCCAATCAAATAGAAGCTGAAAATTTCTAAACTGACACCATTTTCGCTACTAAAAAATGAAACCATATAAGCAATACAATGAAATACAAGGTTGATTGTAGTACTACATCACATAACTCTACGAACAGGATCCTAATTGAACTTAAGATCCTTTTTCCACTTACCAAATAAACTAGTTTTGTTTCGTGTGATTGTAACTCAACAAATGCATTAACACACCCTATACTAACAGAGAGCATTGAGGCAAAAACAAGAGCTTGCTTTATAGATAATTGTACAACAGTATCATTGATTGAAACTGGTAACACACCGAAGAGACACACAAAACCTATCAAAAGTGACTGTATAGCTATCTGGTACTTTACGGGTTTTAAACTATATTTTTTGACGATAAGACTAAATAATATTCTTGCCATTCTTCCTCCTCATTCGAATCATTTCTACAACCATTATGAACACCAAGAACAAGATCCCTTCTACTACTAAAAGTGTAAAGCCGTAAAATTGGCTCGTTTGAGTCCCTTCAATTCGGCCAAAAGCAAATGACTTTGCTCCAATCAAAGGCAATAGATTCTCTATGTTAGAAGAAAGTCCTCTTAGAACACCTGATAAAGTGATTACCAATAATAAAACATCTGCAATTAATGAAGTCATTGATTTTTTCGTTACTATTACGAAAAGTAAAGCTAATAAAGTAAGAACGATTGCAAATATCATAACTCTTACCGTGACATCTAAGAACAATGTCAATTCTAAATAATTCTTTAAAGTTGAATCTAGAAAAATGAGTAAAATAACAGCATTTACTATAGAAAATACTAAAGTAGCAAGTAACGATAAGACAACCGAACTTGCAATAAAACCAGTAAGACGAACTTTCCAGTTAGGAATCAATAACTGAGTAAAACTATCATCACCAAATTGGTAATGGGTTGAATAAACAAGTGAAACCAAGATTGGTAAGAAAATAACACTTGCTTGGTAGGGGGAAGATAAAAGAGCATCCCTGACTGTATAGACTGGATTAGATGATAACATAGACGGATCAAGGTTAACTGCTTGACCATTTCCTTCCACTAAAGCATTTATCACCTGGATATTTTGAATTGAAAAAAATATGCTGACTCCTAAAATAAGAAAAAAAGTAATTTTAAAAGTAGGTAAACTACTATATTTATAAAGGTCACTAAAAAAGGAACGCTTCAACATACTATTCACCTTCTTTCCCTTCGAGCGCCTTAAAATATGCTTCCTCAAAAGATCCAAACTGTTTCAAAATATCTTTTGTAGGAGCATCAATAACAATTTTCCCATTAGAAATACCAACCAGATGATCTACAGTTAATTCTAACTCACTCATATAATGACTTGTCATTAATACAGTTTTACCTTCATTGACAAAAGACTGCAAAAAATTGCGTACCCAGCGTATTCCTTCTGGATCTAGTCCATTGATTGGTTCATCTAAAATTAAGATGTCAGGATTTGCTAATAAGGCTGTTGCTAAACCAAGACGTTGCTTCATTCCTAATGAATAGTCTTTTACTTTTTTATTTTTAGCTTCACTTAACCCCACCAACTCTAAACATTCGTTGCACCTATTTTTGTCAACGCCACAAGCCAAGCCAATCCACCGAAGATGCTGAAATCCGGTTCTTGTTGGATAAGGTTGACAACTATCTAGGAATGATCCACAAATACAAAAAGGATTATCCCCCAATTGAGAGTATTTTTTTCCATCGATCAAAGCCATTCCCATTTGACTATTTTCTAAACCAAGTAAAATTCTAATTAAAGTTGATTTTCCAGATCCATTCGGTCCAATCAATCCGGTAATCTCACCTTTCTTGGCTTTGAAAGACACGTTTTGAAGGACAATTTTATTATTATATTCCTTATGTAGCTTTTGAATTGTTATCATTCATTCTTTTTCCTTTCTGACTTTTAGTGAAAATCCATCTTCACTTGGAGCAAGTATAACAGGAGAAAATCAGGAAATTCTCAGAATAATTATTTTTTTTCATTTCTAACAAATTGCATTCTAGATTTGCTATAATATGCTCATATAATTGGAGGAACTATGAAGTATAAAATTTTAGCCATTGACGATGATGAAAAAATCTTACGATTAATAGCGAATACATTAAAAGCGAACAACTTTCACGTGGAAACCCGTAAAAATATAGAGGAGATTAATATCTGTGACTTTACTGGATTCGATCTAATTTTACTTGACGTCATGATGCCTATTTCTGGTTTAGAAATCTGTCGTTCCATTCGTTCACAAATTGCTACTCCAATCCTATTTCTAACCGCTAAAGATTTTGAAGAAGATTTACTAAATGGAATACAAGCTGGGGCAGATGATTACATCACAAAACCATTCAGCATTAAAGAATTAATTGCAAGAATTCAAATGCATCTTCGTAGAGAAGAAAGATCACACCATTCCTCTAAAGAAGAGATGGAGTCAAATATAACTTTTTATCGAGATAGTCAAGAAGTTTATTATCAATCAAAGAGAATTTCATTGACCAAGAGAGAGTTTGATTTACTTTATCTTTTAGCAAAAAATGAGAACCGAATATTTAGCATAGAAGAACTTTACAATTACCTCTATCCTGTAGACTCTGACGCACAACTACGATCCATCACTGAATACATCTATCAAATTAGACAAAAATTTAAGATTCATCAAATTGATCCAATCAAAACCGTTTGGGGAGGAGGATACAAATGGAAAAAGAATTGACAATCAAGCAACTCATTAAGCGTACCTACCTTAAAATCATTTGGCAATTTCTTCTATGTCTGATACTTTTTTACATAGTTCCAGCTCTTCTATCTTCTGTATCTGGAATTAATGAGAAAAATGTCAATCGCTTTGCTTTATTTTTTAGCGTCAGTTCTTGGATTTATCTTTGCATCATTTTAATTTTTATCATTGTAATAAATATTAGACAATTATTAACCAAGATTCAAAAAGAAATGAACATGGTTTATCATAGTGGACTATATTTCACCAAAAATGAACATCACCATTTGCAGATTAAAGAATTCATTGAAACAAACGATCTGATTGAAAAAATGCAATCTGATATAAAAAATAGAATTCAAAATGAAAAAGATCAAAAAAAAGAACTCATGTTTCAAGTATCTAGCGCTGCACATGATCTTCGTAGCCCTCTAACTGTTATCAGAGGAAATGCTGAATTCTTACAATCCACTGAGCAAACACCTCAAACAATGGAATGTCTAAAAGATCTTGAGCAAGCAAGCATTCAGTTAAACGATTATTTTAACCACTTTATCCAATATTCCAAAACCTTTTACGACCATGATATTCAACTTGAAAATATATCGATTCAACAATTAACTCATCAATTGAAGGAACATATTACTCCGTTACTCCCTAGAAGTACACAATTTGTTTTTTCAAATACAGTAACTCCATCAACACAAATTGCCATTCATTC
This sequence comes from Streptococcus sp. HCA-5024, assembly GCF_037890265.1. NCBI lineage: Bacteria > Bacillati > Bacillota > Bacilli > Lactobacillales > Streptococcaceae > Streptococcus > Streptococcus sp. HCA-5024. Next base: position 229,031 of record NZ_JBBKBR010000001.1, read on the forward strand.
CAATCTATTTTTTCGAGCAATCACCAATATTATTAATAATGCAATACAACATCAAAAAGAAAATGATGCAAAGATCCAGCTAACAATGTCACAAGAAAATAATCGATTAGTTCTAACCATATGGAATAATCAATCTACTTTTTCAAAAAATGTATTACACCATGCTGGAAATCTTTTCTATAAAGAGGACCAAGCAAGAACACCCTCTCAAGAAAGTCACTTTGGACTTGGTTTATCTTTCGTGAAACGCGTCATGAAACTTCATAATGGAACTATGCATTTAGAAAATATTCATAATGGTGCACAAGTCAAGCTAATCATTCCCATTATTATATAGAAAAAGCCGAACTCATCAATATGTGTTCGACTCAGAAGGCAGACAAACGTCATTTTTGGTGTTTGTCTTTTTCATATATGACTTTCAGACATTACACAGAGGTTAGTCATCAAACTTTTCTTTCCTCTCCCCTAAGCGATAGACAATCACTAGGGATACAAGAAGAACCAGAGTGGTGATGATTGATCCTTCTGCTCCAAATGCCCCTCCGGTCAACCAATCAGGTCCATCTCCCATGGTAAAACTAAAGATAGACGCATCTGCGCCTGTGCCACTGACTTGAAAACCAAGGAGATTTCCTTGTACATAGTTCCAAGTGCCGTGTTGGGCGACCACTAGCCAGATACTATCCGTATAGATAAAAAGCAGACCAGCTAGCACTCCATCGAGGATGATATTCAGAACGGATAAGAAGGTCACTCCTGCATTTCCCATATGCAGAATGCCAAAGAGACAACTAGAAATCGCGATCGCTAAAGGCAGATTAGTTCTTGCAGCAATCCGAGTCAGAAGCCAACCTCGCGTCGCTACTTCTTCCGTCCCCCCTTGCAGAAGCCAAAATGGAAATAATCCTAGGATAAAAAGCAAGGGCTCTAAACTGAGCTCATTTAACACAAAAGACCCGATGCCACTTACTTGGTAGACAAGCGCGATCACTCCCATTTGAACAAGTGAAATCATGATCCCCCAGACTAGATACTTGAGCCAATTTCTTTTTACAAAGCCTAAGCTTGATAAAGCATTCTTCTCTATGACCTTCACCCAAAAAATAAAGAGAAATAGTATGATTACAAAACTGAAAAGCTCATAATAGAGAAGATAATGGTAGAAAAATTCTTGAATACTTGCTGTCCCATTTCCTGGTGAAAAGAAGTCCACTAGAAAACCGATCCCTAAGGAAAATGGTCCTACAAGTTCACTCCCAATCCAAAGTCCCCCTTCAATAAAGAAGGAGGCTAAAAATATATAAAATAGTGTAGAAACAAAAACTGACACAGAAGTGTTCGTTTCGATCCCTTGAATAATTTTCCCTTTCTCCATCACCAATCTCCTTAACTTGTTAGGTTCATTGTAGCAAAGAAAATCCAGAGCTGCAACATTATTTGATGTTAGAAAACCTAACATCAAAACTGGATTTTTCTTGCAAAGCAAACTATTTTCTGATATAATAGCTCTTGTAGAAAAACATAAGACCATTCATACTCGTTTTGGTATGAATGATTTGTTTTTTTAAGGCCATCCTTTGGTCAATGTGCTCATGGGTCAAAACCCCAAAGAGAAAAGAATTAAAAGGAGACAGAAATGAAGAAAAAATTACTAGCATGTTTGCTTTTCTTATTTCCATTCGTTGCATTCGCTGGTCATGCTCATGCTGAAACGATCAAGGTCGTTTTTGACACAGCATATGCACCGTTTGAATTTAAGGATTCAGATCAAACCTATAAAGGAATTGACGTAGAGATCTTGGACAAGGTCGCTGAAATCAATGGCTGGGATTTGGACAAATCCTTCCCGGGATTTGATGCAGCGGTCAATGCAGTACAAGCTGGTCAAGCAGATGCCATCATGGCCGGGATGACCAAAACAACCGAACGTGAAAAAGTCTTCACCATGTCTGATACTTACTATGATACAAAAGTTGTCATTGCGACTAAAAAAGCTGACAAAATCACGAAGTACAGCCAATTAAAAGGGAAGACAGTCGGTGTTAAAAACGGAACTGCAGCCCAACGTTTCCTCGATAAAAACAAGGACAAATACGGCTACAAGATCAAGACTTTTGATACTGGCGATCTCATGTACAACAGTTTATCAGCTGGTGCGGTTGATGCGGTCATGGATGACCAACCTGTTATTCAATATGCCATTCAAAAGGGTCAGGACCTAGCTATCAATATGGACGGAGAAGCAGTCGGTGGCTTTGCCTTTGGTGTTAAAAAAGGTGGCAATCATGAAAAGTTGATCACTGAATTTAACAAGGCTCTCGCTCAAATGAAAGCTGATGGAACACTTGATAAGATCATCAAGAAATGGACTGGTGAAAGCCAATCATCAAGTAACAGTGCCGTTCCAGAAACAACTACTCCTACTGGTCAAAAAGCAACTCCTAAAAAATCAAAATATAGCATTTCAAGTGACTCATCTTTTGCACCATTTGTCTTCCAAAATGGAAAAAATAAATACACAGGGATTGATATGGACTTGATCAAGGCTATTGCCAAAGACCAAGGATTTACTATCGAGATTGACAATCCTGGATTTGATGCTGCGGTAAGTGATGTTCAATCCGGCCATGCGCAAGGAATGATCGCAGGGATGACTGTGACAGATGCTCGGAAAGAAACATTTGATTTTTCTGAACCATACTACACGGCCAATTCTATTCTAGCCGTTCAAGAAAGCAGCAAGATTGATTCATATGATGACCTAAAAGGAAAGACAGTCGGTGTTAAAAACGGTACTTCCTCACAAAACTTCCTTGAAGAAAACCAAAAGAAATATGGTTACAAGATCAAAACGTTCTCTGACGGAGCTTCTATGTACGATAGTTTGAATTCTGGTTCTGTCGCAGCGATCATGGATGACGAACCTGTTATCAAATACGCTATTAAACAAGGACGTAAATTCAAAACACCTATCGAAGGAACTCCAAGTGGTCAACTAGCATTTGCCGTTAAGAAGGGTGAAAATCCTGAATTGATCGAAATGTTCAATAACGGTCTTGCAAACTTGAAGAAAAGTGGTCAATACCAAAAAATTCTCGATAAATACCTTAAAGCAGATAGCAAGTCAAGTACTTCAAGTACAACAGCAGATGAAACAACGATCTGGGGCTTGCTTCAAAACAATTACAAACAATTGTTAAGTGGTTTGGGTGTGACTCTTGCCCTTGCACTTCTCTCTTTCGCCATTGCTATGGTGATCGGTGTTATCTTTGGGATGTTTAGTGTTAGCCCTTATAAGTGGCTCCGCTGGACTGCTGAAATCTTTGTCGATGTTATTCGTGGGATCCCACTTATGATCCTCGCCGCCTTCATCTTCTGGGGAATTCCAAACTTGATTGAATCGGTCACAGGTCATCAATCCCCAATCAACGACTTTGTCGCAGGTACTATTGCCCTCTCTCTCAATGCTGCTGCCTATATCGCAGAAATTGTCCGTGGGGGGATCCAAGCTGTACCGATTGGACAGATGGAAGCCAGCCGAAGCCTTGGAATCTCTTATGGTAAGACCATGCGCAAGATCATCTTGCCACAAGCAACCAAACTCATGCTTCCAAACTTTGTTAACCAATTCGTCATTGCCCTGAAAGATACGACTATCGTATCTGCGATCGGATTGGTAGAACTCTTCCAAACTGGTAAGATCATCATCGCTCGAAACTACCAAAGTTTCAAGATGTATGCGATCCTTGCCGTCTTCTACCTCGTGATTATCACCTTGCTAACACGATTTGCAAAAAAATTAGAAAAGAGGGCTAACTAATGGCTAAATTAAAAATTGATGTCCATGACCTCCATAAATACTACGGTGAAAATGAGGTCCTAAAAGGAATTTCAACAAAATTCTATGAAGGGGATGTGGTCTGCATTATCGGACCATCCGGTTCTGGTAAATCGACCTTCCTTCGTAGTCTCAATCTCCTCGAAGAAGTTACAAAAGGTCAAATTACAGTTAATGGATATGATCTAACCGATCCAAAAACCAATGTCGATTTGGTCCGTGAAAATGTCGGGATGGTTTTCCAACACTTCAACCTCTTCCCTCACATGAGCGTCCTTGAAAACATTATGTTTGCACCAGTAGAGCACAAACTAATGACCCGTGAAGAAGCTCAAAAAGTGGGGATGGAATTGTTGGAAAAAGTTGGACTCGCAGATAAAGCCGATGCCAATCCGAACAGCCTTTCCGGTGGTCAAAAACAACGTGTGGCTATCGCACGTGGACTTGCCATGAATCCAGATATTATGCTCTTTGACGAACCTACTTCTGCCCTTGACCCTGAGATGGTTGGAGATGTATTGAACGTTATGAAAGAGTTGGCAGAGCAAGGCATGACCATGATCATCGTTACCCACGAGATGGGATTCGCCCGCCAAGTAGCCAACCGCGTCATCTTCACCGCAGACGGTGAATTCCTCGAAGACGGCAAACCAGACCAAATCTTCGACAACCCCCAACACCCACGCTTGAAAGAATTCTTGGATAAGGTTCTAAACGTTTAAAAAATAGTGGTTTTTGAAGCATCTAGCAATTTTGCTAGATGTTTTTTAGACCCAAAAAAGCATTTTCAAATCTGAAAATGCTTTTCATTTTAACTAATTTGTTGCTGAGCAGTCTGCATCTTATAGTACACACCTTGCGCTTGCATTAGCTCTTCATGAGTGCCATGCTCAACAATATCGCCATCCACCATGACAAGGATCATATCAGCATTTTGAATGGTCGATAAGCGGTGAGCAATGATAAAGCTGGTCCGCCCCTTCATGAGCTGATTAAAGGCATCTTGAATCAAGACCTCAGTCCGAGTATCGATGGAAGATGTCGCCTCGTCCAAGATTAAAATCTTAGGAACTGAAAGGAAAACCCGCGCAATCGTTAAGAGTTGGCGTTGACCTTGGGACAAAGACTCTCCAGCATCTGAAAGATAAGTATCATACCCTTGTGGCAACTGCCGAATGAAGAAATCTGCATTGGCTGCTTTGGCTGCTTCTATGACTTCTTCTCTAGTTGCATCTGGACGAGAAAAGGCAATATTTTCATGAATCGTCCCGACCTTGAGCCAGGTTTCTTGCAAAACCATACCAAACTGTTGGCGGTAAGAAGCACGGGTGTAGTCCGTAATTGGCACTCCATCAATCGTGATCTCTCCAGAATTAACAGGGTAGAAACGCATGAGCAGATTAATTAAGGTCGATTTTCCTGCTCCAGTAGGCCCTACAATGGCAACCTTACTGGCGGCTGGAACCTGAATGGTTAAATCTTTGATCAAGGTCCGCCCCAAATCATAGCCAAATGTGACGTGTTCAAAACCAATCGCACCTTTAACATCCTGACTTTCCAGGACCCGTTGACCCGTCTCTTCGACCTCAGCTTGATCCAAGACGCTATACAAGCGCTCTGCGCAGGCAAGGGCACTTTGGAGTTCTGACAAGACAGAGGAGATGTCATTAAAGGGCTTGGTGTATTGATTGACATAATTGAGGAAGGTCACCAATTGACCAACGGTAAAGTGAGATCCCGAAATAATGCGTACAGCACCAAATCCAGCCACTACTGCATAAATCAAGGCATTCACAAAGCGAGTGGCAGGGTTGACAGTTGAAGAATAAAATACAGCGGATTGGGAATAATTGGCATAGCTTTCATTAGTCCCCTTAAAAGCCTCACGGAATTGATCCTGAGCATTAAAGGACTGGATCAAACTTTCCTGGGTCAAGGACTCTTCGATCAACTGCGTTTGAAGACCACGCGCCTTGGTCTGCTTTTGGAAAAGCGTATAAGAACGCTTGGCAATAAAACGAGCAATCACCAGGGATAAAGGGGTCAAGACCAGAACCGCCACCATCATAAAGAAATCCAATTCTGCCATGGTCACGATAGTGACAAGAATGGTTAAGAGGCCAACAAAGAACTGGTTAAAGACCATCAGAAGACCACTGTTGAGTTGCTCTACATCGGTCGTGAGGCGACTGACGAAGTCCCCGCTCCCTTGTTTATCTAGATAAGACAAGGGCAATCGGTGTACTTTTTCCATCACTTCTGCTCTTAGGCTTTGGCTAAAACGATAGACCAATTGATTGTAGACAAGAGGATTGATCCATTGGATCAAGGTATTGGCCACAATGACCAGAACCATTTGGATCAAAACAGGCCATAAGACTTTCATCCCTTGAGGATTGATGACTAAATCAACCGCATGTCCGATCAGGATCGGTAACCAGACCGTTAAGGCCACTTGAGCGATGGTTCCAAGACTAGCTAGAATCAGGAGCCCGGGATGGTTGGCAAAATCTCTAAACAGACGTTTTACATAACTAGAACGTTTTTGACTCATGCTTCCTCCCTCCCGTGTTGTGAATAATGAATTTCTTGATAAATCTCATTGGTAGACAAAAGGAAATCATGATTTCCCAGTCCTACTTGATGACCCTTGTTCAAGACTAAAATCTGATCAGCAGACTTGAGACTATTGGTTCGTTGAGATACTAGGATCAAACTCGTATCACTCAATTCTTCTTTTATCGATTTTAAGAGACGAGCTTCCGTCAAATAATCCAAGGCAGAAGTTGAATCATCCAAAATCAAGAAAGGATCCTTCTTCAAAAGGGCACGCGCAATGGTCAACCGTTGACGTTGGCCTCCTGAGAAATTTCGACCAAAGGCTTCCACTGGCTCATCGAGTTGTCCTTCTTTTTCACGGACAAAATCAGCTGCCTGAGCTGTTTCTAGTGCCCACCACAAATCATCATCCGATAGATTTTCTTCCATCCCTAGTAAGAGATTCGAGCGGATAGTCCCTCTAAAGAGCTCTGCCTTCTGTGGAACAACAGCTACCCAGTCCCGCCACTCCTTGAGAGTTTTAGGAGAGTGAGCTTGATGATAGAGGGCTAATTTTCCCTGACTCACAGTATACAAATGACTCAATAACTGAACTAGGGTAGACTTCCCAGATCCTGTACCACCGATAATTCCCAACATCTGTCCATGATCCAGATCAAAGGAAATATCTTCTAGTGCTGGGCTTGAAGCCGTTGGATAAGTGAAAGAAACTTTCTCTGCGCTGATCGCTTCTTGCTCTCTTGCAGTTTCTTCTGGCAAAGCTTCTAAGAGGTCTTCTTCCTTCAAATCGAAAATCTCTTGGACACGCTTGGCTGAAATATAGCTGACATTTAAAGACGTGACCAGCATAGCCAGTTTGATCAATTCTGTTAAAATTTGTAATAAATAATTGACCAAAGCGACCAACATCCCTTGGGTTAGAAGGCCAGCAGAGATATTCAATTGTCCTTGCCAAATAACACAAACCAAGGTCGTATTGACCACAAGGAATGTCAAGGGACTCACCAAACTAGACCAGATACCAGCGCGAATTTGCCAGATCTTGTAGTCCTGATTGACCTCTCTAAAATCTTCTAATTCACTAGCATCTTGTCCAAAGGCCCGAATCACCCGTATCCCTTGAAATTGCTGACGCGTCACCGTGACCATTCGGTCTGTAATTTTACGAATCTTGGCAAAAAGAGGATTGACAATCCGAGACATGATGACAATAATCAGGGTTAAAATCGCCACCATCCCCAAGAACCAAAGAGTGAGTTTAGGACTGATGGTGAAGGCCATGATGATAGAACCAAAGACAATAATCGGTGCTCTCAAAAAGAGGCGCAAGAATTGGTTGATCCCAACCTGGATTTGATAGGTATCAGAAGTAAGACGGGTTACCAAACTAGAAGTACCGATCCTATCGCGCTTGTCCTTTGGAAGCGATAAGATCTTCTCATACAAATCTTTGGTCATCTCGCGGGTAAAGCCGACAGCTGCTTTAGAAGAAAAATACTGGGCCGTAATGGCTACGACGACCCCAAAGCTCGCAAATAAAAACAAAACACCGACCGTCATCACCACTGCGCTCGTTTCCTTTTTCGGAATGACCTGATCGACTAAGTGGGCGATGATTAAGGGGACACACAATTCAAAAATAGCTTCTAAAAGTTTAAACGCGGGCCCTAGAAAAGTTTCCCATAGATAGCCCTTAAAATACTTCAATAATGATTTCATACGACTCGATTCTTTTTAAATAGGATATACCTATTTTACCACAAATTCTTAAGATGAAAAAACTCCCCCTACAGAGCAGAGAGAGTTGAATACTGACCAGATGAAGGTCAGAAATCTTATTCCTTCTTTGTTACCTTGCTTAAGGTCTTACCCATTTTCCCCAATCCAATCATTAGTAGTGGGAAAGAAAATAGTGTTATAAGGCCTAATACAAGAAAGACTGCTACAAAGCCACAACTATCAATGAACCAACCAGTCAGTGGGAAAATGACAATCATAGATAGACTAAACATCATGGAATTGATACTCAGCATCGTTGCTCGTACACTAGATGGCAGATAAGCTTGTAAATCATTGTAGTAGATGGGTTGATAAACTGCATAAAGGGCATTGGTCAAGAGATAGACACTCAGATAGGCGAATGGGGTCTTTACACCTACTAAAAGCAAGGCCAACCCTGTCAGTGCAACTAGAATCGGAAAGACTTGATTACTATTCCATTTTTTCCCGATTTGACTGGCCAAATAAACCGCTAGGAGATTGAATCCACTACCAATTAACATGATGAGCGAAACTTGCCAACTAGCTAAGTCACTAATTTTCTGTTGGTAGTAAAAATAAAACATACACATGATGGTCCCTACCAACTGATAGATGAGCATCCAGTAAAATAAGACTGGTTTTTCCAGCCATTCTTGTTTCACTACCTCCAATATCCGCTTTAAGGTCAAATGATTTCTTTCATCACTCTTGCTCTCTGGCTCCTTCATCAGAAAGATCAAAAGAATAGAAAGCAAGGAAAGCCCAATAGCAATATAATAGGTCCAAGCCAATGCTCCGTGAATAAAGAAGCCTGCCACGACTGTACCTAACGTTCGGGTGACTTCGGCCACACCAGACAAGAAGCTAGAAATCTGAAGATAACGGTCTTTTTGACCTGCTTCTACCGCTGAATCAAATAAGAAAGCTGTACTAGTCCCCGAGTCAAAATTATAAGACCAAGCATTGACCATCATAGCAATCGCATAGATCCAAAAGTTCCCCTGACCAAATAAAATCAAGATAGAAGATCCAATACTGGACAAGCGAGCCAAATAGAGATTGGTCTTGTAGCTAAAGCGATCGGCTAACATACCAGATGGGATCTCACACAAGAGACTCGTCCCATGAAAGATACTCTCTAATAAACCAATCTGAAGCAAAGAAAGACCATTTTGAATAAAAAAGAGAATCCAAAAACTGGTGATTCCAAAATAAGATGTAAATTCCAAACCTGCTAGGAGTGAAATATTGCGTTTGTAAGTTCTTTTAAACATTGTTTTTCCTCTTTCAATAGATTATATAAGTGTTTCTAAAAGACTTACTTAGATTTGCCTACATTTTCTCCACCTCCTTCATTCTTGCTTGATTCAGTTCTTGACGCAATTGGGTCACTTGATTAGACAAGGACACCAACAATTCGGTTTGCAACTTTTGAATTTCCAGTAAATCCGTCTGGTCTTGCTGCACCATATGATCAATCTTCGTATGCAACAAGCGAATTTCCCGTTCAGACTCCATATTGACGTTAAAGTCATTTCGCGCTTGCAGGCGATCATAATCTGCTGCCCTGTTTTGGCTCATCATGATCAAAGGAGCTTGAATCGCCGCAATCGTAGAAAGTGCTAGATTCAGCAAGATGAAAGGATAAGGGTCAAAATTCCAGCCAAAGGGATGCAAGACATTGATCAACATCCAGATAGCCATCATCATGATGAAGCTAATAATAAAGGTCCAAGAACCACCGAAGCGCGCAACCGAATCCGCCACACGCTGACCGAAGGTATAGCTGGCTGTCAAGCGGTCTTCAACGTTAAAGGGACGCTCGCTTTCGGGCATGACAGCTGTTACCTGCTGTTTAATCGCATCATTTTTATCATTGGCACGATCAATAATCTGACCTAGATAATCCATACAATATTGGCTCAAATTTTTATACGTGATAAAATCATCCATTTGACTTTCCGGGTAGGATGTCTTGAGCATCTGTTGAATGCTATGGTCTAGATCTGCGATCAAAGACCCCTGACCATCCTCGTATTCTTTCCCATCAATGATGTCTATTTTCAGCATTGAGTTTCCTTTCATAGTTTTTTGAAGCAGATAAAAGTGAAAAACGCCTAATGGCGTTTTTACGTCTATTAAGGTTTGATACGGTGCAACATACGTGGGAATGGAATGGCTTCACGGATGTGTTTTGTACCAGCCGCGAAGGTTACCATCCGTTCAATCCCAATACCAAAGCCACCGTGTGGGACTGTACCGTATTTACGAAGATCAAGGTAGAATTCATACTCTGTACGATCCATGCCAAGTTCATCCATTTTTGCAACAAGGGCATCGTAGTCTTCCTCACGCATAGAGCCACCGATGATTTCTCCATAGCCTTCTGGAGCAAGCAAGTCTGCACAAAGCACGCGCTCTGGATTTCCAGGAACTGGTTTCATGTAGAAGGCCTTGATAGCTGCTGGGTAGTTCATGACAAATGTTGGCACACCAAAGTGGTTTGAAATCCAAGTTTCATGTGGTGAGCCGAAGTCATCACCATGCTCAAGATGCTCGTAGTCAGCATCTTCATCATTTTCATGCTCTTGCAAGAGATCAATGGCTTCATCGTAAGTGATCCGTTTGAATGGCTCCACAATATAGCGTTTCAAGAGCTCTGTATCACGTTCCAAGGTTTCCAAGGCTTGAGGTGCACGGTCCAAAACACCTTGTAGAAGAGCTTTGACATAAGCTTCTTGCAAGTCAAGTGATTCATCGTGTGTCAAGTAAGAGTACTCAGCGTCCATCATCCAGAACTCAGTCAAGTGACGGCGAGTCTTAGATTTTTCAGCACGGAATACTGGTCCAAAGTCAAAGACGCGACCAAGGGCCATAGCACCAGCTTCGAGATAAAGCTGACCTGATTGGCTCAAGTAAGCTGGTGTTCCAAAGTAGTCTGTTTCAAAAAGTTCTGTAGAATCTTCTGCCGCATTTCCTGAAAGAATTGGGCTATCAAACTTCATGAAGCCGTTCTTATCGAAGAACTCATAAGTTGCATAGATGATAGCATTACGGATTTGCATGACAGCAACTTGTTTGCGTGAACGCAACCACAAGTGGCGGTTGTCCATCAAGAAGTCTGTCCCGTGTTCTTTAGGAGTGATTGGGTAATCTTGAGATTCACCGATCACTTCGATGTCTGTAATATCCAATTCGTAACCAAATTTAGAACGCTCGTCTTCTTTGACAATACCAGTCACAAACACTGATGTTTCTTGGCTCAAGCGTTTGATGGTATCAAATTTTTCAAGCCCCACTTCTTCGCCGAATTTTTCGATAAAGTTTGGTTTAAAAGCCACACCTTGGAAAAAGGCAGTCCCGTCACGCAATTGCAAGAAAGCAATTTTTCCTTTACCTGATTTGTTGGCCACCCAAGCACCGATGGTCACTTCTTGACCAACATAGTCTTTTACTTCGATGATAGTAATCCGTTTTGTCATCATTCATCTTCCTTTTCTCGTTAAACTTGTCCGAAGACATTATCTTCTTAATTGTATCATAAAAAGGCTTTCAGTGCTAGGCTCTACCTGTGAAAACCAGATTTTTTTTAAAGAAAAAGATCCTCAGCTCATTACTAAGGATCTTGCGATTTTATTTTTCCATAAAGGCCTTGAGTCGGCGAACAGCCTCTTTCAGGGTGTCCAAATCTGTCGCATAAGACAAGCGAATATTTTCAGGGGCACCAAAGCCAGCTCCCGTTACTAAAGCAACCTCTGCTTCTTCTAAAATTGCAGTGGTAAATTCCGTCACATCCGTATAGCCCTTCATCTCCATGGCCTTCTTGACATTTGGGAAGAGATAGAAGGCTCCTTGAGGTTTGATGGCTTCAAAACCAGGTACTTCATTCAACAAAGGATAAATAGTATTCAAGCGTTCCTCAAAAGCTTGACGCATGATCTCAATAGAAGATTGGTCTCCTGTGAGGGCTTCGATTGCGGCATATTGGGAAACGGTTGTTAAGTTGGAAGTTGTTTGGCTGATCACCTTGGCCATAGCTCCGATAATCTCAGAATCTCCTACAGCAAAACCAACCCGCCAACCAGTCATAGCATAGGTTTTAGAAACTCCGTTAATCACGATGGTTTGCTTGCGAATCGCTTCTGATAAGCTAGAAATGGGCGTAAAGGTATTGCCATTGTAGACTAATCGCCCGTAGATATCGTCTGCCAAAATCAAGATATCATGCTCGACAGCCCAGTTTCCGATTGCTTCGAGTTCTTCTTTACTGTAGATCATTCCTGTTGGATTGGATGGCGAATTCAGCAAGACAACCTTGGTCTTGTCTGTCCGTGCTGCTTCCAATTGCTCTACCGTTGCCTTGAAGTGATTTTCTTCTGTTGTTTGGAAAGTAACAGGTGTGCCTTCTACCATCTTCACCTGGTCTACATAAGAAACCCAGCAAGGGGTTGGAATGATGACTTCATCACCTGGATTGATGACAGAAGTAAAGAAGGCATAGATGATAAACTTAGCACCAGTACCGACCACAACCTCATTTCGATTCACTGTATAGCCATAAAACTCTTTCATGTAGTCGCTAATGGCATCCTTCAATTCTGGAAGTCCAGATGCGACCGTATAAAAGCTAGCGCGACCATCCTCGATCGATGCGACTGCTGCTTCTTGAATATTTTTTGGAGTCGCAAAGTCAGGTTGACCCAGGGTCAAACTTAAGATATCACGACCTTCTGCTGCCAAAGCTTTGGCACGCGCATTTGCAGCCAAGGTCACACTTTCTTCCATTTCCAATACACGATTTGATAATTTCATATTTCCTCCTCAAATCTTAAAAAACACCGGTGACTTTCCCAGTCTTGAAATCCACCACATAATAAGAGCTCCCAACCTTGACTTCCCAGATCGGTTTGCCTTTAAAGCGTCCAAAAGTTACCCGATCAATAGCGTCCTGACTCTTCTCTTTGACGACGGAAGCTGCCTTTTTGGAACTAACTCCTTCTTTCAAAGGGTAGGTATAGACTGCATCATCCGCCTGCGCCACCAAGACCGCTAGTTCTTGCCCCTCTCGGTCCTTGCCAATAAAGGAAAGATAGGCTTCTTTGCCATGAAAGAAACTATCCGTCTCAATGGTCGCAATCGAAGAGTGAGACAGAGCTATTTTTCTTGCTTGTGCAATCTGATCCTGCAAGCGATCAGAAGTTTTTTCAGCAAGAAATAGCCAAGAAAAAAGGACCGTCAACACTAAGATACAGATTCCTATTATATGTTGCCATACTATAAAAAGATTATTTTTCTGTTTCACTCCCTCATTATACACCAAAGCCACCTAGAATTCTATAGATTTTCAAGAAAGAGTTGTTACTAATATTTCATACCTGTTACAATGTTTTAGTATAAAATTGTTTGATAAGCAAAGTAAAATTAACACCTTTGCTATCATTTGTTCATAGTTTAATAAATTTGTCACAATTTTGTAACTAATTTGAAAATAAAATTAAACGACAGAAATACTATTTATTGATAAAATATAGATATGGAAAATTTAAAGAGATTATTCAAAGAAGCAAACGTAGATTTAAAAACCATGATCGTCTTCCACAAGGCAGAACGATTGATCCGTGCGTCTGAGGCTCATATCTTTAAAAAGCACCAGTTGACACCAACTCAATTCTCTGTACTTGAGACCTTGTACAGCAAAGGCGATCTTCGCATTCAAGATCTGATTGATAGCATTCTTGCGACCTCTGGAAATATGACTGTGGTTATTCGCAATATGGTCCGCGATGGTTGGATTACACGCGAAACCGATCCAGAAGACCGCCGTGCTTATCTTGTATCTATTACAGATGCCGGTCGTAAAAAGATCGAAGAAGCTCTTCCAGATCATATCAAAAATATTCAACGCTTGATGCAAGTCTTTAATAGCGGCGAGCAAGCTGAGTTGACAGAACTCTTGAAGAAATTCAAACATATCGCCTAAGCCTACTGCTCAAGACGATTCTGACTCCAAAATCCTCTATTTTGGAGTTTTCATCGTGTATTCTCTTTATCTAACAGATCAAAAAAATATTCCTGACGCTTCTCAGGAATATTTTTATTTATTCTTTCACAAAGATCCATTCTTTCTCTTGCGATAAATCCTCACGATAAGAGAAACCTGCTACTTCTAGTGATTTCAGATCTTCTAGATGGGTGATTTCTTCTTTCATCATGGCTGTCACCATAGCCCCACGTGCTTTCTTTGAAATCGTTGAGTGAATCTTTAGTGTCCCACCACGATTCTCCATGAATTTGATCCGAATCATTCGCTCACGAATGGCTTTTGAAAAGACCTGTTCAAACTCAGAAGACAAAAGGGATAAGATCTGCTCCTCACCTTCTACTGCCTGATCATAGTCCTCTTTCCAAAGTGCCTTTAGAGATTTTCCAGCTGGTTTTAGCTTCATCATAAAATCCAAGCGATGGGGAGCTATCCCTTCATAGGCAGGTAGTACACCGTATAAAGCAGTCGTGATCAACAAATGCTCCTGCAGATAAGCCTGCTCTTTTTCGGATAAGTCTTGACGCTCGATACTACGGTACATAAGGCCATCAAACAGTTCCAAAGCAGGATAGGTTTTAGCACTCCCAGCTAACAGAGCTTCAATTCTTTCCTTTTCTACTAGGGCTCTTTCTTCTGAGATCCCGTAAAAGGTCGCTAATTCTTCTAGGGAGAATGCCTTCAAAGCTTGGAGGATAGTTTTTGTGTTCTCTGACAAGGGTTGGGGCTCGACGATACGAACCTGTTCGTTCAGTTCTTTAGCGGATGGAATTAATAGTTTCATAGGTCTATTGTACCATATTTTTCAAATTTTCTTGACAGGAGTTTTTATTAATGTTATTATCTAGTTATGAAAACTAGATTAAAGAAAGGTGAAGATTTAGTGTCCACTTTTTCCTATCCAACGTGGGAGCAACTGCCTGAGCTAGACCTCTATCTCGATCAGGTCCTTCTTTATGTCAATAAAACCTGTGCACCTGTTCTCTCCTCTTCAGACAAGGGCTTGACGGCTGCCATGATCAACAATTACGTAAAACATGGCTATGTCGAAAAACCAGATAAGAAGAAATACCAGCGTAGACAGGTGGCTCGCTTGATCGCTATTACAACCTTAAAAACGGTCTTTTCTATTCAGGAGATCGCTTCTACCTTAAATTTCTTGCAGGATCAGGCAAGCTCAGATCTTCTCTATAATAGCTTTGTCGCTTATCTCAATGAGCAAAAAGAGCCGATCGCTCCTATCATTCGCTCTGCCTGTCAGACAGTTCAACTTTATCTTGAAACCCTTTCTTATATTCAACCAGTAAAAACGGAGGAAGAAACTGATGAATTACACCATGAAACTAAGTAAAAAATTATCCTTTGGAGAAGAGATCGCTAATAGCGTAACCCATGCTGTTGGCGCCCTCCTCATGTTGATCTTGCTTCCGATCTCAGCAGTCTATAGCTTTGAGCAACACGGTCTTCTCAGTGCTTTTGGGACTTCTATCTTTGTGATCAGTCTCTTTTTGATGTTTCTGTCTTCGACCGTCTACCATGCTATGTCTTACGATTCACCTCAAAAGTATGTGCTTCGTATTATCGATCATTCCATGATCTACATTGCAATCGCAGGTAGTTACTCACCGGTCGTTCTCACCTTGATGAACAACTGGATGGGCTACAGCATTATTTTGATCCAATGGGGGACCACCATCTTTGGTATTCTCTATAAAATCTTTGCAAAAAAAGTCAATGAAAAGTTCAGTCTCGCTCTTTACTTGATCATGGGCTGGTTGGTCATCTTTATTATTCCCCAAATCGTTAGCCAAACCAATCCGATCTTCTGGGGTCTCATGCTCATGGGAGGACTTTGCTACACGGTTGGAGCTGGCTTTTATGCCAAGAAAAAACCATATTTCCATATGATTTGGCACCTTTTCATCCTTGCCGCTTCTGCCCTTCAGTATTTAGCCATTGTTTACTTTATGTAATACTGCCGCCACTCTTCGGAGTGGTTTTTTTGTGATTTTTTCTGTACAATAGAAAAAAACTGTATGGGGACAGTCAGGATGAAGACGAGCAAATACCAACAAATTATTGATTTCTTAAAAAAAGCTATTCAACAAGGCCAGCTCGAAACCGGACAGAAAATTCCTTCTGTTCGTCAGTTAGCTAGTCAATTTTCTTGTAGTAAGGACACGGTGCAACGAGCCTTGCTGGACTTGACTTACCAGCACTTCCTCTATGCTAAGCCTCAAAGTGGCTACTATGTTTTGGAGCAAGAACCTAATCGACATGAGGATCTTCCACTAAAATTAGAGAAAGACCGCAACCAGGCTTTCGAGGACTTCCGGACCTGTATCAATGAAACCTTGATTGGACGGGAGAATTATCTCTTCAATAACTTTTCGGACCAAGCAGGCTTACTAGAAGTACGCCAATCCATTCAAGGCTTATTAAAGGAGGAAGGTATTTATACGACTGCTGATCAGATTGTTTTGACTGCTGGTACTCAGCAGGCGCTTAATATCCTCAGCCAGATTGACTTTCCCAATAAAAAATCTCAGATCTTAATCGAGCAACCGACTTATCACCGGATGAACCAACTCCTTGATTCGCAGCAACTTGCTTACCGTACCATTCAACGAAATTTAACGGGGATTGATCTTGAGGAACTTGAAGAGATTTTCAAAAGTGGGCATATCAAATTCTTCTACACGATCCCTCGTTTTCACTATCCGCTCGGTCATAGCTATTCGACCAAGCAGAAAGAAGCGATCTTGCAACTAGCTGACCAATATGATGTCTACCTTGTTGAGGACGACTATTTGGGAGATCTTGATAGCAGCAATGCTCCATCTTTTCATTATTTGGATCAAAAGAACCGGGTGATCTACATCAAATCTTTTTCGACCAATCTCTTTTCTGCTCTTCGCATCACTTCCATGATCCTTCCCCAAGACCTTCTAAAGCCGGTCTTAACCTATAAGACGATTCTGGACTATGATAGCAATCTCATCATGCAAAAGGCCTTAAGTCTCTACATTGATAATGGTATGTATCTGACCAATAAAAAAAGACTCCTAGCCAGAAAAAAAGAGGAAGAAGAAAGATTGAAGACCTTGATGGATCAGTCTTCTCTTCTCCCTCATCTGACCCTGACCCACGATGGGATCCTTCTAGAACTCAGACAAGTTCAATCCCTCGCTGCCTTAAAACACAGTGGACTCCCGCTTGATTTCTTTGAAGCAGCCTACATTACTACTTGTCCTTATCAACTCGCCAAGATCAAATCGGCAGATGTGGCCAATGTTTTACCAAAGCTTACGCCTTTTTTTGAAAGAGAAACCCTCGTATAGACTATACGAGGGTCTTTCTTATTTCTTCAATTGCTCATAGATCAGTTTGGCATTTTGAAGGCCGATCCGATAATCGAGACGAATCAGGCGAATCGCTTCCATCTCTGGTTCTTTGAGGTACTTCTCTCTTTGTTCCTTGGAAATACTACCTGGTTTTAGAAGATAGTGGGTGAATTGATTTCTGACTTTATTAAGCTCGACTTGAAGAGTGAAATAAAGTCCAAATAAGACAATGACAACTCCCATCAGGATCAGATCGTTTGACATGGTGTATGCTCCCTTTTTCTGTTCTTTTCTTTATTGTACAGCTTTCAAGAAAGAAAAACAAGAGGCTGGGACAAAAGTCCTAGCCTCTTAATTATTTTTGGATTGTCGAGCAAGACGCAGTGGTTGAGTGGTCTCTACTACGCTGATTTCATCAGCTTTTACAGCCCTACTCAACTGTGCGGAGGTGGGACGACGAAATCGAATTCTAACGAATTACCGATTTCTGTCCCACTCTCCTTGTTTGTCCTTATTTCATCATACCAGCCTGGAGGTCATACATTTTCTTATACGTTCCTCCTAGAGCAATGAGTTGGTCGTGATTGCCCGATTCGATGATTTTTCCCTTATCTAGAACATAGATGCAATCGGCATCTTGGATGGTAGAAAGGCGATGAGCAATGGCAATGGTTGTCCGCCCTTGGCGCATCTTCTTCAGAGAGTTTTGGATCATCTCTTCCGTCTCTTGGTCGATATTGGCAGTGGCCTCATCCAAAATGAGGATCTTAGGCTGAGCAGCAATGGTCCGGGCAAAAGCCAGAAGCTGACGCTGACCGGTCGATAAGGTAGAACCCCGCTCTGTTACCGGATGATCATAGCCACCAGGTAGACTCTCAATAAAGTCTGCTACATCCACAAATGCGGCTGCTTGTCGGATTTCCTCATCTGTCAGTTCTTCATGGTACATCCGGATATTAGAAGCAATGGTTCCATGATATAGGAAGGGTTCCTGCAACACTAGACCAATGGACTTGCGCAAGGCTTCCTGGCTGTAGTCCTTGATATCCTGTCCATCAATCAAGATCTGGCCACGATCAAATTCATAAAACCGCATGAAGAGATTGATAATAGAGGATTTACCAGAACCAGTATGGCCAACAAAAGCGATGGTTTGTCCGTTTTTGACCTCAAAGGAGATCTCTTTTAGGACATCCCGTTTGCCATCATAAGAAAAAGATACATGCTCAAAACGAATATCCCCCCGCTCAATTTCTTTCAGGCTACCAGCTTGCTTGGGCTCATAGTCGTCTCGATCCATCATTTCAAAGACAGGACCTGCAGAAATGGTTGAGGTCTGCAAGGTTGCAAAATTTTGAGTGACATCAATCAAGGGCTGGAAAAGCTGACTAACATACTGGATAAAGGCATAGATAAGTCCTGCTGTAAAGCCAGAGGACTGCCAATTTAGGCCGAAAAAGGTTAGAATAACCGCATAAGCCAGAACCTGTAACAGGGTCATAGCTGGCCTCAAAAAGAGGGAATTGACATCCACAGATCGGTTGGCGTAATCCAAATGTTCCCCATTAATCTGTTCGAATTCATCCGTCAAGCGCTTTCCTTGACGAAAGGCCTGGACGATCCGCATTCCTTCAATGGATTCCGATAATTTCACATTGATATCTGATAATTTTTGTCGGGTCATCTTGACCAAGCGATTGGATAACTTGCGATAGAGACGGATGGAAAACCAAATGATGGGAAGAAAAGGCAGGATCCAAATAGTCAAATGCCAGTCCAAGCTAAACATGGTTACAAGAGTGACTAGAAAGAGTAAAAAGGATGAAACCAGGCTTGAAAAGACCGTAGAAAACATGTCTGCGACTGCCTGGGTATCATTGGTCACGCGCGAAACAATCGAACCTGCTGCTGTCTGGTCATAAAAGGACATACCCAGCCTTTGAAGATTTTGGAAAATATCTAGACGAATGTCTCTTACGATAGAATTGGATACACGCGCAAAGGTTAATTGGCTCAGGTAGGTCGCCAGCACGCGCCCAATGAATAACCCATAGTAGAGAATCAAAAACTGAAAAGCTGTCAAAACTGGTGAGCCTGCTTCTGTTGGATCCACTAGGTGGTCAATATACCAGCGAGCTGCAAGTGGGATCGCCGTCAATAACAGACTAGTTAGAAAGGTAAAGGCTAAGGCTAGGGCTGTTAGCCATTTATAACGCCACATGTAAGTCAAGAGCCGCTTCATCACATGAGCTTCAGATGTTTTCATTCAGCTTTCCCTCCATTTCTTCTGATAATTGTTGGGCTTGGTAGGTTTCATAGTACCAACCTTTTTGAGCCATTAATTCCTCGTGATTTCCTCGCTCCTTGATCTGTCCATTCTCCATTACCAGAATCAAATCCGCATGAACGATCGCTGATAGGCGATGGGCTGTGATGATCGTTGTTTTCCCCTTGCGTTCCTGCTTCATATTTTCAATGATTTGGTGCTCCGTTTTAGCATCTACTGCAGACAGGGAATCATCCAGAATCAAGATCTCAGGATTCATGACCAATGCACGACTCATGGCAATTCGTTGCTTTTGCCCGCCAGAAAGAGAGACCCCTCTCTCTCCCAGCACTGTCTCCATCTGGTCTGGCATGGCCAGAATATCTTCATAGACTCCACAAGTTCTCAGAGCC
This sequence comes from Streptococcus sp. HCA-5024, assembly GCF_037890265.1. Classification (NCBI taxonomy): domain Bacteria; kingdom Bacillati; phylum Bacillota; class Bacilli; order Lactobacillales; family Streptococcaceae; genus Streptococcus; species Streptococcus sp. HCA-5024. Next base: position 249,255 of record NZ_JBBKBR010000001.1, read on the forward strand.
TTTATCACCTCTTCTTCCTTGATCTGTGGATCTGAAAAAGCGACATTCTCGCGAATGGTCATGGCAAAGAGGATCTGATCTTGAGGGACGTAACCGATCAAGCTTCGAAGATCTTCTAAACGATAGTTTTTGATGGAGATGCCATTTAGCAAGATAGCTCCCTGCTCCAAGTCATGCTCTCTAAGCAAGAGACGCAACAAGGTGGTCTTTCCAGATCCAGTTGGACCAACAATTCCAAGGGTTTGCCCTTTTTCTAAATGAAAGGCAACCTTTTTAAGAACAGGCTCTTTCTCATAGGCGAATTCATTAATGTCGTACTCCAAATCTCCATTTTGGATTTCTCTAACTGGATGACTTGAATCTTGAATATCCGGTATTTCTGCTAAAAGTGTCTCAATCCGATCATAGGAGACACTAGCTCGCTGACTAATATTAAACAAGAAGCCCATGGCTTGGAGGGGCCAGACGAGCATATTAAGATAGGTGATAAAGGTTACGATTTGTCCCACTGTCAGGCTCCCTTCTTGGACAAATAGCCCTCCGAAGTAAAGGGTCAATACATAGGAGAAGCCCACAAAAAGAAGAGTGGTCGGATCAAATAAGGCGTTGTAACTGGCGGAAGTCATATTCTTTGAAAAGACCATCTGATTGGTCTTTTCAAAAGCCTGAATCTCATCTGCCTGAAAACCAAAGGATTTGGTTACCTTAACCCCTGATACTGATTCCTGGACAAAGTTGTTCAGTTCTGAAAAACCTTCTTGGGCTTCCTTAAAGGCTTGGTGATTTTTACGACCAATAGCCGATGTTACAATTACCATAAATGGAAGAGGTAAAATAGCTAGCAAGGTCAAGCGCCAATCAATCATGAAAAACATGCTGACTAAGGTCACCAAGGCTGTTACAGAAGCATCCACTGCAGACATCACCCCACCACCAGCAAACATGGTTACCGCATTGATATCATTAGTAGCATGGGCCATGAGATCCCCTGTCCGATAACGCTGATAAAAAGACGGAGACATGAGCGTAAATTGCTTGAACAAACGGTAACGCAAGATCCGAGCCAACTTATTGGCCGTCCCAAAAATATATCGTCTCCAGACAAAACGAAGTCCATACATGGCTAGAGCTGCTAGGACCAAAAGAGCGATATCCACAACTAACTGCCCTAGTGTCAGCCTTCTTTTATCGATCAAATCAATCACAAGTCCCATGATTCTTGGTGGTAGCAGATTTAAAAAACTGACCAGGATCAAAGATCCTACCCCAATTAAGTAAGGCTTCTTCTCCAATTTAAAAAACCAAGATAATTTTTTTAACAGATGCATCTTATTTCCCCTTTTTGGTGAGTTGCCAACTACTATCCACTAGAGCAAACAAGTCCTCGTCAGCAATTGTTCCATCTAAAGGAATACTCAACCAATATTTTTTATTCATGTGAAAAGCTGGATAAATCCCCTTCTGCTGGATGAAATGGGCTACTTGATCAGACTTGACATTTAACACTTCTATTTTACCAGACTTGCCAGCATCCAATTTTTTCCAATCAATGGTCATAAAGACACCATACCACTTGAGGGTGTCTCGGTGGCGAATGGCACCGGATTCCGGAGATCTTTCCCACAAATACTCAATCGTTCCCTGATAGTGCAGGGAGATATAGGCCATAAGACGCTTGGTTTGAGGATAGAGAAAATCTTCTACCTCAAAACAGGCTTGGCGGATGCTTGTAAGGCCTTCTTGACAGGCTTCTCTAACTTGGCCAACGAAATTTCCTTGTAGCTGTTCCAGATGGATCTGGATATACTCGTCCCCTGTATCCTGATCATAGACCTGAAAGGAAACCTTTTGGTCGTAGACCTGGACCTTTAAGAGAAAAGTGTCAGATAAGACTGGGCACTGGTACTCATAGCTTGCTTCTCTCTTTTCAAATCCATAAGCCAATCCCTTTTCTGGCTGAAAGGTGTAGCGGTCAAAATAATTCTCTAAAAACAATTTCTCTCCCTTATTCATTTTTGCACTAGAAGAGGCTGGGAACGACGTCCCCAACCTTGATAACAGATCCTAAAAACTACTTATAGCAGTGATCGTTTCTTTTTTAAAACACGATGCGCGTGCCATGCAGTTGACAAACGCCCAATTGCTCCAAAAAGAGTGCACGATTTTCTACCGTCACACCTCCACCTGGCAAGATCTGAATCTTTCCCTTAGCCGCAGCTAATAAACGATGGTAGTGTGAAAAACGTTGCTCTAGTGTATCACCTGGACTTCCAGCTCGTGTTAAAATGCGGGCTACACCCTGATCAGAAAGCCAGTCAATCGCCTCTAGCTGATCTGTATAAGCCAATTCATCAAAAGCCATATGAAAGACAACTTCTGCCTCTCCACAGGCTGCTAGTAAAAGCTGCATGACCCTCTGGTCCAACTTTCGATCGCTCGTCAGCGCACCCAGTACAAAACAAGTAACCCCTATTTCCTTCGCAGTCCGAATATCCGTTAGCATAGCCTCGACTTCCAGATCAGTGTAGACAAAATCTCCACCACGGGGCCGGATAATGACACATAGATCCACTGACTGCTCTCTTGTCAATTTGATTGCTTCCTTGATCACACCTATACTCGGTGTGGTCCCACCTACTGCCAGGTTGTCGCACAGTTCAATGCGACCTGCCCCAGCAGCAACCGCCTTATCAATATAAGTTAAATTCTCTGCACAAAATTCAAAGACAAGCATGACAACTCCAATTACAAAGACTTAAAACAAGGAGATACTAACCGTCACCTTGGCATTGCCATTTTCTACTCGCGCTTTTGAGATAGTATAACCTGCTTGAGGGATCTCAAGCGTAATCTGATCACCGTTCACTGTAAAGCCGCCTCCATTTTGATTGGATTGATCCTTCAAATAGTTGAGAACCAAGGATTTTGGAATCGGCATTTTCCCTAATTTAGCAGCTGTCACAGTCAAATTCATGACATTGTTTTCAACTTGACCTGTCATGGTTAAATCTAGATAACTATCGACTGGCCCTAAGGAAACCGGAACTTTGACGTGAAGGTCATTGCCATCCATTCCAAGTGCCATCTTTTGAAAGTCAGAATTGTCAAGAGCAGATCCAGCACTTGTTTTGACGACCTGACTCAATTGCACAGAATTGAGACTCAGCTCAGTTGAGAGCCCTTCAGTGCTTACAGAAGCATTTGAAACTGCATTTTGAGCCAGTTCAATCAAAGAGCTCCCTGCCTGCACATTTCTTAGTTGTTCTCCTTCAGGAATGGATCCCGGAACTAATAAGGCCACTAATAAAATAAATAGAACAATAAATATGCCAATCAGGCGTCTTATCCATTTAAACATCTGTTCCTCCAATACATGAAAAGTCGTACTCCTATTGTACATTAATTCAAAAGAAATTGCGACTAAGAGGGGCCTTTACAAAGCAAAAGAGAGCGTGGGACAGAAATCGGTAATTCGTTAGAATTCGATTTCGTCGTCCCACCTCCGCACAGTTGAGTAGGGCTGTAAAGCTGATAAAATCAGCGTAGTAGAGTCCACTCAACCACTGCGTCTTTCTAGACAATCCAAAGACAAGAAGAGGCTAGGACTTTTGTCCCAACCTCTCTCTGTGCATTATTTCGATTTAATGTAGTTAACACCATCAGCTTTTGGTGCAACTGCTTGTCCAAAGAAGGCTGCCAAGACAACCATGGTCAAGACGTAAGGCGCAATTTGCAAGTAGATGGATGGGATACCTTTAAGCAAAGGCAATTGATTCCCGATGACCGCCAAACTCTGTGAAGCTCCAAAGAAGAGACTAGCAAGCATGGCACCGATTGGGTTCCATTTCCCGAAGATCATAGCCGCAAGGGCGATAAATCCAGGACCTACAATTGTAGTTACTGCAAAGTTAACAGAAACTGACTGAGCGTAAATAGCTCCTCCGATACCTGCTAAGGCACCTGAGATCATCACTCCTAGGTAGCGCATTCTATAAACATTGATTCCCAATGTATCCGCTGCTTGTGGATGTTCACCTACTGAACGAAGACGCAAACCAAATTTCGTTTTGAACATGATAAACCATGCAGCAAATGAGAAGAGAATCGCAACCCAGCCGATGATGCTGGCATTGTTGAAGAAAATATCCCCAATGACCGGGATTTTAGATAAGACCGGAATGGATGTTTTCCCGAAGGCAACTTTGATATTATCAGTTTGCCCTTTGTTGTACATCGCTTTGACAAGGAAGACCGCCAATGGTGGTGCCATCAAGTTCAATACCGTACCTGAGACGATATGGTCAGCACGGAAATGAATGGTTGCCACCGCGTGGATCAAGGAGAAGAGTACTCCAATCCCTGCAGCAACGATCAAGGACAACCATGGTGTTAAACTTCCTAACTCAGGCTCAAAAGTCAAGTTAAAGATAATACCTGAGAAGGCTCCCATAACCATGATTCCTTCCAGACCAACGTTAACAACCCCAGCGTGTTCTGAGTATGCTCCTCCGATACTTGTGAAGATCAGCGGCGCTGCATACACAATCATAGAGGAAACAAGAATACTTAAAATCGTTACAATACTCATTAGTTTGCTCCTCCTTTTTTAGCTGAACGCATCGAGATCATCTTTTCAATAATGTAGTGAGCACATACGAAGAAAATAATGGATGCTGTTACAATTTGAACGACTTCTTCAGGGATGGCAGCTGGCTTCATACCAACTCCCCCAATTTGAAGTGCTCCAAACAAGAAGGCAGCAAATGGAATACCAATTGGTGAATTCATCGCAAGAAGGGCAACGGCCATTCCGTTAAATCCAACACTCATTGAGCTGGTTTGAACGTAGACATTTGAGTAAATACCCAGACCTTCTGCTACCCCACCAATACCAGCAAGAGCACCAGAAATGATCATAGAAAGGATAATGGTCCGTTTTGCAGACATCCCAGCGTATTCTGCCGCATTCGAATTGAGACCAACGGCACGGATTTCAAAACCAAGTGTTGTTTTCTTCATCAAGAACCAGATGACCACCACTGCGATGATGGCAAAGAAGATCCCGATGTTCATTTGTGATTTGTCCGTCAAATTACGCAGCCACTCTGTCTGGTAGACAGCGTTAGCTCCTACATCAATGGTTGAGTCCTTGTTTTCCATCAAGGAAGCTGGGAAGCTATGAATCAAGGCATTCCCACCATAGAGAACAATGTAGTTCATCATAATGGTGATGATGACCTCACTGGTTCCGAGATAGGCACGAAGGAAACCAGGAATCGCTCCAATAAATCCACCTGCGATAGCCGCAATCAAAACGGTCATCGGAATCATTAGTAAACGAGGCATATTGGGGAAAGAAAGGGCAAACCAAGTCGCCATGATCCATCCTGCAAAAGCCTGACCAGGAAGTCCAACGTTAAAGAAGCCGGCCCGGCTAGCTACTGAAAATCCAAGAGCAACTAAAATCAGTGGCCCCATGGCACGGGAAATATTTCCCCAACTCTTAATCGAACCAAAGGCTTTCTTAAACAGCAACTCATATCCCCAAAGGGCATCATAGCTGAAGGCCCACATAATAATGGCACCCAAGACCAATCCTAAAAGGACAGACACCAATGGAACGGCAATTTGTTTTAAATTCTTATTCATTTGATGCTCCCTCCTTTACTTGTCCTCCTGCCATGAGGATTCCAAGTTCTTGCTTATTCGTTGTTTCAGGGGTTACGATCCCTTGGATCTTCCCATCATGAATAACCGCAATACGGTCAGAAACATTCAAAATTTCATCTAATTCAAAGCTGACAACCAGAACGGCTTTTCCATTATCCCGTTCTTGAATCAAACGTTTGTGGATATATTCGATCGCTCCAACGTCCAATCCACGAGTTGGCTGGCTAACGATCAAAAGATCTGGATCGCGATCGATTTCCCGAGCGATAATGGCTTTTTGCTGGTTCCCTCCAGAGAGAGCCTTAGCAGGTACCACTTCACTGGCTGCACGAACGTCAAACTCTTCCATCAACTTCTTGGCATAAGAGGTAATATTTGGATAATTCAAAATACCATTCTTGCTAAGAGGTTCTTTATAATAGGTTTGAAGGGCAATGTTTTCAGAGATCATCATATCAAGGACTAAACCATCACGATGACGGTCTTCAGGGACGTGCCCTACCTTCATTTCTGTGATTTGACGTGGACGAAGTCCTACAACATCCTTGCCTTTAATCTTGATTGAACCAGATTTTACCTTCCGTAGACCTGTAATCGCTTGGATCAACTCAGACTGACCATTTCCGTCAATTCCTGCAATCCCGACGATTTCACCAGCACGAAGTTCCAGTGACAAATTCTTAACAGCTGGGACTCCCCGGTTTTCGTTTACAACCAAGTTTTCAATCGACAAGACGACTTCTTTTGGTTGAGAAGGACCTTTCTCCGTTTTAAAGGAAACAGAACGACCGACCATCATTTCGGCCAAGTCTTGGTTGGTAGCTCCACCAATCTCGACTGTCTCAATCGATTTACCACGACGTATAACTGTGACACGGTCTGAAACAGCACGGATTTCATCCAACTTGTGCGTAATCAAGATAATAGATTTTCCTTCATTCGCCAAGTTCTTCATGATTGTCATCAATTCTTCGATTTCAGCTGGTGTCAACACCGCAGTTGGTTCATCGAAGATTAGGATGTCGGCTCCACGATAAAGCGTCTTTAAGATTTCCACACGTTGCTGCGCACCAACGGAAATATCCTCCACTTTAGCATTTGGATCCACTGCCAAGCCATATTTTTTAGACAAGTCAAGGATATCTTGACTGGCTTTCTTAAGATCCAAAACACCATGTTTAGTGGTTTCAGAACCAAGGATAATATTTTCAGCAACAGTAAAAGCTTCAACCAACATAAAGTGTTGGTGCACCATTCCAATTCCTAAAGAAGCTGCTTTTGAAGGTGAGTCTAGGTTAACAGTTTTTCCATTTACCACGATGTCTCCGCTAGTTGGTTCCAACAAACCAGCCAACATATTCATCAGGGTAGATTTCCCTGCACCATTTTCTCCAAGAAGTGCATGGATTTCACCTTTGCGCAACTGAAGATTAATCTTGTCATTTGCTACAAAGTCACCAAATTTTTTGGTAATCTCACGCATTTCGATGACATATTCATGTGTCATGGGGGTGTTTCCTTTCAAATCTATTTTTATTTCAATAAAATCTACTAGGGTTACTAATAGATTTTACTGAGACAAAAATGTCTCAATTTATTAAAAGGAACGGCCCTTGAAGGTCGGGCCGATCCAATCAAATATTATTTTTCAGGAACTTTAAGAGACCCGTCAAGGATTTTAGCTTTAGCATCTTCGACTGCTTTTTTAGCATCTGCAGAAAGGTTGTCAGTTGTCAAATCAACTCCACCATCTTTCAAGCTATAAGTAATCACTTTACCGCCAGGGAATTTACCGTCAGCAGCTTTCTTAGCCAAGTCTTTTACAGATTCTCCAACTTTCTTCAAGCTTGAAGCCAATACAAAGTTAGATTTTTTACCATCTTTAGAAGTGTATTCACCTTCAGCTTTTTGGTCACGGTCAACACCAAGAACCCAAACTTTTTCGTCTTCATTTTTCTTCTCGTTCAAGTCTTTAGCTTCAGAGAAGACACCTGCACCAGTACCACCAGCTACTTGGTAGATAACGTCTGCACCTGCAGCGTATTGTGCAGCAGCAATTGTTTTACCTTTAGCAGAGTCACCGAATGAACCAGCGTAGTCTACTTGAACTTTGATAGATGGGTCAACAGATTTAACACCAGCTTCAAATCCAGCGCGGAAACGAGTGATAACTTCACTTTCCATACCACCTACAAAACCAACTTGTTTAGTTTTTGTAGTTTTTGCAGCAGCGATACCAGCAAGGTAACCAGCTTCGTTATCGGCATAAACAGCAGATGCTACGTTCTTTTGTCCTTCAATACGGTCATCGATGATGACGTAGTTCACATCTTGGTTGTCTTTTGCAGCTTTTTTAATAGAGTCGCTCAAGGCAAAACCAACACCAAAGATCAATTTGTAGTCGTTAGAAACAGCTTCATCAAGGTTTGTCGCATATTGAGATTGATCTGTTGATTGGAAGTAGTCAAATCCGTTCCCTTTAGAAAGACCGTTTTCTTTACCCCAAGCTTGCAAACCTTCCCAAGCAGATTGGTTGAATGATTTGTCATCCACACCACCAGTATCGGTAACGATAGCAACTTTCAAATCTGTTTTAGATTCTGAGTTTGCGCTATCTTTTTTAGACGCACGATTTCCACATGCTGCAAGTCCGATAGCAGCGACAGTTACTAGACCAAGGCCTAGCCATTGTTTCTTGTTCATTACTGAACCTCCTAAATTATTGTGCAACATTGTTGCGAAGTATTGAAAGGGTCAAAAGACCGCCTCACAGACCTATTAAGTCAAGTCTGTAAAGGAATATGGAAGTAATTCCTTGACCGTCATCACGACCGTCGATTTATCTTTAGATACTAAGGTTACAGGAAGGTCTGGCTCAAAAAATTCAGCCATAACCTGGCGACAAGCACCACATGGAGAGATGGGCTTTTCTGTTTGCCCGTAGATAATGAGCTCTTTGAAATCGCGAGCTCCTTCAGAAACAGCTTTAAAAATGGCTGTCCGTTCTCCACAGTTGGTTAGTCCGAAACTCGCATTTTCGATATTGACACCTGTATAGATTTCTCCATCCTTCGTTAGCAGTACAGCTCCAATTGGGAAATGAGAGTAAGGCACATAGGCTTGTTTACTCACTTCAACTGCTAAGTCAATCAACTCAGTAGTCGCCATGAGCCACCTTTCCTTCCATGATGGCTACACCAGAAGAAGTCCCGATACGGGTCGCACCAGCTTCGATAAAAGCAAGAGCATCTTCATAAGAGCGAGCACCACCAGAAGCTTTGACACCCATGTCAGGTCCAACAGTTTGACGCATTAAGGCCACATCTTCTACCGTTGCTCCTCCAGTTGAGAAGCCAGTTGAAGTCTTCACAAAGTCTGCGCCAGCTAACTTAGCAATTTGACAAGCAACGATCTTTTCATCATCGGTTAAGAGACAAGTCTCAATGATGACTTTGACCAGCTTATCACCGCTCGCTTCGACTACAGCTTGGATATCTTCCTCAACTAGTGCTAAATTCTTAGACTTAAGAGCCCCGATATTAATGACCATGTCAATCTCATCGGCACCATTTTGAATCGCATTTTTTGTTTCACACGCTTTGACAAATGGTGTATTTGCTCCCAAAGGAAAACCAATGACGGTACAAACTTTAACGTCTGAATCACGCAAGCCCTCAGCCGCAAAATTCACCCATGTCGGGTTCACACAGACACTCGCAAAATCATAAGCCTTGGCTTCTTCGATCAGCTTTTCGATCTGTTCTTGTTGTGCATCTGGTTTTAAAAGAGTGTGATCGATATATTTATTTAACTTCATACAATCTCCTGAGCTGCTTAAGATATTATTTCAATAATTTCTTTAACGCTTTCAGCCCTTTCTAGTATTTTAACATTTTTTTTAAATTCTGTAACTCTTTCTTGTGAATTTTTTTCCTTCATGAAAATACGGGCAATGCGTTCCCCTTTTTTGACGTGCTCTCCCACTTTTTTGTCAAACACAATTCCTGTTTCGTAATCGAGGGGATCTGATTTGACAGCACGGCCAGCACCCAAGCGCATGGCAAACAAGCCAAACTCCATGGCAGGTAAAGCAGCAATGACGCCATCTTGGTTCGCTGTTACTTCAAGGACCTGATCCACTTTAACGGGACGATGCAAATCTTCTAAGTCTCCACCTTGAGCCACCACCATTTCTTCAAACTTCGCTAAAGCTTGACCATTGGTCAAGTGTTCATGGATGGCTTCAATCGATTGTTCTACATTGGCCAATTTCAACATGATTTGCGCTAATTCACAAATAAACTCAGTTACGTCCGCTCGGCCCTGCCCTTTCAGAATATCCAAGGCTTCCAAAATCTCTAAACGATTACCAATGCTGGTTCCCAAAGGTTGGCTCATATCTGTAATGACAGCGATGGTTTTCCGACCCACTGCATTTCCAAGATCCACCATGGTACGGGCTAAGCGACGAGCATCCTCAATATTCTTCATAAAGGCACCCTCGCCCACTGTCACGTCCAAAAGAATGGCATCCGCACCAGCAGCAATTTTCTTACTCATGACGGAGCTAGCAATCAAAGGAATGGTATCCACTGTCGCCGTTACATCACGCAGAGCATACAAGAGTTTGTCTGCTTTTACGAGTTGGTCGGATTGACCAATGACCGATAAGCCGATCTCCTGCACCTGCTGGATAAATTCCTCTTGAGTCCGTTCAATCTGAAAGCCTTTAATGGATTCCAACTTATCGATGGTTCCACCCGTGTGGCCTAAGCCACGACCACTCATTTTAGCAACCGGCACACCAAAACTTGCAACCAAAGGCACCAAGACCAAGGTCACCTTGTCTCCGACACCACCAGTCGAGTGTTTGTCCACCTTGATCCCTGGAATAGCTGACAGATCAAACTGTTGCCCTGTTTGGACCATCTTCATGGTCATATGAGAGATTTCTTCTGTCGTCATCCCTTTAAAATAAACGGCCATAGCAAAAGAAGACATTTGGTAATCTGGTACTGTTCCAGCCACATAGCCCTCAATCAGCCATTCAATTTCTTCCTTGTTTAAGGCAAGACCATCTCTTTTTTTCTGAATGATATCTACCGCTCTCATGATTCTTTCTCACTTCTTAAAATATAATAGCCTTTGTCTTTTTTTACGATCTCACAATTGCCAAACGTCTCTTCCATCTTGACCTTAGCGCTGGGAGCCCCTTGTTTTTTCTGAATGACAATGGTCAAATCTCCACCTGGTTTCAAATGTTCAAAACTACCCGTAATCACTTGGTGAACCACTTTCTTACCAGCTCGGATCGGCGGATTACTGATCACATGGTCAAAGACCCCTTCTACTGCTTCATAGACATCCGAAGAAAAGATCTGTGCTTCCACGCCATTTCGGCTGGCATTTTTCTTAGCCAAGTCCAGCGCCCGCTCATTGACATCCACCATGGTCACGGCAACTCCCTGGGCTTTAGCGAGAGAGAGGCCAATCGGTCCATAGCCACAGCCAACATCTAGGACACTTTCTCCTTCTTGAAAATCCAGGGTTGATAAAAGCACCTGGCTTCCATAGTCAATCATTTTTTTACTAAAGACGCCCGCGTCCGTATAGAAATACATCTTTTGCCCCAATAAAACAACAGCCAGATCATGAATATCATGGGCTGCATCTGGGTTTACATCGAAATACATTTTACTCATAAGGTTATTTTATCATAATTCACTCCTTTTTTAAATCGTTTACATGACCTCTAAAAATTGGTATACTAAAGACTACAATAGGAGTGACATATGGACAAAGAATTTCTACATTTTGAAAAAATTAATCGGGAAACGTGGCAAAATTTGCACCGCAAAACCACCCCACCTCTCTCTCAAACAGAGCTCAATTCTATTAAAAGTTTTAACGACCGCATCAACCTCCAGGATGTACGTGACGTCTACCTGCCTTTGACAAACCTGATTGGAATCTACAAGCGTTCCAAAGAAGATTTAGCCTTCTCAAAAGGTATTTTTCTCCAAAAAACGAGTGAACGCCAACCCTTTATCATTGGGGTTTCAGGGAGTGTTGCGGTTGGAAAATCCACCACTAGCCGTCTCCTTCAAATCCTGCTGTCACGGACCTTCGAAGGCTCGAGCGTGGAATTGGTAACAACGGATGGCTTCCTCTATCCAAATGCTATCTTAAAAGAACAAGAGATCCTCAATCGAAAAGGATTTCCAGAAAGCTATGATATGGAATTGCTCCTTGATTTTCTTAATCAAATCAAAAACAACAAGAGCGTAGAAATCCCTGTCTATTCCCACGAAATATACGATATTGTCCCAGATGAGAAGCAAACGATTTTACCAGCTGATTTTGTCATTGTCGAAGGAATCAATGTCTTTCAAAATCCGCAAAATGACAGTCTCTATATGACCGATTTCTTTGATTTTTCGATCTATGTGGATGCCGCGGTCAACGATATCGAATCTTGGTATATCGATCGCTTCCAAAAACTCCTTGCATTAGCTCAGAATGATCCCAATAACTACTACTATCGATTTACAGAGCAACCCCTAGAAGAAGTTTTAAGCATGGCCCATCAGGTCTGGGAATCCATTAATTTAGTCAACTTGCAACATTACATCCAACCAACCAGAAATCGAGCTGATCTGATTCTCCATAAGGCAACCAACCATGAAATTGACGAAATTTATCTCAAACGCTAGAGAAAATGGCCTGTTAACGGTACTTTTTTAAGGAAAAGCTATTTTAGGCTTGTCAAATCTTAACTTTTCATATATAATGAGATAGTTAGATTATCAATGGAGGTGAATAACTTGGCAAACATTAAATCAGCTATCAAACGCGCTGAATTGAACGTTAAACAAAACGAAAAAAACTCAGCTCAAAAATCAGCTATGCGTACTGCAATCAAAGCTTTTGAAGCAAACCCATCTGAAGAACTTTACCGCGCTGCTAGCTCAGCTATCGATAAAGCAGAAACTAAAGGTTTGATCCACAAGAACAAAGCTAGCCGTGATAAAGCACGTCTTGCAGCGAAACTTGGTTAATCAAGAACAGCATAAAAATCAAGCTCTCCGGAGCTTTTTTTGTGCCTAATTTTTTGAGAGGTGCTTATGAAAATTGTTATTATCGGCTATTCTGGATCAGGTAAATCCACCTTGGCTGAAAACTTAGCCCGCCACTACTCCATTCCAAAGCTCCACATGGATACCCTTCAATTTCAACCGGGTTGGATAGACAGTGACCGGGATTGGATGGAGAAAGAGATGAGACAGTTTCTCAGCGATCATAAAGATTGGGTCATTGATGGCAATTACTCTTGGTGCTGCTATGAGGATAGAATGGAGCAAGCCGACCAGATTATCTTTCTTAACTTCTCTCGTTGGAACTGCCTCTTTAGAGCCTGGAAACGATACCGCTGTTATAAAGGACGCGTCCGTGAGAGTATGGCGGCAGGTTGCCCCGAACGCTTTGACTGGGAATTCATCCGTTGGATTCTTTGGGACGGACGAACAAAAACTGCCAGAGAAAGGTATCAAAACATCCACTCCACCTACCCCCAAAAATTTATCTCTCTCAAGAACCAAAAAGAGCTGGATGAGTTTCTAAAAACAATCCAATAAAAAAGGTTGGAGATTTTAACCCCAACCTCAGATTGTAGACAAAGTCATATTAAAAACTTTCCTTAGGTGAGTACGGACGTCAGCGAACTTCTACGAAGTTCCATGACTAATTATTGAGCCTAGGGTCTCAATAATTCCTAGTGCCTGAAATGTTATTGTTTCAGGCACTTTTCTCACAGCGGAAAGTTTCGGTATTTTCTTGATTCAATCTAAAAATTGGAACTCAATTTTATTTCTTATCAGAATCGCTTAATTTATTTTACTTTAAAATAGTTTGTCTACATTTTAAGGTTGGGATATCTATCCCAACCTTTTCTTATTTATCAACGTAATCGCCACCGGTGAAGCCATAGTATTCTTCTAGACTCAAACCTGAGTCAGCGATATCTTGTGCTTCTTTTCCGATATAGCGGAGATGCCAGCTTTCAGGCATGTAGCCTGTTACTTTTTCTTTACCTTCTTGGTAACGAACCACAAATCCATATTTAGCGGCGTTCTTGAGCAACCACTTACTTGGTCCAGGTTCGGTCACCAGATTCCCACTGGTATCGATCAAATCAAAGGTCAAACCTGTCTGGTGTTCACTATAACCTGGTCTTGCAGAATAACGATCGGCGGCTTCCTGACCATCTTGATTGACATAGTTTTGATAGAGGTCAACTTGGGTATCGTAGCTACGAAAACCACTATATTGGTCACTGATCGGATAACCTTCTGCCTGCATAGCTGCAATCAATTCATGAAGGGCTGAAACAGCTTCAGGATCTTCCCCTGGGTTAAAGTCAGGTGACAAGGGATAATGTTTGTTGGCGATCATGACCTCACCATATTTCCCTTTGACACTATAGTAAGAACCATTATAGCTGACACCAGAGTCCACTTTCACATCTGACTTACCAGCTTTTGACGATTCTTCTTTTCCTGTCTCTTTTGACGTATCCTTTGCAGAAGACGTTTCTTTGGAAGACTTGGTTTGCGTTTGTTTGCTTTCTTCTTTTGCAGAAGATTTAGAACTAGTGGAATGAGATTGGGAGCAAGCTGTCAGGGTTAACAAGGCAACTGTCACCAAAGTTAATTTGGAAAATCTTGCTTTCATGGGGAATCTCCTATGATTCTTTTGTTACGACAATATCTGTAATCACATAACTTGCGCCTACTTTTTTCAAGGTGTAGGTCTTGTACTTACGGTTTTGTGAATCTGGATGACTATCTGTATAATGCACGGTAAAGTCTTCATAAGTCTTGATCGTCACCACACCATTTTCTTCAGTGACACTTTGAATGTCCAAAGCTCCTGGAGTATAGTAGTCAATTTTAGCCTTTCGAACACCATCACCAGTTGTGAATTCAACCATGTCTTTGTAGGCTTGACTTTGTGTGTCATAGTATTTAGAGTAGGTGTTGTTTCGGTTTGAAACGGAGCTAAAGACAGCGTCGCGGTACTCTTTCAAGAATTCTTCTGCCAAGGTCCGATTTTGTTCTTCTTTGGCTGCTTGCGCTTTCTTAGCATCCTGCGCACTCTTGATGCGTTTTAGGGTATCTTTGGCTAGTTTGAGTTCGATCGGATCGTTCTCACCCTCTTCAATCGTCACCTTAGCCTTTTCAGTTGTATAGGTTTCCCCATTCATGTTGAAGACGGCATGTACTTCAATTTCTTGATAAGGGATGCTATCTACTTCAAAGGTTGTGCTGGTTCCGACTTCTTTGCCGTTAACCACAACCTTTACATCTGTTGGGTTTTCAACTTCATCTGGGAACTCAACTTCTAAATTGCGTTTTTCAGAATTCAACTGCATTTCTAAATTATTCTTGGTTGCTTTTTTAGGATTGAGATGGATCTTAGAAGTGACATTTCCGACCTCTGTTTTAGCAGTCAATTCCATTTCTTTTGTATTGTAATGGAAAGAACCAAGGTCTGTCACTGCATCTTTCTTCAAGGTCACGGTTTTATTGGCAGCCACTTTGAGTTTGGCTTGGTCCAAATTGGTCTTGACCTTCACTTGTACTGGATAGCTGGCTACACGGTATTCTTGGAAGATCCCAAATTTCTTGTCCGCTTTTTCCAAACCAAAAATTTTGTTTCCAGATTTATCCGTATAGCTACCCTCTCCACCATTATCAATGATCTTGTTCAACTCTGTGCCGATATCGACTCCTTGATCTTCCATGCTAGTGATAAAGCTTTCGGCTTCATCCTTCGTCCATTTATCGTTATCGGTTGAAAGCAGGTCTGCTGCTTCGCGATAATCCTTGGTGTCCACTGCCTTAATGAATTTATCTGCAGTCACTTCGACACGTGTTGTAGACTGGAAGTAAAAGAAAGCTGCTACCAAAGCGATCACAAGGACTGCAATAGCAGAAATAATTCCAATTTTCTTCTTGGAAAGTTTCTTTCCACCCTTCGTTTTAGGGGCCTTTTGTTTTTTCTGAGCTGGACCTGCTTCTGTGACATTTGGACCAGCAAAGACCTGCGTTTGCTCAGCAGCAAGTGGAGTCGTATACTCTTGAGTCGGTTGTTGAGGCACATATTCCTGTGTTACTTCTGTTGCATCTGGGGTCGCAAATTCTGCTTCAGGTACAGATCCTACAAAAAACTCGAAGTTTTGACTTTTAGCCGCAGTAAATTCTTCTGCACTTGGCTTGCGGCCATAGGTTTCTTCAAAATGTTGCAACCAAGCCTGACGAGCTGCTAGAAGTGGATCGACATTCTTCACTTCTTCAACTGGTTCAACCACTGGTTCCTCAACAGGAGCGACTTCCTCTGCTGGGGCATTTCCTGCGATAGACTGAATTTGTTTCAAATCAAATCCACAAGCTTTCCCAGCCATAAACTCTTCTGGTGACGGTTTGCGACCAATCACTTTTTCAAATAATTCAACCCATTTCTTTTGCATGGATCTCTTCTCCCTCATTCATTATAAAATAGGGAAAGTGGGTCCCCCCACCTTCCGTTTTGTGATATTGTTAGAATCCAAAGTTAGAGAAATTTGGAGCACTAGGAATAAATCCTACGGCTACTTGTTCTAAAATACGAGCATTCACATAAATGACAAAGATCGCAATCAGAAGCAAGACAACAGATGATGCTACTAGAAGCAAGAATTTATCTGCTTTAAAGCTTGTCTTGTTCAATCCTTGATGAACGACATAGCATGTTCCAACAAAGAACAAGAAGAAAATAAGGAAGTTTACAAAGCCATAAAATTCATAAACTTTTACAAGACCTACTAAGAAAGCAAGAAGGGCAAGTGGCAAAGTGTAAACAGACAAACGTCCAAACTCTTCAAATGAACGACCGTAACTGTATTCCTTGTCTTGAAGAACCACACGACGAACAAAGAATCCAGCTACTTGGAAGGCGTAAACGCTAAAGAATAGGGAAATCAATGTCAACATAAAGGCACGGAAATCCATTCCATAACCACCTGTAGCTCCACTAGCTGTGAAGAAAGTTGATAGGGTCAAGACAAAGGCAGTCAAGACATACTGTAAAATTCCGTTAAGAGCTTTTGGATTTTCTACAGCTGATGGACGTTTCAAAGCTGAAAGGAACCAATTCCAGTAACCACCAACGGCTACACCAAATTGACTTGGTTGGCCAGGATAAGGTTGTCCTGGTTGACCTTGGTAAGGAGCCTGTTGATAAGCTGCTTGAGTAGGTTGTTGGTAGGTTTGTTGTGGAGCTTGTTGGAAAGCAGGTCCATTCGCTGGAGCTGCTTGAGGGGCCGGTTCTTGAACTGGAGCTGCAACTGGTTCTTCTGCAGGAGCAGCTGGCGCTGCGACAAACTCTGGAGCTTGTGGAGCTGCGACTGGTTCTTCTGTTGGGGCAGTTGGTGCTGCGACAAACTCTGGGGCTTGTGGAGCTGCTGGCGCTGCGACAAACTCTGGGGCTTGTGGAGCTGCAACTGGTTCTTCTGCAGGTGCAGTTGGTGCTGCTGGCGCTGCAACAAACTCTGGAGCTTGAGGAGCTGCTGGCGCTGCGACAAACTCTGGGGCTTGTGGAGCAGCAACTGGTTCTTCCACAGGGGCAGTTGGTGCTGCGACAAATTCTAGGGCTTCTGGGGTTTCTGGAACCACTACTTCTTCTTGAAATTCTCCTGCAGCCAGTGCTTGAGCAATTTCTTCTGCACTAGCAGAACGACCATTTACGGCTTCGAAATAATCCAGCCAATCTTGTTTTGACATAATGAATCTCCTTAACTATTGTTTATACTAGGGTATTATACAAAATTTCTGAACCATTTTCAATGAAAGACTGGAAAATCCCTGTAATATCTTTTGAAAAACATACAAATTCTACTCATTTTTAGAAATTAGTAAAGAAAAAGAGGCTGGGACAAAAATCCTAGCCTCCCAATTATTTTTGGATTGTCGAGCAAGACGCAGTGGTTGAGTGGGCTCTACTACGCTGATTTCATCAGCTTTTACAGCCCTACTCAACTGTGCGGAGGTGGGACGACGAAATCGAATTCTAATGAATTACCGATTTCTGTCCCACTCTCTCTTAGGATTCAAATGCATCCATACCACCTTGGACGTTGGTCACATCATAGCCTTGCTCTTCCAAAAATTGGCAAGCACGTGCTGAGCGTCGACCTGACTTGCAGATGACATAATAGGGATGATCCTTCTCTAATTCCTGGTAGCGATTTGCTAACTCAGATAAGGGAAGAAGACGAACCCCATCTAAGTGAAGGGCATCATATTCCTCCTGCTCGCGTACATCAAGAACGTGTATGTTCCCTTTTTGATAAGCTTGGTAAAAGCTTGAAAATGGAATTTCTTTCATGATTTCTCCTGTAAGATATGTTATGGAAGGGTTAGGATTTCATAGTTAAAGTCAATAGACTCTAAAAATCGGAACAAGTCTTGGGTTTTAATAAAGATGGTTTTTTCGTTAGTATTGGGATGGAAGGTCATGATTTCCTCTGACACAATATCCTGATCAAAATAGACCCGAATATCTTTTTCTTCATTGTTCAATAAACCAAATGGAGAAACCGTTCCTGGCGGTAATTGCATTTTTTCAGCTAAAGAATCTGCTGAAGCCATGCGGATCCGGTTGGCTTCCACTTGCTCTTTGAAATCATCCATATCCAATGGCTTCTGGTCATCCATGATGAGCAAATAGTATTGAGTTTTCTTTTTGTTGGTCAAAAACATGGTCTTAGTGCGGACACCTTCTAAGCCTTCAATATAAGAATCCGCCTGCTCCGTCGTAAATGCAGGTGGGTGTTCCACCACAAAAAATGAAATTCCCAACTCATCTAATTTTTCTTTAACTTGTTGATAAGGATCCATCTTCGCTCTCCTTTATTTTTGAATGATCTCTTGTACTAAGGTTTGCAATTCTGGGACAACTTCTGCCTCAAACCAAGGATTTTTAGCCATCCAGATTTGATTACGAGGGGAAGGGTGAACAAGTGGAAAATAGGTTGGCAAATAGTCTTTAAAATGGTGGACCCGTTCGGTTACTTTGCCACTAACCTTTTCATGAAGGTAATAAGCTTGAGCATATTGTCCAATTAAGAGGGTTAACTCAATATCCGGACACTCCTTGAGAAGTTGAGGGTGCCACTTTTCCGCAAAGCCTTTGCGAGGTGGAAGGTCACCAGATTTCCCATGCCCTGGGAAATAAAAGTCCATGGGAATGACCGCAAACAAACCAGAATTATAAAAGGTGTCTTCGTCAACTCCTAACCATTCGCGCAGACGATCACCACTCTTGTCCTTCCAGTAAATACCAGCTTCTTCCGTCTTCATCCCTGGAGCTTGTCCGATGATATTGATACGAGCTGTCTTTGGGGCTGCAAAGAGTGGCTCTATCCCTTTCTCTGTATATTCTTTATTTTGAGGATCTGCCATAATGGCTTGTTTAATGCTTTCAATCCTTGACATAAGTCCTCCTTCTATGGAAAAACTCAGCCAGAAAAACTGGCCGAGTAGTGGATTATTTGATTAGTTCATAGATGGCTTCTGCGTAAATAGCTGCTGCACGATAGAGATCTTCGACATCTGCGAACTCATTAGCTTGGTGCATAGTATTGACATAGTCTGGGAACATAGCACCAAAGGCAACCCCACGTTTCAAGAGACGACCAAAGGTACCACCACCGATCACTTGTTCATGTCCTTTGAGGCCAGTTTGTTTTTCGTAAACACGCAAGAGGGTGGATACCAATTCATCATCCATCGGAACATAGTGAGGTGTGTGACCGTGGGCTGACAAGCTTACTGTAGCCACTCCTTCGATCTTTTCAAGGGTGGATTTGATGGTTTCAGGATCTGTACCTTGAGGGTAACGGATATTGAGGGCAATAGTGTTGTCTGCTTGGCTTTCATCAAAATGGAAGACACCTGCATTCATGCTCAATGGTCCCATTTTGGCATCTGTATGGGCAATACCTAATTTTTCACCAGCAAAATCTTCGTGAAGAAGTGAGGCTGTCACATGAAGGTAAGCCTTAGCAGCACCACCAAAATCAAATTGGTTCAACAAGAGAGCCAAGTAGGTCGCACCATTGATCCCATCTTCAGGAGTTGATCCGTGAGCAGATTTCCCAACAATCGTAACGGTATAGGTTTCTTCATCGACAGTTGAGATTTCATACTTGAGCTGGTGTTCCTTGGCAAAGGCATCTAAGAGGCCAGCAAGATCTGGTAGTTGTCCAGAAACGACTGCAGTCGCTGACTCTGGTACCATGTTTTCACGAAGGCCACCTGTAAAGCTATGAAGATGGGCACTTCCTGTGTTGTCATTTCCAAAATGAAGGTACTCAGTGATGTTTCCTTTTTCCCCATTGATGATTGGGAATTCCGCATCTGGTGAGAAGCCAAAATCTGGCTCAGGAAGTCCGACGTGTTTGAAATAGTAATCCATGTCGCCCCAGCCTGATTCTTCATCCGTACCGACAACAAAGCGCACGCTCTTAGAAACAGGGAGTCCTAGGTCTTTAATGATCTTCAAACCATAGTAGCAGGCCATTGTAGGCCCTTTATCATCAGACGAACCACGCGCATAGAGCTTGCCATCGATAATTTCTGGTTTATATGGGTCTGTCTTCCAGCCACTACCAGCAGGCACGACGTCCATATGGGCAAAGATTCCAAGCTCTTCTTCTCCTTCACCAAAGGTAAAGTGACCGGCATAATTATCGACATTCTTAGTTTCATAGCCATCACGCTTGGCAATTTCCAAGAATTTTTCAAGAGCTTTTACAGGACCAGGTCCAAAAGGATGCTCCTCATCTGCCTTGCTGTCATCGCGTTCAGAATTGATTTCCAAGAGGCTGTATAAGTCAGCCATCATCTCATCGCGACGTTTTTCTACTTCTGCTTTAAAGTCAACTGTTGTCATGAATTCCTCCTCAATCTTCTATTTGCTAATTGGCTTAGCGTTTGTCAATGATTTCGTCCACTGGTAAGCGATAGCTTGGCTCTACTTTTTCAGCCGCATAGCCAACCGTAATCAAAACTTCTGGACGGAAACGCTCTTCGATGTCCAATACTTCATTGATTTTTGATTTATCAAATCCCAAGATAATATTGGTTCCAATGCCTTGGTCCGTCAAAGCAAGTACCAAGTTCATGGCCACAAGACCAGCATTCAAGGCCAAGTAATCACTTGTTTGTTGGGCATCATAGCGTGCAAATTCAGCAGGAAGATTTTGCATAAAGTATTGCAACTGCTCGTCTGTGAAGTTTTTCACTCCACCGACACGCGCAATCTTGCGAGCCCGTTTTTGCAAATCAGTATCTGTAAAGAGGGCGATGGTCACAGGTGCTTCCATGACTTGATCATAGTTTGCACCATAGGCTAATTTTGCCAATTCCGCATTTTTTTGACGAACGACCACAAATTTCCAAGGCTGGCTATTGTGGGCACTAGGGGCCAAGGTTGCGATCTCAATGGCAGTCCGTACATCCTTTGGATCGACCGGTTGGTCAGTGAAATGCTTGATCGTATGGCGTTTTTTATTGAGCTCTAGAAATTTCATAAGCTTCTTCCTTTTCTATTTCTGTTACCTCTATTTTAACACAAAATGAAAGAGCTTGCAGGGTTTTACAGCCTAAGATTGTGAAAAAAGAAGCGGACATTTTGAAGATCCACTTCTTTTTTATAGGTTGAATACACAAGAGATCTACCTATGATTCATTGGAAAGATTGAAATAGGCAGCTACTTCTTTGGCATAACCGTATTTCTCAATTAAGCCAGTTAGAAGCTCGATGTTATGGCCCCGATAGTTATCCTCGCGTCTCAATTCTTCGTACATCTCAATAAAAGGAAGACCTTTATCCTTAGCATCTTGGAGCTCTGCTTCATAGTCATAGGCCACCTTACGAAATTGCAGGTTGGTCACCCCATCTTCTTCGACATCGATCAGAGCATATTGAGCTCTGTGGTTTTGAATTGGTTCCCAGTCAAAATAAGGCATGCCAATAGTTCCTGGATTAAGAATCTGTTGGCCCTGACTGCCATAGCGAAGCAACTGCTTGTGGACATGACCGTAGATCGCCAGATCCGTCTGGTCATCCAGCAGTTGGTCAAAGTTCTCCGTCGCATTAGCTGGACGCAAGTCTCCACCATAATTCTTTTCTGGCAAATTGTGGGTCAGTGAGAAGCGAATACCGTTGACCTCCTTTTTCTCTACCAAAGGAAGGGAGCGAAGCCAATCGATCCGCTTAGGATCTAGTCCTTCCATGAGGTACTGAGTGAGACGAAGAAGCTGGATCTCCTGCGGATCCTCAAGTCCGTACTCGCCATCCAAGGCCTCTAGGACACAATCGTCCCAATTTCCACGAACAGCCGCTGTAATCGGAATCGCATCCAGCAACTCAAAAAGGTCCTCTCTTCCAGGCCCCGGTAGCAAAATGTCCCCCAAAAGCCAGTATTCCGTCGCACCTAGAGCACGCGCATCTGCAATCACTGCCTCCAGGGCTGTCGTATCTCCGTGAATATCAGATAAAATAGCGATTCGATGGTTCATTATAAACTCCTTATGATTGGTATGGTTCAGAATCCTCCGCCACTTCCATCAAGGGACTTGCTTCTTCTTGCTTTCCTTGATGGAGCTTGGCTTGCACTGCCTCCGCTACTGCTCGTGGGATGCCGACTGTGACAATCTCATCCACAGTAGCTTCTTTGATCTTGGTCAGTGACTTGAAGTGTTTCATCAGTAACTGCTTGCGTTTTGGTCCCAAGCCTTCGATCCCATCCAGCTGGGAGGAGAAGGAATTCTTAGACCGAAGCTGGCGGTGGAAGGTGATGGCGAAACGGTGGACTTCATCCTGGATCCGTTGGAGGAGGAAAAATTCCTGCGAGGTCCGAGAGAGTTCGATGACTTGGAGAGGATCCCCGAAGAGCATTTCATGAGTCTGGTGCTTGTCATTCTTTTGCAGACCCGCAATAGGAATATCCAGCCCTAACTCATCTTGGATGACTTGCTTAGCGATATTGACCTGGCCATGTCCTCCATCGATAACGATCAGATCTGGTGGCGTCAAGCCATCCCGCATGACACGGCTGTAACGTCTGCGAATGACCTCCCGCATGCTGGCATAGTCATCTGGACCGACGACAGTCTTGATCTTGTATTTGCGATAGTCTTTTTTACTTGGCTTCCCATTGACAAAGACCACCATGGCTGAAACCGGACTGGTCCCCATGATGTTGGAGTTGTCAAAAGACTCAATGCGCACAGGGGTAGGGATTTGCAGGAGTTTTCCAAGATTTTCAATAGCACCTTGGGTCTTCTCCATGGATTTTTCCAGGAGATTGAACTTCTGCTCCAGACTGACACGCGCATTCTTAATGGCCAGATTGACCAGCTGCTTCTTCTCCCCTCGCTGGGGCTTGAGGACCTTGGTATCCACTAAGGCCTTGACCGCTTCCTCATCGATGTCTTGAGGGATCAGGATTTCATTGGGGATCAGGTGAGATTTCTCCTGGTAAAACTGCCCCACATAGGTCAAGAAATCCTCGTCTGGATCATTGTAGTAGGGGAAAAGATTGACGTCGCGCTCGATCAGCTTGCCCTGACGGACAAAGAAGACCTGCACACACATCCAGCCCTTGTCCACGTAGTAGCCAAAGACATCCCGGTTCTGCAAATCCTTGGCCATGACCCGCTGTTTGGTCCGCAGGGTCCCAATAGCCTGGATCAGATCCCGATACTCGGCCGCCCGCTCGAATTCCATATTTTGCGCAGCGGTAGTCATCTTGAGCTTGAGCTCATCGATAATCTTGTCATCCTGCCCCTTGAGGAAATCAGAGACCTCCTGGGCCATGCCCTTGAAATAGGCCTCGTCCTTGTGGCAAACCGTGTGGGCCATACATTGCCCTAAATGGTAGTAAAAGCAGACTTTGGAAGGCGGATTGGTACACTTGTGGAAAGGGAAAATCCGGTCCAAAAGTCGTTTGATCTCATTGGCTGCTCCCACATCTGGATAGGGACCGAAATAGAGACCACCATCCTTTTTGACCTGGCGCGTGATGATAAGGCGCGGATAGCGCTCATTGGTAATCTTGATGAAGGGATAGGACTTGTCGTCCTTGAGCATGATATTGTACTTGGGCTTGTTCTCCTTGATGAGGTTGATCTCAAGAAGCAAGGCCTCAATATTGGACTCAGTGACGATAAACTCAAAATCCACAATCTCAGATACCAGTGCTTCCGTCTTAGTATCGTGGCTTCCTCTGAAATAGGACCGCACCCGATTGCGAAGATTCTTGGCCTTCCCCACATAGATGATGGTTCCGTTCTTGTCTTTGTGAATGTAACAGCCCGGACTCGTCGGCAAAAGCTCGAGCTTGGATTTAATCAAGTTATTCATACTCTCTATTATAGCAAAAAAGAGAGGGGTTAGCCTCTCTCTAGTATGTTTGTATTATTGTTATCCACCTTCACCAAGTAAAAAATAATTATTAAATGGTATATCAGACACTCATCCTCAATCTTTTATCTTCACTTGTCCTTTTTCATAGCAAAAAAGAGGGATCTAAAAGAATCCCCCCTTTGATAATACTTATCCTTTGAGATTAGCCATCTGGAAGATCGGAATCACATAAGGAACAATAGACATCAGGATAGTAAATAACACGAAGAACAAGAACCAGAAGGACGCGAGGGCACGCTGGAAAACTCCCGGTTGAGGTTTATTGGCTTGAATATAAGCCTTGATAGCTGGCCATTTAGTCGCAAGAACCACTATCATGACAATGGAACCAATAGCTAAAACACCAATTTGGAGCCAATTCGCTAGCCCCTCGTCCACATGATAGGCCACATAATGCAAGCCTTGGGAAATCACAAAATTATTGAAAATGTGATAGAAAATAGCCCACCAGATATTGTATTCAAAGGCAATGTAGCCGAAACCTAGACCAATGATACTTGCGAAAAAGAGCTGGTCAAAATTGGCATGGAAGAGACCAAACAAGATAGCCGTCATGACAATAGCAAAAATCTTCCCATACCGTTCCAAGCCTCGCAAGCCGGCCCCACGGAAGAAGAATTCCTCTGTGATAGGACCAAAAAATCCAGCATACAAGAGCATGGTCCATGATCGCTCAATCGTATCACCTAGATCGGGTGTTGGAGAATGAAGGCCAATGGTCTCAAACATGCGCTCAATCACTTGTGTCATCACAGATGAAAAGACTTGAGAAAAGCCAAGAAAGGCGAGAAGAATAAAGAAGACTGAAAGAGTCATCTTACGTCCCTTGTGCTTAAGATCATATTTATAAAGGGCCTTCTTGCGATAGGCATTAAAGAGAAAGAGTCCAATGGAAATAGAGATAAGGTAGGGAATACCAGCCCAAACATTCAGGGCATTGAGTTTTTCCGTTACTTGACTTGGATCTTTTCTGAGAGAGCCTGCTATGGTCAATCCAAGGAGGACTTCCCACAGGACGGTTACCAAGGTCATTACCAAGAGATAAATGGCAAGGGTCCCGGAATACCTTCCTATATCTTTTTTAGGGTCTAATAATCGGTTGTATTGGTTCATTTCTTCCTCCTAGAAAATAGATAAAAACTCGCACACATTCCTTCGTATAAGACAAAGAAAATCAAAAAGGCATGCATAAAGTAGTCTTCTGGTAATGCAAGAATAATCGAATCCACGCGCGGATCAAAGAGCCAAGTATTGTCCCCAGCAAATAAGACCTGATGAAAAAGCGTAAAGAATTGATCAAAACCAATTATAACAGTCATCACTGCAAGCACTACTGGTAAAACCATCATCCAAAAGAAGAGACTTCGGTACAAGGCCAGGTAGCCTTTTTTGACGACTGTCCGCATAAAATGGATAAAACCAGGTAGAGTGACCAAGAAAACGACCGTCACCAAATGAAACAGGTACTTGACAGCCTCAAAATGGTGCAAACCATTTTTTGAAGAGGGGAATTGAGGCATCTTCAACACCCATTGAAAAGGATTGGTCAAATAGTTCATCAAGACATTAAAATTCTTCATGATGACTGAAGCCGAAAAACCAGTTCGACTTTGAATCCCCAACCAATGAATCTCCACGGGATAGAGGGCCCAAGCGAGAGCAATGGTGAGAAGAATCGTAGCTGACAAGATAAAGAAAAATTGGTTGATTGATTTCAAACTTCTAAGCATCAAAATCCCACTCCGCTAAACTGGAAACAACATGTGTCGGTGCAATTGGTAAGGTCGGCACTTCTTCTGGTTTGGTAAAACCTGTCGTCACCAAAAGGGTTGGAATCCCATTGTCAATACCAGCACGAATATCTGTTAGATAATTATCCCCTACCATAACGACTTCTTCTCTTTCAAACCCCAGATGTTCAATAGCCTTATCCATGATGATGGCCTTTGGTTTCCCAATGATCACTGGCTCGACCCGTGTCGCTGCTTCGACAAGGGCAATCAGGGATCCTGCTCCTGGCATCAAGCCACGCTCTGTTGGAATGTTCAGGTCCGGATTGGTCCCAATAAAGTGTGCTCCTTTTTGAATCGCCAAGGTCGCAATAGCAAACTTCTCATAATCCACTTGCCAATCGAGGCCAATCACCACATAATCAGGTGCTTCTTCATCGATGATATAGCCAGCTTCTTCAATAGCGTCTTTGAGCCCCGCTTCTCCGATCACATAGACCTTTTTGCCCAAATTTTGGTCATTCATGTAGTCAATGGTCGCAAGGGTAGCTGTATAGATAGTCGAAACTGGGGTTTTTATATTGAAATGAGTAGCCAGCATATCCCGAACAGTCTCTGGTGTGCGGGTTGTATTGTTGGTCACAAAGAGATAGGGAATCTCACGCGCCTGCAATTCATGAACAAAAGCTTCTCCTGCAGGAATTCGTGATTTTCCTTTGTAAATAGTGCCATCCAAATCAATCAAATAGCCCTTATAGTGCATTTATTCTTCCTTTTCTGTTTCCGTTTCGTCATGTAACTTCTCTGCATCGACTCGTCCACCAGAACCATATAAGAGCAAGGCTCCAGCATAGAGGACAAATTGTAAAATCAACCCTGTAAAATTGATCCCTTGATTTCCTGATTGGGTAAACAAGAAGGAAGCCACCATGAGGATCACAATGGTCAATAACAAGCCAATTACGGTTGCCTGATCCACACTGATTTGATAAACCGTACGTTTGGTGCTCCGGTTCCGGCCGTCTGACTTGGTTTCTGGTTGTAAATTTTCTACAAAATCAGTCACCAAGGTCGCAGCGAGGCTGACAGTTGTGCTAAAGAGCACACCTTGAGACAAACGATGATAGAAATTAGACCAGAAAGAGCCTGATTGGCTGGTAATGCCGACTGAAAAGATCACGACAGGTAAGAGAAAGGCCAGGGTGAAATGGATCCAGACCCGATACCAACGTACATCTTCTTTCAAGAAACGGCTAAAACTCTCTAAATTCAAACGGTAGCGGAAAAATTTGTAAATTTCTTCCACCAGGATGATGCCCAAAGCACAAAGAGTCAAGAGCCAATCTCCTAACATATACAAAGGGTTCTTTTGACGCTTGGCATAGGCCACAACCCGTTTTTGATAGTTTTCAAGCTCCTGTTTTTTATTTTTTAATCTTCTACTTTCCATAAGTCCAACCCTTTTCTTCTACTTCTTCCCACTCAATTTCAGCCTGGGCATTGATCTGACCATCTGAAGTAATTTGGTGCTGAGTTTTCAAGCCATCTTGTTCATATTGAGAGGTGATGAGACCTCCTGCTAGCACTTCTTTGACATATTTTAGATGAACTTTTTTCGGGACATGATGGGTCAAGAAGTCTGCTCCCATCACCTCAAAAACCCAGTCCAAGTACTTGCTATTGTTAACATGTCCGTTCATATCCAAGTCGTAAAACCGAACCCGGTATTCTTGTTCGACGCCCCCTTCTAATTCTTTAAAACGGGGACCACGAAGCATGGTTTTTGAAAATTCAGAGTCAAAGGCATCCGTGATTTCGCTCATAACTGGATGGACCTTGCGCGTATCCCGATCCATCAAGACAAAAGTCGCGACCATCTCAATGATAGTATTTCCTGCTTCATCCTTGATATTAAAGGCCCGGTAGCAGAAAAGTCGATTGTGACTCTTGGCATAGGTTTCGATAGTGATTTTCTCATCAAAAACAGGGAGACGCTCGATCTTCATATTGTAATCCGTGATAATCCAGACTAGATTGTAATTCTCTAAAATGTACATATCACTCATGCCCAGCTCAATCGATTGCATGCCTGATACCTGTAAAGACAGCAAGATCAATTGCGGAATTTTTATAAATCCATTGACATCGCTCATATCAAAAGGAATTTTCATGCTGTATTCAAATGTTTTTGCCATCTTCTACTCCAAAATAAACTTCTCTGCTACAGTGTCTGCTAAAAAGAGACCTTTCTTGGTCATGCGAACAATATCCTTGTCAGGCACCAAGAGTCCCTGCTGGGTCAATTCCTCAACCACTGGTCCATATTGTTGGTCAAAATTCACACCAAACTTTTCTTCGAAACGCTTCTTGGAAACGCCTGTTTTCTTACGCAGTCCCAGAAACATCTCTTCTTCCATCATTTCAGTCTGACTCAAATGTTCTTCTTGGACACGCGCATTGCCCTCGTCAACAGCCTGCATATAGTGACGGATAGGCCCATGATTCTTGTAGCGGATCCCATTGACGTAGCCGGATGCACCAGCTCCCAAGCCATAATACTCCGCATTATCCCAATACATGAGGTTGTGGCGACTTTCAAAACCAGGTTTGGAGAAATTGGAAATTTCGTAATGCTCAAAGCCCGCACGCTCCAACTCCTGAATGATGTATTCAAACATCTCCGCTTCTAACTCCTCTTTAGGTAGAGGAAGCTTGCCCCGTCTCATGCGATTCATAAAGACCGTGTGATTCTCCAGAATCAAGCTATAGAGACTCATGTGGGGAATATCAAGGGCAAGAGCCTTAGCGACATTTTCCTGGACCTGCTCCATGGTTTGCGTCGGAAGGGCATAGATGAGGTCGATCGAAATATTGTCAAAACCAGCCAGCTTCAGACGATCGATATTGTCATAGATATCCTGCTCTTGATGGCTCCGACCAATCTTTTTGAGCAAGCGATTATCAAAGGTCTGTACACCCAAAGAAACCCGATTGACCGGTGAATCCTTCAAAACAGCGATCTTATCCGGATCCAAATCACCAGGATTGGCCTCGATCGTCAACTCCTCCATCTGAGAAAGATCAAGTGACTTGGTCAGCTCCTTGAGCAGATACTCTAGCTGATCCGCAGTTAAGGCTGTCGGTGTCCCACCCCCAATATAGAGAGTCCGTAAATTTGTGATTTCTTCCCGACGAAATTCTTGGATCAAATGATCCAAATAAGCATCGACCGGTTGGTTCTTGATAAAAACCTTCGAAAAATCACAATAAAAACAAATCTGGGTACAAAATGGGATGTGGACATAAGCGGACGTTGGTTTTGTATGCATACCTTTAATTATACCATAAAATCCCCCCTAAGTCCGAAAAGAAAAGGGAATAAGAAGCCAGGAATTCCTTGACAAGAAGGAATAAAAGGAATAGAATGAATTTAATCATATTCGGAGGTAAGGAGATATGAACAACTAAGTTTCGTTAAATAAAATACTTTATTTAGTGGACTGCTTGTTCTATCTCTTTTTGTGTACCCTCTTGCCTATTCTCCAACTTCTTGTTGGCTATATTAGGTCTTTTTCTGTTTGGGTTCCACTTGAATACAGCTCTACTAAATAGGTAGAGCTGTTTTTTGTCCCAGTAGAAAGGATTCTTATGCTAAAACTATCCCACCTCACTATCCGCCATACAAAAGATTTACGCGATCTAGTACGTGATCTGTCCCTAACCATACATGAAGGAGAAAAAGTTGCTATTATTGGCGAAGAAGGGAATGGAAAATCTTCTTTGCTTCAGCTCCTCATGTCCCCAAAATCCCTACCAGATTATCTGACCATAGAAGGAGAAATCACCACTTCCTTTCACTCCTACGCCTATATTCCCCAGACTTTACCGGAAGCATTGAAGGGAAAAACTTTGGAAGATTATTTTTTTGGAAAGGACGAGCTAGACTATGCCAGCCTCTACAGACTGGCTGATCAATTGCATTTTAATAGCGACCGCTTTGCAAGCGATCAAACCATCGGAAGTCTATCTGGAGGAGAAGCCCTCAAAGTCCAACTTCTTCACGAACTTTGTCGTCCTCATGAATTGCTATTTTTAGATGAACCTTCAAACGATCTGGATTTGGAGACCTTGGACTGGCTCCAGCAGATGATCCAAACAAGCTCCCAAACCATCATATTTATTTCCCATCATGAAGATTTTTTGACTCAGACGGCGGATACGATCATACACTTAAGACAGATCAAACACCGCAAGGAGGCTGAAACCATCGTGGAGCACCTAGGCTATCAAGACTACAGTAGCCAGAGGGAACAACAATTTAAGCAACAGTCTCAGCAAGCTGCCAATGATCAACGAGCCTACAAAAAAACAATGGAGAAGCACCGTCGCGTCCGCCAGCAAGTCGAAACCTCCTTACGAAATACCAAAGATAGCACTGCTGGACGTCTCCTAGCAAAGAAAATGAAGTCTCTCCTATCACAGGAAAAGCGCTATGAGCGAGAATTCCAATCCATGACTTCCCAACCCTATGATGAGGAAATCATTAATCTGCATTTCCCTTCCCTTACTCCCTTGTCTCCTCAAAAACGTGTCCTTCTCTTAGATCAGGAAGAGCTCGCAATTGGTGATCGTGTCCTAGTCAATAACCTCTCCCTCACTCTTCATGGGCAGGATAAGATAGGGATTATCGGATCCAACGGTGTTGGAAAATCCACTTTCCTAAAAATGATTTGGAAGATTTTACAGAAGAATGAGAGTATCCGCACTGCCTATATGCCTCAAGATTACACTGAACTCCTCCCTCTGACTCAGACACCGGTTCAATTTCTACAGCATTCAGGCGATCGCGAAGAAATCAACACCATTCAATTGCATTTAGCCTCCCTTAACTTTACCTATTCTGAAATGCACCATCCGATATCAGAACTTTCTGGTGGTCAGCAAGGAAAACTCTTTCTCCTACAACTAGTCCTCACAAGTCCCCAGTTTCTACTCTTGGACGAGCCTACTCGCAATTTTTCCCCCACTTCCCAACCAGAAATTCGACGCCTATTCGCAGACTACCCAGGCGGACTAGTCACGGTCTCTCACGACCGGACCTTCCTCAAAGAAGTCTGCCAAAAAATCTATCGTCTGACCGAAAATGGTTTGGTAGAAATAGATTCGCTCTAACGTAAAAAAGATTGGCCAAAAAACCAATCTTTTAAATTGAAAATGAAGTCCTCTTAGAAACTTTCCTTAGGTGAGAATGGACGTCAGCGAACTTCATAGAAGTTCCATGACTTAGTTTTGAATCTAAGGCTTCAAAACTCCCGAGTGCTTGAAACAATCCTGTTTCAAGCACTTTTCTCACGGCGGAAAGTTTCAATAGAGGATTGGATAATTCTTGATTTGTTAGCTTTGAATGAAAGAACAGTTTGTCAATGTTCTCCAAACTTGGTTTTGACCAATTATTTTATCTAATTTTGTTCTGCCTCTTGTCCCATTTCTTGGGTGCGTTTGTAGGCTGCTTCCACTCCAGCAATGATGTCGCCCCGTAAGCCGACTTGTTCTAAGCGGTTGACTCCTGCGATGGTAGAGCCACCTGGGCTACAAACTGCATCTCGCAAGCGGGCTGGGTGCTCACCTGTCTCTAGGACCATTTGACTAGCGCCTTGGAAGGTCTGTGCAGCCATCTGCAAGGCTTGCTCTCGTGTAAGTCCTAATCCTACTCCTGCATCTGCCATGGCTTCAATCATCTGATAGACAAAGGCTGGCCCACAGCCTGCGACAGCCGTTGCAGGATCCATCAATTTTTCTTCAATTTCGTAGAGGGCCCCTGCTCCTGCTAAGAGCTGGTTGACTTTGGCTACTTGCTGGTCTGTCACTGCTTGGGAGCGGGCCAGACTGATAACACCTTTACCAATGGCCACAGGCGTATTGGGCATGATGCGGATGAGACCCACCTGTTCGTTCTGGATCACGTCAGCCATCTTTTCTAATTCCAGGCCTGCAGCCATGGAAACCAGTAAGAGATTAGAGCGTTGGGCCAAGATGCCTTGATACTCTCCTAGGAGAGGACAAATCTGATAGGGTTTGACCCCTAAAAAGATTACTTCAGCCTCTTGAAAGACTTGTTCAAGATCAGACGCCGTTCCCCCATACTGACTGATAAACTCTTGCACCTTTTGAGGAGAGCGATTGACCAAGAGCAAGTCTTGCGCGTCTACTTCTTTTGCGACTGCTTTGGCTAAACTAGCCCCCATGTTTCCAAGACCGATAAATGCAACTTTCATTTCTTACCTCACTTGACCATTTCCACTGACGATATATTTGTAACTGGTCATTTCCCGGAGTCCCATCGGTCCACGCCCATGGAGTTTTTGGGTCGAGATCCCCATTTCACAACCTAGTCCAAATTGACCCCCATCTGTAAAGCGTGTAGAAGCATTGACATAAACGGCTGCTGAATCTACTTGCTGGGTGAAATAAGCGGCTGTCTCAGGATTTTCAGTCACAATGGCATCCGAATGATGGGTGCTATGAGCTTCAATGTGGTCCACTGCTTGCTCCACTCCGTCAACGACCTTGACTGCTAATATATAATCTAAAAATTCGGTATCAAAATCCTGCTCCTGTGCTGCTGTTCCCGAAATGATGGCCTGTGCTTGCTCATCTAGGCGCAACTCAACGGATCTTTCTCGTGCATCCACTAAGCGCTCTTTGACCAAGGGCAAGAAATCAGACGCGATCGCTCGATCGACCAGCAAGACCTCCATGGCATTGCAGACAGAGGGGCGACTGGTCTTGGCATTTTCAATAATCACTAGGGCTTTCTGGAAATCAGCCTCCTTATCCACATAGACATGAACAATTCCAGTTCCTGTCTCGATCACGGGGACAATGGCATTTTCAACCACTGCTTGGATCAATCCAGCACCACCACGTGGAATGAGCAAGTCCAGGTAGCCCTTGGCCTTCATCATAGCAAGGCTGGACGCTCGACTCGTATCTTGGATCAATTGGAGAAGATCTGGATTGAGTCCAGCTTCTTCCAATCCAGCCTTAAGAGCGGTCACGATCGCTTGGGCAGAATGAAAGGCATCCCTTCCAGTACGAAGAACCACTGCATTTCCACTCTTGATGGCAAGCGCTGCAGCGTCTGACGTTACATTTGGACGACTTTCATAAATGATCCCAATGACGCCCATGGCTACTCGAACTTTCTGGATTTCAAGGCCATTTCCCAAAACTTCAGTATCCAGCACTTCCCCAATCGGATCTGGCAGATCGATTAAAGCACGGATCCCTTGTGCCATCCCTTCAATCCGCTCTTGATCAAGAAATAGGCGATCCAGCATGACTTCAGAAATCTTCCCGCGTGCCGCTTCCATATCGATTTGATTGGCTGCTAAAATGGCTTCAGTTGCTTTTAAAAGCTGGCTAGCCATGGCCTCCAAGGCCTGATTTTTAAGAGCTGTACTGGCTGTATTGATGCTTTTCTTAGCTGATTTCGCTAAGGCTAATTGTTCTTGTGTTGTTCCCATACGTTTTCCTCTAGATTTCTGTAAAGAGTAGGTCAATCTCAGGAGTTACAGAGATCCAATCATCTCGGTGGATGAGGATTCCCTTAGCTTTTTTAGATTGGAGCAGATCGCGCACAGCTGATTGGCCCAGACGGACCTTGCCTTTTCCTAGTAATTGACCAGTCTCTTGATGATAGACGCTGACAATGTCGTGATAAGAAAAATCTCCTTCTTCCTTGGTCACACCAGAAATCAATAGACTCTTTCCATGATCCAACAGGGCTTGCGCTGCTCCAGCATCCACCCAAACGGCACCTTTGCTTTCTGCATAAAAGGCTAGCCATTGCTTCTGGGTTTTTAAACCCTTATCCTCTGCAAGGAAGTAACTGCCATCCGCTTGCTCTTCTGCTGCTTCAATCAAGGCATCAGACTTGAGAGATGAGCAAATATAGACAGGAACCCCTGACTCGGTCGCAAGGGTCGCTGCCTTGAGTTTGGTCAACATTCCACCAGTTCCATTGCTACTGCCAGCACCACCAGCCATCTCGATCATCTCGCGAGAAATGTGTTCGATTCGATCCAAGCGCTTAGCTGTTGGATCCTGAGAAGGATTGGCTGTATAGAGGCCATCGACATCCGTCAACAGCACCAAAAGATCCGCTTGGGCCATGGCCGCAACCTGCGCACTCAAGGTATCATTGTCACCAACTTTTAGCTCAGCGATAGAGACCGTATCATTTTCATTGATAATCGGAATGGCCCCACGGTTGAGTAGGACAGAAAGGGCCTGGTGGGCATTCTTATAGCGACGTTGATCCGCAAAGTCATCCTGGGTTAATAAAATTTGTGCAGAAACAATGTTGCGTAAAAGAAGATTAGAGGTATATTCTTCCATCAATAAACCTTGACCAACTGCCGCAGAGGCTTGCTTGTCTGCCACCTTAGTCGGCCGTTTCTTAAAACCAAGGGCACCAAACCCAGCAGCAACCGCCCCTGATGAGACCAAGATCAACTCATGGCCCGATTCGTGTAAGAGAGCCAACTGCTGGGTAATGACCTTGACCTTCTGTCTGGAGAGACTCCCATCGGGATTGGTCAAAGACGAGGTCCCTACTTTAAAGACGATTCGTTTTGCTTTCATCTCTATGTTTCTTTCTAATACTATTTATTTCGTATGTAATGAAAGTGACTGAATCTCCATTCAGCCATCTTCACTATCCTTTTCGAAGGTCTTCCAGCGTTTTCTCAAAGATCGCTGGCACTTCTGCCGTAAATTCCAAAGTCTCTCCTGTGCGAGGGTGGGTAAAGCCGAGTGTCCGCGCATGCAGAAACTGTCCTTGTCCTTTGAGTGTCTTCTTAGGACCATAAGCAGGATCTCCAGCCACTGGATGGCCGATATAGGCCATGTGCACCCGAATTTGGTGGGTGCGACCGGTCTCCAGTTGCAACTCTACCAAGGTGTAATTTCCAAAGCGTTCCAAGACTTGAAAACGGGTCACTGCAGGTTTTCCTTTCGCCGTAACCGCTTGTTTTTTCCGGTCCTTTTCACTACGACCAATTGGTGCTTCGATCATGCCCCGATCGTTAGGAAGATTGCCATGGACAATGGCCCAATACTTCCGGAGAGATTTTTTGTCTTTTAATTCATCTGCTAAGGCGACGTGAGCTTGGTCATTTTTTGCGACCATCAGGAGGCCTGACGTGTCTTTATCAATCCGATGAACGATCCCTGGACGCAATTCCCCATTGATCCCTGAAAGGTCCTTGACATGGTATAAGAGCGCATTGACCAATGTCCCACTGGTATGACCCGCACTTGGGTGAACAACCATGCCTTGAGGTTTATTGACGACGACTACATCCTGGTCCTCATAGACGATGTCTAAGGGCAAATCTTCTGCTTCATAACTGACCTCTTCCACTTCTGGGACTTCATACTGGATGATGTCCCCTTCTTTGACCGTGTACTTGGCTTTTTTCACAGTCCCATTGACCAGAACTTTTCCTTCTTTGATCTGCTCATTGGCCACAGCTCGTGACAAGGGAGTCAAATCCGCCAAAGCCTTATCCAGTCGCGCACCGGCTACTTCAATTTTAATTTCCATGCGTTTCCTCTTTCAACATCAGGATCAGGAGCAAGAAAACTCCAACTGTCAAATAACTATCTGCTACATTAAAAATTGCAAAATTCATAAAATCCAGGTGGAACATATCGACCACAAAGCCCTGACGCAGGCGATCGATAAAATTCCCCAATCCACCTGCAATGACTAAGGTCAAACCTGTCACCATCCAAAGCGACCCCTTGAGATGCTTATAGAGATAGTAAAAGGCCCCTACCATCACGACTAGAGTGATGAGGGTAAAGAACCATTGCTGATTTTCAAGAAGCGAAAAAGCTGCACCTGTGTTTTGAAGATAAGTCAGACTGACCACATGGGGAATAAAAGACTTAACGACACCCAGTGGAATGTCCTTGACTACATACCATTTGACCAACTGATCCAGTAGGACCAATAGCACGATTGCTACCGGAACCATTGTTTTTCTCTTCATTTCTTACCTCTTTTGATCAAAATACTCTACCATGACTTCGACAAACTTCTCTGCTACAGGGGAGAGATCCATCTCTTCGCGTTTGACATAGACCATTTTATTGTCCAAGTTGTCTTCTAAAGGAATCACGGTAATGCCATTCACTGACTGGCTATCCAAAAAGCCTGATCCTGTCGCATAAGCATCTGTCCGCTCCAAGATCCCATTCAAGGTAGCTCGGTCGGTTACATTGAACATTTGGGAGCTCGAACTGGTATCGACAAAGTTCTCTGAATAATAGAGGTACTCATCTTTTTCTTGGGTAAAGCGAACAGTTGGCAATTGAGCTAGATCTTCCATGACCAGTTTTTTCTTCTTAGCCAGAGGGTGTCCCTTGCGAAGGTAAATATGAGTCTGAAAAGGAATCAAATCCACCACTTCAAGCCCTAATTTATCAACCCGTTGCATAATCCCCTTGGTATTTTGACGGTTGAGATAAATAATTCCCAACTCACTATGCCCTTGAGCCACTTCGTCCAAAATTTGAACCGTCGTTGATTCAAAGATGCGGAAGTTTTTATTTTCCGGATAGCGGATTGAGAATTCCGTCATCAAAGGTGGCAAAAAGTCATAGTGCTGACTAGAAATGGAGAATTCTTTCTTCTCTTCTTCAGGACTGGCATATTGATTTTGAAAAATATCAAACCCTTTGACCACGTCCTGCGCTTTTTCATAAAATTCCATTCCCCGACGGGTCAAAAAAGTCCCAGAACTAGTCCGACGAAAAATCTTAAACCCCAGTTCTTTTTCCAGATCTCTGACAGAGATGGACAAGCTAGGCTGACTCACATACATTTTTTCAGCAGCCTCACGAAAAGTACCACTGTTGGCAATCGCCACTACATATCGTAATTGTTGTATATTCATTCTATTTTCCTTATTACAGTATCGATCTATTATACCATAAATTAGGGGCTGAAAGAAGAGATCCGTTTAAGAGACCTTCATCAAGTGAAAATAAAAAACTGGAACTAAAACAGTTCCAGTTGATCCTTATTCAATCACTTGGCTTTCGGCTACTTTCTTGTACCAATGAGCCGATTTCTTTGGATAGCGCTCCTGGGTTTCAAAGTCCACATAAAAGAGACCATAGCGTTTTTCATAACCATTAGACCAAGAGAAGACGTCCATGAGAGACCAGATGAAGTAACCTTTGACATTAGCACCATCTGCAATCGCATCAGACAAGACCTCTAAGTGTTGTTTCACATAATCAATCCGTCCATCGTCATAAACCGTATTATCCACAAACTCATCTTTGTAGCCCAGTCCGTTTTCAGTGATGTAGATTTTCTTATAGTTTGGATAATCTGCTTTCACGCGCATAATTTGGTCATACAAACCTTGCGGATAGATAATCCAGTCCCAATCCGTCCGAGGCACATAGTCAGGAGCTACACGACGACCAACACCTTTAATTTGGTACTTAGAGCTTCCTTTTTCCCCTTTACCGTTGTGGATGATTTCAGTTTCACCATCAAAGGCTTCCATCCAGTCACTCATGTAGTAGTTAATTCCAAGGAAGTCGTTCAAATCTTTAGCTGCTTCAAGCGCTGCAAAGTCTTCGTCACGAAGATCCAAGCTACCACCATTGACAGATAAGATGTGATGAACACCTTCCATGGTTGCATCTGAATAGTGTCCAAGGTAAGTAGCATCCAAGATAAATTTGTTGTGGATGATATCTTCCAACTCAGCCGCCCGAACGTCTGCTGGATTTTCTGGATCCAAAGGATACTTAGTAGGAAGGGCATGGACCACTCCGATTTCACCTGCATAACCTTTGTCTTTGTACAATTTCACAGCACGTGCATGAGAAACCATCATATTGTGGTGTGATTGGAAGACTTTGGCAAGGTCATACTGAATTCCTGGTGGGAATTTTCCGACTAAGTACTGACCATCTCCGATAGGGCCAATTTCATTGAAGGTTGTCCAGTAGTTGACTTCTGGGAATTCTTCAAAACAGAAGGCCGCATAATCTACAAAGTGTTCGATATTTTCACGATTCAAGAAGTCTCCATTTGAGTGAAGAGCTTCAGGAGTATCAAAGTGGTGAAGAGTTACGAATGGTTCTACATGACGTTTATGACATTCTGCAAATAAGTTATGGTAGAACTCTACCCCTTTTGGATTCACTTCACCATATCCAGTTGGGAAAATACGCGACCAGGCAATGGAAATCCGAATACCATTGACACCGTATTCTTCAGCTAATTGAAGGTCTACTGGATATTTGTGGTAGAAATCACTAGCAGGTTCTGCTGTATACCAATAGTTGTCAGCCAGGTATTTGTCCCATGCAACAGGGCCTTTCCCATCTGTATGAGTCGCACCTTCTGCCTGGTAAGCAGCTGTCGCCCCACCAAAAATAAAATCTTTAGGAAGTGTTTTTGTCATTTTTTCACCTATTTCTTAATTGAACCAAATGAAAAGTGAGCGGAGAGGAGTTAGTGAGCCATCCATCTCCATCTCACTTCTTGTACCAAGCCACCGAATTGTGACATGAGGAGGTAAAAACGATATATTTTTACCGACGAATTAACAAGTCGATTAGGAAAATCGCCATAGCGATTTCCGTTACGATAGGAGACTGTTTCACAGTCCCTATCGTTAATCGAATTGAGCTTGAACGAATGCAAGAGCGCCTTTACCATCACGAGTCAACTTGATGTATTGAGCTCCTTCAGTCTTAGCCAATTTGATTCCAAGTTTATCTGTTTCAGCCTTCATATCTTCATAGTTTGAAGCTACTTGAGGAGCAAGGATAACAAGGTCAAATTCTGGCAACATTTCACGGTGAGCACCGTAACCACCAGCAGCAGCCTTCACAGGAACATTGTATTCTGCAGCAGCTTTATTCAAAGCATTGGCAAGAAGTCCACTAGTTCCACCACCGGCACAAAGAACCAATACGTTTGTTTCTTTTGTGATATTGTTTTGAACTGGTTCACCTTCAACACCAGCTTTTTCAAGAATAGCATCTGCTTTTGCAGTGTTAAAGTTTGCAGCAACTTTTTCTTTCAAGCTATCGTTTGATTTACCTGAACGTTCTTCTTCAAGAATTTGTTCATCGTAAACTTTAACGAATGGGTAGTAAATGATCACGTCTACTACAACAAGAAGTGCAGCAAGGATGAAGGAAAGTACTTGGAAGTTCGTACCAAGAACAATACCCAGAGGTCCAGGCGTTACCCATGGAAGGTTTGCTGAGAATGAGTTCATTCCCAAGGTATCAACAAAGAATTTGAAGATCCAGACGTTTGCGATTGGAGCAAAGATAAATGGAATGAAGAAAGTTGGGTTCAATACGATTGGAGCCCCAAAGAGAATTGGTTCGTTTACACCGAAGAATGTAGGAACAACAGATGCACGTCCGATTGCACGGTTACGTTCAGACTTACACAACCACATGAAGAGGAAGGGAACAATCAAGGTTGCACCAGTACCACCCATGGTAACGATAAACATTTGAGTCCCAGATGTGATGACTTTATCAGCATGTTGTCCGGCTTGAAGCAAGTGCAAGTTGTTATCGATATTTGCATATGTGATCGCCGCAATCGCTGGTTCTACGATTGAAGGACCATGGATACCTACAAACCAGAAGAAGGCATAAGCACCAAAAATAAGGGTAATTCCAAGATATCCATCTGCTGCAGAGAACAATGGAGCTAGAAGTGTTCCGATAGATTCCGCAACTGTTACACCGATAGCACCTTTAACAATCAATTCAAATGCATACAAGAGAACAATTGAAACTGTAAATGGAATCAAGTCTTTAAAAACTTGTGAAATATTCGGTGGAACCTCGTCTGGCATGCGAATCGTCACATTATTTTTCACACAGACCTTATAAACATTAACAGTGACAAAGGCTGCAATGAAGGCTGTCAACAGACCTTTTGTCCCCATGAAGGCTGTAAGAATGCCACCATCTTTACCAGGTTCTGCTGCCATGAGTAGAAAACCAACCATAGTAGCGAGCATGGTAGAAATGAAGTTAATTTGATTGGTTGCTGGCAGATCCCGGTTCATAGAATCAGTCAAAGCCTTAGCCGTTGTACCACCAACGAAGAAGGCCAAGATGCCCATAGAATAGTTATATGGAGTCATCAAGAATGTTTCAATATCTTTAGACCAGTGGAATCCCCAAGCGTTTGGTACATACGCAATTAGGATGAAGATAGATGAGAAAAGGATAACAGGCATCCCTGCAATAAAGCCATCCCGAATCGCTCGCAAATATTTGTTTCGAGAAATCTTTTCAAAGAAAGGTTTCCCTTTTTCAATCAGTTCAATCAGTTTATTCATTATTTCGCTCCTCTTTTATATAGTTCAATCAGATGGTGAATCACGTCTTTTAATAGGATTGTTGTCATGAGATGGTCTTGACCATGCATCATGGTAATGCTATAGGGGATTTCTTCTCCTGCTGCTTCATGCGCTAGCATGGTCGTTTGAGATTTGTGAGCCTCAGCGATACAAGACCCCGCTTCTTCTACTAAGGATTCTGCTTTAGCAAAATCACCATTTTCAGCAGCTTTTAAGGCTTCCACTAATTTTGATCGAGCGTCACCGGCATAAGCGACAATTTCAAAGCCAAGTAATTGGACTTCTTCTTTATTCATGTTGGTTCCTCCTTATGATACCTTTTGAAAATTTTTATAATAGACGTTGAATATGAAGGGCTAAATAGACTTTTTCATTAGGAGATATCTTGGCTCCTGTCTGTTCAGCGATAGTTTGGTAGATCTGATGACTAATCTCATAAGCCTTTGGATAACTTAGCTGGATCAGTTGTTCCATCTCGCTCAAGCCTTCAGGATCCTCTCTTCCCTTATCTAGGGAGTCAAGGAAATAATTGAGATGGATCATAAAGCGATCGTAGAAATGACTATTTTCTTCTTTTCGTTTCAATCCATTGTGAGCTAGTTTTTCCTCTACAGCTTTCAAAATCGCTTGGCGATCTTGGACATCAGGATCCTGCTCATGAATGACTTCCCCTTGTGCATTGATGAAGTGATAGGCGATACGATTCACTTCGTCATCAGGAAATTGATCCAAGAGCCGATTTCGAAAGATTTCAATCGCTTCCTTTGCGATTTTATAGGGAATCGGATGCATAGCAGACGCATCAGGTAGATCACTGTGTTTGTATCTTCCCTGTTGAACCGCCTGGTAAGAACAAAAGATGTGATCTGTTAGTGTCACATAGATATATTCTTGAACAGGATAGGCATATTTCTTAGACAAGGTATCAATCACTTCATAAGTGGTTGTAATGAAATCAAGAGGAACATCCTTTAGAAGGGCCATAAAGTTTTCTCTTGATTCATCCGTGTTTAAACGAAATACTTTTTCGACCTTATCCTCAGCTACTAGATCATGTTTCTTTTTCCCAAAAGCAATCCCACTCCCAACAACAATTACCTCTTGTTGAAGCTCATTTTGAACCAAAGCAACATTATTGTTCATTGGATGGATAATACGATACATGAGGCTCTCCTTTGTAAAATTTGTTAAAAGCAAATAAAAATGACCACGAAGCAACTGAAAAAACTAGCCTATGCTAATCATTCAATCTACTTGTGGTCACGCCTAATCTAACTTAGTAACGCTCACTGCTATTTAACTTATGAACTTATTCTATCATAAGTTTTTTATTTTGTAAACCCTTACAGCGAAAATTTTTAAACATTTTTTTATAAAAAAGAAACAAGTCCTTGAAATAATGAAGAACATTGAAAGGAATTTCTTCCTTCCAATGTTCTAAATGTTGCTTTAGGAGGCAATAACGATTTGTTTCTTACACGCGTTCTGTCCAAGGTGTTGCCACTTTAGCCAAGACCGCATTCAATTCTTCAATATTTTGACGACCTTCTGTACGAAGCCATTCACGAGCAGCTGCTTCTCCATCTTTGATGTAAGCTTCTACTGAACCTGCCCATGTCGCACGTCCACAAAGGACACCGTTGAAGTTAGCACCTGATGCATGAGCAAATTCCAAAGTTTCTTGGAAGAGTTTTGCTGATACACCAGCACTGAGGTAGATGTATGGAAGGTTGGTTGCTTCTTCTTGTTCTTTAAAGAAGGCAGCCGCTTCTTCACGACTATAGACAACTTCACCTTCTCCAAATCCTTCCACGAAGTTCACATTAACTGGAACTTCCACTTTCAAGACATCGATATTGAAACGAGGATCTGAAAAGACTTTCATAGCCTCAATCACCTTACGAGGTTTCACTTTCGCATATTCAGCAGAGGTTGCATCTGCAATTCCTTCATCATAAGCCAAGATTTCAAGGAAGAATGGAATATCTTCAGCAGCGCATTCAGAACCGATGCGTTCGATATAAGCTTGTTTTTCTTGGTTGAGTTCATCTGCACTGTCTACATCATAGTAGAGCAAGAATTTCACAGCATCTGCGCCTTGTTCTTTGATGCGTTTTGCTGACCAAAGGTTCAAGCAGTCAGGCAAACGTTTGGTGCTAGATGTATCGTAACCTGTTTTTTCGTATGCAAGCAAGAGTCCAGCATCTTTGTCCAAGGCTTTCGTAGCAGGCAAACCATATTCTGGGTCCAACAACATTGAGGAAGCATATTTTGTCAATTCATCTGCTACAAGAACTTTCAATTCTTCCATTTGTGCTACAGTTGGCTCAGTGTCTTGGTATTTGGCCATCAAGCGTTTCAAAGCCCCACGTTGGTCAAAGGCCAAAGCTGAAATAACACCGTCTTTTGTACTAAGACGTTCCAAATAGTTGCGTTTTTGTTCTGTTAATACCATTTTATACCTCTTTTACGATTAATTGTTGATACAAGGCATCATAGTGCCCCATGTTGACATGTCCTGTTTGTGCTTCTTGCGCATTTAACATTCCAAGCACATTTGCTTTCTTGAGCAAGTCTGCGTCACTCTCATGATGATAGAGACCAGATGCAATTCCTGCAACAGTCGAATCACCAGATCCGACTGGATTGACGACATCAATCTTAGGAATATCTACCTTATAGAAGACATCGCCGTGCTTCGCAAAAGCGCCATTTGCTCCAAGAGAGACTATCACCCATTCGATGCCATCAAAGAGAGCATCCTGAAGAACTTCTTTTAAGTCTTGCACATTCTTGCTCACTTCTTTTCCTAACAATTGAGACAACTCTTCATTGTTGGGCTTAATGACCGTTGGCTTGACATCTGCTTGAATGGCAGCTTCTAAAGAAGCACCTGAGCAATCGAGTACGACTGGTTTTCCAGCTTCCCTTGCAATCTTGACAAGGCTAGCATAATAATCCACTGGTAAACCAGCAGGAAGACTACCTGAGATCGCAACCACTTCCACTTGATCGATCAAGTGACGGTAATGGTCGAGGAAACCTTGCCCTTCTTTCTCAGAAATGGTTGGACCTTTTTCTAAGATTTCTGTTTGCTTGCCTTCGTGAAGGATGGCGATACAATTTCGTGTATCTCCTTCAATCTCAAAGAAACGTTCCTCTATTCCTTCTCCTAAATGATCAAGAATGAATTGACCTGTTCGACCACCAAGTAGGCCGGTCGCTGCCACTGGATCCTTGATCTCAGAAAGTACACGGGTGACATTGAGACCTTTCCCACCGGCTGTCTTACTCACCTCAGTCACACGATTGACTGTATCCAACTGGAGTAGATCCAAAGGATAAGAGATATCAATCGAAGGGTTCATCGTGACCGTTAATATCATATGTCACCTCTTAGTCGTGGTATTCACCACGGTCCCATTTTTCAAGGAATTCTGTAAAGAAATCAGCATCCGCTTGATGGGCATTATGGGTTTCCACATGTTGGATCTTAGCGATCAATTTTTTATTTTCTTCAGTTGGTTTGTATTCAGCGTGAATAAATGCTTCAATGATATCGCACATGAGCAATTCACCAGTAATTTTACCACCAAAACCGATCACATTCGCGTTCAATTCTTCTTTAGCATAAAGAGCAGTTGTCATATCGCGTACCAAAGCAGAACGGATACCAGGTACTTTGTTAACAGCATTGTTAATCCCAACCCCAGTACCACAGATACAAACACCAAGATCTGCTTGGCCACTTGATACCGCTTCACCGACTTTCTTACCAAAGATTGGATAGTGGGTACGTGTATGGTCATAAGTTCCAAAGTCGAGCACTTCATATCCTTTTGATTTCAAAAAATCAGAAACAGCCATTTTTTCATTTGTCACAATGTGATCACAACCAATTGCAATTCTCATTTGAATTCTCCTCTCATTAGCACATCTTATTCAACATATCGACACGGATTTGATGACGACCACCGTCGTATTTACCATTGACGAAGCCTTTGGCAATGTTCTTGGCTAATTCATCCCCAACAATTTCAGCACCCATGGTAATCATACGAGAATTGTTGTGGCCACGTGTCATATAAGCAGAACGTTCATCTGAAACTTCTGCTGCTAC
This sequence comes from Streptococcus sp. HCA-5024, assembly GCF_037890265.1. Classification (NCBI taxonomy): domain Bacteria; kingdom Bacillati; phylum Bacillota; class Bacilli; order Lactobacillales; family Streptococcaceae; genus Streptococcus; species Streptococcus sp. HCA-5024. The sequence goes on from NZ_JBBKBR010000001.1 coordinate 293,741, forward strand.
CATTCCTTTGATTTTAGTTGCAACCATAAATGGACCAGCACCGTAAGCATCAATCACGATTCCAAGATTTTGATCGTTTTTGTTCACTTCGCTCGCAACTGCAAGTGTCACATCTACAAAATCTTGACCTTCAGCAGTTACATCCACAACGTCGAAGTTTTCTTTTACAAGAAACTCTTTCACGAGATCTTTTAATCTTAATCCTGCAGCATCTGCACCAATTACAATAGACATGTCCTGTCCTCCTTTTGTTTGTTTCAGCAAATATCCCTGTTGTTAAATTTTCACAAAGAAACATTTTCTTACTTTTGATATTATATTACACCTATTTTGAACGAAAGTCAACATTAAATTGTTTATTTTCGAACATTTTTTTAAAATAAAAACACCATATCCACAAAAGATATGGTGTCAGTTTTCAAACTACATATGACGATTATTTTGCATTTGCAGCATATTCTTCGTTACGTTTGATCATTTGTTTTCTGTACCAAGCGAAGATTCCGATATAGAATGCCAAGAAGACAACTACACCAAGGATAGCTTTGATATCACCAGTTGTTGCGTTACCGATTGTCCAACCGAGCAATTTTTCAACTGGTCCTTCAAGAGTTGAGTGAGTGATCAATTGAGTAGAAGCTACCCCTTTAGGGAAGGCATCAACACTCTTAGCCAATTGAGTTGCAAATGGTGCAATCAATGTTCCTGAAAGAAGGAAGAGTGGCAAGAGAAGACTTCCGAAGATGATCATACGGATCAATTTACCGCGTGTTACAACCAACAAGGCTGGAGTTACACCCATAGCGATGATACCTGCAAGTGGCAAGATACCATTTCCGACTTTAGAAAGAAGCACTGCTTCGATCAACATGATTGGCGCAAGTACGTTGGCACAAGCCCAGATTTCAGCACGACCAGCGATAAATGGCCAGTCCAAACCGATGTTGAATTTACGTCCTTGAAGACGTTTAGTAGCAACGTTTGTAATACCTTGTGACAATGGTTCTACTGCTGCGATGAACCAAGAACCGATCAATGAGAACAATTCCAAGCAGACACCGGCAGTCAAACCAAGGCTCAACCAACCTTTAATAACCAATTCCCATTTGTCAGCATCTTGTACACCAGCAACTGGATGTGGAGTACCCATGATACCGATGACGATACCAAGAAGGAAACCGATAAAGAATTTAGATCCCCAGAAACCGATCTTCTTGTTCAATTTAGCAGCGTCGAAGTCGTATTTATCAAGACCTGGGAAGAATTTGTCAAAGATTTTATCCAAGACCATGATGATTGGGTTCATCATGTAGTTCATGTGAGTAGATGTCATAGGTGATGAACTTGGTGCATTCAACAAATCATCAAATGTTGGTTTCATCAAGTCTGAGTTGATGATTTTCATAACCCCTACAAGGACAACGGCAAGAGTTGCAACGAAGAGGGATACCCCTGCACTAACACCATTCTTATCAGCATACCATTTGATCAAAAGACCAGTGATAGACAAGTGCCAGATATCGAAGATATCGACGTCAAGTGTATCAGTTTTCTTAATCGCAAGCATGATAACGTTGACGATCAACATAATCAACAAGAAGTAAAGTGTCCAGGCAGACCCCCAAGTGATGGTCGCAAGAGGTGCCCAACCAACGTCAGTGATATTCAATTGAATACCAGTATTCTCAACGAATTTTGCAAGAGATGCTGAGAAAGCTCCATTCAACATACCGATGATAGCACCGATACCAGTAAGGGCGATGGCAAGTTTAATACCACCTTCAAGGGCTTTAGAGAATTTCACTCCAAATAAGAGAGCCAATAAAGTCAAGACGATCAACATGATGATCGGAGCACCCATGTCTAGGATGGGTTTGAAAAATTTATTGGCAAAATCAATAATGCCATTCATAATAAATCCTCCCGATTTATGAATTTTTTGTAATTTACAGCATAAAGTGTTCCCAATTTTATAATTGGATAACGCTTACAATCATGTCTAAAAAAATATTAACTCAATCCATGTTCTTTAATGGCAGCTTCGATGTTATCAAAGACTGGCGCACTCATCGCTGGAATACGGAACAAGATTGGTCCTGCTTCTACCACTGGAATACCAGGATCGAATCCCAAATCAGTCGCAGCAATTGGAGTAAAGATGTCATAACCTGAAATCAAGTCTTCATTGACGTCTTTGACCATGACAGCGTCACAACGCACATCATAACCACGGTTTGACAACTCTTCTTCCAACGCATTCTTAATTTGGTGGCTAGAGTTAACACCTGCACCACAGGCAGCTAAAATTTTAATCATTTGGATGTCCTCCATTATAAATATTTACGAATGTTTTAGGAAATAGTTTCCGTAATGTATTGATAAAGCTTATCTTCACTATCTAATTTTGATAGAGCTTCGAGATTTCCATTGGATGTAAAGAAATCCATTAGCTGGGCCAAAATATTGGTTTGGCTTGAGCTCGTATTATTGATAATAAAGAATAAGAGTGAAACTTGAACTTCCTTATCTGGAGCAATCATATTATGGAAAGTTACGGGTTGATCCAAACGAACCACAACCACATTCTCAGTGAGATTATGGACAATGTCTGTGTGCGGGATCGCCACATTTGGTAAGTCCTTACCAAGAAATTCCATGTCTAATCCAGTCGGGAAAGACTTTTCACGCTCAATCAAAGCGGAACGATAGGTTGGTGTCACAATCTGTCGCTCTTCCAATAAGCTTGCTACTTGCTCAAAGAGATCTGTTTGATCCTTGGCATGTAGGCAAAACACAAGATCTTTGTTAAAGAGTTGATTTAATCCCATTGTTGCCACCTCCTTATCTAACTATTTATTTATAGCTTCAGTATATCACTATATTGATTGATTGTCAATCATTTTTTGTCTAAATTTGTTTAATTTTGTTTGTATATCGCTCTAAAGCGCTTTCTATCCGTCATTTTCCAACATCATTAAATCAGTAAAAAGAGAGTGGGACAGAAATCGGTAATTCGTTAGAATTCGATTTCGTCGTCCCACCTCCGCACAGTTGAGTAGGGCTGTAAAAGCTGATGAAATCAGCGTAGTAGAGCCCACTCAACCACTGCGTCTTGCTCGACAATCCAAATACAATTGAGAGGCTAGGACTTTTGTCCCAGCCTCTCATTTTATATAATTTTCGTATAAAAGCCATATTTGTCTTTGATCTTCTTTGGAATACTATCATCAGTAATAATGGCATTCAGGTCTTCCACTCGATAGAAACTATAGAAAGAATAGCTATCAAACTTACTGTTATCGGCAACCACATATTTCTCAATTGCATTGTTTAGAATAATAGCATTACCATTTCCCTCTTCTTCATTGGCAGTGGAAACATGATGCCCATCGATGCCATTGACCCCGATGAAAGCTTTAGAAACCTTGATTTCTTTCAAGAGTTTATTGGCAAATTGCCCGACAAAAGTTTGTGTCTTCACCCGGTAGCGACCACCAACTAATATCAAGTCATAATTCGGGAAATCCTTTAGCTTTTCAAAAATGGGGAGGGAATTGGTGACAATACTGATTTCCTTTCCTTCTAAATAGTCACCGATAAAATCTGTTGTCGTACCAGACCCAATAAAGACGGTATCCCCATTTTCGATCAACTCTGCACATTTTTTTGCAATGGTGCGTTTCTCATCAATATTGATGAGATTTTTCTCACTGTGAGAAGCCTCTAATAAGCTATCTTTTACCTTTTTGTGGGCTCCACCATGTACACGAACTAAAAGACCTTGTTTTTCAAGATCGATCAGATCGCGACGAATGGTCATGTCTGTCACCCCAAAGAGTTCCTTGAGTTCTTTGACTGATACCACACTTTTTCGATCCAGTTCTTGAAGAATTTCAACATGTCTGCTATCTTTCATGGTACTACTTCCATTCCTACTATATTTGTCTCTATTATACTACATTTTTCAAAAAACACAAATTCAAACATTATATTAACAAGAGTAAACACGATATTTTTAAATAAATAAAAGAAAAAAGCCTTCCGTCAATCCGGAAAGCTTTGATTTATGCTATTTCTAGCTTCCTCACCTTTGGATCAAGGCTCGGGATAAAAAGGTTAAGGAAACCTTTTTATTTTGCGATTGGGTAAACAGAAACTTGTTTTTTATCGCGACCTTTACGTTCGAAGCGTACTACGCCTTCAACTTTTGCGAACAAAGTATCGTCTCCACCACGTCCAACGTTCACACCTGGGTAGATGTGAGTACCGCGTTGACGGTAAAGGATAGATCCACCTGTTACAGTTTGTCCATCAGCTGCTTTAGCTCCAAGACGTTTTGCTTGTGAATCACGTCCGTTTGATGTAGAACCTCCACCTTTTTTGTGGGCGAAAAGTTGCAAGTTAGCAAGATTCAATTTCAACATAATTGTTTTCCTCCATGTTAGTTTTCTGTGATAACTCTTGTTTGGACGAACTCTGATGAGTTCTCCGATAAGTTTGCCATCCCTAAGAAAAATGATTCAAAGAATAGTTGGGTCATTTCTCTCTGATGAGGTGGAATATCTGTCGGGATCGTCACCCGAAGGAAGCCACCTTCTTCTTCGTTTAATTCTAGATCCGGTTCGTAGCCTGCAAATTTCTCAACAGAGTTGACAAAGTTAATGGCTAGAGTCGAAACCGATGCACACACGACATCAAAGCCGTATTCACCGCTTCCAGCGTGCCCAGTGATTTCTGCACTCCTCAGCTCGCCATCTTCGGCTCGTTCAAAGACTGCTTGTATCATGTGTTCTCCTAAAATTAAGCGTTGATAGCGTTGATGACAACTTTAGTGTAAGGTTGACGGTGACCTTGTTTACGGTGGCTACCTTTTTTAGGTTTGTACTTGTAAGTAACAACTTTCTTTTGTTTTCCTTGTTTTTCAACAGTTCCAACAACAGTAGCTCCTGAAACAAGTGGAGTTCCGACAACAGTGTTTTCACCACCAACAAGAACAACTTCGTTAAATGTAACTTCTTGACCAGCTTCAACGTTCAATTTTTCAACGTAGACTGCTTGACCAACTTCAACTTTAACTTGTTTTCCGCCAGTTTTAATGATTGCGTATGTGCTCATTATGCACCTCCTATGTATTTTTGGGTTTCCCCGTATTTTTGTGAAGACTCGCCTAGCATCGTGGGACGAACCACTTACTCTCATGGAAATGAGCGACGATGTTCGAGCGGTTGCACAGGCATGTGCATAGTCAACTCTCTTAGTATATCACTTCTATCAGACAAAGACAAGTATTTTTGCGCTTTGAAAACGAATTTCTTTTATAAAATGGATTATTTTGTATCTTTTATTTTAAGATTGCTTGTCAGTCCGACTTCTTCATCTACTTATCCTTAAATTTAAAGTCATTGAAGCTCATTTTTGCTTTTGAAGAATCGTTCATGCTCTTCATTTTTTCTTCTTGTTCCTTGGTGATTTTGATAGGAATGGCTGCAGCCGTATTGGGTTTCAATACACCAGATTCGCTCACTTCATAGTCAACTGTGACATCTTTGAATAGTGGCTCCCCATCATATTCTAAATTCAGAACAAAGGATCCATCACGATCGATGGTTGTGGTGGTACGATTTACGATAAAGAACAAGGCGAAGCGATTTTCCTCATTTCCAAAGGTATAGCCTGGGAAAAAGACAAATAATTTTCCAGGTTCTCCAAGCGTTGGATGTTCCTTGATAAATTTCTCAGACGCTTCCAGGACTTCGTTGTCCTGGTCTTTATACTGGTCGGCTCTGACAAATGTGAGCGGTTCTTTTTTACTGCTGGTTGACTGGCTGGTCTTCTCTTCTTTTTTCGGACCAGTAAATGATACTTTGACGCAGCCTGTCAACAGAAGCAAACTTGTCATTAAAACGATAATTTTTTTCATCTTGTCTCCTTTAAGTTGGTTAGAAAAAGAGGCTGGATACTCCCAGTCTCTCCTATAGCAAATCCTCGATCAGGTCATCGACCTCATCTTTTTCTGCTTTTGGTGTGATCTCTGTTACGATGATGCCTGCTACCGCACGCTCAACCAAATCTTCCACATCCATCCGTTGCTCATACTGCTCCGCATTTTTGAGTTTTGGATTCGTCTTTGGACGGTCTGGCGCAAAGATGGTACAACAGTCTTCGAATGGCTGGATAGAAATTTCAAAGGTATCAATGGCTTGGGCAATATCGATGATTTCCAATTTGTCCATGGTCACTACCGGACGAATAACCGGCGTATTAGTCACTGCATTGATGGCCTGCATACTCTCTAAGGTTTGGCTAGCCACTTGTCCCAAGCTTTCACCATTGATAATCACCAAACCACCGCGAACCTCGCGAATGCGGTCTGTAATGCGCATCATAAAGCGACGAGTCAGGGTCATTAGGTAAGCTTCTGGCGCTTTAGCCTTGATTTCCTCTTGGATCTCTGTGAAGGGAACCTCGATAAATTGGATATTGCCGCCAAACTTAGTCAACTTCCGTGTTAAATCATGGGCTTTTTTAAGAGCTCCTGGGCTGGTATAAGGTGGGCTAGCAAAGTGGACCGCCTCGATATCCACTCCACGCTTCAAGGCTAGGTAACCAGCTACTGGAGAGTCGATCCCACCAGAAAGCATGAGCATGCCCTTGCCAGATGTACCAACAGGAAGGCCACCAGCTCCCTTAATGGTTTCATAAGAAATATAGGCTGCTTCTTCTCGAATTTCAACTTGCAAGTTGATATCTGGTTTTTTCATCTGAGCTTGGATGGTTGGGATCGCTTCAAAGACCGCACCTCCCAAGGTTTGGTTGAGCTCGCGACTATCGAGTTCAAAGGTATGATCACTGCGTTTACTTGAGATTTTAAAGGTCAAGCCGTCCTTGTAAATCTCCTTCATAATCTCTTGCACAGCCGCTTTTAAGGCCGGAACAGATTTTTCAATCTTGTATACGGGTGAAAAATTTTGGATTCCAAAAACCTGCTTGAGGGATTCTGCTACTGGCTCATAATCCGTCCCGTGCAGATAAGCATGCGCTCGATCACGGTCGGCTGTCACTTTGACAGCTGGATAGATAGATAAAACATCTTGGATATTATTGCGAAGTTTATTGATAAAACGCATACGGTTCTTTCCTTTAGTAGAAAGCTCTCCATAGCGAATCATAATTTCTGAATAGGTTAAGGTCATGTTGATTTCCTTCTAAAATTAACGTACTTTTCGTGTTTGCTCGTAAATCAGTTTGAACTTGGTCAAGAATTGCTCGACTTGGCTCATGTCATTTTCAAGATCGAGGCTTAAGCGAACAGCTGTCTGTGCGATACTCTTGTCCACTCCCATGGCAATCAAGGTTCCAGCTGGCTTACCTGCTTTGGACGAACAGGCACTAGTGGTCGAGATGTAAATATCAAACTCTTCAAAGGCATGGACCACTACTTCTCCACGAACTCCCTTGATCCCGAAAGTCAAGATGTGAGGCGCAAAGTGATCCTCACCAGAAAAGATAGTGACATCTGGATAGTTGGACAATTCTTTGCGGATGACTTCTTTCATCTGCTGGGTCTTGCTGGCAAAAGCTTCTTGGTTTTCCATGGCTAAGCGTAGGGCTTTTGCTGTTGCTGCAATGCCTGCCACATTCTCAGTTGTCGAGCGCATTTCTTTTTCTTGACCACCTCCGGTTAAGAGAGGGGTGATCTTTTTGCCTTCTTTGATGTAGACAAAGCCGACTCCGCGAAGTCCATGGAATTTGTGACTAGAGAAGGTCGCAAAGTCCACGCGCTCTGGTAGATAAACTTCTGTTGCTACCTTTGCCAAAGCTTGAACCGCATCGACATGAAAACTAATAGTTGGACGATCTTCTAGGAGAGCCGCGATGTCATGGATGGGCTGGATGGAGCCAATCTCATTGTTGACGGCCATGACAGAAACCAAAGTCGTATCTGGACGGAGAAGATTATCCAAGGCATCCACCTTGACAAAGCCACGCGCATCCACTGGAGCGTAATCCACTTCGAATCCCTGCGTCTTTAACCAAGCAGCCGATTCCTTGATAGCGGGATGCTCGATGTCAGAGACAATGATATGCTTGCCATAAGGAGCTTTCTCAAAGGCGACACCCTTTAGGATCCAGTTGTCCCCTTCTGTTCCACCAGACGTGAAGTAAATTTCCTCAGCTTTCTTGCCAATTAGCTCCGCAATTTGTTTCCGAGAAGCTTCCAAAATACGAGTAGCTTGACTACCTAGATTGTGCAAACTAGAAGGGTTGCCCCAGATCCGAGTCGCTACTTCTGTATAAGTCGCAAGGGCATCTGGATAGGGTTTAGTCGTTGCTGAATTGTCAAAATAGATCATGTCCTACGCATCCATCACTTTCTTTTTACGTAACTTCTATTTTATCATTTCTGACCGCTTGGGACAAGGATTTGATAAAGAGAGATGCGGCAAAATCACTCTATAAAATTCAGTTCTTTTTAGACATTTTTCAGAAAATGACTTATAATAGGAAAGTGTTAAAAAACAATTTTTGATAGAAAGAGAATGAACATGTCACAATATTCAAGAAGTAACAAAAACCAAAAACCTGAGGAAAAAGCAGATACAAGACCATCTCGCGGTGAGAAAGTCAAACAAGGTTTGTCCGTATTTCAAACCGTTGTAGCTACGATTGCCAGTCTCTTAGGGATTATCGTCACTTCCTTTACCATTATGAGCCTGCTCAATAAAGACAATCAAAAAACAGAAGACAAACCATCTAGTAGCACCAGCGTCGTCGTGGTTCACGATAAGGGATCTGACTCAAGCGCTACCAATACAGATGCTAACACCAATACACAAACCAATTCAAGCAATACAGAAACAAGTTCACAAAAAGAAACCGATAGCTCATCTGCTACAGAAACCAGTTCATCTGCCGCACAAGACCAAGGCTCCACAGCAACAGACAGTGGCGCAGATACAGCATCATCTGGAACCAACTAAAAAAACAGTAAGGACAACCTTACTGTTTTTTTTATCTTTCGATTCCAGCTTTCTCTGATTTTTATAAAAAGCATCTATCTCGTTGTCATACTCCCATTTGAGCTTTGAACGCTCTTCCTGGATTTGATCCAATTGTTCATATGGAAACTTATTTGGTCTATCTCTGTAAGCTGATTCTGCTAATGAAGCATATAGATTATCAAAACTTTTTAAATTCCAATTAGTCAAATAATTTCCCCCCTACTCTAATGTAGGATCCTACATACATCTCATCTAAATTTAATGTATTATCCTCATTAATTGGGATATCTACTCCCCAACCCGATTCTTCAATATTATTTATACGTCCAAAAACATTCATATAATATTCAGGAGTTGTCAGTCCACCATCACTCCATTGTGTCTGATCCCAATCAATCTGAACGGATTCAACTTTTGAATTTTGTGCTTTGACTAAATCAACAATCTCCTGTTCGTGTTCTTTTAGGTAGTCCAGTTGTTCTTTTTTTATGTCTTCATCTGGTTTTTGTACGACTTTCTTTGAAGATGAGGTCGTTATCTTCTGTTCGGGGCTTTTGGTCAGGGTCATAATTTTTCTTCCAAGAAAAACCAGTCCTAGGATCGGTAACAAAATGATCAAAAATAGTTCCATTTGTCTCTTCATTCAATTCTCTCCAATCTACTCACTTCGAATTGATCTATCAACTTATTTATTCGAAAATTCTTCCACCTATCCTTAAGGATTGGCCCAAAGACATCATTTTTAAATTAATTTTTCCATCTTCCACGACTACATCAACTCGCCAACTCGATTCAGGATTTTGATTAAATCCACCAAAAATGAGAATCATTTCGTCACCACCTTGAGGTGTTCCATTTCCTGCCACGCCCCACTGAGTTTCATCCCAATATATCTGAACGGATTCGACTTTCGGATTTTGGGCTTTCACAAAATCGACGATTTCTTGCTCATGTTCCTTGAGAAAAGCGAGCTGTTTTTGTTTAATGGCTTTTTTGTCTACTTTGATTGACGAAGAAACATTCGTTTTATCTTGCTTGGTATCTTCCTTCTGTTTCACGGTACATCCAACTATACATAGCACCACCCCAATTGATACACCTATCATCATGATTTTTCGACTTTTCATAAGTCCTCCTACCATTTTGTACAGATTTTTCTTTAAAATGTCCACCTATCATTTCTGGATCTATTATAAACTCATAGCTTAAGTATTTTTGGAATCCTTCCCTCTTCATAGCTAGAATGATCTGTTGATTTTATTAAGGAAAATTCGAACCAGAAATTGAATCAATTGAAATTGGATTCTCAACATTTGGTTTTGGGACAATAAAAAATGAATAACCATTAAGTTCCTTATCATTTGCCCCATAGACCTTTAAACGAATGTCAAACCCAGATTCCGTAAAAGAACCACTATCTCCTACTTTCACGCTATCCCAATCATACTTGACTCGAACAACTTCTGGATCATTCAACTTTATGTAGTTCGTAATTTCGGACTCGTGTTTTTTTAAAAAGTCGACTTGCCTTTGTTTGAGCACTTCTGTATCTTCTTTGGTGGAGGAAGAGGTTGCAGTTTGTGCTTGTTTCGTATGAGCTTTTTGATTTACACTACAACCTCCAATGCTTGTGAAAATAAGCATTAAAGCCATTAACTTAAGGGTACATTTCATTTTTCTTTTCATTTTCCTCCTAACACTAATCCTTCTATTTACTTAGGAAAAAATTTTCCAGCCACCATTTTCCTCGATATAAATATCATTAAGCATCCCCATTTTTTTGATAGTTGGTATGCTATTTTGATCTTCTAGGTAAAAATCAACGGAGAATTTTGTGTTTTCTAATTGATTAATCTGACCAGAAATAGATAAATTGTAACCACCACCCTGAGGCGTTCCATTCCCAGACTCTTCAATTACCATACTATTCCAATCAATCTGGACGGATTCGATTTTCGGACTTTGAGCTTTCACAAAATCAACAATTTCTTTTTCATGTTCTTTCAAATAGGCGAGCTGTTTTTGTTTAATGGCTTCTTTGTCTTCCTTTGTGGTTGAAGACGTGACAGTTTGCGCTTGTCTGCTCTTTTCACGTTCTTGCTTCACACATCCTACTAGACATCCAATTGTTAAAATGAAAGCAAGTGCAATCATCAGATTGTTTATTTGTTTTTTCATAATTTTATTTCGTTTAAAAGCGATTCCTCTATTGCATCTCTCATTGTCTAACGGACGGATCATTTCTTTTCTACCCGATACAAACTGTCAGAACCAATTGAATCTATTTTAGGCATCTTATTTTCGTCTAACGTAAAATTCAGGCTAAAATTTGTTAGATCACTTCCATTGGCATAACCATAAACTAATAGTATTTCGTCACCTCCCTGAGGTGTTCCATTACCTCCTACAACTGTTTTAATACTGTCCCAGTCATAAGACACCTGATGAATATTGGCATTATGTGCTTTCACATAGGCCGTCATTTCTTGCTCGTGTTCTTTCAGATAGGCGAGCTGTTTTTGTTTAATGGCTTTTTTATCTTCTTTGGTTGATGAAGAAGCGATGTGATTTATTGGTTTCGTCTGTTCTTTTGGCTTTCCAACACACCCTCCAAAACTTAAAAATCCCACAATGGCAGCAACTGTTACCATGATTTGTCTTGTTTCTAATCTCATAGCTTTTCCTTGTCCCAATTACTCAAATACTTCTCCTCCAACACCAAAACCATTGCTTAACATCATAGTTTTTAGATCAGGCATTTCATTATGAATCTCAATTGTGACATTCCAACCAGAATTTTCAATATGATTAAAGCCACCATACAACTCGATGATCTCGCCACCTCCTTGAGGAGTTCCGTTGCCTGCTTCGCCCCATCGAATATCACTCCAATTAACCTGAATGGATGCTATTTTAGAATTTTTTGACTTTACAAAATCAACAATTTCTTTTTCATGTTCTTTCAAATAGGCAATTTGTTTTTGCTTCGTCGCTTCTTTATCTTCCTTGGTTGTCGAAGGGGTTACAATGGGTGCTTGTTTCGTTTGCTCTTTTGATTTTATGGTACATCCTCCTATACTTGCAAGGAGAGCTAATGTAGTGATTAATTTAAACGCCGTTTGTTTTATCATGTGCTATCTTTTTCTAAAACAGTTCTTTTTCAAAATGCATTGTACTTACTTAGGAAATAGGCTTTCCGTCAATCGTAGGTTCATGAAGCATAAACATTTCTCGCATGTTAATTGATTGATCATCATTAATTGGAATATCCACTCCCCATCCTGAGTTCTCGATATGATTAATGCGCCCAAAAACATTCATATAATATTCGGGAGTTGTAAGTCCACCATCACTCTTCTGAGTTTCATCCCAATCAATCTGAACTGACTCAATTTTAGGATTTTGAGACTTCACAAAATCGACGATTTCTTGCTCGTGCTCTTTGAGATAAGCGAGCTGCTTTTGTTTTATGGCTTCTTTGTCTTCTTTGGTTGATGAAGAGGTGACAGTTTGCGCTTGTTTTGTTTGTTCCTCTTGTTTTACGCAACCTCCCATACTCATAAAAATAGCTATCGTAGTGATTAATTTAAATATCGTTCGTTTTTCCATTGGGTAACTTTCTCTACAACAGTTCATTTTCAAACCGTTTTTCAGTTCCATTAGTCAATAGGCTCACCATCAATACTGATGTAATCGCCCATCGTCATATTTTTAAGATTTACAGTCCCATCTTCATTCATGGGAATATCCACTCCCCATCCTGAGTTCTCAATATGATTAATCCGACCAAAAACATTTATATAATATTCGGGAGTTGTAAGCCCACCATCACTCCATTGTGTCTGATCCCAATCGATCTGTACGGATTCAACTTTCGGATTTTGAGCTTTCACAAAATCGCCGATTTCTTTTTCATTTTTTTCAAATAGGCTACTTGTTCTTTTTTTATCTCTTCTTCTGATTTTTGAATGACTTTCTTTGAAGAAGTGGTTGTTATCTTCTGCTCCGGTCTTTTGGTCAGTGTCATGATTTTTCCTCCTAGAAAAACAATTCCTAGGATCGGTAACAGAATAATCAAAAATAGTTCCAGTCGTCTCTTCATCTCTTCTTCTCCAAACTATGATAGTCTACCAAAAATAACCACACTTCGAATCAATCTATCAATTTAATCACTCGAAAATTTCTTGACCTATGCTTAAGTTTTGCCCAAGTGACATCGTCTTTAAATTAATCTTTCCATCTTCCACAACCAAATCAACTCGCCAACCAGATTCAGGATTTTGATTAAATCCGCCAAAAATGAGAATCATCTCGTCACCACCTTGTGGCGTCCCATTTCCTGCTACTCCCCACTGAGTTTCATCCCAATCAATCTGAACTGACTCAATTTTAGGATTTTGAGACTTCACAAAATCGACGATTTCTTGCTCGTGCTCTTTGAGATATGCTACTTGTTCTTTTTTTATTTCTTCTTTTGATTTCTGTACGACTTTCTTTGAAGATGAGGCCGTTATCTTCTGTTCGGGTCTTTTGGTCAGATTCATGATCTTTCCTCCAAGAAAAACCAGTCCTAGTATCGGTAACAGAATAATCAAAAATAATTCCAGTTGTCTCTTCATCTCTTCTTCTCCAATCCTTCCTTTCATGACTGGATGGGCCAGTCACTTTCCTTACTATTATAGCATCTTTCATTTGAATCTCAATCTAACTCACTAGTTAGAGACTTTTATAAGGCAATCATAAAAGAACTTGCGGTGTTCTGCTAGAATATAGATAATCCTTTTTTACAAATAACAACCTAAGTGATGCTAAAAATTCAAATGTTGCATTTTTGTAGAGTATCTAAATATATAATGAAACTTTCCGCTGTGAGAAAAGTGCTAGAAACACCATTGTTTCTAGCACTCGGGAGTTTTGGAACCTTAGGTCCAAAACTAATTGAACACGGGCAGCGGATTGTGTCAAAAAGATAAGTTTTCCTAGAATCAACAGATTCTGCGTCAAACTTTCTATTTTGACTTTATCCGCGAACACCCTTTGTATCTTTGATAAGTCATGGAACTTCCTGTATTGCTGAAATTATCCACTGGATAATTTCACCTAACGTCCGTACTCACTTAAGGAAAGTTTCTAAGAGGAGTTTATCTTCAATCAAAAAGGAACCCGAAGGTTCCTTTTTGTTATTTTCGATACATCTTGACCTGAAGGTAAAGATCGTTATAGACTCCAAGCAACTTCTTGCCTAATTGTTGATAGACTTCCAAATGGTCCAGTGTTTCATCGCTTGGATAGAAGGATTGGTCATTTTGGATTTCTTTTGGCAACATGGCTTTGGCTTTTTTATTTGGCGTTGAGTAGCCGACATAAAGAGCATTTTTTAAAGCATTTTTAGGACGAAGCATGAAGTTAATGAAGGCATATGCTGCTTCTTTATTTTTCACGGTTTTTGGAATGACAATGTTATCAAACCAAAGGTTGCTGGCTTCAGTTGGGACGACATAGCGAAGATCCTTATTGGCTTCGAGCATTTGGCTGGCTTCTCCTGAAAAGGTAACCCCAATAGCCGCATTGTTTTGGATCATATAGCCTTTCATCTCATCAGCAACCAAAGCTTTGATGTTTGGCGTCAAGGTGTAGAGTTTATCTACTGCCTCTTGCAATTTCTTTGGATCCTTTTCATTGAGGCTATAGCCCAAGGTATTGAGACCAATTCCCATGACCTCACGCGCACCATCGTACATCATGATGTCATTTCTGTACTCTTCACGCCAGAGATCTGACCAATGTTCCGGAGCATTTTTGACCATCTTGGTATTGTAGATAATCCCCAAGGTACCCCAGAAGTAAGGGACTGAATATTGGTTACCCGGATCAAACGATTGGTTTAAGAGTTTTGGATCAATATTTTCCATCCCTTTGATCTTTGATTGGTCCAACTTTTCAACCAGATGCTCATCCATCATCTTAGCAATCATGTATTCACTAGGAATCGCAATATCGTAGGTAGTTCCCCCTTGCTTGATCTTAGTGTACATGGCTTCGTTGGAATCAAAGGTATCATATTGCACCTGAATTCCTGTTTCTTTGGTAAATTCCTTGAGCAAGTCTGGATCGATATAATCTCCCCAGTTGTAAATGACCAGCTTGTCACTATTCTTGGTATTCATGCTCGCTTCGATCTGGTGGCTAATTCCCCAGAGGACCAGAATGACAAGGACAATCCCAGTTAGGAATGAATAAAGTTTTTTCATGCTGTTTCCTCCTTTTCACGGGTAATAAAGTAATAACCGATGACCAAGAGCACACTAAAGAGAAAGACAAGGGCGGACAAGGCATTGATACTGAGGGAAATCCCTTGTCGCGCACGTGAGTAGATCTCTACAGACAAGGTTGTAAAGCCATTTCCGGTTACAAAGAAGGTCACGGCAAAGTCATCAAGCGAATAGGTAAAGGCCATAAAGTAGCCAGCAATAATGGCTGGTGTCAGATAGGGCAACATGATCTCTTTGAGCATTTGCACTTGGGTAGCTCCCAAGTCATAGGCCGCATTGACCATATCCCGGTTCATTTCCTTGAGTCGTGGCAAGACCATCAAGACCACAATGGGAATCGAGAAGGCCACGTGACTAGCCAGAACAGATAAGAAACCTAGCTGGTACTTCACCGTCGTAAAGAGAATCAAGAAGCTGGCCCCGATCATAACATCTGGTGCTACCATGAGAATGTTGTTAATGGAAAGCAAAGGTCCTTCTAACTTTTTCTTGGATTGGTAAATATAAATGGCTCCAAAGGTTCCAATCACTGTCGCAATCAAGGCTGACAAGAAGGCCAAGAGGAAGGTCTCTGATAAGATCAGCATCAGGCGACTATCTGCGAACAACTCGTTGAAATGCTCAAGCGTGAAGCCCGTGAAGGCATTCATATCTCCCCCTTTATTGAAGGCATAAAAGATCAAATAAAAGATAGGAAGATAGAGGATCAGAAAGACGAAACCTAGATAGAAATGAGATACTTTTTTCATCGTTCTCTCCTTTCTCTTGTTGCCCACATGGTAAAGAGCATGGCAAGGATCAGAACAACTCCGATGGTAGAACCCATTCCCCAGTTTTGTGTTGTCAGGAAGTGCTGTTCAATCGCAGTCCCTAAGGTAATGACGCGATTTCCACCGATCATCCGTGTCAACATGAAGAGGCTCAGACTAGGAATAAAGACAGATTGTACACCTGAGCGGACTCCATTCATGGACAAGGGGAAGACCACAAGACGGAAGGTATCCCAACGATTGGCTCCCAAATCATAGCTGGCATTAATCAAGTTTGGATCTAAGTCATCTAAGACATTAAAGATCGGCAAGATCATAAAAGGCAACTCGATGTAGCTAGCTACAAAGATAAAGGAGAAATCGGTAAAGAGGATCTGCTGGGGAGCGACTCCGAGAAAGCTTAAAAAGCTATTGATGGAGCCGTTTTGACCAAAGATTCCGATAAAGGCATAGGCCTTGAGCAAGAGATTGACCCAGGTTGGCAAGACGATCAACATCAACCACAACTGCCGGTGTTTGAGCAGCGTCAAAAAGTAAGCAGTCGGGTAGGAGATCAAGAGCGTCACCAGGGTGACGATTCCGGCATAAAGGACCGAATTAAAACTCATCTTTAAATAGGTCAAATTTTGCGAAGTGAAGAACTCTTTGTAGTTTTCAAGCGAAAACTGCCCTTCAACGTTAAAAAACGATTGAAAGATGATCATGACTACAGGAGCCAAAACAAAGAGAAAAATCCACAAGAAATAGGGGAGGATAAATAGATTAGAGGTTGTTTTCTTCATCTCTTTCCTCCTCAATGGCATTAATCAAACCAGCTTCTTGCTCTTCCACTTCAACGTACTCTTCGATCCGCGCATCGAATTCTTCTTCGGTTTCATTGAGACGCATAACGTGGATATCTTCTGGTTCAAAGTCTAGCCCGATGACTTCTCCCACGATGGCCTTCCGAGTGGAGTGGATCATCCACTCATTTCCCAAATCATCATAAGCGATGATCTCATAATGCACACCACGGAAGAGCTGGGTGTCCACCTTCACTTGGAGCTTGCCTTCTTCAGGAAGAGTGATTTGCAAGTCTTCAGGACGAATGACGACTTCAACTGGTTCGTTTGGACGCATTCCCCCATCGACGGCTTCAAAGCGTTTGCCATTGAACTCAACCAAGTAGTCCTCGATCATACGACCATCTAGAATGTTGGACTCCCCGATAAAGGTGGCTACAAAGTGGTTGATCGGTTCATCATAAATATCAACCGGTGTACCAGATTGGACGATCTCGCCTTCATTCATGACAAAGATCCAGTCACTCATGGCGAGAGCTTCTTCTTGGTCATGGGTAACAAAGACAAAGGTAATCCCCAAGCGTTGTTGCAATTCACGCAACTCATACTGCATGTCTGTCCGAAGTTTCAAGTCAAGTGCAGACAAGGGCTCATCTAAAAGGACCACTCGTGGTTCATTGATGATAGCCCGAGCAATAGCTACCCGCTGACGTTGACCTCCGGATAATTTTTGGATCGAACGTTTTTCAAATCCTGCTAACTGGACCATTTTCAAGACTTCTGAAACCCGACGTTCGATCTCAGCCTTATCCACCTTTTTCAAACGAAGCGGAAAAGCCACATTTTCAAAGACCGTCATATGTGGAAATAGGGCATAGGACTGAAAGACGGTGTGGACGTCTCGTTTGTTGGTAGGGACATCATTGATCCGTTCTCCATCAAGATAGACATCTCCAGTCGTCGCATCCAAAAGACCGGCAATGATATTCAGGATGGTCGATTTCCCTGATCCAGATGCACCGAGCAGGGTATAGAACTTCCCTTCTTCCAATTCAAAATTGATATCCTTTAGGACAACGGTACCGCTATCTTCAAAGACCTTTGAAACATTTTTAAACTCAATAATTGGTTTTTTCAATTCACATAAATTCCTTCTTTACTACGATTACCAAACTGCTTTTCAAACGAAAACGCAGCGGCTGACAGGAAGACCTGTCAGACCACCAATACCTCTCGGGGACTTACTAGACTGCCCCACCTATTTACGGTATCGATAGGCACTCACCCCCTTTCCGACCGATGCTATCGATGTTTACACTATCAATTGTTCTTCAATACTAACGTTCTTAGGCTTGGCCGATAATGCGAACTTCTGGTTCTAAACGGACGCCTGAGTGAGCTTCTACTGCCTCAATGACATGGGCGATCAGGTCTTCGTAGTCCTTGGCTGTTCCATTGTCCACATTGACCATAAAGCCAGCATGCTTTTCAGAGACTTCCACACCACCGATTCGATAGCCTTTTAAGCCTGCTTCGCTGATCAATTGACCTGCAAAATGGCCAACAGGACGCTTAAAGACAGATCCACATGAAGGGTATTCAAGGGGTTGTTTCAACTGACGAAGATGGGTCAACCGATCCATCTCCTGCTTGATCACCTCGTGATTGCCTGGTGACAAAGCAAATTTGGCAGAGATGACGACAGCGCCTGTCTCTTGAATCTTAGAATGACGGTAGCCAAAAGCTAGTTCACTCGCTGACAGAGTTTCGATCTCTCCGTCTTTGGTCAAGACCTTACAGGATACTAGGACATGAGCGATTTCTCCCCCATAGGCTCCCGCATTCATAAAGACAGCACCACCGACACTGCCTGGAATGCCACTAGCAAACTCGAAGCCTTTCAAACTATGGTGCAAGGCCACATGAGTGGTGTCGATGAGTTTAGCTCCTGCCTCTGCTTCGATCACATAGCCGTCCACACTGATGTCACGCAAGCGATCAAACATAATGACAAATCCCGGAATGCCCCCATCGCGGACAATGATATTAGACGCATTGCCCAGGACCATCCATGGGATTTGCTCTTGGTTGGCAAATTGAACGATGCGTTTTAATTCATATTGGTTGCGAGGAAAGGCTAAAAATTCAGCATTCCCACCTACCTTTGTGAAGGTATAATATTTTAAAGGTTCTTGAAAACGGATATCAATCCCTTCAAGAATTTGATTCATTTTTTCATTCATCTTTCTGTCTGTTCTCTCTCTATAAAAATACAAACTATTATACCAAATTTTTGACTATTTTTCGACCCTAAAAAACAAAAGAAGACCTTTAATATTCAGGCCTTCCTTTTACAATTTATTATGCAATTTTACGCGCAATGGCACGATTCTTCTGTCCATCCAGAGCTGATTTGACCGAAATCCAAGCACCACCAAGAGTGAAGACAGCTAGCAAGCCTAGATTCAAGTAAAATTTATCTGGGACGTCCCCTGAGAATGTCGCTTCATTGAGAATCGTCCAGGTCATACCAAATGGCAAATCCAGTTCACTCATGAGCGCAAAAGTATAATCTAATTGGTTGACCAAAAAGACCGTCAAGACCATTAAAATAGCTGAAACTACCACACCTTTTTTAGTCAATTTCTTACCAAGGATCTCATAACCTTTGATAGTACAATAACCGAGGGCAGCACCTGCCAAAACAGATACATAGCCAAGACGCGCTACTAAGAGAGCAACAGCTCCACCGATGATCACACCGATCACGGCTCCTACGATCCCCAAAAGGAAGTTTTCTTCACGTGCATCATAAGCCTCCACCGTGTCTTGCACTTCGGCTTGGTAAGCTCTAAAGGTTGCATCATCGATTAAAAAGATCGCATCACCGATTTGATACAGACCAATTGGTCCTTCCTCACCCGTTTCCGCATTCACTTGCACAAATTGGTGGTTGAGTAAGAAGTCCACAATATCTTGGATAGCTGTCCATAAGGTTTCGACAGCCTTCCCTTTGGTCATTCCGCCCTTGACAACGATCGAGGTCAAGTAACCATTAAAAGAGATGGCATTAATGGCTTTTGATTGTTCTTTTAGTTCATTCCAAAGAATCTCGCTATCTTCGATCAAGTCTCCTTCAGAACCTTGTTTCACACTGAGTGAAATGGTAAATACATTCTTGGTTTGAGCGCCTT
Source organism: Streptococcus sp. HCA-5024 (assembly GCF_037890265.1). Lineage (NCBI taxonomy): Bacteria > Bacillati > Bacillota > Bacilli > Lactobacillales > Streptococcaceae > Streptococcus > Streptococcus sp. HCA-5024. Next base: position 313,761 of record NZ_JBBKBR010000001.1, read on the forward strand.
CAATGACTAACAAGAAGCCTTCACGCTCCCCATACATGACACGAGCTTCGCCATCAAACTGTAGACCAAGATCGGTAGCAATACTATATAAATATTCTGGTTTCATGTTTCCCCCTAGATTTTCGGTAAAAGCTTGTGCTTTTCTCCATACAATTCCCATTCTACCATAGAAGAAGCAAAAAGGACATATACATTCGTATACATCCTTCTTTCATTTGTGTTACATTGAGGTTTGTTTCTCAACACGAACGCCAAATGTGTCGATTTTAAGTTGGAAAATCTGACCTTCTAGTCCGAGTTTTTCAAGAGCTGCGACAAAGGCTGCTGTATGCTCTGGCGCTAAGAGGTTCATGATTGTTGGGCCTGCTCCTGACAGATAGGTAGCGTAGGCCCCATGAGCATGTGCTACTTCTTTGACCTGAGGGAACTCTTTGACAAGAGATTGACGGTAGCGTTCGTGGAAATGATCTGACTCGATGGAGCGACCAGCCGTCAGCAAATCTCCCTTGAGGAGAGCTGCAATAGCAACATTGGCTACGCTACTGGCTGCAACAGCTTCTTTATAAGACCATTCTTTCGGTAGGACATTCCGACTATCACTGGTCTTCAATTGGTAGCTCGGTACAAAGGCCACAAGGTCACAGCTTGGGAAGTCAGATGTGACATATTGGACATCTTCACCGATGTAGCTCGCAATGACCATATTTCCAAAGATAGCTGGAGCTACATTATCCGGATGACCTTCGATCTCGGTCGCGATGCGTAATTTCTCAGCATCTGACAGCTGGAGGTTGGCTAATTGGTTGGCCAATTCAATCCCTGCGACAATGACCGAGCTAGAAGAACCAAGACCACGCGCCAAGGGCACTTGACTGGTCATCTTGATCCGATGGGGTTGCATGTCTGTTGAAATAGAAAGAGCTGTTGAGAGCAAAAGGTTTTTCTCGTCTGTCGGAATCCCTGCTCCTAGATCATGCTCAATCAACCAAGCATCTGCTGGTTCAAGGACTTCGATGGTCAAATAGCGAGTCACGGCAATCCCAACCGAATCAAATCCTGGCCCTACATTGGCACTGGTTGCTGGAACAATAATTTTCATGCTTATTCTCCCAAGACTTTAAAGGTATTCAAGAGTTCGAAATTCGCCTCTGAATCCAATTTTTCAACCAAGTTCTTGAATTGTGTTTGGTTGACTTGGTGGGTAATGATGACGACACTTGCAAATTGACCATCTGAGTCTTCTTGGAGGATTTGCTTGAAGGAAGCTCCTTCTGCATTAAAGATTTCCGCAAGACGCAAGATTTGACCAGTCGCATCTGGTGCCTTGATTGAGAAGTAATAATTGTTCTTCACGTCTTCTGGCTTAGCCAATTGAAGAGGGCGGCTGTATTCATTGAAGGCTTTACCGATTGTTCCTTCTTTTAGTCGACGGACAATGCGAACGAGGTCGGCTACGACACTTGTCGCAGTTGGTTTTTGACCAGCACCTGGTCCGTAGTACATAGACTCCCCAATACCGATGGATTCCACATAGACCGCATTCATAACGTCGTTCACTCCTGCGAGTGGATGTTGTTTTGGAAGGAAGGTTGGTGTCACTTCTGCTGCGATCCCTGACTCTGTTTCAACGATAGATCCGACCAGCTTAATGACATATCCAAGGCTTTGAGCAACCGATACATCTTGAGGAGTGATCTGGCTGATTCCTTTGTGACCTACTTGGTCAAATTGGATATTCATTCCAAAAGCGAACTGGCTCAAGATCACCATCTTGTAAGCAGCATCAATTCCTTCAACGTCGTTGGTTGGATCACTTTCAGCGTAACCAAGACGTTGCGCTTCTGCTAAAGCATCCTCATAAGTCCAGCCTTCTTCGACCATTTTAGTCATCATGAAGTTAGAGGTTCCATTGACCACACCGAGCACTTTGGTCACCTTGTCAGAAGCAAGGGAATTCACCAAGGTCCGAAGGATTGGGATCCCACCAGCTACGGCAGCTTCATAATAAAGGGCCACTTGGTGTTTTTGAGCAATCTCTAGCAACTCGCTTCCATGAACGGCAAGAAGGTCTTTGTTAGCAGAAACTACATGCTTGCCTGCTTCCAGGGCACGGGTGATAAAGGTCTTAGCTGGCTCGATACGACCCATCAATTCGACCACGATGGCAATGTCTTTGTCTTCAATGATCTCATCGACATTGGTCACAAAGTTGTAGTTGTGACCAGCAGCTTGCAATTTTTCCTTTTCCGCATCATCACGAACCAAGACCTTAGCGATCTCGATTTCATCTTGAGCTGCCTGGGTGATTTTTTCATGGTTTTCTTTTAATAAAAATGGTACGCCACTTGCAACAGTACCAAATCCTAGTAAGGCAATCTTAACAGACATCCTATTGACTCCTTGAATTTTCTATAGTAGCTCCATTATAACAAAAACTTGAGCGTTTGACAGCCAATTGCCTTAAAAATTCTGAATTTTCATGACAGGATCTGCCTGTAGCAAGTTCTGGAAAAGAACATAGAATTTGTGGTACAATAGAGAAAATGATGAAAACGGTGACACTATGAGTAAACGAAGAGTACCTAAAAAAATCAAAGTCCTACTTGGAATCAATGCACTCCTCTTGGTCTGTATCTTTATTTGTAGCTTTCTTCTGATCAAAAGGATCACTCAGCTGAGTGACGGAAATACCAGTGGTACTGCCGTTACGCGCTCGCTAGATGAACACAGTTCCTCTATCGAGTGGACCCGAATGAAAAAGCCGGTTAAACTGCCCATCCTCATGTACCACTCCGTGCACAATATGGCCGAGTCTGAAGCTGCCAATGCCAATCTGATTGTCGATCCAGAAACCTTTGAAAGCCAACTAAAGGCCCTGAAAAAAGCGGGTTACTACACCCTGACACCTGAGGAAGCCTATCGGATCCTCGCAAAAAATGAAGTGCCAAAAGGAAAGAAATATGTCTGGTTGACCTTTGATGATGGCGTCGAGGATTTCTATACCATCGTCTATCCGCTTCTTAAGAAATACAAGATGACCGCCACTAACAATATCATCACGGACTTTACCCAAAAAGAAAAAGAAAATGTCCTGACCTTTGACCAAATCAAAGAGATGAAAAGTGCTGGCTTGACCTTTGAAAGCCATACGGTCAATCATCCAGACCTAGCCAATTCCAGTCTTGAGACCCAAAAGAATGAGCTGGTTGCTTCTAAACGCCTGCTGGATAAGGTGCTGGATCAAAATACTAGCGTTATCGTCTACCCATCCGGTCGCTACAGCCAGGTCACAATCGACCAGGCCAAGAAAGCCGACTACAAACTAGGCCTCACCACTAAAAATGGACTCGCCAGCTCCGCTGATGGCCTCTATTCCCTCAAACGAGTTCGGATCCTTCCAACCACTACAGGAGAGGACCTCCTAGCCATGATCCAAGAATAAAGAAAGCCCCCTGTCTGAGATCATCGTTTTCAGACAGGGGCTTTTTGTTAGAGTTCCTTCTCTAGTTCTTTTAGAAAGGTGATTAAAAATTGATGGCGATTTTCTGCCATTTGTTTGGCAGTCTCCGTGTTCATTTCATCTTTTAATAGGAGCAACTTGTCATGGAAATGTTGGACGGTATCAGTGAGAGACCTCCCTTTGTGGCCACCATAGGAAAAAGTTCGCGCAATTCCTACAGCTCCTATCGCATCCAGGCGATCTGCATCGTGGACAACCTTGCCTTCTAAGGTTTCTGGATGTTTCCCACGATTTTTGCTGAAAGAAACAGCATTGATAACTCGACAAATCTGGTCGATTTGGTCTTGAGGAATACCGATCTCTTCTAGAAACATGCGAGCATTCGCATTATTCTCTGTATGAAACAATTTATCATCATCAGCATCGTGAAGAAGAGCTGACAAGCCCACTATCTCCAGATCACATGGACCTTCTGCTTGTGCGATTCTCATAGCATTGGTATAAACGCGGAGGGTATGCTCCACATCATGACCATCCGCTCGATCAGCAAATAAGGTTTTAACATACTGCTTAGCAGCTTGGATTCGTTCTTCGATCATCGTTCTTGTCCTTTGTATTTCTTACTTCAATCAATCTCAAGGTAGACTTTACGTGCCTTTTCTAAATCGTAATACCGATCAAATTCTTCTTTAGTCTGTGTGGTATGGACTTGTCCATCTTTAGATACCTCAGCTGGAATTGTGACATCTTGATAGAGATTCACACCTTTCTTCATAAAGAGTTCAAATACAGCAATACTTCTTGCATATTGATCCGCACTATTCTGGGGTTTTATTACTATGACTTTGGTATCTTTTTGATTTAAGAGTTTATAGGCCTTCGAAGACTTCTTAAATTGCGTTTTTGAGAGATCCTTGGGATCAATCGAAAACCAATTTTTAAAAAATTTCAATTCTTCAATACTGCTCTTCTCACGATCAAGTCGTGCATTGAAAGCCGGAACCGGTTTTCTTTGGTGATCATTTTCCAAGGTTTCATTTCGTTCCAGTTTACGAGTGTCTAGATTCAAGTACATCATTTTTCGAACTGAGTTATCTTTTGTACTGCGAATTTGTAAGGAAACTAACTCACGTCCATTCCATGAATACACTGAGCCTAATTCAGTAGGAATATAATCCGGATCGAACTGTTCAACAACTTTAAACAAATCAATCTCTTTCTCTTCTTTTAATCGTTCTCCATCAACCTTGTAGACACTAACAGTCCAATATTCATCCTTAGATGGATGTTTTTCCTGAAAGTACAGATCCTCTCTCAATTTCATATTCATATGCAAAATATGCTTTGAACCGACTCTGACAGGATCAAAATAATAATAAGACCCATATGCCCTCATCAACCGGTCTTCCTTGGGATCGGTTGATTTCCAGTAAGTAATAATGCCTGCACCATCCGCAATCATCTCATAGTCATCAATTTTGGCTTTTCCACTATATTCCTGAAATTGCTTGTAATAACTCTCAGTTGAAAAGCGTATATAGAGCCAAATCCCACCAATGAGCGAGAGCAAAACCAGTAAGGATAGCATCATTTTTTTCTTTGTCATTTTCACGATTTAAATAGATCCTTTCTAGGAGATTTTATGTTTATTTTATAAGTTAGTTAATGGAAAAAATGAGTTTTTCTAGTCATTCATTTGTAAGCCACAATCGGTTCAATTTCTTCCATTTTGACGATTAATAATTCTCGATTTTTATAAACGGAAGATATGGTCGGCATTCTTGCTATAAAAAAGAAGAATAAAGATATCAAGCCATTCACAACTATGAGTGCTACTTCTGACCCACTTGTATCAAGCAAAAAAAGTATTAAGCATATAAGATTCAACACTATACCAATAATCAGAACCGGAAGCCTTTTACCATTTGGTTTAAAGACTAACTTGAAACGTTTACAATTATTCGGTATTAGTAATGCTGCTTTTCTTCGAGCTGATTTTTCATAGAAAATAACTCCTAAATAGGCGAGGACCATAGAGAAAACAAATAGAGCTATCTTCATAAATATCTGTTGATTAAGACCTGCACTGATAAAAATAGATTTTAAAATTCTATATAAAATAGCTACAAGAGGTTGCACCATAATAGCTATAGTAGTCGAAGTCAAGCTTGTTCTAGACTTAATTTCAAATGAATTATTAAATGGATCCAATTCTATCATATCAAAGATAATTTCTTTAGGAAGTAAGCCTATCAAAAACCTTCTTCCTCTTATCGAAGCTAAGTCTAATAAATATTTCTTATTATCAATCTCGACAATACTATAAGCTAAGGTATTGGAATTTCTAAATTTTAAATGAATCATTTACCCATCCTATCATTTTCTAGGGAATTTCCCACCTTAAAGCTGTTCTCACCTATTTTCCAGATTTCGAGAGAACGAATGACCCTATTTTTTTGATAACTGCTACTACAACTAAGACCATCGCATACAATAAAAATGGCGGGATTAACAGTAAAGCGATTTTCCAACCTTTGAAAAAAGCGAGTCCTTTTGTAGATTTAGTTGATTTAGCTGGTTTTACTTCTACCAGCTTCATTCGCAATAATTTCAAGGTGACTTCTTCTTGTCTTGCATCAAGCGAAACACTCTTTTCTCCTGAATTTTCACTATCTAGATAGGCCTGAGCCATTCAGACCAGATACAATCTCTCATCTTCTTTCGCAATGGTACGAAATAGCTCCATTGCCTCATTTCTATTTCCTTTGAGGGACTCATTGACTGCCTTCAGATACATAGATTCCAATTGTGAGAACTTGTTGTTCGTCACTTCCTTTAGAACGGCTTCATTGGGCTCTTTTTTGACCAGTATATCATAGCGAGCTCTATATGCCATCTTGAGTGGTTCAACATCTGCTAAATAGTCAGAGAGTAATTCCTCAAACTCATCTTCCTTCAAATCAGTTCTAGAAAATAAGTTTGCATTCAATAGAATTTCGTTTAATTTTACTTGTTCAACATCTGTAAACTTTTGAATCTTTTTGAGTTCGTCTACAACTGCTTCAATGGATCCAAAGTCACCAATCCTATAGAAATAGAAAATAGTGGCAACCTGTACACGCGCTTTAATAGTTTTGATACTCTTTCTTTTTTGGTTCAGAATATAGCTTGCCATCAAGTCAAGATTTATGTCCTTATAGATAAGACTATTCAACTTTTTAATTAAAAGAGTATCTTTCATGATAACTAGAACCAGCTCAATCATTAAGTAAATCAAAAAACAAATGGTCGCAATACTTTTACTTTGGGTCACTTGCACTGCATATAAAAATGGTAGGGCTAGAATGACCAATAGGACGATCACTGGAATATTGTAGCGTTTTCTTAATTCTTTATAATCTTTTACCATAAATCTCCTTTGTTGTTATTGAGATATGACGTGTATCCTATCAACCTCATATCAAACTCATTTGATTTTGCTTTGAGAAGAACTCTGACTGACAATCGTCCAAATCAGCAACACAGTTACTAGTACTAGTGTTACTAGAACACTTTTTCTTTTCATAATATTTCTTACCCTTTCTACTCTGGATGATTAGCAGACCAAGCCTGCAGTTCATCGTAGGATTTTATTTGTGTTTTCTCACCGGTCTTTTGATCCGTCGCATAGACCTCTAACACGTTCTGCCCCTTTGGTGCAAACCAATGAAGAACTGTATCAAACCACTCTTTGGTTGAGTACTGTTTAGGTCTCATATATAAACGAGCTAAATCCTTTATATCCTTAGCCATTTCCGGATAGTCTTGGGCAAAATTTGTATTGGAGATATCTATCTTTTCACGATCTTCTTTTGAAAGTAAGGTATCAATATAGCCAGCTGTGAATTTCAAATGGTACTTTTCTTTCATAGCTTGTCGAATGTTATTATACACATTCCCCTTTGACATTTCCTGCTCAGCGGCAGAGAAAGTTGATTTACCATAATCCTCAAAATTTTCAAGGTCTTCAATTTTTTGGTTTGTAATATCAACTATGATTTTTCTACTTTCATTATTTCCAACTTTATACAAAGTTACCGGTATGTAATCCTTGTTATCTGCATAATACAGACTGATATCGTACGCGCCTCGATACTCTTTTTTCCCTAATAATTGATATACTTCTGTCTTTTTACTTGGAAAGCCAGAAGCATTCAAATCATAAGAAATAATATTAAAATACTCGTCTTTTGCAATTTTAGGTGAGCCATTTTTCTCTCTATCAATCATACTTTCATTAATCTGTTTTTGATGGACATCCAAAACAGAAATATAATCTTGACCAAATGCAATACCTCCTAAACCATCTTTTTGCGCAACAAATACAAATTTATTGTCATCAAAAAGATGAATTGTAGGTTTCTCGGTTTTCGCATCAATATATTTCTGCTTGGTTTCTTGCTGACTCGTTTTTCCATGCTTTTGAACTTGCTTCCACATGTAGAAAGAGCCTATACTTACTAAAAGGACTAGCACTCCTACTACTTTCTTATTCACTCGTTTCATTTCAACCTCCACACTCGTAGTTAACTCCTACCATCATACCGAAATTTTGCGACTGAGGCAACTTCCACACTAGTTGGAAATAGTTGCAAGAAAAAAACCACCTCTAGGTGGTTAGTATATCAACAAACTTTTTTTCATAAAACAACCTAAGTGATGCCGAAGGAAATAAAATAAACTATACTATGTGGCTCATTCAAACATACACTGAAACTTTCCGCCGTGAGAAAAGTGCCTGAAACAATAACGTTACAGGCACTCGGAATTATTGAGACCTTAGGCTCAATAATTAGTCTTGGAACTTCGAAGAAGTTCGCTGACGTCCGTACTCACCTAAGGAAAGTTTCTAAGAGAAGTTTATCTTGAAGTTGACACCTCTCGGTGGTGATTACTTCTTCTTTTGTGGGAAGAGAGGGAGTCCAAGGGTCGCGATCTTCTCGGCGGGGATCTTCATGCCATCCTTGATCCATTTGGAGATGACAGAGACAATGGCTGAGCTCCAGAAGGAATTGAGGTAGCTGCCAGCGCCATTCGAGGAGCTGCCATTTCTTTTTTCTAAAAAGTCATAGACTGCCTTGGTCAAGAGTCGCTCAAAATTATAATCAATGGCCAAGCTAATGATTTTGGCTTCTTTCTTGACTTCCTTAAAGAGGTAGACCCAGACTTGGTAGAGATCTGTCTTGAGGTTGTAGCCATCTAAAGACTTGGTAATCTTTGCGATACTAGACTGAAAGATGGACTCTAGAATCTCTTCTTTGGAGTCATAATTACGGTAAAAGGCTGCGCGAGAGACACCCGCACGCTGAACCAGCTCAGAGATGGTGATCTTTTTCAGATCTTTTTTCTCCAACAATTGCAGGAGAGAGATTTCGATGGATTCTCGTGTAATCGCATTGTTTTCTCGGTTAAATCGTTTGAGATTTTCCAAGGATTTCTCGGATATTTTTCTTTCTGCCATAACATTTACTTTCTATCTGTCTCACCTGATGATATCTGCTTGGATAGCATTGTACTTCATGATATAATTGTAAAAGAAGACATACTACTTGTCAATGTACATTTTTATACAATTATGAGGTATGAACTGATGAAATGGAAAATTATTGCGGATTCAGGCTGTGACTACCGCTCTTTGGACAATCTGGCACCGGATACGGAGTTTGTCAGTGTCCCATTGACCATCCAAGTGGGAGAGACCATCTATACAGATGACGCCCAACTCAATATCGATCAGATGATGGAAGAGATGTATGCGACTACGACAGCTTCTAAGTCTGCCTGTCCAAGTCCAGATGATTATATGAAGTCCTTTGAAGGAGCTGAAAATATCGTCGTTGTGACCATCACTGGAACCCTTTCAGGTAGCTACAATAGTGCTGAGGTAGCTAAGAAGATTTATCTAGAAGAGCATCCGAATACCAATATCCACGTCATTAATAGCTTGTCAGCTGGGGGTGAGGTGGACCTAATCGTTCGCAAGCTCAATCAGTTGGTCGCTGAAGGCCTCGATTTTGATCAAGTGGTCGATGTGATCACGACCTACCAGTCTAAGACGAAGTTGCTCTTTGTTTTGGCCAAGGTTGATAATCTGGTCAAAAATGGGCGTCTCAGCAAATTGATCGGAACTGTTGTCGGACTCCTCAATATCCGTATGGTCGGCGAAGCTAGTAAGACCGGTACTCTTGAGTTGCTTCAAAAAGCTCGTGGCCAAAAGAAAGCGATCAAGGCGGCTTTTGATGAACTAATCAAGGCGGGTTATGCTGGCGGTCATATCACCATTGCTCACCGCAACAATGAAAAATTTATCGAGCAATTCTCCGCATTGGTTCGAGAAAAATTTGCCCATGCAATGATTGAAGTCCTTCCTACTTCTGGACTTTGTAGTTTCTACGCCGAAGAAGGCGGTCTCCTCATGGGCTATGAAATTTAAGTTACCACTAAAAATAGGCTAGGACAAAAGTCCTAGCCTCTCATTTGTTTTTGGATTGTCGAGCAAGACGCAGTGGTTGAGTGGGCTCTACTAAGCTGATTTCATCAGCTTTTACAGCCCTACTCAACTGTGCGAAGGTGGGACGACGAAATCGAATTCTAACGAATGACCGATTTCTGTCCCACTCTCTTTTTTTATTCTCCGATCTCTTGGTAGAGGGTACGGATTTTTTTGCGGTAGATGGTGTAGCTGATGCCTGCTCCAATTAACAGGATGACACTATAAAGGATCACAGCCAGCAGGGTGCTGACGGAATGATAGGTCCAAATGAAGCTGACAATAATCAAAAGAAACATCACAAAGATAAAGACAATCAAGAGAATAGACTGAAGGACTGCATTCCCACGATGACGAGTCATCAACTCCGTGATATTGGTCCAATTGGTGCTAAAGTTCTGAAAATCTTTGACATAGTCTCGAATGCAGATCGGAATGGTGGTTACGATCCAGATCAGTAACATGGCAAGGATAGCCAAGGGATGGACGCCAAAATAGAGACAAACGCCAACTAGAAGAATGACAGGAAGGATGGATTGCACCAGATAGAGCAACCAAAACTTCATAAAGAGATAGCGTTTGAAATCAACAGGGAGGGATCTCAAGTATTCAAAGTTTTCGCGCTCTAGCGAAATACCGATACTGGTCAAGCCTCCAAAACTATTGAAAACACCGATCAAGATGGCAACAAGGGTCAGTGGTACCAGATACTGGGGTGTCAAGTAAGGACTGAGGCCTCCTATATTTTTTGATGCTCCTGCTGCTCCACTGAGGAGGAAAATATATGGCAGAATACTCATCATCAATAGGACTTGCACCATAAGGGTTCCATCGCTCAAGAGTCTGCGATGATACTGAATGACAAACTGTCTAAAGGAGTCTTTCTGGCCCACATGGATGGCTTTCACGCGCTCTTTGACGGTTTGGTTGGTCGCAACCGCAAGGGCTGCATCATAGAATTGTGGGATCACGATTTTGCGAACCAGGCCGATCAAGACCAAAAGCACCGCTATCCAGCCCAGAAGGCCAAGGATCGCTCCACCATCAAAAGGATGGAGGATAAACTGATGAAAGGCTGTAAAAGGTGGAAATAGAATGGGAATATCCGCTCCACCCGACACCTCTACCCGATGGGTTTGGACTAGATTCAGATAGAGATAAGCTCCTAGGCTCAGAAGAGAACCAATTCCGACCATGATGTTGGAGACCAGGGTCGTGTGTTTTTTGAAAAAAAGGGTCTTAGTGATCAAATGAGCTAGTAAAATCGTCGCTAAAAAGAGAACGCCTAAGAGAATCACGGCACAAAAGAGGCCTAGCAGGATCCCTAACGGATTGCAGCCGCCTGCTTGGACAGGCAGGATCAAAAAATAGCTGATCAATGGAAGGATAGCCATGAGAAGGGTCAGGATGACCGAGATACTTTTTCCAGCAATGACTTCCGCATCTGAGAAAGCATAGGGCCGGTAAAACTGGAGGTCCTTGCTTTCATAAAAGACATTGTAAAAACTCATAAAGCCTTGGGAAATGGTCATCAAGGAAAAGAGGGCCACCATATTGACAAAGAAGGCTGGCTGATGGACAAAATCATAGATACTAAAGAGCAAGCCAAATATGAGGAAATAGACCAATCCTAAAAAGAGGTAGTTGAGCACCGATCTGCGGGCAACATTGAGTTTGACGTCCGGTTTTTTAGCCTGTTTGGCGCGTAATTTTGCGATCTGGGCCGGCTGACTAGCATAGATGATATTGACATTGACCAGCTGTTGGATGATCTTAAGACGCATGATCGCCACCTTCTTCCTTCCGCCCCGCTAGGCTGAGATAGATACTTTCCAGACTTTGTTCGGGATGTTGGCCCTTCAATTCCTCGATCGTCCCATAGAAGATGAGATTTCCCTTTTTCAGAATAGCAATTTTATCACAGAGTTGTTCGGCCACTTCTAATACGTGGGTAGAGAAAATAACCGTCTTGCCGCGATCCGCATGTTGGCGCATCATTTGTTTTAAATCGTAAGAAGCCTGTGGATCCAAACCGGTCATGGGTTCGTCCAAGACCCAGATATCTGGATCCGACAAGAGGGCTGCAATGACAAAGACCTTCTGGCGCATCCCATGTGAAAAGGATTCAATCACTTCATAGCGGTGGCTCTGAAAATCAAAGATCGTAAGAAGCTCTTCCAAGCGTTGATCACAGTCTTTCTGACTCATATCATAAGAGGTCGCAACCAACTCCCAGAATTCATTGGCTGTGAGGCGCAAGAAAAGATCTGGTGAATCCGCTACATAACCGATCTTCTTTTTGATCGCCAGCCGATGGCTATAGAGGTCCTGACCATCCACTTCAATTGATCCAGTAGTTGGGGTGATGACACTGACCAGGCTCTTAATCGTCGTTGACTTTCCAGCTCCGTTGTGGCCAATCAAGCCGACAATTTGTCCATCTTCGATGGTCAGATCCAAGTGGTTGAGGGCAATGTGCCCATCGTAATCTTTGGTAACTCCGTGAAATGTAATCATGTTAACTCCCTAATGGATCCTCATTGGGACCGTTTTTTCTTATTCTGTTGATAAGCGATCATCGAAATGGTAGAGCAATTCTAGCAGATAGTTTGGAATGGTCTCTAAGAAGTCTTCTTTGTAGACCCGCTCTCCTCGCTTATGCAATTCTTTGCCCCAAGGGCCTAGATTGACCGCTGGAACCTGAATTTGGGCAATTTTTTCCAGATCCAGATCATAGACCTGGGCTGGTGTGGCTAGGCTATCCAAGACGACTTGATAAGAGGCCACATCCTTTTCCAAGGCACAATAACTGGTGTCGTTAATCCCCATAAAGTATTCTTCGACTTTTAAGAGGTAACCTCTTGTGTCCAGATACTCGCGGTAATCAGTGATGAGGGACACGATATTGAGATCGGTATTGTCCAAAAAGCGGCAGTTCATGGAAGGATAATAGGGGGGCGCAAAACCAATAACCACCATGGGATCCTTATCTCCGAGAAACTCTAGGAGTCGCTGGATTTGCTGGATTGCAAGGCTCTGGTAGCTGGTCCCATTACGAAAATCGTATTCCGCTTTTTGGTTAGAAGCTTCCCTAAAGGCTTGGTAACCTTCTATGGCTTGGCATCGTTCCTCTAGTTCTTGATAGGTGATGACTCTTGGCCTTGCAATCATATGGTCTTGGCCAGCCTGATCCTGCAAGTGCTCATACTTCTTGTAAAAGGCATCCAAGGCCTCCTGACTAAGCTCATAAATCCGCTGTAGGAGCTCTTGGGGTGTTTTCTTCAAATGCAGAACACTGAAATAACCAGCCGCATAGAGCACGGTCGATACATCGTACTGGTCCTTCAAATCTCTGAGATAGGACCAAGAAGGAAGGGGAGACGTTTCTCCCAGCGCCTGATCTGCCAGATCGGGATGAAGATCTAGCTGGCTTGCGATGGCCACTAAGAGTGACAAGGCATTGATCCCTTTAAGGGGCTCCTTCATATGGGACAAGACACCTTGTGCCACAACGACCGGCATGAGTTTGCCGACTGTGCCAATGTGAAGGACCTTTTCTTTTCCTACCTCTGATTCAAAGGGTTCTGAATCCACTGCTAATACATAATTCAGATCAAACTTCTCCTGCAAATCTGTGAGGAGGCCCAAAGCTCCACGCATCCCACGTGAATAGGATTCCTCATCTCCAACAGAGAGATAGAGCAGATTGACCTGACCTTCCACGGGATCTGCCGCATAGGCTTCCAGAACCCCCAATTGAAGGGCCAATGCTGCTTTCATATCGCAAGATCCTCTGCCAAATTTCCATTCCCCAGAAGCTAAATCTTCCTGCATATCAGGTCGACTGTCCAGTCTTTTCAAAGCTTCTGCTACTTTATCAGAATCGAGCGCGATCTCTGCCAAATTTCCATAGTCTTCTAGATCAACTGTATCATGGTGGTGGAAAAGGATAACTGTTTTTTTCTTGCCCTTATCGACCAAGGCCCAATTGACCGACCGATGCAAGTGATCCTGTGGCACCTGGTAGCGCCCAAAATGGTCCGGATGTTCCTTGAAATAAGGGATCTGGGCAATCCGTTGATCCAGGTAGGCTTCGATCCCTTGCTCGGTCTCAGTGTTGGTAAAGCTCGGGATTGCCAAGGCTTCAGTAAAAATCGTTTCGATGCTCTCTCTATTGGTGGTTTTCACTTTCAAACCAATCCTCCTTTGATATGATCAAACTATAAAATGAATAGAAATAAATGTACCAGACTGATATTTCTACGTAAATAAAATGCTACTTTTTATATTCTCACTTCATTTCTTTCATGTATGCGATTTCTTTTCCAGAAAGGGCTTGCTTCCAGCGCAAACGTTTGTCGCATCCAACTATTTTTGGTAAAATAGGGACATTCACATGAAAGAAGAAATAAAAATGGAAAATCAAACCTTAATGCAATATTTTGAGTGGTATTTGCCCGCTGATGGGAACCACTGGACGCGTCTTGCTGAAGATGCGCAACACTTAGCAGACTTGGGTATTCGTAAAGTCTGGATGCCGCCTGCTTTTAAAGCTACTTCTAACAATGACGTTGGGTACGGAGTCTATGACCTCTTTGATTTGGGCGAGTTCGATCAAAAAGGAACGGTTCGCACCAAATATGGTTTCAAAGATGATTATCTTCAAGCCATTCAAGCCCTCAAAGATGCAGGGATTCAACCAATGGCCGATGTCGTTCTTAACCACAAAGCTGCTGCAGATGGCTTAGAAGAATTCGAGGTCGTTGAGGTCGATCCGATGGATCGAAACAAGATCCTTACCGAACCTTTCACCATTCAAGGATGGACCAAATTCACCTTTGATGGCCGAAATGGCGCCTATAATGACTTCCACTGGCATTGGTACCACTTCACCGGTACGGACTACGATGCTTCACGTAATAAAAGTGGGATCTACCAAATCCAAGGGGACAACAAAGGTTGGGCCCATGGAGATCTGGTTGACAAGGAAAACGGAAACTACGATTACCTCATGTACGCCGATATCGATTTCAAACATCCCGAGGTTGTAGAAAATCTCGACCAATGGGCTGAATGGTTTATCGAAACAACAGGGGTTGAGGGCTTCCGTCTGGATGCAGTCAAACACATTGACTCCTTCTTTATGAAGAATTTCATCCACAATATCACCAAAAAATATGGTGAAGATTTCTACGTCTTTGGTGAATTTTGGAATGGGGACACAGAAACCAACGATGAGTACTTGGAAAGCATTGACTACTTATACGACTTGATCGATGTGGCCCTCCACCAAAATCTCTTCCGAGCTAGTCAAGAAGGTGAAAATTTCGACCTTCGAACTATTTTTGACGGAACACTAGCGCTCAATCATCCTGAACAGGCCGTAACCTTTGTGGACAACCATGATACCCAACGAGGGCAAGCCTTGGAATCTACCATCCAAGAATGGTTTAAGCCTGCAGCCTATGCCTTGATCTTACTTCGTGAAGCTGGTTTGCCTTGTGTCTTCTATGGAGACTACTACGGTATCGAGGGCCAATTTGCGCAAGAAAGTTTCCAAGGGGTCCTCGATCGACTCTTATGGGTTCGTAAAGATCTGGCCTATGGGGAAGAAACGGACTACTTCGATGATCCTAATTGCATCGGTTGGACACGTTCAGGTTCAGAAGAATCAGCACCAATCGCCTGCTTGATTTCCAATAACCAAGCTGCTACAAAAGTCATGGAGATCGGCTCATCCTACGCAGGCCTCACCTACTATGATGTACTAGAAAATTGTAGCGAAACCGTCCAAGTCCAAGAAGACGGTACTGCTGAATTCCCAGTGGCAGAGCGCTCCGTCAGTGTCTGGGTAGCCCAAGATAAAGAGGGGCAATAACCTTTATATGTAATTTTCTCCTAGGATCTACACCTTCCTAGGAGAATTTTTTCCTGTAAAAATTTTATAGGAAATACAGCTTCATTTTAGCATTATAAGAAAGCGCTGTCAATGGGTATCGCGTCTATTTGAAAGAAATAAAGAGCATCAAAAAAAGCTGGAAAAATTATCCAGCCTTCGATATTTGATAGAAATAACTGCATGACGCAGTGGTTGAGTGGGCTCTACTACGCTGATTTCATCAGCTTTTACAGCCCTACTCAACTGTGCGGAGGTGGGACGACGAAATCGAATTCTAACGAATTACCGATTTCTGTCCCACTCTCTCTTTTTAGCTCAATTCTGCAATGATTTCTTTCAATTGGGCTTTCGTATGAACTCCAGCCACTTGTTTGACAACTTGTCCATCTTTTTTAAAGAGAAGAGTTGGAATCGACATGATACCGAATTGACGCGCTGTATTTGGATTTTCATCGACATCCATCTTACAGATTTTCAAATCATCTTCATGTACTTCTTCTGCCAACTGATCCAAGATTGGAGCTTGCATGCGGCATGGACCGCACCAAGTTGCCCAAAAGTCAATCAAGACAAGGCCTTGGCTGGTTTCTTGTTCAAAAGTTGCATCTGTGATTACGTGTGCCATATTTCCTCCTTTTTCAGTAGTGACTACTGATTTAGCATTTCTACTTTTATTTTACACTAAATGATGCCATTTTAGAAATATTTGCTACGGGGACTCCTTAGGCATCTTCTCTCTTTTTGCGCCAAAAGATGAGGCTAGAAGCTGTTAGACTGATCATACCTAAGAGACCCAGAGCATGGTCTTTGCTCCCTGTTTGAGGAAGCGTATGATCTGCTTGTTCTCCTCCTACTGCAGAAGTCGCAACTTGAGGATCTTCTGCCAATCCTTGTGAAACAAATTGAGGGCCATAGGATACAGCTAGTGTAAGACGAGATTGCTCTTGTCTTGCTGATTCTCTTTGCATCTGCTCTTCTGTTTCAGGAAGAGTTTGGCTTGGTTGGACAAAGTATTCTGGGCTTGGAAGCCTATATTCTTCCTTGTAGTGGACTTCTGGAGCGACTAGAGCAGCACCTTCAACTTCTGGTAAATTCGCATAGTCTGTATCTGTTGCACTTGGTACATAGGCTGCCTTTTGGGCGCGGGTCTTTTCGACAATTGGAATCGCTGCCTGGATAGAATCTGTCTTAAAGGTTACTTCATAGGGATGCTCCACCGTTAAATCAGATGGGTCATAGGTGTTGAAAACAAGCGCTAACTTGTGACCTTTCTTAACCGTATAGAGATTTGGTTGGAGATAAACGGTGTAATCGTGGTATTCTCCCACTTTAGGCTCGATGCTTGCGCGAGAGCTTGATGAATCGTAGCCAGACTCAGGGTTCGCAAGATTGATCCACCCTTTAGCAATCACCTTGTACTTGGTCTTGATGGTTTCGTATTCGGCAACAGATAGGTTGCTTAAATTGCTTCCCATCCAGAAAGCGTCTGCTGTTTTATCTTGCTTGACGCTACCATTTCCTACCACGTCAAAATCCTCATCTGCCACATCTACCAAGAGAGCGTTGATTTGGAAATTCTTTCCTTGACCTTTGGCAAGAGCTGCCTTGAAATGAACGGGGATGTGGCCCTTGATCGTAGTGTCCTCAGTAACATCAGAAACAAAGGTCAGATTGGCCTTAGAGGAGGCTTTGCTGACTGTTTCATTACGGTTAGCGATTTCAACACCTGCAGCAGCATAATCGCTAGAAATGGTTTCTTCTAGCCGTTTAGAGCTTGCATTCAAGAAGAGACGTTGACTGCTCTTCCAGTTATCATAGCTGGTCCACTTGCTTGGATCATAGTTGTTTTGAGCTAGAACCGCTGGCAAGCTTTCGACGTGATTGTCCACTCCGTAAAGGTAATGGGTCAGCCAGGTATTGAGCAGGTCATAAAAGTCCTGACCATTGGCAGTGATGCCGTATCCCCGTGACATAGCCGCTGGATAGACGTGATCTCCTTGGTGGAGATAGAGCTTGACATCTTGTCCTGCTTTCTTGAGGGCATCGTACATGAGTTCAAAATGTTTGGTCTTGACATTGTCATCATTCAAGCCATGGACGATCAAGGCGCTGGTCTTGAGATTTTCTGGATGAAGGGTATAATCCCGCTCCTTCCAGACATCACTGTAGTTACGATCATGGGCGTACTGGTCCTTGTTCAATTGGTTGATGTAGTTGGAATAGTTTTGCCAAATTCCTGCCCAGTCGTCTTGGTCCAGCATCCGTGTGCTAACGTAAAGGGAGAGCCATGAAAGGTCACTATAAGGTGCATTACCAAACTGGGTTCCTTGGCTATTGAAATAATCATACCAAGAGGCTATTCCTGCTGCCGGAACGATGGTCTTCAATCCTTCTACGCCTGTCGCTGCCACACCAAAGGTCGTAGTTCCAGCCCAGGATAGACCGGTCATTGCGACATTACCCGTTGCCCAGTCTGCCTTGATTTCGACATTGCTAGTCTTATCAGTGTAGGCTTTGCGTTTGCCATTGACCCATTCGATGATATTCTTGAAGGCATTGATTTCGAGATCAGACCCCGTCGTGTTAAATCCTTCTGATCCCTTGGTACCAAGTCCGGCGCTAGAGATAAAGGCATAGCCTCTGACCAAGAAATAGTCATACCAGTTCAGATCTTCGTAGTCATAAATATACTCGTAGGGACTGTAGTAATACCAATCCGATGCCTTGGCCTTTTTCGCTGCTTCTACTGTTGTTTCACTGCTTACTGGCTGTCTCTTTGCAGGTTGGCTGTGCAGTTTCTTCATATCATAGCTACCGTCTGTTGGAAGCCCCAAACTTTCGAGGGTCACGTAGTTTTCGTCTAGCGTCCCCGCTACGTAAGGGCGCGCTTCCAGAATAGTGGCTGCCTTAAAATCACCTTGCGCTACTGCTTTTGGTAGTTGAACAATGGCTTTAACTAAGTCAGGCTTGCCATCTGCGTCGGTGTCGTAGTCCGTTTCGACATAGACAGGGAAGCGTACAATTTGGCTGTCTTCATATTTGTAGTCTTGGTCTGCTTTTTCTCCCGTCGTATAAGGGAAAATCGGCTGGGCACGACCATTTAAAAAGAGCGGACTTTTCTTTTCAGCCCGGTAGGCATCGTAGAGTTTCTTAGCTGTTTCATACATCTTGGCCAATTCTGGCTGACTAACCTTACGAGTCAGATCTTCTGATTTTTCAATCAAGCCTAAACTCTTGGCAAAGCGTTCGCGATCTGCTTGGCTTTGGCCCAATTGGCTAGGATCTGTTGCTGCCCATTGAAGCAAGCCATTAACAGCATCTTGGACCGTCAACTCTTTAGAGGCTTGATCCTCTGCAAGGGTGCTACCTGTGACCTTTGCCAAATCCTGACTTGTTGCCGGAGCTTCTGAAGGAGGAGCAGATTGAGGCCCAGCTTCCCTGTTTGTTGCTGCTGGAGTTGCTACTGGGACCGTAGGCTCACTTTGTCTTGTGTGTTCTTCTGTAGCAGGGGCTACTTGATTTGCAACTGCCGTCCGATCCAGCGATGCCTCATTCGAGCTTGCAGCTTCTTCACTAGTGACAGTACTTGCGTCACTTGTTGTCGGTCTTGCTTCAGTAGATGGAGCATGGACCACTTCTGTCGATGGGGCTAGCTCTTCTGTCTGCTCATCTGCTGCTGCTACTTGATGCAAGACCATCGGCGCGATCAATAAACTTGATGCGACAATGGAAACCATTGTTTTCTTTTTCATGTCAGTCTCCTAACTTTTTGTAATCAACACTCCCATTATACTATGTAAGCGTTTTAAGATCAAACAGATATTCATCTGATCCACAAAAAACCGAGGCATCAGCCTCGGTTATCGATCCTTATTTGACGTGTTTCTTAAGATCTTCTTGTGCTTTTTTGTTTGACTCTGCTTGTTCTTTTTGCCATTTTTCAAGGGCTTTGTTGTAGTCAGCAGTTGTCACAGCTTTATCTTGGAGTTTCATCCCTTTGTAGATCACGTGGTCTTTTCCTTTACCACCAGTCCATGCAAATGGAGCTGAGAATGGTTCGATACGTGTCAAGAATGGACGTCCAGTTGATGAAGAAGTTGGCATAACAAGGGCACTATCTGTCAACCAAGCTTGCGCTGCCGCATATTTTTCATAGCGTTTGTTGACGTCTTGTGTTTCTGCACCAGCATCTTTAATCATCTTTTCAAAGTCGTACAGACCAACTTTTTTAGCTGCTTCATTGTTTTCACTTGGGTCAAATCCAAGGAAAGTCTTAGTATTTTCACCAGATGAAGCTTTCAAGATATCCATGTAAGTTGATGGGTCTTGGTAGTCAGGGCTCCATCCAACATTATCAGAGAGATCCCAATCTTCGCCAGCCGCATTTGGTGCAAAGAGGGTCACATTTTGAAGGTCTTCCTTCGAAAGCATTTGGATATCGATGACGATATTTTCTTTACCAAGTGCTTCTTCAACTGATTGTTTGAAGGATTGTACCCGTTGAACTCTTGATGGTGTGGTTTGGTCTACAGGCATATCGATGTGAATTGGGAATTTCACACCTTCTGCTTCCAAGGCAGTCTTCGCTTTTGCAAACTCTTCCTTCGCTTTCTTAGCATCGAAGAGACCATTTTGACCATCGTCTAGTTTAGTAGACTTCCACTCATCTCCGTAGGTATCCAATTGAGTTTTCACCATTTCACCAAAGGTCTTGCCATTAGCTTGGACAAATGTTGGTGGAATGTAGAGGTTACGGATGATCTTGCTTGCTCCGTCTTTTCCGTTCAATTGAGCAGCATACGCTTCACGGTTGAAGGCAAAGCTGATCGCTTGACGGAAGTCCTTGTTCAAGAGAGCTTTCTTAGTAGATTGTTTTTCTTCATCGGTCTTCTTAGCTGTGTGTTTGTAAGATTGACGGTCGATGTTGGTACCAATAACATAAGAAGCAGCATCTTGAGGAGTGTAGGTGATTTCGTCTTTGAATTCTTTGGCTTGCTCTGAGTAACCAGATCCAGTTGGGAAGAGTTTGGCCAAGCTAAGAGCATTTTCACCGAATGATTTAGCCAATTTACTTTGGTCTTGTCCATCGTAGAATTCCAATTTCACATCTGAGATGTAGACCTTGTCTTTATCCCAGTAGTTTTCATTCTTGGTCATTTCGATAGAAGATTTTGAAGTAAAGCTCTTTAAGATGTAAGGACCATTGTAAAGAAGGGAGCTAGTATCACTTGCTTGAGCGAATTTATCCCCTTTTGATTTCACGAATTTTTCGTTGACAGGGAAAGTGATCCCAAGAGTCAATTTAGAGTTCCAGTAAGATTCTGGTTGGTTCAAAGTGATTTGAAGGGTATGATCATCAACTGCTTTTACTCCTACAGCTGAGAAATCTTTATTTTTACCACTGACGTAGTCATTCAAGCCTTTGATAGAATCTTGGATGATGTAGAGCATTTCTGATTTGTTATCAGCCGCATATTTAATCCCTGTGACGAAATCTTTAGCTGTTACATCCGCATACTCTTCGCCTTCTGAATCATACCATTTAGCATCGTCACGAAGTTTATAAGTATAAGTCAAGCCATCTTGCGAAACTGTCCAATCTTTTGCAAGAGATGGAATCAAGTTCCCGTATTTATCATTTTCAAACAAACCATCAATCAAGTTTCCAGTGATATCGTGGGTTGCTGCTTTACCAGATGTGATATAGTTTAGGTTTTCTGGCTCCGTCTCATAGACATATGAGAATTTTTGACCGTTGCTTGAGCTAGATGATTTAGAACCACCCGAACAAGCTGCTAGGATACCTGCTGAAAGGAGGGCAACTCCCGCAAGTGCAATGACATTTCTTTTTTTCATGTAAAACTCCTTAAGAAATTTTAAGTTTATTTTAAGATTATACCACAAAGATTTTCAGAAGAAAAGGAATTTTCAGAAAATTTTAGTTTTAGTTTAAGAAAAAACTACTCCGGAGAGTAGTTCCAATTTTTAATCTACTAAGTCGCTCTTGAGGTAGGCATCGACCATGCGCTCTGTTGCTACTACAGAATCCAAGTGAGTCCGCTCATAAGAGTGGCTAGATTCGATTCCTGCTCCGAGAAGAGCATGTTTGACTTCTGCTCCTGCGCTCATGGCTGCAGAGGCATCTGATCCATAGAAAGGATAGATATCCAACTTATAAGGGATTTCTTGGGCTTTTGCCAAGGCTACCAAATGCTGACGGAATTCGTAGTGATATGGTCCTGAAGCGTCTTTGACACAGATGGATACCGTGTATTCATCCGTCGCTTGGTCATCTCCCATAGCCCCCATATCCACTGCCAAGTATTCGATCACTTCAGCTGGAATACTAGAATTAGCCCCGTGCCCCACTTCTTCAAAGACTGAAAAGGCAAAGGTGGTCGTTACTGGCAATTGGATCTGTTCTTCCTTGTACACGCGCAGAAGATTCAAGAGAATCGCCGCACTCACCTTGTCATCTAGATGACGAGATTTGATAAAGCCAGTATCTGTCACAATGGTTCGGGGATCAAAGCTGACAAAATCACCCACTTCAATGCCAAGGGCACGAGTTTCTTTTTCATTGGTTACTTTTTCATCCAGACGGACTTCCATATTGTCCTGGGTCCGCTCGACAGTCCCCGCCTCCTTGTAGACGTGGCAAGAAGTCTGATGGACCAAAATCGTACCCGAATGGGTCTTTCCGGTATTAGCCACATGGACCGTACAATTTTCCCCTTCAATCATATTCCAAGGGAAACCACCGATACGGTCCAGCTTGAGGCGGCCATCTGGTTTCACCGCGCGGACAATAGCCCCCAAGGTATCCACATGGGCTGTGACGTAGCGTTGCTTGTCTGTGATCACACCAGGAATGGTCACATTCACACCACCCTTAGCAGTCCGAGTTACTTCGTACCCAAAGCCTTCAATGGTTTTGACCAAATAGTCTGCGATCTCACGTGTAAAACCGGTCGGTGAAGGAATGGCTGTCAATTCCTGTAAATAAGTCACTGTCTGATTCATAATGCCTCCAAATATGTTTTTCTTTATTCTAGCATGAAATAGTTGGAATAGCTAGAGGAGAGGTTACAGAGTGGAGTTTTTCAACTCTTCCCGCACTTGCATTAAGAGAAGGCCTAGTTTGTTCTTCCCAGTGCCATCTCCCCCATCAGCCCAGTAAGCGTCGTTTTGCGTATGTTCGATGAGGATGGCATCTCCTGTCGCTAGCAATTCTTCAGCGATTTCTGGATTCTGGCTAAATTTCATTCGAAGGGCCTGAAGCATCACCTCATCTTTGACCTCTTCCCAATCTGGTCTCAAGGGATTTTGTCGATTGCGTCCCTCCAAAGCAGCATCTATTGGAGATGCTATCTGACGAATTTTCTCTTGAATTTGGGGTACTAATACAGTATCTGATGACAAAATGCTGGCTTTATCTTCTCCTTGTTTATCCTCTACAAGTTTAGCTGCAGCCAATTCAATCTCTTTGCGAC
The DNA here is from genome assembly GCF_037890265.1 of Streptococcus sp. HCA-5024. Lineage (NCBI taxonomy): Bacteria > Bacillati > Bacillota > Bacilli > Lactobacillales > Streptococcaceae > Streptococcus > Streptococcus sp. HCA-5024. The sequence continues at coordinate 337,142 of NZ_JBBKBR010000001.1, forward strand.
TTTGTTTAGCAGTAGAATGTTGACCAGCAGTATATCCCATCATGAGAATAAAGCTAGTTGCAGCTACTGTTCCAACACTAATTAAGGCTTTAGTTTTGACTTTATTTAACATCTTAGACCTTCTTTCTATAAAAACTAAGTCAAGAATACCAGATAAAGCTTGAAAAAAGTATCACAGAAGTAAAAATGCCACCCGAAGGTGGCCAATATAACTTACAAAATTAGTAATCCGTCTGATAAATTTTTTTATACAAACCATTTTTCAGATATCATAGACATAATGATTTCCTCCTTAATTACTAATAGATTATCAAATTTACTGTTTATTAGAATGAGTAATATGTGCAATTTTTGTAAATAAATTAAAAAAGCTGCATCTTCTGCAACTTTTTAATCTGGTGGAAAATAGCCCAACTGCTCAGCGATGTGAATCGCCTCCTGCCTGTTAGTCACTCCCAATTTTGAAAAGATATTGGCCAAGTGATTGGAAACTGTACGTTTACTAACATAGACCTTGTCACAGACATCATCAATGGTCAAGCCATTTCTAACCAGTTCTAGTATCTCGATTTCTCGTGGTGTTAGCACCTCTACCATCACTTCATCTGAAAAGACCTTACCACCTAGATAAATCTTTTCCAGTTTTTTCACCAACTCATCTGGGTCCATACTTTTGTCCAGAAAGCCATAAGCCCCCATAACTTTAGCTCGGTGTTCATACATTTTTTTACTGTAACCTGTCAAAATCACAACCTTACTAGAACAACCATTGTCGATAATCTCTTGTGCCAAGGTCAGCCCATCATCTTGATACAGACTCGTCAGGTTGATGTCAATCAAAATAATGTCGTAGTCATTAAAAGCAATCTCCGAAATAGTCGAAAAATTATCCACTAACTGGACCTTTTTAATGTTTTCCGATAACTCTAAAATCATCTTGATACTTTGGCTAAATAATTTATGATCATCAATTAACAAAATTTTCATAACACAACTCCTTATCAATCGGGAGAGTAATTTCTACACGAAATTTCTTATTATTTTCAAAAATCTGCATTTGACCACCTAAAACACTAATTTTATTAGACATATTTTTCAAGCCATAACCTAAGGATTTTTCTGTTTGAAGACAGTCATTTTCAGAAATGATAAAAATAGCGTCATCATGCACATCAATCTTCAAAGAAATCCTTCCACCACTAGCGTACTTAACGGCATTGGTCGCCAACTCCTCAACCAGACGATAGGCAATTTTATCGTAAGGAGATAAAAGCCTAAAGTGGGCAGGAAACTGTGTGACTACTTCATTTTCTGCGTGATAGCGTTTGACAATCCGATTAATCAGCCCTTGATACTGGATGTCTAACTGCTCGTCTGTTTCTACCATTGGCTGATAATAATCCATCCGCTCACGAATCCGCTGAACCAACTCCTCTGTTACCAGATTGATCTGTTCACCAAAAGCTTGATTGCTACTATATTTATTGAAATTTTTTATTGCCATAACATTTTGCAGGATTTCATTGTGAAGAAATTCGGAGAACTGTTGTTCTGTATCTTCATTTGCCAGCAGATTTTTCACCATACGGTTACGCTTTAAAAAGAGAACTTTTACATAATCCCCAGAATCTAGCATTTCAGCAGAACGAAAGAGGCGAATCAATTCTTCCGAACAAATCCCGAACAATAGTAACATGATATTCAAGACCAAAAAGCTCGTGTTTAAATCTAGACGAAAGATGATGAAAATGCCTACTAACAAAAACATAACCAGTAAAAACAAGCGTGAAAAAGCTTTTATATAGGACAATTTTAACTCTGATACCTTTTTTTGAAGAGAGCTGATAATTGTTTTGAAGTGTAAAAAAGCTAAGATACCAAGAATTTCTAGATACCAGACTAGGTTCATCACTCCTGAGCCCCTCGTATTGATATACAAAAAGAAATAAGAAAGAGGCAATATCAAAGCTAATATCCACAAATTTCGTCTCTGATACTTGAGTTTACTTTTCAACTCTTTATGATATAAAATCAGTAAAATCAAGGGAACAAGGTTTAAAAAGAAAGACGCAAACAAGGACAGAAATAGAAAAATTGAAGGACTTAACAGATATGAACTAATGGTGATTAGTGTCAACACAAAGGACACACTCAACAGTTCTTCTCCTATTTTCTCTCCCAGAAAGATAATAGACAGAGAACTATACACCAATAAAAAAGAGTTGAGCGGATGAAGAATATCAAAAAAGTGCAACAGGGTGCTCGCAACTCCTTGATTAAATATGGATTGCCAGCTAATGAGAAACATCATCAGGAGCAACCAAAGTTTCAACTCACTATACCGAAAGGTCACAATATTACAAATATAGCTAAATACAATTAAAGCAATAATCAGCAATAAAACCATCTGCAAGGAAAAATCTGTCGAAAAGTCCAGAGGGATCCTATGATAAATATAAATCATTAAAGCTAGATGATTCAAAATCGTCAACCACCACAATAAAAGTGAGTTTTTCGAGAACAATTTGACAAACTGTTTCATATGTATCTACTTCCTGAACTACTTTAATATTATTATAACACAATACCAGAATTGCAGGATAGGCAACTCTGGTATTTGACTTAATTTTCAATAATTTGCCAACTTACTCTGTAAGTCACTAGCAAGTAAAGGACAAAGAGTAAAACCGCTACTCCCAGATAGGTGATATCAATAGAAATCCTGGTATTAGCGAAATTCTCAAAATAGCCCAAAAGAGCGGTACTCAAGGCAAATGCTAGCGGACCTGCGATGACCAGCGGAACCAAGAAATAACTTAGAATCTGTTGCAAAAGAATAGAGCGATTTTGCTTCCTCTTATTCCCAAGAAGATATAAGATTTGATAATCATTGACACTATCCAAAGCACTTGTAGAAGTTTGAAGGGACAAGATACTGAGGGAAATAATGATAAAAATAACACTGACAAAAATCATGACAAAGACAATGACGCCCATAAATCCAAGATAAATCTCAAAAATTCTTCCTTTGGTTTGATAGGTGAACGGATTCAACTCTGCTCCATCACGAGTGAAGTAGTATTTTTCTATCCACTGACTTAAGAATGTTTCTACTTTCCGTTTGTCGATATTTTCTTTGAAATTGGCAACATAGGTCGTGTGGTCTTCCGTCAATCCAACTACTACCTTATCTGGTACAATTAAGGTTCCTGTATCATTTGTACCCACTGACGATAAAAAGTAAACTGTTTCAAGTGGATTCGAAGAGGCAAGGTTGAGAGAATGACCGTTAATCATGAGGGTTTTGGTCGTTGATAGAAAGTCCTGGATCTGCTTGGCAGTTCCTTTATAGTTTGCATTGACCAGAAATTGGTTATCTGCCAAGTCAACCGCTTTTTCCCCTTGCAGTTTGCGGAGATGATTGTAGGCAGAAATTCCTAAAATCGGTACTTTTGATTCAGGAAGTTCCTTATCATGCGCCCAGAGATTGCTAGTATCAATCAAATCTTTATAGGTTAAATCACTAGAATAGATAGGATAGCTGTACTCCTCTTTGATGAGGTTAAAGTCAAATCCATCTGCTTTCAATCTGTCTTTGACAGATTCCTGAGAAAACTGGAACTCTTGACCACGATAAAGATTGACAGTTACATCATAAGGTGAGTATTTGTTCAGCTCTCGGTTCATAGTCGTATAGGCACTACCACTAAAAACTAGTAAGCTGAGAGCCAGTGTCAAGGTCAAGGATAAGACAGCCAACGTTACCGAATTACTATCAGCTTGTTTTGAAAATTGACGAATTTTAAAACTGTTTAGTTTGTTATAGTAGGTTTGAGGCAGTTTTCTAAGGGAAACCAAGATAAAATGGCTCAAGGTATTGTAAAATAAAATCACAAAAATCACGAAGACAGATACCAGCAAGATACCCCAGCTTTTCAAGAATGATAGATGGTGATAGTCTGAAAAATAGAGAGCACCAAAACCGATAACAGCTGTCGAAAGAATAAAGAGAAGTGCTTGAAGAACTGGCTTGCCTTTTGCCAAGACAGATTTCTTGACCCCATTTTCTTGAATGAGTGCAATGATATTTTGCTTTCTAAAGGTAAGAATGTCCATGACACCAACAATAAAACTGGTTACCAAATAGGAATAAACTAGTAAGATGACAGACTTGCTATCAAAAAAAAACAGACTACCAAAGTAATTGGCCATAAAAAACTCAGATGCAACCTTAGATAGAATGACCAGTAAAATCAAGCCAAGCAAGAAACCTAGAATCAAGGAAAAGATATTGACCAGCATGGTTTCAAAGAACAGGGTACGGATAATCTGCTTCTTCTTCATTCCCAGCGTTGCATAAAGTCCCAGCTCTTTCTTACGACGTCCCAGGACAAAGTTTGTGGAATAAACGACGAGAAAGGCAATCGCCGATAGAATCAGATAGGAAAGCAAGCCCATGTACTGACTCATCACCGTCGTCAACATTTCCTTTGCCCCTGATAAACTTTGCATCACTGGATGGCTTGGTAAAGCATTAAAAGCATAGAGCAAGCTATAAATCAAGGTTAGACTGAAAAAGTAGATGGTGTAAGTCTGTAAATTTCGAAATACATTTCGTAAAATTAATTTTGGATACATACTCTCTTCCTCCTATCTGGTACGGCTGTAAATCTCTTGCAAATACTGTTCATTAGATAAGCTGTTACGTTCCAAATCATCCATAATCTTTCCATCGCTAAGTAGCACCATCCGTGAAGAGTACTTGGCTGCGGCAGGGTCATGCGTAACCAGTAAAATGGTAATACCAAAACTTTTATTGATTTCCTGCAAAAGTGCCATCAGTTTTTCAGAATTGGCAGAGTCCAAGGCTCCTGTCGGCTCATCTGCGATAATCAGTTTAGAATCATCAATCAAGGCTCTAGCAGTTGCCACACGTTGTCGCTGGCCACCTGATAACTGATTAGGAAACTTATCTTTTAAGTTTTGAATGGCCAACTTATCCAAAATTTCCTCAATCTTATACTGATGTTTTTTGATATTTTTCCCCTGAATTTGAAGAGGTAGAATGATATTTTCATAGACCGTCAAGGTTTCCACCAAGTTGTAGGCTTGGAAAATATAGGAAATGTTTTTAGCACGATAGTCAGCTAGTTCATTTTCCTTGGCATGGATGATGTCAAAATCTTCAAATCGAATCTCACCTGATGTTGGTTTATCAATCGTTGAAATACAGTTGAGGAGTGTTGTTTTTCCACTACCACTGGCACCCATAATTGCCAGAAATTCACCTTTTTCAACGGACAAGTTCACATCTAATAAAGCATGAACGATATTATCCCCTTGACCAAATGTTTTCGTTAATCCTGTCACAATAAGCTGTTTCATCATTTCATTCCTCCGTTTCTTTATTACTCTCTCATTATACGGTTTCTTTCAAGGTTTTCCATGAGTATTTTGTGCAGTATATTCAAGTTATAAAAAACCGATACCTTTTTCAGGTATCGGTCGATGTTGATTATTTGCGATCGTTTCTTTTTTTCATAAAGTAAACAATCCCTATGACAATAACTCCTAAGACCAGTACAGGTGCATAGAATTCTAGTGTTCCAATAATTCCTTCCATTTTATCCTCCTATCAAAAAATAGAGGTAGTTTTATCCACAGCGCACGTTTGGCGAAGTACATTCATAAGAATATGTAAACCACCAACCACAGTGACCTTGTACTGTTAATCTAACAGTCGTACGTCACCCAGCAGTATATTTAATATTTAACTCTTGGCTATTAATTTCATAATCCAAAGAATCAATCTCAAAATGGTCTTGTTTCATTTGTATTTCTCCTCGTAAATATAACACCAAATCAAAGTGTTGTCAATGTTTTGTAATAAAACTCAAGAATTTTCCTTTTGTTTTATCTAACAACAAACATTATTTCTCGTATACTCATAGGAACAGGTGAAACACAATCCACAGCGACCTGCTAGTGTCATTTTAAAAGCTATGCACCACTAGCTCCTGATTTCCCGGAAAGTTCTTGGTTTTCAACCTCGAAACTTAGAGAATCAATCTCTGGACGACTTGTATTTTTAGACATAAGGTTGCCTCCTTCCTTCTTTTAGATGATCATCATTACAGTAACTAGTATAAACTCTAGTATTGGCTAAGTAATGAGTAAATCGTGCAAGTTTCTTATTTTCGAGAAAAATTTTTATAGTGCCCAATTAAAAAGTAGGTCAAGCATACCAGATAAAGCTTGGAGCTTTTATCACAAGAAAAAGACTCCGAAGAGTCTTCGCATTACTTATGCAATTCTTTATTACTCAATGTATGAAAAATCCCCCACAGAAGAATATTTACAATGATAAACAGCAATATTTCCACTAAATTAAAGTCAATCAAATTCCGTGACCGCATTGCCACCATAGCTTGGGAGTAGGGATAGATTAAAGATAATTTATCTGATACAAAAATCATCATAAATCCTATGAAAGTACCAATAGCACCAATTCCCACAGATTTACTGAAAACACGAGTTTTAGCTGTTACAAAAAACTGCACTGCCATCATACTAATTGTTCCAAAAATCCCCAATAAATCCCACTTGAGATAGGTGAACAAATTAGAAATTTCTAAATGAGCTAGGTGAGCACTGACATAAAAAATACCAAACAAGAACAACTGTAAAACAGCAATAAACAAGATAATTACTATTTCTTTTGCCAATAATAATTTCCCAAGACTGACATTATTAGCTCTGAGAAATTCAATATTTTTTCTATCAAACTCTTTTCCTAACATCATGGCTACATAAAGGCTGACCAAAATCGGAAAGAAAAGCTGGCTATAATAGAAGGTCAATTGTCCCCATAAAACAGGCACTTTTTCACTTTCTGCAACCATAGAATAAGCTGCACCTAAGTAAATACCAAGACCAATCAGGCTACAAAAAGCTAAGAAGAAAATACCAATCATCAACATGGAAAATTTTTGGGTTTTCCGCCATTCTACTGATAGATAAGACATCATAGCTTGCCTCCTTTCTTTTCAACTAGATAGAGAGATAAGAAGAGATAGATTAGGGCTATTGGCAAATATGTAAAGAGTTTAAATCCTAGGTTTGTCGCCAAAACATAACTCACTTGACTGGCGACTTTCTGGTAATCCACCAGAGACAGATATGCTATACCACCAAATGGGAAAATCAGCTGTAGAAAAGCTGTTGCATGACCAAATCCAACTCCAAGAAATCCTCCGAAAATCCCTAATGCCATTATCAATGCCTGCTTTTTCAGTAAAAACTGCAAAGTCAAAAACAGACAGGTTAAGACAAAAGAGGCTAGCAAGAAAATGACGATTTGCCAGAGGATTAGGCTAACAGGCATTTCTAGACCAGATAAGATTGCAATCAACTGGACTACTACTCCCTCCAAAAAAGCGAGAAAGGTCAAAACGAACATAGTCAGGCCAAGCTTACTCAGAAAGATATGACGTACATTTTCACCATTTGCCAAAAGCAGTTTGAAAGTGTTGCCCTCCTTCTCGTTCTTGACAATCCGCGATACAAAGAGAGCAATCACAATAGGAAGAATCAAGCCATTTACTTCTTTTATCATATAGAAAATTAGGCTAATCTGGTGCATGTTTGGGTTACTTAGGTAGCGTGTAGCGGCTGCGATTGCCCAAGCAAATCCGACTCCCATAACTAGTATGCTAATGAGGAAGGATTTGGTTCGTTTTGCCTTGAGCAATTCAATAGACAAATTATTCAACATAAGACTCACTCCTTGGTTAAGTTAAGGAAGATAGATTCCAAGGTTTCTTGTTCTTGCTTCACTTCATAAATTGGAACTTTCTCGACTATTAAATCTCGTAACAAACTAGAAATCTGCTGATCGGCAAGGTTAGTCAGCTTGAGTTTATCCTCTTGTATCTCTAACATCTTGCACGGATAACCAAATAACACTTGGCTAATGACTTCACGTCGATCTCTAAAATCCCCACGCACTTCCAGCCATTTATTGGACTGAATTTTACGAATTTCTCCCTCGTAAACCAGTTGACCATGATTGATAATCCCCACACGGTCAGCGATATGCTCAACTTCAGAAAGGATATGGGTAGAGATGAAGACAGTAATGCCCTGTTCTTTTGCCAACTTGATAATCAGTTCCCGAATTTCATGAATCCCTGCTGGGTCTAGCCCGTTTGTTGGCTCATCCAGTATCAACAAACGTGGTTTCTTGACTAAGGCAAAGGCTAAAGCCAAACGCTGTTTCATACCCAGGGAATAATCTTTAACCAATTTTTTCTTGTTTTTTGGTTGATCTAACCCCACAATTTTCAAGGTTTCCTGAATATTTTTCTTATCAAATCCAAGGATTTTTTGGAAGACCAAGAGATTTTCATAGCCTGTCAAATTAGGATAATAAGACGGTTCTTCAATCATAGAGCCAATCTGATTAAGATACTGCTTGTCCGTACCTATGGGTTGACCGAACACTTCAATCTCCCCAGCTGTACGAGAAATCAAAGACAAAATCATCTTCATGGTGGTTGTTTTCCCAGCTCCATTTGGACCTAGAAAACCATAAATCTCACCTTGTTGAACCGATAAGGAACTAAGGTTAACTACCTGAGTGTCCTTAAATCCCTTTTGTAAGTTTTTTATCTGTAAAACATTACTAATCATTATGAACTTCCTCCTCAACGAGATTCATTTGTTGTTTAGCCATTTGGAAATACCTCACTGATTAAAATTTATTTGAGAAGTATCTCTATCTAGGTTATGTCTTTATTATAGACATGCTAGATTAATTTTAAACTAAGCTAACCTTAATTTTACATTAAGATTAAAGCATCTTTCTTTTTTCACTCTTTTAAATGGTATAATATAGATAAGCGAGGTAAGATTATGAATTTCGAACAACAGCTTCTGAATAAGCACATCCTTATCATTGATGACGATAAAATTTTAAACTCTTCCATAAGAGATATTCTCACTGCCTACGGATTTTCCAATCTAACATCAGCCTATGATATAGAATCTAGTTTGGACATGATTGAAACAGAGCAGTTCGACCTTTTCCTTTTGGACGTTATGCTCCCCGATGGTGATGGCTACACATTAGCAAAACATATCCGAAAAAAAGGCGATACACCTATCCTCTTTCTGACTGCCAAAAATAATCCTGAAGATGAGGTAGCTGGTTTCAATGCTGGTGGTGATGATTATGTCATGAAACCCTTCATTCCAAAAAATCTTATCTATCGTATTATGGCTCTGCTCCGGAGAAGCTATAAATCAGAACAGGAAGCAATACAAATTGGACAGACTTTGGTGAGTTTTCGGAATGCAACAGTACAAAAAAATGGAGCAGAAATTTCTATTACGCCAATTGAAATTCAGATTTTGAAAAAACTTTACGATAATAAAAATTACATCGTTTCAACCGAATCTCTCTGTGATACGATTTGGGGAGTGGATAGCTTTGGTTATGAAAACACTTTGACTGTACATATTCGGAAAATTCGAGAAAAAATAGAAGAAAATCCTTCAAAACCTCAATATTTAAAGACAGCTAAAGGGCTGGGATATAAATTGTTATCATGATTATGAACCAAACCAAAATTTTAAGGTATTCACTAAAGAAATTTATCTTTTTTTCCATCATTATCTTTATTACCAATATTCTTCTAATTGCCAGTTTTGTTTTCTACATTAAGGAAAAGCAAACTGCTACTGAGACTGTGAAAATAATTTCTGAACACATTACCATAACAAAAAATAACGTCCACATACCTAGAAATGATATTTCTAGTCTAAAAGAACAAAAGTTATGGCTCATGGTATTGGATAAGCAGACTGGAAAACAAGTGTACGAACAGTATAAACCTACAGAAGTTCCTTCGCAATTTGACTATGGGGACATTTTACAGTTTTCTCGCTATTATCTTTCAGATTATCCTGTTTTTAGTCAGATAAAAGGTGACTACATCATTGTTGTTGGTTTTCCAAAAGATAAAATCGCTCGTTATAGTTATAATTACTTAGATATAGATAGTATTCGCTTGATTCCACTAGTAGCATTTGGAGTATTGCTTTTCAACTGCCTTTATTTCGCTTTTCTTTACTACTATGGTGTGACGCATATCAATCGTAAAATTGCGCCTCTTGTAACTGCTATTCAGAATCTCCCGGATGGTCTGAAAAATCCAATAAATTCTATATCAGAACTAGAATATCTTACAACTGCAATTAATCAAACCGATACTCTACTCAAAGAGAATGAAGTCTTTAAAGAGCAATGGATTTCAGGTATTGCACACGATATCAAAACACCTCTTTCTGTCATCATTTCTAACGCGTCCTTGTTAAATGATTCTGAACTAGATGCACAGTCTAAAAAACATATTCCCCCAATATTGACGGAATCCTATTACATCCAAAATATTTTAAATGATCTAAATATAGTAGCTCGCCTTTCATCCGGTCATCTTCAATTAAATCAGACTGAAACAAAAATTATCCCCTTCTTCAAAGACATTCTCATCCATATTTTAAATCAAGAAATCTGGAATGATTTTGAATTTGAATTTGATTACGATGATTCACTTGTTAATCAATCTATCATGATTGAGCAATTTTTAATCACAAGAGTTATCCATAATATCATCTACAACTCTGTTTTACATAACGAAAAGGGTTGCACAATAAGAATCCACTTATTCAAAAAAGATACAAATGTAATTGTCGAAATCAAAGATAATGGACAGGGAGCTTCACCAGAAAAAATTGCTGAACTTAATGAATTATCTTTTAAAAGCATTGATATTTCTAAAATTAGAACGACTGGAATTGGGCTAAAAATTTCAAAACAAATTGTTGATTTGCATCAGGGCTCTATTTCATTTGCTAGTGTCCAAAATGAATTCTTTGAAAGTATCATTTCACTTCCGATTTTCAACATTACCAATTAGATAAAAAAATGGAGAAGAACCATTAGAGTTTTCTCCATTTTTTTCATCTTATCTTCCACTTATACCCTACCCAGCCTGCCAAGACAAGCAAAGCAAGGTTAAAGAGGATAAAGAAAGACGTAAAACCAAATAATCCATTCTGTGCCAAATCTTCTGTGTTGGAATTCTGTCAATATTTTGGACACATTTTGGGAGGAAAATTTGAAGGCTAGCGCCCTTCGGTTGCTGGACCCCTTCTACGACCAATTCTCTGTACTCTACAGGGGACTGGTCATTCAATTTTTGTTGAATTCTAGTTTCATTATAAAATATGATGTAATTTTTGACAATATCTGTTAAACTATCTCCAATTATGTTTCTTCACTTATGGGGAGAGAAGGTTTCAGACTTGAGAACAGAGTGAAACCATTCGATACAGGCATTATCTGCTATTTCGCCTCTTTTCTGAGAATTCTTACACTCCTGTTTCCAGCGATAAAGGTGGAGCGTTTGACGCCGAAACATTCTAAAATAATCGATACAGGGCACGTTTTCTTATACTCTTCTACTAGCTTGATAAGACTTACTTTGTCGATTCTCTTATCAAGTTCTGATACTTTTTTAGTAATTCTACCTGCAAACGTAACTGTTCTACTTCAGATAATTGTTTCATCCCTTTACCATAAGTATATTGTTTCCCCACAGGTTGGTGGAAACGGTACAATTCATCATTCTGATACCATTGCCACCAAGTCTTGGCCTGACTAACATTTTTGATACCGAGGGTATCCATGATAACTTTATTTGATTTGCCTGCCTTCTTCATTTCGATACAGGCTAGCTTAGTTTCTACTGAATATGCTTTTTGACCATAACAAAACACCCCTGTTTCTAGTTTACCAGAATTCAACAGGAGTGTTTTCTTGTGTCTCATTTTATGGGTGCAGTGCCGACCTTAGGGATTCTTTCGTTCTCATATATACGTCATTAGTATAGGTTAATTTGATTTAAATTCCAAGAGAAATCACATTTTACATAAAAATCAGTGGGTATTTTACAATTTTTGCATATAATAGAGCTAAAAAACAACTGGTTTTAAGAATTCTTATCTGAAACATTCGGAAATTCCCCTTAACCGTAGCGGAAAGTTGTTTTCTTCTCCTATTTATAATAGACTATCACTAACATTAGATGAAAAGGTGACTCTATGACTATAAATCAACTGCTTCAAAAGCTGGAGCCTACTAGCCCTATCCTTCAAGCTAACTTTGGAATTGAACGAGAAAGTCTTCGTGTCGATAGACAGGGAAAATTAGCACATACGCCTCACCCTTCCTGCCTAGGAGCTCGAAGTTTCCACCCTTATATTCAAACAGATTTTTGTGAGTTTCAGATGGAACTCATCACACCAGTTGCTAAATCTACCACTGAGGCTCGTCGATTTCTTGGAGCCATTACCGATGTAGCTGGACGTTCCATCAGTAAAGATGAACTTCTCTGGCCCTTGTCCATGCCTCCTCGTATCAACGCCCAAGAAATCCAAGTTGCCCAACTGGAAAATGAATTTGAACGCCATTATCGTAACTACCTGGCCGAAAAATACGGAACTAAACTACAAGCTATCTCAGGTATCCACTATAATATGGAACTAGGGAAAGATTTGGTTGAAGCCCTATTCCAAGAAAGTGACCAGATTGATATAATTGCTTTCAAAAACGTCCTCTATCTTAAGCTGGCTCAGAACTATTTGCGCTATCGTTGGGTGATTACCTATCTCTTTGGTGCTGCACCTGTTGCTGAGCAAGGCTTCTTCGACCAAGAAGTGCCAGAACTCGTGCGTTCCTTCCGAAACAGCGACCATGGTTATGTCAATAAGGAAGAAATACAAGTATCTTTTGCAAGCCTAGAAGACTATGTCTCTGCCATCGAAAACTATATCGAACAAGGTGATTTGATTGCGGAAAAGGAATTTTACTCGGCTGTTCGTTTCCGTGGACAAAAGGTTAATCGCTCCTTCCTTGACAAGGGAATCACCTACCTAGAATTCCGTAACTTCGACCTCAACCCCTTTGAGCGTATCGGTATTAGCCAAACTACCATGGATACCGTACACCTACTCCTTCTAGCCTTCCTCTGGCTGGATGCCCCTGAAAATGTTGATCAGGCTCTGGCTCAAGGTCACGCGCTGAATGAAAAAATTGCCCTCTCTCATCCTTTAGAACCTCTACCTTCTGAAGCTGAAACTCAGAACATTACGACAGCTCTAGACCAACTGGTGCAACATTTTGGGCTTGGTGACTATCATCAAGGTCTGGTCAAACAAGTTAAAGATGCCTTTGCAGATCCCAGTCAGACACTAGCTGCTCAACTTCTTCCTCATATCAAAGACAAGTCCCTTTCTGACTTTGCCCTTGACAAGGCGCTTGCCTATCATGAATTCGACTGGACTGCCCACTATGCCCTTAAGGGTTATGAGGAGATGGAACTTTCTACCCAGATGCTGCTCTTTGATGCCATTCAAAAAGGGCTTCATTTTGAAATCCTAGATGAGCAGGATCAATTCCTTAAACTCTGGCATAAAGATCATGTTGAGTACGTCAAAAATGGTAACATGACCTCAAAAGACAACTATGTAGTTCCTCTTGCCATGGCTAATAAAACCGTGACCAAAAAAATCCTGGCTGATGCTGGCTTCCCTGTCCCTGCCGGCGACGAATTTACCAGTCTAGAACAAGGTCTAGCCTACTATCCTCTTATCAAGGGCAAGCAAATTGTGGTTAAACCAAAATCAACCAACTTCGGTCTGGGCATTTCCATTTTCCAAGAGCCTGCCAGCCTTGATAACTATAAGAAAGCTCTCGAGATTGCCTTTGCAGAAGATACAGCTGTTCTTGTTGAAGAATTTATCCCAGGAACCGAATACCGTTTCTTCATTCTGGACGGGCGTTGTGAGGCTGTCCTCCTTCGTGTCGCTGCTAATGTTGTCGGTGATGGCAAACACACCATTCGTGAATTAGTCGCTCAGAAAAATGCCAATCCATTGCGAGGCCGTGACCACCGCTCACCTCTGGAAATCATTAAGCTAGGAGACATCGAACAATTGATGTTGACTCAGCAAGGTTATGCACCTGATGATATTCTCCCAGAAGGGAAAAAGGTCAATCTCCGCCGTAACTCCAACATCTCTACGGGTGGTGACTCTATTGATGTCACTGAGACAATGGATTCCTCTTACCAAGAATTGGCAGCAGCTATGGCAACTAGCATGGGGGCCTGGGCTAGCGGGGTTGACCTCATCATTCCAGATAAAACTCAGCCTGCTAGCAAGGAAACACCTCATTACACTTGTATAGAGCTCAACTTCAATCCCGCTATGTATATTCACACCTATTGTGCTGAAGGTCCTGGACAAGCTATCACTCCAAAAATCCTAGACAAGCTTTTTCCAGAAGTTGCCACGAGTCAAACCTAAAACCTCATTCTTAGGAACAAACAAATCACCTTTATCTCGATGATATGATACCTCTTAAGTAGACAAGGTAAATACCTAAAATCTACGGCTCTTTGTCAACTGTAGTGGGTTGAAGAAAAGCTAAGCTCGAGAAAGGACAAATTTCGTCCTTTCTTTTTTGATATTCAGAGCGATGAAAATTCGCTTCTTGAAGTTTTCAAAGTTCCGAAAACCAAAGGCATTGCGTTTGATAAGTTTGATGAGATTATTAGTCGCTTCCAATTTTGCGTTGGAATAGGATAACTGAAGGTCATTGATGATTTTCCCTTTGTCCTTTAGAAATGTTTTAAAGACAGTCTGAAAAAGAGAATGAACCTTCTTTATATTGTCTTCAATGAGTCCCAAAAATTTCTCTGGTTCCCTATTCTAAAAGTGAAAAAGCAAGAGCTGATAGAGATTATAGTGGTATTTCAAGTCTTCTGAATAGCTCAAAAGCTTGTCTAGGATTTCTTTATTGCCTAAATTGTCAAATTAAGTTAGACTTTTCAAGTAACTCAGAAAAACTTGGTAGGGTGATTGAAATAGTTCTAATGGTAAGTCATAAACTACTCGCTGTTCAGCTATTCCTCCTTCATCAGTAACAAAAAAATATTTCTCATGATGTCGCCAAACATGTTGGCCATAACCTTTTATTTCCTCAAACTTACTAACATCTTCCCAGCCTAGTTTATTATATTCCATGAACATTCTCCTCACTTTGTATTAATATCTTTCATTACACCTTCAGGAATATCTCCTGTTGATCATTGTAACTATCTAGTTGACTGTTATACCAAACCCAGACTGTTAAATGGAATAGCTAGAGGAGAGATCTTACAGGATAGAGTTTTTCAACTCTTCCCGTACTTGCATTAAGAGAAGGCCTAGCTTGTTCTTTCCAGAGCCATCTCCCCCATCAGCCCAGTAGTTATCATTTCGTGTATGTTCGATGAGGATGGCATCTCCTGTTGCGACCAATCCCTTTGCAATTTCTGGATTTTGGCTAAATTTCATTCGAAGGGCCTGAAGCATCACCTTATCTTTGACCTCTTCCCAATCCGTTCTCAAGGGATTTTGTCGATTGCGTCCCTCTAAAGCAGCATCCATTGGAGAAACTATCTGACGAATTTTCTCTTGAATTAGGGGCACTAAAAACTTTTGCGCTTGAAAATAATGCTCTGATGTTGGCCAGTTTTTGCTTCCATCTGAAAAAGGATAGGGAGCAAAATTGGACATAAAACCGTAATCATCATTTACTTTATAAAATTTAATTTCTTTCACCTTTAACCTCGATTCCAAAATCTCCTAATGATTTTTGCTTTTCTTTTAATAATTGTTTCACATAGCCAGGCTCTATCTTTAAGAATAGCTTCAAGGTATCATGAATTCGCCAATAATTATCCTCAGATTTGTCCAAGATGGTTGCAAGGAAGTGTTTCAAGTAGGGGATGTATTCAGAAAAACCATTACCCTCAACTAAGTAGTAAAAATATGAAATATCATAATAACTGTTTCCAGCCTGCTCTATAATTTGACAGACATAAGGAAATATATCTTTCCTCGCTTGATCGCCATTACCTCTATCTGACTGATTAGCCCAATAGCTAATAAGAGCATCTAATATGATCCGATTGGTATCATCATAACCATACAGACGATGCGAAATCATCCATTCTAATTGCCCTTGACTGAACATCTGTGTCAAGACATCAAAGCCTTCTCTGATTCCCCAAATGGTTAACAATCGAGAGACTTGAAAGCGTATATAGTCATCATCACTGTCCAATAATGAAGTCAACTTTTGAATGGTTTCTTCAGGAACATCCTCTAGATCAACATCTTCCAATATATCTGCATAATCAACCCCTTCAGGGACTTTATAAAATAAATCTTCAAATTCTTTATTGTTCATCACTTCTCCATTATTTGGGGAATTATTTTCAACGTCAATCCTCTAAAGTCACCGGAAAAATATCTGCCCCTCTGTGCATTTTATTTTCCATTTCTTTCCACTCTAAAACTAATTTATACAGTTCTTTTGTAGGAATAAAGCATGGATCGCCTAATATTTCTTCCTCAAATTGGAAGTAAACTTCTGTTATTTCTTTTCCAATTTCAATCCCTAACAAATTACCATCAAAAGCATATTCTTCCATATTCCCAGAAATTACATTTTCCAAAGCTTCTCTGACATAAAGATAAAAATCCGTGACTTCTGTAATCATAAAGGTTGTTATAATTTCATAATCTTCTCTATCATACAATACCGTAAGTGCTATTTTGTCGTCGACACTCTTAAATAATTTATATTCTCTTTTTATCATTTGTGCTAGCCTATTTCTAATCCTCAAGAATTGAAAAATTATATTTGCTTTTATAACGCTGATTGAAGCGGATAATTACATTTATAGGGTCTTTTTTGGTTAATCCATTATCAAATGTTATACTTTTCGTTAACTCTTCCCGAAATTTTTGTATCCCAGTTGCTATTGCAGCTACTAATTTTGTAGTATCAACTTTAAAAGTGGCAATACCCTTATCTTCCATAAAGAGTATTGAATCGAAAAATAATATTGAAATATACAAATCCGTAGCTGAGCTTTTTGTCATTTTAATTAAAGAGTTCTCCAATAATAATTGAATGTTTTTGATATCACTTTGATTATAAAAATAATCAAACAGCACCTTATTAGTATCTGTAGGGAAAACATCTGGAATAAAAGTTGGAGGTTCAATTCGAAACTTTTGTCTTCCGCGAAGTATATCTTCAACGTTTCCTTCTTTTACTATAATTTTTACTTCTTCCTTCAATTTAGTTTATTCTTCTTCCTTCTTCTCTCCATATTTAGGATCAATTATATTAAATAAGCGAATTTGTTCCTCTTGAAAAAACTTGTCATAGAGCTCAATGTCCCCACTAGCTTTATTCCAAGCATCCTGTGAGGCTATTTTAGTAACATATGATTGTAAAAGATAATAAAGAATATCTTCCTTATTATCAAATTTTTTCTCAGAATTTATTTTGCCACGTTCGACACTAACAATGTAGTAATGATCGCTCTCTAAATAAATAGTACGTCCTTCTGGTAAGAATAGAGATGGTTTTTCCTCTGTAAATAAATCCGACTGATTCAGATTTGACTCCCCTATTTTTAATAGTAACTTCGCTAATTCTTGCTTTAAATGCATTATTTTCACCTCGTTCAATGCCGTTTAGATAACTACGCTCTCACCATCCATTCTCATGATAAAATTTATCAACTATTTCCCAATCGTAATCAGAAATAGCTGAATGATTATCAAGTTTCCTTACGTCAATTCCTAATTTTCTTAATGCAGCTAAAGACATATGCCCCAAACAAATTGGACCTAAAACTGAATCATTGACAGACAGTCTGACAGAAATTTCTATTAATTTATGAATCACGTCAATCTCATTGATCTTACTGTTAACAATTTCTTTAATAATATTGTAGGAGACTATAGGATTTAAATCTATATTATTTATTAAGTCCTCTTTTTGATATGTTTTATCTTCAATTTTTTTAAGAATATTCACCCTATACTCCTGCTATCATAATGACGTGTTCATCCATTTCACTATTTTTCTTAAATCCTATTCTACCAAAATATGCCCATGAATTCATACCAAAACAAAAAGAGAGCAGCAAACTGAGCTGCTCTCCATTTGGTTTATTTTTCTACCATTCCGCCTTTGATAAGACTGTCTTTCGTTACTGAATAACTAACTGTTTTGTCATCTAGGGGATTAAATCCTGGGACGATTTCTTTTAATTTATTAAAATCGATTTTTGTGTAATCAATGGTATTGCGGATATAAAAGATTCCGTCTTTGTATTCTGATGTTAGTTCAAATCCATGTCCCATCAGATCTTTGAATTTTTCTTGGCTCTTAGCGACGGCTTCTTTCATGGTTTCAAGAGGGTTCTCACCAGGCACTTTTGAGACGTCGTAATCATCAACTTTTTCTTGTAATAACAAGGTATCTCCCTTGTAATACAAGGTGATAGTTGACTTACCTGCTTCATCACTCGTTTCGAGAACAGTCTTTTGTGCACCTGCTAGTGCATCTTCTTTTTTGCTTTCATCAGTTGATGACTCTTTTGTCTTCTCTTTGGCGGATGATTTGCTTGTTGCTTTACTGGTCGCTTTAGTAGACGATGGACTAGTAGATTTTGTAGTCTCTTTTTGTGTGCAACCAGCTAAAAGAAGACCCGCTGTCAAGAAGACGGCTAACATTTTTGTGGTTTTATTCATTTTGAATACCTCACTTTTTATGATGGTTAAGGAAATGACTGACGTTTGAAACGAGTCATTTAGCAAGATCAACTGTCGTTTTAAATGTTATTAAAAAAGTCTCAAAAATGATGTTCGCAGTCCCTCCTTATCGATCATTGTAGCCATCTGGGTGGCTGGAATGCCAAGCCCAGGCTGTTTGGATGATGGTTTCGATATTGTCAAATTTTGGTTGCCAACCGAGGATGGCACGC
Source organism: Streptococcus sp. HCA-5024 (assembly GCF_037890265.1). NCBI lineage: Bacteria > Bacillati > Bacillota > Bacilli > Lactobacillales > Streptococcaceae > Streptococcus > Streptococcus sp. HCA-5024. The sequence continues at coordinate 356,101 of NZ_JBBKBR010000001.1, forward strand.
GCCTTCTCAGATGATGCGATCAGGGTATCTGGATCTCCTGGTCTGCGATCGGCTATCTCAAGTGGGATCGGATGTCCTGTAACCTTGCGGGCTGCTTCAACGATTTGAAGATTGGAGAATCCAGTCGATGAGCCCAGGTTAAAGGCGGTAGATGGGTTGCCGTTTCGGAGATACTCCACTGCTAAAAGATGGGCATCTGCCAAGTCAAATGGATGGACATAGTCCCGAACATTGGTCCCATCTGGTGTCTGGTAGTCATCTCCAAAAATAGAGATCTTTTCGCGTTTGCCTTGGGCTACTTGCAAGACGATCGGCAAGAGATGGGTCTCTGGTCCATGGTCTTCTCCGATGGATCCATCTGGCTTGGCACCCGCTACATTAAAGTAACGAAGGGGCACATACTTGATCCCGTAGGCTTGATCGGCCCAGCGCATAATGGTTTCCATCATGAGCTTGCTTTCGCCATAAGGGTTGATTGGTTTTTGCGGAGTGGTTTCAAGAATCGGAATTTCTTCTGGAATGCCGTAAGTGGCAGCAGTTGAAGAAAAGACGATGTAGTGCACCCCACATTCATGCATGACTTCCAAGAGTTTGACCATGCCTGCTGTATTATTGTCAAAATATTTCAATGGATCGGCCATGGATTCAGCGACCAGTGAGTAAGCCGCAAAGTGGATGACCGCATCGATATCTGCATGTTCCTTAAAAACAGTGCGCATAAAGTCTTGATCCGCCAGGTCTCCTTGGTAAAAGACGGCATCTGGATGCACCGCTGCACGGTGGCCTGTGACCAGGCTATCGACCACGACGACTTTTTCCTGTCCTTCATTGACCAAACGGTCCACCATGTGGGAACCGATATAGCCAGCTCCTCCGAGTACGAGTATTGCCATTTGTTTTCCTTTCGCTTCTTGTCTTCTCTCTTATTGTACCAAATTTCTGCCTCTTCTCCACACTTAAAGTGTCGCAACAAAGCGTCTAAAGGCAGCTTGTCCTTCTGCGGTTCGCTTGTAGACTCCGGCATCTTCGAGCACGCGCGCAAAGATCTGACCGACTGATTCACGGACAAGGGCCTCTGCCTCTGCTTCGTCTGTAATAGCTGGGTGAGTAGCTTTCAAATCATCTGCCCAAGGCTGGTGGTAAGTTGCCACTGTGCTCTCACGTCCAAGCAAATAGTCTTGAACCTGCTTGAGCTCTTCCTTGAGGCGAGGTGGCAAAATGGCCAAGCCCATGACTTCGATCAGGCCGATATTTTCTTTTTTGATGTGTTGCACATCTGCATGTGGGTGATAAATGCCATCGGGATGCTCTGGTGAGGTTTGGTTGTCACGAAGCACCAAGTCCAGTTCATAATGCCCATCACGAATCCGGGCAATGGGGGTAATGGTATGGTGGGGCTGACCGTCGGATGCCGCTAAGACCTGAACAGCTGGATCCGAGTAGCCTCGCCAGGCTGTTAGGATATGGTCTGCCAGGGCAATCAATTGCGCCTTGTCATCTGAATTCAAACGAAGAACTGACATGGGCCAGTTGACAATTCCTACCGATACAGCCTCAAATCCCTTAATGGTAAAGCTTTCCTCCACAGGAGCCAGCTCCATAGGGAAGGTGTGGCGTCCGCCTTGGTAATGGTCATGAGTCAGGATGGATCCCCCTACAATGGGCAGGTCTGCATTGGAGCCCGCAAAATAGCCTGGAAAAGTCTCGACAATGGTCAAGAGTCGCTCAAAGGTCTTGCGACTAATGGCCATGGGAACATGCTGGCTATCGAGGAAAATGCAGTGTTCATTGAAGTAGGCATAAGGGGAATATTGAAAGCCCCAATCATGCCCGTCCATGTCAAAGCGGATAATCCGATGATTGGCACGGGCAGGATGGTCTAGGCGACCTTGATAGCCTTCATTTTCAAAGCACAGTTGGCAGGCTGGATAATGACTAGCTTTAGCCAGCTTCGCCGCTGCGATGTCTTTAGGATCTTTTTCAGGTTTTGACAGATTGATGGTGATTTCAAGGGAGCCATATGGAGTTTCTGCCTCAAAAGCGATATTTTGCGCAATCGCCTTGACCTTGATGTAATCATTGCGCTTGGAGAGGGCATAGAAATCAGCAATCGCGTCTTCCTTGGACTGACGATAGGTCTCCCAGAAACGATGGTTGACCTGACTAGGACTAGGGGTGACCCAAGCCATCAATTCCGCACCCAAACTGTCTTTTGCGGCCATGCTGTCCTGGATCTTATTATTCGCAACAGCGATTTCCACCAGCTGATCTTTGAGTGCGATCAAGTCAGCTTGATGAGCTGGGGCGTCTAGCCCTTCTTCTCCAATGCGACTCATAACGCGGTTTTTTAGATAAATCCGATCCATCTCTTCATAGTCACTTGCCGCAATGACGGCTGTGACAAATGCATCTAATACCAGTTCTGTCATCCTATCTCCTTTTTAATCAAGCACCCGTGTCCCTGCCGCAACCTCTGCAATGTAGAAACTTGGCGCATAGCCAATGATTTCCTCATAGCGTTTGCCAACAGCTTCTTTAAATGGTTCAACCTTATCTTTGTTGACAAGGGCGATAGCGCAACCACCAAAGCCTGCTCCCGTCATACGAGCACCAAGCACTCCTTCTTGTTCCCAGGCTGTATGCACCAAGGTATCCAATTCTAGACCAGTCACTTGGTAGTCATGCTCTAAGGATACGTGGGAAGCATTCATGAGACGGCCAAAGCCTTCCAAATCACCTGCTTCAAGCGCCTTGCGTGCTTGGAGGGTCCGTTGGTTCTCAAGTACAGCATGACGAGCCCGTTTGATGCGATTTTCATCCTTAATCAAGTAGCTGTAAGCATCAAAAGCCCAGAGATCCAATTCCCCTAAGGTTTGGATGTCTAGTTTTTCTTGGAGTTCAGAGACGGCGGTTTCACATTCTGCACGGCGTTCATTGTATTTGGAATCCGCTAATTCCCGGCGTTTGTTGGTATTCATGATGACTACGACATTGTCTTTGAGGTCCAGCGGTACCAGATCATACTCTAGGGTGTTGGTATCGAGATAAATAGCCCGTTGATCAGCTCCCATACCGATGGCAAATTGGTCCATGATCCCAGAGTTGACTCCGATAAAGTGATTTTCAGTTTGTTTGCCGATCTTGACCAGATCTAGACGATCTAACTGAAGATCATATAGTTTCTCAGCGATGACGCCAATCAAGAGCTCAAGCGATGCTGAAGAAGAAAGACCGGATCCATTTGGAATATTGCCATAGACATAGACGTCCATTCCGCTATCAATGACATGACCAGCTTCTTGTAAGAAATGGAGCACGCCTTTTGGATAGTTGGTCCAGTTGTGCTCTTTTTCAAAGTGGAGATTTTCAAGTGGAACTTCAATGATCCCCTTGTCTTCAAAGTTTCCTGAGAAGAAACGCAAGACCTTATCCTCGCGCTTTCTTGCCGCTCCGTAGGTACCAAGTGTGATGGCTGCTGGGAAGACATGCCCACCATTATAGTCAGTGTGTTCACCGATCAGATTAATCCGTCCTGGTGAAAAGAAAGTGTGGTCAGCCTTTTCCCCAAAGACAGCCTGGAATTTTGCTTGTAAATCTTGAGATGTGATTGTTGTCGTCATGAGAAACTCCTTTAGTTTTGTAAACGTTTTTATACTTGTATTATATCTGATCGCAAGTAAAACTTCAAGTGTTTTTAGTAAAATTTTATTAATTTTTTATTTTATGCCCAGAAAGGCGATAACAAAGGGTTTTCCTCCGATTACAACTTCTATTCCATCATTGCCATCTCGAGTTAATTTTAGTAAACTTTTACCAAAAAATCTCAATTGGGAAATCACCCAATTGAGATTCTGAATCCTTTAGTGTTTCTTTCTTGGATAGACAAAAGATCCAAGGAAAGTTAAGAGGCTGATGCCCATGAGGGAGAGGAGGTTCCCTGTTTGACCGGTTTTTGGCAATACCGATGATGCAGGACTTGCTGAAACACTTGCAGGAGCCTGATCAGTGGCTTGTTTCACAGCGATCGGAGTAACTTGTGGACCATCAAGAGTGCTAGCTTTTTCTTGCTTGCTAACAAGGACCTGTGTTCCCGTGTGACCAACCTCTACTGGTTGTGTCTGATGGGTTGGTTCTTGGACTGGTGAAGTTGGATCTTGGACTTCTGGTGTTGGCAATGGAGCAGGTGCTGGATAGAAAAGACCATGACCAATGCGGTAGGCATACTCTGTTTCCGACATTTTTCCGTCTACAATTTTTGGAATATCAACCGGTAAGGTACCTAGATGTTCCTTGCCATTGAAGATGACTTCCACTCCTGCAGGAATATTAGGACCAAATGCATTGTCTGGTTTGAGGGATTCTGTTGGATCCATTCCCTTATTTCCATAGACTGCCAAAATGGCTTTTGCTGCTGGATAGTTGGCTACATCATAAGGTTTAGAGATAGAAAGGACAGCTGCCTTCTTATGGGTGGTATTGGCATAATTGACGATTTCTGTTGGGATCTTGGTCCGCCAGAAATCTTTATCCAGTTGCCCTTCATAACCGATCTCTGAAATCACTACGATGTGAGTTGCTTTCTCTAGGTCTTCTTTTAGACTATCAAGGGTAGATTCTTTAGTGAAGTTCTTGGCCACAAAGGAGGTATCTTTTGGAAGCACTCCGTCAGCAATTAAGCGACGCATACCCAAATTTAGTCCAGGAACTTCGTTTTCAAAAGCTCCTAAGAGTAAGACATGGTCCCCTGTTTGCACCTTAAATGGCAAGGTATTGTCTTCATTTTTTACAACCGTCACCGCTGCTGCAGCAATCTTACGTTCCAAGTCACGATTGAGGGTAGATCCAACTGCTTCTTCTGCTTTTTCAGCTGTCCGAGCACTTGGATCAAAATTCAAGACCCCACGTTTTTCTTTGAGGGTCAGAATCCGGCGAACCGACTCATTTAAGCGTTCTTCTGAGATGTCACCGGTTTGGACCGCATCTACCACCGCATTGACAATGGTATCAATCTTGGTCAAATCGGCTTTGCTGCGAAGGGTCGTTGGCATCAAGACCAGGTCAACTCCGGCTTTGATGGCCATCTTCACAGCTTCCACCTCACCGAAGTTCTTAGCGATAGCATCCATTCCCATGGCATCGGAGACAATCACGCCCTTATAGCCGTATTTCTTTCGTACCAAGCCCGTTAAAATATCATCAGAGAGCGTCGCTGGAACATAGATTTTCTCACCCGTTTCTTTTGACACGACCTGATCTTTTTCAATCTGCGGGTATTGGATATGAGCCGTCATCAAGAGGTCTACCCCTTCATCCATAGCTTTTTTGAATGGAAGGAGTTCTAATTTTTCAAGTTCGGCAAGAGATTTATCCACCAATGGGAGACCTGTATGGGAATCGACCGCTGTATCCCCGTGGCCTGGGAAATGCTTAGCAGCTACAGCGACATTGTAGTCTTGAATCCCTTTCATCATCGGAATACCTAAGTAAGCAACCCGGTTTGGATCAGAGGAGAAGGAACGAAGCCCAATGACAGGATTTTGTGGATTGTTATTTGTATCCAATACAGGTGCGAAATCCACATTCAAACCTAGTGCAGAAAGCTCTCGACCAATAATTTGTCCAGCTTCTGTCGCTAACTTGGGATCATTGGTTGCTCCAATGGCCATATTTCCGGGGAGAGCTGTACCGCTACCCAATCGATAGACGATGCCCCCTTCTTGATCAATCGCTAACAATAGCGGAATCTTCCCGTTATTGGCCTTGTTTTCAATAGCCGCCTTTTGCATATCTTGGGTCAGAGCTAGGGTTTGCTTGGTTTCTTTAACGTTTTCAGCGAAAAGAATGACACCTCCAAAGTCATACTTATCAATAGCTTCTGCCACTTCAGCATTGACCTTGGTGAGATCTTGTGGTGACTCCTGACCTGCCTCCTGCCACTTACGGAAGTCCGGCATGATCATTTGCGTAACCTTTTGCTTGAGAGGCATGTCTTCAAGCAGTTTTTCCACTTGAGGAGATACCGTCTCCGTTGTTGTTTCCGTTGGGGAGGTTGTAGGGGTTACTGCACGGTCTGTTGAAGTTGGCGTTTCGGCCACTTCTCCCTGATTTTCTGTGGTGGTTTCTGGCGTTGGAGAAGCCACCACCTCTTCTACTGTTGCTGCCGGTTCATTGGCTTGATCCGACGCTTGAGCTGTGTCTGCTTTTGCTGTTTGGACGGACAATAGAGCAAAAGCCGCTAATAGGGCCGCAGATGGATACATGATTTTTTTCATAAAGCGACCTCCTTTCTTTCAATAGATATTGTACCATTGTTTTATAGTTTTGTAAACGGTTGCAATATCTGAAATAAAAAATAGGATAAGCGATTTTTCACTTATCCTTTCGTTCATTCATATTTTTTTAAAACTCAATGTCTTGACCATTTTCTGTCACTTGGTAAGTCCCGTCAGCAAGATTGATTCGGGCTACTGCTGTGGCGGTCTGGTCTTTGTTTTGGCGCGTGATGACAATGGTATGTTCATCTGGTGTTTCCACTTCAATGCTTCCTTCTAGATCAAAAGCTTGCGAGTTGTTCCGGAAACTAAAGAGCTTGAGAAGGGATTGCACAACTGGACGCTCTACTTCTTGAGCAATTTCTTCATTGCTATAGTAATGACGGTTGATATTGCGGCCTTCTTTGGTGTTTTCTAAGAGTTCCAAATCATTCTTCCCAGCTAGAAATCCAACATAATAGACTTGTGGAATACCTGGCGCAAAGGCTTGAATCAAGCGAGCTAAGAAATACTTGCCATCGTCATCTCCAAGCGCTGAATAGTAGGTCGAATTGATTTGGTAGATGTCCAAGTTGTTGTACTCTGCTGTTGAATATTTGCGTTTCACATTTGCTCCTACCTTGTAGAGCTCATTTGATGCATAGTCAATTTCTTCATCTGTCAAGATATCCTTGACATCAACCACCCCAATCCCATCATGGGTGTCGAGTGTCGTGAATTGCTTCATCGGACTCATCTTCAACCACTTAGCAAGGCGCTCCACTTTTGAACTATAGAGGCTATAGAGGGTCACCATTGGAAGCGCGAAGTCATAGACATAATAGTCATGATCGGCAATCTTAAATTGGATGGAATAGTGTTCATGAATCTCTGGCAAGAGCTCAGCACCGTAGCCTGCCGCCATATCGCGTACCTTATCCAACAAATCCCAAATGTCTGGCTCCACGAAGAAATCATTGGTGTCCAATTTCTTCACCGCATAGGCAAAAGCATCTAAACGAATGAGATCACAACCATTGCTCGCCAAATGTTCGATGGTCTTGCGAATAAAGTCCATGGTCACTTCCTTGGTCACGTCTAGGTCAATTTGCTCTTCCCCGAAAGTATTCCAGAGATGCTCAGTTGTCCCATCCGCAAAGGTAATTTCTTGCTTGGGAGCTCGATCTTTGCGCTTATAAATCAAGTCCACATCCGCTTGAGTTGGACGATTCTCCGGCCAGAACTTGTCCCAGTTTAGGAAAAGATCCTTGTAAGCACTTTGGTCGTGCTTTTCTTGGTAGTCCTTGTAGTATTTAGACTGACGGGAAATGTGATTGATCATAAAGTCAAACATAAGATAATACTTGTCGCCCAAGCGTTTGACATCTTCCCAATCTCCAAAGGCTGGATCCACTTGGTCATAGTCGACAGGCGCAAAGCCACGGTCACCAGTTGATGGGAAAAATGGCAAGAGGTGAACCCCACCTACTGCATCCCCAAAGTGCTTCTCAAGATTTTCATAGAGATCCTTGAGGTTATTTCCTAAGCTATCTGAGTAAGTAATTAACATGGTTTTATTTTGAATTGGCATAATGGTTTCCTTTTCTTTTTTTGAAAGCCAAGTCTTAGGAGACCTGGCTTTCTTGAGTTTTTCTATTTTAGAATTGCTTCCTAGGATACGATTGAAATCAGCAAGCTGAATCGTTACTTTGTATCTTAATTGAACACGCCCTAAGCTCTGTGTGAAAAAGATGAATCTTCCAAGAAGCCAAGGCTTCTTATTCAGATTCCCTATATTTCCACAGCCGTTACTACTTCATTAGTCTACGGATGTGGATGCCCTAGGGTGCACTGTGAGCTTTTGACGGGCTTTGTATCTTGTTATTTCACTGCGCCGTTGCTCATTCCTGCGATGATATGGCGTTGGAAGAAGAGATAGACAATGGTGATACTGATAATGCCGACAACGTAGGAAGCAAAGCTTGGTCCGTAGTCATTGAAATATTGGCCTGCGTAGTTGTATTGGAACAAAGGCAGGGTCCACATTTTAGAATCTCGGTTCAAGACAAGGAGTGGCAACATGAAGTCATTCCAGAACCAAAGGGCATTGATGATCATGGTTGTCGCATGCATGGGTTTCATCATTGGGAAGATGATGCGGAAATAGGTTGTAAATTTACCAGCACCATCGATTTCTGCTGCTTCATCCAAACTTTCTGGAATAGAGATTTTGATATACCCTACATAGAGAAAGAGGGTCTGTGGAATCGCATAGGTCAAGTAGAGCAAGATCAAACCAAAGGTGTTAGCTAAACCGAGTTTACTCATCATAACCGTAATCGGAATCATGATGACTTGGAAAGGTACGAAAATCCCAAGAATCAAGAGGGTGTACATGATGGTAAAGGCTTTTCTCTTACTCATATTACGTGCGATGGAGTAGGCTGCCATGGGGATAAAGATCATTACTGCAAGTAAAGACAAGACAGTGATGACGACAGAGTTCCAATAATAGCCTCCGATCCCATCAGCCAAGAGACGGCTGAAGTTGTCCCATGTGAAGTTGGTTGGAAATCCAAAGAAATTGTCTACGATATCCTTGGTTGGTTTGAAGGAACTAAAGAGGGTGGCAAGGAGTGGCACTAAAATCAGAACCGATCCTAGAATCAATAGAATGTATTTGCCAATCAAGGCTTTTCTTTCATCTTGTTTCATCGTGCTTCTCCTCTTAAATTTCAAATTTCTTAGATACTCTCAATTGGATGATCGAAATCACTACAATCAAGAAGAACAAGATTACGGCAATGGCATTGGCATAACCGAATTGGTTATTTTTAAAGGCATAGTTATAAACCAAGAGTCCAAGTGAGGTTGTGGCATTGTTTGGACCCCCACCAGTCATGGCAAAGACTTGGTCAAAGGCGGTAAGCCCACCTTTTAGGGCTAGGATAAAGACCATAGAGACACTTGGTAGTAAGTAAGGCAATTCAACATTCCAGAAGACTTGCTTGCTCGTCGCACCATCGATTCTTGCTGCTTCTGTAATTTCAGATGGGATAGATTGCAGACCAGCTAGGAAGATAATGATGGGCATAGCTACTCCTTGCCAAAGAAGGACAAAGACAGCCGCGAAGATCGCTCCCCACTTAGTCCCTAAAAGACTGGTTTGAAGAAACTCGATATGAAGGGCATTCCCAATTGCTGGAAGACCGTAGTTGAAGACTTGTTTGAAAATCAGAGCCACTGTCAAACCAGACAAAACTGCTGGGAAGAAGAACCAAGCACGAAAGAAGGTTTGGCCTTTGATCTTAGAGTTCAAGACACGCGCAATGAAGATCCCAAGGGCAATCTCACCAACTACCATAGCAATCGTGATGATTGCAGTAAAGCCAATAGCATTCATGAATTTTGGATCCATAAAGAGGAGCTTAAAGTTGTTCAAGCCGACAAACTTGTAGTTATAGGTCAAACCTGTCCAGTTGGTAAAACTGTAAAAGGCTCCTTGGAACATTGGCACATAGAAGAAAATTGCTTGTAATAAGAGGGGAATGACCACAAAAGCCCATGCCCAATATTTTTGTAATACTTTTTTCATTGTCTCTCTACTCCTAATCCACATCCGCTTTCATCGGGTTAAAGAAGGCATTCAAATCATTGACCATTCCTTGTTTATCACCTGTCAAGACATAGTTCATGGTCAAGGTATGGAAGTCTGCTTCACTGGTCCAGTATTGTTGCAACCACACCAAGTGACGATCCGTAAAGGCATATTTAGTCATCCCAGCAAGCGGTGAATCCTCTCCTGCTTGTTTGACTCCTTCGATCGCTGTTGGAGATCCGTCCACATCATAGTACTTTTGCATGACTTCTGGACGGGTCATGTATTCCACAAAGGCATTGGCTTCTTTTGGATGTTTGGTAGTAGCAGAGATAGACCATGCTAAGTCTCCCGCACCAACGGTTAAGCTTTGTCCTTTTTCTTTCCCTGGAATCATGAAGGTCCCAATCTTAAAATTCGGTTTTTGTTCATTGATCGCGGTGATAGCCCAAGATCCATTTGGTGTCATGAGGACATCCCCACGCGCGAAGGCTCCGATAACGTCTGTATAACCTGCACCTTCCCAGTTCTTTTGCTTCGAACCTTTAATGCGAAGGATATCCATGACCTTGATGTCATCCTTCATAATCGGATCAGACAATTTAATGGAATTTGGCTTAGAATAACGAAGGTATTGGTTGGCTTCTTTTCCTCCACCTGCTGCTGTCGCAAAGGCCAATTGATTGTAACCATTGAGGGTCCAAGCTTCTGCTCCTGCAATCCCAAATGGGGTTTGTCCTTTGGCAACGATGTCTTTTACCAACTGTTCAAATTCGTCCCAAGTTTCAGGAACCTTCAAGCCCAATTCTTCGAATTTATCTTTGTTGTAGTAGATTCCGTAAGCATTGGCTGTGAAAGGAACGTTGTAGACTTTTCCATTTACGGCATATTTTTCAGCGTAGCCGTTTTTCACGCGTTTGAGATAGTCTTTATTGCTTAAATCTTCGAAGACACCCGCTTTTGCCCATTCTTGCAATTCGATGGACTGTGGGTAAATATTGACCACATCTGGCACATCTCCTGCGAGGATACGTGTCTTCAACACCTCACCAGCGTTTGGTACATTGACAACTTTGACCTTGACCTTTGGATTTTCCTTTTCAAAATCACGCGCGATTTCTTCCAAGGTTTTGGTCATTTCTTTTTTCTGGTTGAAATACTCGATGGTCACTGTACCATCCGCAGATTTTCCATCGTTGGAGCAAGCACCGAGCCCAAACAAGGCTAGTCCTGTAGTCGCAAGAAGTCCGATTTTTTTATACCATTTCATTTGGCTGTCTCCTTTTATTTTTTGACAAAAACATATTGTTTGCTGAGGAAATCTCCCTGAGGAAGAACGACGGTTAAGCCGGCATACATGAGCTCAGCTCCTGAATAGACTTGGTCCGTCCCTTCTAAGCGATAGAGCGCATCTTCTTCCAATCCTTTGAGTTTCAGGGTCGGCTCGATCTCCTCAACCGTTGATAAGACCCGTACATAAGTTACCACCGTGCGATCTTGATAAGTGAACTGGACGGCTGCTTGATTGCTACCTTGGCTTGGATTGATCAAGCGGTAGTGTTTTCCGAATTGAACAAGTGGTCGAATCGTTTTGTAATGTGTGACTTGAGCTGCGATCCGATCCAACTCTTCTTGTGGAAGACTGGTTAGATCCAATTCATAGCCCAGATTTCCCATCATGGCTACATGACCACGCGTTTCAAGTGGTGTCATCCGTCCCATCTGGTGATTTGGCACTGCTGATACGTGAGCCCCCATAGAAATGGTAGGATAGAGGTAGCTAGAACCGTACTGGATCGGAAGTCTGGCAATGGCATCCGTATTGTCACTCGCCCATACCTGCGGGAAGTAACGCATCATACCGAGGTCATTGCGGCCACCACCTCCGGAGCAGGACTCAAAGAGGATGTTCTCGTACTTCTCTGTCAAGTAAGAAACCACTTCATAGAGACCTAAGATATAAGCATGGGATTGCATCTTGGTTTCAAGGTAGGTTTTCCCATTTCCAAGTTTGGTGATATTGCGGTTCATGTCCCATTTGATATAGTCGATCTCATGATTTCCAAGTAAGTCATCCAAGACCTGCTTGATATAAGCCACTACTTCTTTATTTGAGAAATCAAGCACTAGTTGATTCCGTGAATAGGTGTGTTCGTAGCCTGGGACTTGAATAGCCCAGTCCGGATGAGCCCGATAGAGGTCGCTATCAACAGAAATCATTTCTGGCTCCACCCAAAGGCCAAATTGAAGTCCCTTGTCATGGATGCCTTGGATCAGTTCTGCTAGGCTTCCTCCTAATTTTTCTTCATTGACAGTCCAGTCACCGAGAGCCCGATTGTCATCATAGCGATTGCCAAACCAGCCATCATCAAGAACAAAGAGTTCGATTCCCACTTTTTGGGCCTCATCCGCTAACTCCAATAATTTGTCTTTCTTAAAGTCAAAGTAGGTCGCTTCCCAGTTGTTGATAAGAATTGGACGTTCTTTATAGGCAAACTGGCTAGGAATGATATGGTCTTGGACAAATGCTTGGCTCTCTTGACTGAGACCGGTCAATCCCTCATGTGAGTAGCTAATCATGGCCACTGGGGTATCAAAGCTCTGATTCGGTGCCAACTCCCAGGAGAAGTTTTCTGGATTGATTCCCAATCCAACGCGAACTTCATTGAGTTGATTCTTTTGAACAAATCCTTCAAAATTCCCACTGTAGAGCAGTTGGAAGGCAAGGGCAGAACCAGCATCTTCGGTCACTTCATGGTCAGCAAGAATGAGGGCTGGGGTCTGCGCGTGTCCAGAAGCACCACGGTTGGAGCTGATGGAGAAGATTCCTTGTTCCACTTGTTGACGGCGGACTGTTTTTTCTCTCGCATAGGCCCCTTGAAGGGTGATGACATCATAGTCACTGGCCGGGACATCGGCCAACACACTAAGGGCCTTATGGATCACGACGGTTTCATCACTGCAGTTTTCAATCTTTGAAAAGCTGGTGATGGTTGCCCGATCCTCGTAGGCTGTGTAATAGAGGGTCAAACGCAGGGCCGCTTGATCATCTTCAAAGACCAAGGCCAAGGTTTCAGTACTATCTACTGTATGTGGATTGGGAAGACCAGTTGCCTCGACACTGCCAGAGTAGATATTGGCTCCGACATAGAGGAAATCCGTCACCTCTGTGGCGCCGTGCTGGATTTGAATAGACGGCTTTCGAAAATCTCCAAGCCCGTGCTGTCCTAAAATCTGACGCTGGGTATCCAAGCTGAAGGTTCGATTGTCAGGTGTTGGATTTCCAGAGAAAGCATGATCCTTCTCATGCACGGTATTGGAAAAATGATAAGACGGGATCGGACGCCCCAGATGCTTAAGCATCAGGTAGCCATCTCGATTTTCAAGGATCAGGCTCAGTCCCTTACTTTCTACATAGAACAAATTCTGTTCAATACGAATTGCCATATCTTCCTCCATTGGACCCGAAAATATCACTATGTATTTTTAAATTCAGTTCCAATAACTTTCTTTTTTAGCATGTCTTTATTTTACTCATTGTAAACGCTTCCGAAAATAGAATTTTGTTGCACATATATGGTAAAATGTTAGGTAGGAGGTTCAACCATGTCAGTCTTTTCTGAATACCAAACCGACACTATTGACCTAGCCCTTGATTTTTATGGCTACGAAGATTGTCCGAAGAATTATGAATTTGGTCCTAGCGTCCGAGATAATTTTGTCCTGCATTTTGTTACCAAGGGAAAGGGAGTCTTCCACTTTGAAAAAAAAGAAATCCACCTAGAAGCTGGGGATCTCTTTCTTCTTCCAAAAAATAAGGTGACCTACTACCAGGCAGACGCTGAAGAGCCTTGGTCCTACTACTGGATTGGCATCAGTGGCACCAAGGTAAGTGATTTCATGCGCTTTTCAACCCTACATGCAAAAGGCTATCTAAAGAAAACAGAGGTGGACACAGAGCGGATTGGCCTGTTTATGGAGCAACTCGTCCACAAAGCAGAGGCTTCAAAGATGACTTCGCACTACCAACTCCACCTTCTCTCTCAGATCTATGAACTGCTATTTCTTATCAGTGAAGTGGCTCCCGATATCCATCGGAGCCATCCATCTCCCACCTATCAGCTCTATCTGACCTGCAAGCATATGATTGAGACGCATTACAATAAAGATCATCTAAGTATTCAAGAGATCGCCGATGACCTCAATGTCCATCGGTCTTACCTAACAACTGTTTTTAAGGAGTTTCACCAGATCTCTCCCAAAGAATTCCTGCACTCGGTCCGCATGCAGCGAGCCCAGCAATTGCTGGCCAACACAGACGAGAGCATCAAGATTGTAGCTTACTCAGTGGGCTTTTCAGATCCCCTCTATTTTTCAAAGGCTTTTAAGGCCTATAGCCAACTGACTCCTAGCCAATATCGTAGCAAACATAAAATTTAGTAAAATTTTATTTCTTTTTACTAGTTTTTAGAGTATACTGGAAGTAGAAATCAATAAAGGATGAACTATGGCAACGATTAAAGACATTGCGGAAAAAGCAGGCGTTTCTCAGGCAACGGTCTCTCGCGTCCTCAACCAGGATGCGACCTTATCGGTCAGTGAAGACACGCGCAGTCGGATTCTTCGCATCGCTGAGGACCTGCATTACCAAAAGAAGAGCCGCAAAACAGCGCCTCAACCAGTTGAGGATTTTCATAAAATCATCATCTTTGAATGGTACACACGCGAAGAAGAATTAGATGACCTCTACTACTATGCCATTCGGATGGGGTTAGAAAAACAAGCCCAGGAATTAGGCTATGAGATCTTTCGTATCTTCAATAATGACGATTGGTCCTTGATTCAAGAGGCAGACGGCATCATCGCTCTTGGAAAATTCAGTCCCAAGACCATTCGAGATCTAGAAAGCTACGGCAAACCCCTGATCTTTGTCGATAGCAATACCCTCTATTTAGGGCATTCCTGTGTGACGACCGATTTAGAAGATTCTGTCATCACTGCTCTCGAGTACTTTCTTGAGCAGGGCCACAAGGAGATCGGGCTCTTGGTCGGGCAGGAAGAGACGGCAGATGCGACACCGCTACAGATGGATCCCCGTCAACGGAGCTTTCAACAGTTTCTCACGGAAAAAGGACTTTATGAGGAGCGCTTTGTCTCTGTTGGTCAATTCTCAACTGAGTCAGGTTATCAGATGATGGAGCAGCTGATTCAAGACTTGGGCGACGTCTTGCCAACTGCCTTTTTCATGGCTAGTGATGCCTTAGCTGTTGGAGCCCTGCGGTCTCTTCAGGAGCACCAAATCGCAGTTCCTGATCGCGTCAGTCTCATTTCCTTCAATGATACATCGATTGCTAAGTATGTTTTTCCCGCTCTCTCTACAGTAACCGTCTACACAGAAGAAATGGGCAAGCAAGCTATTCAGATGTTGCGGCAGACCTTTCAAGGGGCTCAACCAAGTGTTCCCTATATGGTCAAATTAGCCACCAAACTCACGATTCGAGACAGCAGTCGCTAGGAGGTCTTATGAAAACACACGAAATCCTCTTTCAAACCCTTTCTCAGGCAGATGATTATGTCAACGGGGAGCAGCTGGCGCAAGAACTAGGTGTTTCCCGCACCTCTATCTGGAAGGCTATCCAACGTCTAGAAAAAGATGGGGTCGTTATCGAATCCCTCAAAAAGAAGGGCTACAAACTGGTCTCAGGCGATATTCTGCTACCTGAGGTCATCGCAAAAAATACCCAATTGACCGTTTCCTTAAATGAACAATGTAGCTCCACCCAATTGGATGCCAAATTAGGCATAGAAGCCCATCAAGAAGGCAAGGCGCTCTACCTAGCCAATTCGCAATCCGCTGGAAAGGGCCGCTTTGGTCGTGACTACTACTGCCCCGATCAAGGGGGCATCTACATGTCCCTTCATCTCAAGCCACAACTGCCCCCTGCGGAGCTCCCCCCATATACCCTCATGGTCGCTGGGGCTATCTACAAGGCTATTAAAAACCTGACCCTGATCGATATCAATATCAAGTGGGTCAATGATATTTACTACCGCCATAAAAAAATTGGGGGAATCTTAACTGAAGCCATCACGTCAATCGAGACTGGTCTTGTCACGGATGTCATTATCGGAGTCGGTCTCAATTTAGCCATCCCTACTTTCCCAGAAGAGCTAGAAAGTAAGGCTGGTTCCTTATTTGAAGGGCCTTGTCCCATCACCCGCAATGACCTTATCAGCGAGATCTGGAAGGAATTCTTCCAAACGGATATTGATGAACTGGTCTACCTCTATAAAGAGCGCTCCCTGGTCCTAGGACGAACTGTCACTTTTGAGCAGAACCAACAGACCTATCAAGGACTCGCCAAAGACATCTCTGATACCGGCCAACTCTTGGTCCAATTAGACAATCAAGAAGAAATCTGGCTCAATAGCGGAGAAATCTCCTTGACGAAATGGTGAAAATAAGTATAGAAAAAGCCACCCGAGGGTGGTTTTTTTGATCTATTTTGAAAGCTCCTTCTACCCAAAAACTACGGAACTTCATTCTTTTTAAGATATCCATAACTAGTTACGGCTTTAACTCTTGCTCCATTTTTTTACAAAGCGATTTAATGCTGTTTGCACTTTTTCTAGGAGCTCTGTTTGCTGAGAATCACTGACTCCAACTCGGTTAGTGGTCCCATCTTTCTCCGTATGGAAATAACTAGCATGTAGTAATACCCACTCTTTATCTAATGAAAAGGCTACATCTATTTTTTCACCCTCAATGATCGTTGAAGAGGTAATCAAGATTTTATTGTCATCTGGACTAGGAACTCGTACCATCCATTTCCAGTTGGTCTATGCCACCCACACGTCTGATCTCCGCGTCTGAAGGAATCCCATAGCCAGCTTCTCTAATGGTATTGGCATTACGACGATCAAGTATTCTTGCCAGCAATTCAATTTTATTTTTAGATGAAAAATTTGGAGCTGGTTGTTCATCCGGAACAAAGAGATGCCAAGCTACTAACACAGTCATTCCTAACAATAGAAAGATCAATCCCTTTTTTATCACAGATATCCTCCTCTCCTCACGTCTTTTCTAGCTCCGCTTCGATGTATGTCTAGTATAGAACAAACCACAGCGAGGGTGGTTCGTTATTATCATAATTAAAAACACCCCAAAAGTTAGAAATATCCAACTTTTGAGGTTTTAATCAATTAAGGCTCATTATTGATAACAGAACCATCAATACCAAATGTATAAGAAACACCATCAATAACTAACGTTTTATTTGATGCAAATGCACCACCATCGTTAGGATCCGCATAATATTTTCTTCCATTTAATTCTAGCCACCCCGTCTTTAAATCACAATTAGCTGGGTCAAAATAATAAGTTTTTCCATCTTGAAACGTAACCTGACCAGCAAATGCCTTACCAAATTCGTCAAAGCAATACGTTTTCCCATCTATAGTTTGCCAACCTGACACTTGTGCTCCACTTTCTGGGTCGTAATAATACCACTCTAGACCACGCTGTCCTTGTTTAGATATCCAGCCCGTTTTCATATCGGAATTAACTGGATCGAAATAATAACTTTTATCACCTATCTTTTGGAAACCTTTTAACGCATGATGGAGAAAGTAATACCATTTCCCATCTATATTTCTCCAACCGGTAGCTTTTTCTCCACTTACAGGGTCGTAATAATTCCATTCCGTACCAGTATATCCTGGATTAGATATCCAACCAGTTTTCATATCACCATTAACTGGATCAAAATAATAAAGTTTTCCATCTAAATTTTGTTCACCCATACGTGCCCCATCTGTCGTAAGGTAATACCATTTCCCATCTATGTTTTGCCATCCAAGTTTTTTATCCCCATTCACTGGATCAAAATAAGACCAGTTTTTGTATATATCCCCATTAACATACCTACCCTCACGTAGATACCAGCCGGTCATCATATAACCTCTTTCATCAAATTTATACCACTTCCCGTTAATCTGAGCTTCTGTATCTTTATAATAGGAACCATAATATGTTTGATACCACCAACCAACATTATCTCGATGCCAATCAGCCTTTAC
The DNA here is from genome assembly GCF_037890265.1 of Streptococcus sp. HCA-5024. Taxonomy (NCBI): domain Bacteria; kingdom Bacillati; phylum Bacillota; class Bacilli; order Lactobacillales; family Streptococcaceae; genus Streptococcus; species Streptococcus sp. HCA-5024. Next base: position 374,029 of record NZ_JBBKBR010000001.1, read on the forward strand.
TTGAGATACTGGAGTTAAAAGTAATATACCTAATACAATACCTAGCAAAAACTTAGTTGCTTTTTTCATTTTTATTTCCTCCTTATATTTTGTATACGCTTTCATTGTAACATGTTTATTTCTCTAAATCAAATGATGTATGGATATAGAGAGGTCGCTGTCAACGAATTCAATTATAAAGCACTCTCTTTTTATTTATCCTTTTAAAGGCTATCAGTATCCACTTTTAGATAAAATTATATAAGATATTATCTAAAAGTAATTAAAGAAATAACCTGCTCTATTATTAAATTTTTAGCAACTGACTTTATCAATGATTATAAATGAAGCTTATTAACTACCTAATAACTCACTCTGGTTATATTATAAAATTCTTTATCATCATAGTTAAAAACACCTTGACAGTTAGAAAAAAATCTAACTTTCAAGGTGCTGATCAATTAAGGTACATTGTTAATAAGAGTACCTCCATAATCGAATGTGTATGAAACACCGTCTATTATTAAAGTTTTATTTGATGCAAATGCACCACCATCATTTGGATCTGCATAATATTTATATTTACCTAACTCTAACCATCCTATTTTCAATTCACAAGTATCTGAATCAAAATAATATTGTTTTCCTTCTATATATATACGACCACTGGATGCCCCATACTCACCAAAGTAATACCTTTTCCCATCTATGTCTTGCCAACCTGATAGCTGTTCCCCACTTTCTAGGTCGTAATAATATTTTCTTGTAGCAGAGGCCTTTTCTCTGGTTACCCAACCCGTTTGCATATCGCAGTTAACCGGGTCGAAATAATAATTTTTTCCATCTAAATTCTGGGAACCTTTTAACGCACTATGTTGAAAGTAATACCATTTACCGTCTATATTTTGCCAACCCTTTACTAATGCTCCACTTACGGGGTCATAATAATACCAATTTGTATCTGAATTCTCTTGTTTGGAAATCCAACCAGTTTTCATATCAGCATTAACTGGGTCAAAATAATAATGTTTTCCACCTATATATTGTTTACCCATAAGTGCCCCATCTCTAGTAAGGTAATACCACTTTCCATCTATATTTTGCCAGCCAATCTTTTGATCACCATTTACTGGATCAAAATAAGACCAGTTTTTTATTATCCCCCACCTACTATCATTACGCTCCCATATGAGCTGCCAGCCGGTCATCATATAACCTCTGTCATCAAATTTATACCACTTCCCGTTTATTTTAGCTTCTGTGTTTTTATAATAAGAACCATTATTTAGTGAATACCACCAACCAACATTATCTTGATGCCAATCAGCCTTAGCTTGAGATACTGGAATTAAAAGCAATATTCCTAATACTCCACCTAGCAAAAACTTAGTTGTTTTTTTCATTTTCATGTCCTCCTTATATTTTTGTATACGCTTTCATTGTAGCATGTTTATTTCTCTAAATCAAATAATGTGTGAATATAAGGAGGCTATTATCAATGTATTCAAGGGTAAACAAAAAAATTTGCACAATTTGCTTATAATAAAAGAGGCACTTACTCCTCTACTTATTTTCTTCCAAAATATTGCCAATGTCCATTTAATGTCAAATACAATGTGACTTATCCATCAATTGTTTATTTATCGATTGCGAAATCCCCTAAAAGCAGTAATTTGAAAAATAACAAAATTTTAAAAATCTTAAATTGAGTCTTGAATATTCATCATAGCAAACTCTCAACTTTCCGGAAAACGTTTCTTTTTTTAGAAAAATATAATTTCATTATTTATCATTCAATAATTTTTGATTCCTTCATACTCCCCAAACACCATCCCCCTATTATCCCCCCACTTGTGGTATGATGGTAGAGTATGTTTAGGTGCCGTCAACCCTGCTCGAGCACCTCCGTGCTAAAAGGAGAACGAATATGAAAATCGCATGGAATGAAATTAAATACCAACCCAAGAAGTTTATCCTGATTGAACTCCTCATTACCATCCTTATGTTTATGGTGGTATTCTTGTCCGGTCTGACAAATGGACTGGGCCGGTCGGTATCAGCCCAAATCGATAACTATGGGTCGCTGCACTACATCCTTTCGACGGATTCAGAAGGGATTATCCCCTTTTCAACTATTAAGGTGAAGGATTTAGATGAGGTCCAAAAGATAGAGGGGATGGACTATTCGGGCTTGTCCATCCAGCGGGCGACCGTCTCAAAAACAGAGGATTCCAATACTCTGGATATCACCTACTTCGCGACCGATCACAATGAAGAAGAAATCCTCAACCCAATCATAGAAGATACAGACCTCAAGATCTCCGACTTAAAGAAAAACGAGATCATTTTGGACAGTTCTTTCAAAGAGGATGAAGGGATCCAAGTCGGCGATCACGTGATCGATAAAACCTCTAAGCAAAAACTCAAGGTCGTGGCCTTCGCGAAAAATGCCAAATACGGCTACAGCGAGATTGGTTTTATCAGCTCGGATACCTACACAGGCATGCGACAAAAAACAGATCCAAGCTATCAATGGCAAGCCCAAACCCTTGTGACCAAGAAAAGCATCCCTTCTAGCGATCTAGCCAGCAACTTAATGGTGGCGGATAAGAAGCAAGTGATCGATAAAATCCCTGGCTACAAGGCTCAAAACCTGACGCTACGGATGATCACGTGGGTGCTCTTACTCGCTTCTTCTGCTATCCTTGGGGTTTTCTTCTATATCCTCACCCTGCAGAAGTTGAAACAGTTCGGTGTCTTGAAGGCTATTGGCATGTCCATGAGCCAGATTACCTATGTCCAACTATCCCAGCTCACCATTATCTCCCTCATCGGAGTGCTGCTAGGGCTTGGCTTGACAACTATGATGGCGCCATTTTTACCCAATAGCGTCCCTTCCTTTATGACCCTTAAAGACAACCTCACCATTTCGGTTAGCTTTATCCTGACCTCTATCTTGTGTGGTGCCTTGTCCCTTGTCAAAATCAAAAAAGTAGATCCAATCGAAGTCATTGGTGGAAATGGAGAATAAGATGGCCATTATTGCATTAGAAAATATCAGAAAATCCTACGCCGATGGCAACCAGATGCACCATGTCCTCAACCAGCTTAATTTAAGCGTCGAACCCAACGAATTCGTCGCCATCTTGGGCCCTTCAGGATCTGGTAAATCCACTCTCTTAGCCATCGCTGGCTTGCTTTTGTCAGCGGATGAGGGGCGGATTCGCATCGCTGGCCAAGACTTGACTGGTCTCAACCAAGGCCAGTGGACGCAAAAACGGCTGGAATTACTCGGCTTTATCTTTCAGGATCACCAGCTCCTCTCCTATATGAAAATCGGTGACCAGTTAGAACTGGTGGCCAAATTAAAAGGGGATAAGGACAAGAAAAAACGCCAAGAGGAAGTCAAAGCCTTGCTGGCAGATCTTGGCATCGAAGCCTGTTACCACCAATATCCGAATCAGATGTCCGGTGGACAAAAGCAACGGGCAGCCATTGCTCGAGCCTTCATCGGAAATCCACAGGTCATTTTAGCCGATGAACCAACGGCTAGCCTAGACCCAGATCGAGGGAAAGAAATCGCCCAGTTGATCCAGAAAGAAGTCAAATCTAAAAACAAGAGCGCCATCATGGTGACCCATGACCGCTCCATCCTGACCTATGTGGATACCATTTATGAATTAAAACACGGCCAATTGCATAAGGTAGAAAAGGTTGATTAAATACAAGAGAGTGGGACAGAAATCGGTAATTCGTTAGAATTCGATTTCGTCGTCCCACCTCCGCACAGTTGAGTAGGGCTGTAAAAGCTGATGAAATCAGCGTAGTAGAGCCCACTCAACCACTGCGTCTTGCTCAACAATCCAAAAATAATTGAGAGGCTAGGACTTTTGTCCCAGCCTCTTTTTATTCTTGTGGATCTTTGGGCAGTTCCATACGGAAGCGTAAGCCCATAGCCGTTTTATCAAATTGGTAGGCCAGTTCTTCATGGTCTAGCAAGTGTTGGACCACGAAGAGTCCCAAGCCACCTTCCTTCTTCTGTTGGCTAGCGGTCATTGGCATCTCAGCGGTCTCTACCATTTCCTGGCTGGTATTTTCAACAGCCAAGTGCGTCCCTTCCTCTTCAAGACGGAGCTGAATCTCTCCACCGGCATCCGAATGCTTAACGGCATTACTGATGACATTTGAGAGGACCAATTTCAGAATCGCTGGGTCCATATAGACTGGTTTGACTGGGATCTGATTGTCAATCGTGAGCGAGCGGGATTGAACCAAGACCTTGTACTGGTCAAGGATCTGCTCTACGACCTGATCCAGCTGGATCCACTCCTTGTCTCCGGCCAATTCTTGGACAGAAGAAAGGGACAGGATTTCTAAGACGATCTGGTTCATCTCATCGACGATATCGAGGGAGACCGACAGGTAGTGGTCCCGATCCTTGTAGCGGCCGATCTTATCCCGCATATTTTCAAGGATAATCTTCAAGCTGGCCAGAGGGGTCTTGAGCTCGTGCGAGGCCCCCCGTAGGAATTCGACCTTCATCTGCTCCAACTTCAGATTTTCCTGTTTCTGCTGCTCTAGATTGTCGATCACCTCTAGGAGATGGTGATAGAGATCGTTGATCTGTTGCTTGAGGACGCCGATCTCATCCTGTGAATGAATGGGAAGACTGGCTGTCCGATCCAAGCGCTTCATCCGCTTGGTCATCTGCTTGATCTCAAGGATTGGAGCAGAAATCATTCGGGCATAGAGATAGGAGGCAATCAGCGACAGAACAAAGGAAGCCAGAAGACTATATGGAAGAAATCCCAGACTGATGTCCCGCGCTTCCTTTTGGGAATCGACAGTTGCTAAGAATTGCAAGGTCAAGTCCTTCCCCTCTTTGGTATGGATCTTTCGCTCTTCAATGACCAGAGAATTGTTCTGGCTGTCAGGGTTCACGAGCAGATCATCCTTGACCTCTAGGGCATTTTGTTTTTCCTTGCCCTTGATCGAGACCTTGATATCATTGGTATTGGAATAAAGGTCGATGACCGACTCAATGGTCCCTTCTTCCTGGCCTTGGAAACTCTTGGCTAGGGCCTGGGATTTCTTCAAAATCGTCTGGCGCTGGGACTCGATATAGGTCGATGGGAAAATAAAGTAAACCGAAGCGTGTAAAAGGATGACTAAGCTACTAAATAGGGCAAAGGTGATCAGAAAGATCTTTGCAAAGATACTCCGTTTGGTCATGGTCTCTCCAATTTATAGCCGACATTGCGTACCGTAACGATACAGTCCAGCTCTAGTTTTTTTCGTAGTTCCTTGATATAGACATCAATCACCCGGTCAAAAGGAATCTCCTCCGTCTCCTTCCAGACGGCATCGAGGATCTGAGAGCGGGTCCGGGCCTTGCCTTCATGCTGGAGCAAGTATTCCAAGATTTCCAACTCCTTGGCATTCATGGAGATGGCTTGCCCAGCTAGGCTGGCTGTGTAGCTCTCAAAATCCACCCGTGCCTCTCCATAGGTGAAGACCCGGGAAGGCTGAAGCTTTTTAAAAATAGCTTCGATACGGACCTTCAAGAGGGACAAGGAAAAGGGTTTTTCCAGGTAGCCATCTGCCAACTCTCCAAAGGCCGTCAACTTATAGTCCTCGTCATGGAAGGCCGTCAACATGAGGACAGGGACTGAGCTGGTCTTCCGGATCGTCTTGAGCACTTCCAAGCCATTGAGGATAGGGAGCTGGATATCCAGCAAGACCAGATCCGGCGTCTCTCTGTGAAAGAGGTCCAGGGCCTCCTGCCCATCGCCTGCTTCAAAGACCTCATAGCCACATTCCATGAGATAGTCGCTCATCCCTTCGCGGATCAGGACTTCATCTTCTACGATTAGTATCTTCATACACTTTCCTTTATCTAAGAACTTCTTCTACCTCCTATTATACCCTATTTCTATTTTAGGAAACAATCTCTTATTCGACATCCACCAAGAGTTCCTTTGGTTTCTTATGCAAGAGCCATTGTGAAGAAAGGATAGATACCAGAATCAAGAGAAGGCCACCGACCAAGACAATCACCAACAATTGGTTCGGTTGGATGTCCATATGGAGGTCCGTCAGGGTCTTACTGAAGCTTTCTGCCTCAGCTCCTCCACCAAGGTTGGCTGCAGAAGATTCTTGAGCCATTTGTTTGGCAATGCCACTGGTTACATTCTTGAGTACCGTATCTCCGACTGCTTTGGCAAGAAGTCCTGCAACTCCATAGGAAAGGAGGAAGGCTGGGATGGAAATCATGACTAATTCTGCCACGAATTGTCCCGCAATTTGCACCTTGGAGAGTCCCAGAGCCAGCAAGATCCCTACTTCTCTGCGACGGGCATTGAGCCACAAGACAAGGAGAAGGGTGAGAAGCAAGCTAGCAAAGATGAGGCTACCGATAAACAAGTAGTCTGCCACTTGGAACATGCTGCTGATCGATTTTTGCAAGGCTGGGTAGTTGGAAGAGCTCTTAACCAAGTCAAAGTAATTCCATGGGATATCCAAGGCTTTGATTTTTTCGATTAATTTATCGAGGTCTTGATCCCCTTTGGCAAAGAAGGTCGCATCCTCATAGGTAGCTGTTTGAACAGTATTGCCATAGAGCTTGGCAGCTGTATCTAGGTCAGAAATGAGGGTATCTTCATACAATTCTTGGGCGTAAGTTAGAGGAGCTTGGTTCTTCCCTGAGAACAGACCTTTAATGGTTACTTCGACAGTTTCATTGGCCCCTTTTTCATTGTCAGCGTCGTAGAGATTGGACTTGAGACGCACCTTATCGCCCACCTTGAGACCATTCTTTTTCGCCAAATCTTCGTGCATGAGGATTTGGTTTTTGTCCTTGTCTGTCAGGTGCTCCCCTTGGACCAGCTTGTAGGCTCCAGAGACAAACTTATCTTCTTTAGAAGAGTCATTGACCCCTGTCACCATCAAGGTATTCTTAAAGTGCTTGGCCCGCTCTGGAGATTGATTTTGCAGGGTTTCTTCAGTCTCAATGATCTCGTGGTCTAGGATATCTGCGATGGCATTGATCCGCTTGATGGAGGAGGTGATCCCCTCTACCTGGCTGATTTTTTCGATATCTTCTCCTCTGAGATTCCCAGCTCCCCGAGGGGTTCCTGGATTGGTCCTGCGGTTGATCTGCATGGAGAAGCTATTGGTGATGGATCCCAGGCTTTCCGATGAAGCTTTCTGGGTCGCTCCCTTCATGGAGAGTCCGATCAAGCTCAAGGTCACCATGAGGAGAATGATGGCAAAGAGCAAGAGAGACTTGGGCCATTTACGTGTGATATAAGCAAAAGCATTTCGCAACATAGCATTCCCTCCTTACTTGCTCTTCTCAACAAGGCTACGGCGACTCAATTCCAAGACCACATCGGAGGCCTCTGCCACTTCCTTACTGTGGGTGACGACAATGACACATTTTTGGCGTTCCTTGGCCAACTTCTTCAAAATGGCAATGATGTCACCAGCTGTCTGTTCATCTAAGTTTCCTGTCGGCTCATCTGCTAAGATGACAGGTGCTTCTGAAACAAGCGCACGCGCAATAGCCACCCGTTGTTGCTGCCCGCCGGATAGTTGCAGGACATTGCGTTTGATTTGCGTTTCGTCCAGCCCCAATTCCAAGAGAATGTCTTTCCCAGCTTGTTTGTTGACCAGGCGGACATTTTCCAGTGGCGTCAAATAATCAATCAAATTGTAATTCTGAAAGACCAGGGAAACATGGTGCTTGCGGTGGTAGCTAGACCCTTTGGTCTGGATGTCCTCCCCATCAAAGAGAACCTGCCCCTTCTTGGGATTGTCCAGTCCAGCCAAGAGCGAGAGGAGGGTTGATTTCCCTGCTCCCGATTGACCGATAATGCTGTAAAAAGTCCCATTTGCGAACTGATAGTTCACGTCTGAGAAGATCTCTTCTTGGTAGCTTTGGTAACTATAGGATACATGTTTGAGTTCTAACATAGATGTCATTTCTCCTTAACTCATTTTTGTTAATATTTCTTTTGGGCTCTTGCGCCAGATCATGCTGGTCGTTACACCGAGTGACAGAAGGATCAAGCACAAGAGGCTAGCATAGGCGATTCCCAAGGAAAGGCCTTGCGGGATTTGGTTGAGTAATTCTAGGGTCTGCTGTTGACCGGTCTGTCCGACAAACTGCTCTAAGAAACGATGGCTGACCATCCGCCCGATGAGAAAGGCCGGGATCAGTGCTAGTAAGGATACCAGCACCACTTCTAAGAGGAACTGTCCAAAAATCCGGCCCTTGCTCTTCCCAATGGATAAGAGGACGCCGATTTCATGGATCCGCTCCCGTGTCCAGAGACTGAGTAAGAGAGATAGGGCACCGGCTCCCGTCACCAGAAGGACGATCATCATGATCCGTACCAGGCCTTCTAAGGTCTGAGAGGATTCTTTCATCTGGTCAAAGGCTTTGCGATCTTCGACCACGCGCAGAGACTGCCAATCCAGATCCAAGCTTTTGACTTGCTTCAAGATGGCATCGATTTTCTCAGGATCTTTGACCCCAAAGGTGACCTGGGTCACTTCTTGCTGACTGAGCCCTAAGAGCTTAGCCGCATCCTCATAAGGGAGGTAGACTTGGTTTTCACTCAGATCAGAGGTCATCCCTGTGAATTTTTCCTGTTTCTTACCCGAAAAGATCCCAACGATTTTAAAGGTTTGCTCTTTGGCAGGAGTCTCTCCCATCTGAAAGCTGGATAAGGTCAAGAAATCTCCGACCTTTAGCTTATTCTTCTTAGCCAACTCTTGGTGAATCAAGATCTGCCCGCGAGCCTTATCGGATAAGTGCTTGCCTTGCACCAGTTGGAAACTACCACTGCGGAAATCCAGGTGCTGGTCTGTTTTCTGGGTGAAGACAGCACCTAGCGCTTGCTTAGCTTCCTGACCCAAATCGTCTCGCTCCACCGACTGCTGTCCCGTCATCGCTTCTTTTCCAAGAATGCGAACGGGACTTTCATATTGGGGAACCATGGCTCCCACCCCAGAAAGCTCTTTCACCTTTTCAGCCTCCTTCAGAGCAAAGGGAGTAGCCCCCTGCTTACTGGTCAAGGCAAAACTGGTCCCAGTCGACTGTTTGATATGTTCCTCCAGCCTTCCTCCCACTTGCATCAGTGAAAAACAGAAATACAAGCAAGAGAGGATTAAGAGCAGAATCAGAAAGAGGACCAGATTCCTCGTTCTTTTTCGAGAAATATAGGCGATTGCCTGTTGTAAGAGCATGATCTCACCCTCCATTTCAAGGTCCACAGCGATACAATGTGGACGCTTTCATCATTTGTTATAGTAATTATATAAAAGAAATGTGAAATGTTTATGAAATAGAAAGAGAGTGGGACAGAAATCGGTCATTCGTTAGAATTCGATTTCGTCGTCCCACCTCCGCACAGTTGAGTAGGGCTGTAAAAGCTGATGAAATCAGCATAGTAGAGCCCACTCAACCACTGCGTCTTGCTCGACAATCCAAAAACAATTGAGAGGCTAGGACTTTTGTCCCAGCCTCTATTTGATTTAAATAATATTCAGTAAAACATACGTCCCACTTGCTTGACTTCATTTTTCAAAGATTTATCCTTCTTGGATCCTTGAAAAGATCTGATCGGTCAGTCGAACATTCAAGAAGCTCCACAAGGCGAAACCACCAAAGGTAAAGAGATAAATAGCTGTCAGTAACCGTTCAGGACTACTAAGACTGATATAAACTACTGCCAGATTGAAGAAGATAAGAAAGATGGTTTGAATTGGATTTAAAAGAGCAATGAGGAAACTATTTAGACAGACCTTTCTTGTAGGATCTTCAAAGAGGCCGATATAAGGGAAGATCAAGGTCATCCCTCCACATAGAAGGACGATAAAGGGAAGCAAGATCCAAATCCCATACTCACTTAAGAAGTCCGTATTTGAAAAAAGACAGTAATCCAGATAAAGAAGGGCAGATAGTCCTAGACAAGTCAGCCAAATCACCGTCGCTTGCTTGAAATTAGCGCGAAAGAGACGGAAAAAATGAAAAACGATATCCGTATCTTCCCCTTTCAACAAGCGGTGCCACATAGTTGCTAAAGCCGTAAGCGATGCACCGATCGTGAGAATCGGAAGGCAGCAAACGATAAACAAGGTATTCAAGATAATGATGTCTGTCAACCGGGTCAAAGTCTTGACCAAGCGTCCATCCAATGAAAATAATTTTTGCATCTTCTTCTCCTTGTTCTTCATCTCAATTTCTGCTACTTCCTCTAGGGAAGCACTCAGGGGCTCTACGCCCCTGAGTTACTTACTTGAATCCATTTAGACCCCTATTACTTCACTTCTTTTTGGTAACGATCATAGGCATCCTGTTGAATCTTCATAAAGTCATCAATGCCCATCTTCTTCAAGGTTGCTTTGTAATCGTCCCAATCCTTTTCGACGCCCCCTTCGACTACCCATTTAGAAGCTTGTTGGGTAACATAAGAGTTGATATCTACATAAATAGAGGATAATTTGTTCAATTCTTCTTGAGAGTAGATGACATTTGGATATGCTGGCAAAGCGTATTGTTTCAATTCTTTGTCCATCTTCAATTTGAGGCCATCACCCTGTGTTTGGTCGATGTCGACATGGCTATTGATATCATCTGACACATATTTTGGTCCAAAGTCACGAAGGGAATTAATCCAAGCCCATTCATCGGCTGATTTACCATCTTTTGGAGCCAAAACCTTGTACTTGTCACCATCTTTTTCAGTCGCAATGCCAAAGGAGCCATAGAAGTTTTGGATGCTGGCATCATCCGTGTAGAATTTATCCAACCATTTGAGCAATTTTGCAGGGTCCTTGCACTTATTCGTGATCAAGATTTCATTGCGTCCATAGTTCAAATGATCTGGGTCAGAAATGACATATTGTTTGCCATCAGGGCCTTTCAATGCTGGAAGAGGAGCATATTCGCTGGCATGTTGGCCAAAGGTTGCATCTGCTGTCCAACCACTTGACACACCGACACGCGCCACGCCCTTGTCCATCCGTTTAGCAACAGACATAGAAGTATCTTCTGTAAAGAGTTCAGGGTCGATCAAGCCTTTCTTGTAGGCTTCATGCATCGCCGCTATCCCTTGTTTATAACTTTCTTCCGTCCGGAGGTAGACCGGTTTGCCATCTTTGACGGACATTTCATAGGTATTATCTCCACCCAGACGGTTGTTGAATGGCAAGATATAAGAGAAGGTCGGATCAAAGTTACCAGAACCAAATGGAATTTCATCATTGACATCGCCATTGCCATTGGCATCCTTATCCTTGAAGGCTTGTAAAACAGTCACCAATTCATCATAGGTTTCCGGCATCTTCAAGCCAAGGTTATCCAACCATTTCTTATTAATAAAGAGCTGGTTGCCGACGATTGGCCGCATTGGCAATTTCTTAGGCAGACTGTAAATATGACCATCTGGGTTGGTCACCATGGCTTTTAATTTTGGTTCTTTTTCAAAGGCCTTGTTCAAGTTTGGCATATTATCCTTGATCAAGTCTTCCAATGGAATGAACATGTTTTGGTTCTGAGCGATTTCAGAATCCGTGAAGGCATTGGATCCCAAGAAAGCGTCTGGTAAATCTCCACTGGCAACAAGAACGGATTTCTTATCAGACCAGTCTGCAGCCACCATGGTATCCCATTTGATCTTGATACCTGATTCCTTGGCTGAATCATCTAGAAAACCTTTGTGATAGTCTTCCCCCCAATCCGACCAACGAACGGTCGTGATCTTGAAGGTATTTCCATCATTCTTGTCATTGCTTGATTTATTTGTGGAAGCTCCACAAGCCGTCAAGCCAGCTAAAGCAGCTGCTCCAAGGAGCAGATAGGCAAATTTCCTGTTTTTCATGATCTTCTCCTATTCTTTCAAGGCCCCTATCATGACACCTTGATTAAAGTATTTTTGGACGAATGGATACAGCATCATAATCGGTGCTGTTGAGATAACGATGGCTGCATATTTCATCATATCAGCCTTAATACGGAGGTCAGAAGCTACCTCCCCTGTTGCTTGCGATTGCAACATTTGATTACTAATTAAGAGACGGCGCAGGATCAGTTGTAGGGGTTGGAGATTTTCATTGGTCAAATAAATCAAGGCATTGAACCAAGAATTCCAGATCCCTACTGCTGTCCAAAGTCCAATAACGGCAATAATAGCCTTGGACAAGGGGAGCACGATCTTTCTGAAGTAATGAATGGTTCCACAACCATCGATCTGGGCGGCTTCCCACATCCCTTCTGGAATACTATTGTTAAAGAAAGTTCGAGCTACAACGATATTGTAAGGAGAAACTGCAAATGGTACGACCATTACCCAGAAGGTGTCGACCAAACCCAATTGTTTGACTGTCAAATAAATGGGAATCAAGCCTCCAGAGACAAACATGGGAACGATAAAGAAGACACTGACCCATTTCTTAGCAAAGAGGTCCTTTCGCGACAAGGCGTAACCAGCCGGGATATTAATGACCAGGGCAACGATGGTCCCTACAACTGTGTAGAGGATGGTGTTGAGATAGCTCTTTAGAAACAAAGGCTGCTCAATCAAGCGTTGATAGCCGTCTAGTCGCCATTCCCTCGGGATAAACCAAACCTTACCAGTTGCTACATCAGACGGATTACTGAAGGAGGCAATAATGACAAACCACAAAGGGTAGACAATCAACAGAATCAAGCAAATCGCTAGACCATAGATAAAAATATCAAAGAGGATTTCTGACTTGGTCTTTCTCGCATGTTGAAACAATTTCACAATTTCTCCTCCTTTCTAGAATAATCCCGTCTTGGTATAGCGTTTCGCAAACCAGTTGACCGACAGTAAGATGATCAAGTTAACCAAGGTATTAAAGAGACCGATCGCTGTCGAGTAACTATATTGAAAATTAATCATCCCCACTTTGTAGACATAGGTCGAAATGATTTCACTTCCTGCCAGATTGAGTGGATTTTGCAAGAGCAAGACCTTTTCAAAACCAACACTGAGTAGGCTTCCTGCTCTGAGAATCAAGAGAATCATCGCCGTTGGTAACAGTAAGGGTAAGTCAATATGACGGATTTTTTGCAATCGACTCGCTCCGTCCATGGTCGCTGCCTCATAAAAGGTCGGATCAATGGCCGATAGAGCGGCTAGATAGATGATACTATCCCAACCGATATGTTGCCAGACATCGCTCCAGACATAGACACCTGCAAAGCTACCCGGTTTGGATAAGAGAGCAGGCATCTTTAAGCCGACCAATTTGAGGACATTGGCTAACAGTCCACTACTTGGAGAGAGAAAAAGAATAATCATCCCACACATGACCATGGTCGAGATAAAATGAGGCAAATAAGTCGTTACTTGAAAGATTTTTTTGAACTTGCCCACACGAATCTGGTTGCAAATAATGGCTAGAACAATCGGCAAGGGAAAACCAACCAGAATACTGTAAATAGAAATTTTCAAGGTATTCTTCATGGTTGTCGCAAATTGGAAGGATGAGAAGAACTGGTTAAAATACTTGAGACCAGCCCAAGGACTTCCAAATATCCCAGTAGCGGGAGAGTAATCTTTAAAAGCGATGACTAGACCCGCCATAGGGATATAGGCAAATAAAATTAATAAAATAATCGATGGCAGGAGCAGCACATATAAAGGAATATTTTTCTTAAATTTGCTCTGCTTCGCATTCACTTCGCTTTTCATAAGGCCCTCCTTTTCTTTCTCCTTTATTTTATAGGAATCTTTTCCATCTTTATAGAACTTTTTCGTGCATCTTCATTCACTTTTCCGTTTTCTCCACACAAAAACATGCACTATCCCGATTTTTTTTACTTTAATATCGGTTTTGTTCATGAATCCGTTTTCAAATAGTGCTATAATATATGTGAGGTGCTCATTATGAAAGCTATTCACAGAAGTACACGAGATCACTCGATCCAATTTTTTTCGCGCCTACTCTTTCTCCTCTTAGTCGTCAATACCTTGATCAACCTTTTGATTGGTGGGATTAGCCGAAATTTTATTAAACACCAAAATATGCTCCATTTAGAGGACTCGATTCATATCTATGCAGATTCCTTAAACACAGAGCTTCACTCCGTTGAGCGTTTTATGTACAGTACCATTAGTCACAATGACTATTTGACAGAGCTCAATACCCCACTTGATTTCACGGATTTTCATGAAAATCTAAAAAAATTGCGGATCGATTTCACGGAGTTTCAGTACCAGATGGATAGCCCCATCACCTTTTTCATAGAGACAAGAGATATCCCTCATTTTTTCAATGCCTCCAGTCTTCAACTGCCCTACCTGGACTATGTACAATTGAAAGATCATCTTAAAACTTATGACAAAGAAACAGACAAGGCCCGTCAAAAATGGCAACGAATCAGCCTGAACCAGCATGATTATCTCTTAAAATCCCTCCATTACAAGGGCAAGGCTATCTATGCCATCATTTCTACCCAGGATATTTTAAAACCCTTGCAAAAGCTCAATATCGGGAAAAAAGGGCGCTTATCCATCGATCGCCCCAACCAGATCCATGCTACAGATTCCGTCATTCAAGCCGGTAGCAATCAAACCCACCTGCCTTTTGATCTGTATGTGACGGTCGATTACGGGGACGTTTTCCGTACAAATATCGTACTGGAAACCCTTCTCTCCTTGGTCCCTTTGATCATCGCCGTTCTCTCTACCATTCTGATCCTTTACATTCGTCAGCGGATGATCCAACCGATGAAACGACTCACCCAGCGTCTTTCTCAGCTAGATGCCGCTTCTACCAAGCTAGATGTGATCGAAGACCAAGGGATCTTAGAGATCGATCAGGCCAATCACAAACTCAATCAGGTCCTGATCCACATGAAGGACCTTCAAATTCGAGCCTACCACGCGAAACTAAACCTCAAAAAGGTCGAACTCAATTACCTCAAAAATCAAGTCCGACCCCATTTTTACCTCAACATGCTTTCCATGATTCACAGCATGCTCCAGACCAAGGACTATAAGGAAATCGAGGAGTTGACCAAGGTGACTTCCAACTACTTGCGTCACCTCTTTCAAGCCAACCAAGATTTCAATCGCTTAGCAGATGAAATCCAACATATCCGAAATTACCTAGAGATCCAGAAAATCCGCTATGGGGACAGCATCCACTTTGACCTGGACTGGGATCCTGGTCTGAAAGATGCGGCCATTCCACCCCTACTTCTACAAACCTTTGTGGAAAATGCCATCAAACACGGCTTTTCTTTCCAAGATTTCTTCCACATCCAGCTTTCCATTCATGAAGAAGCAAACCAACAGCTTGTCATTTCCCTTCAGGATAATGGACCCGGTTTTAGCTCCGCTATCTTACAAGATCTAGCTGAGAAAAAATCCTTAGTAACAGAAGATGGCCACCACATTGGTTTGACCAATGCACGGGAACGACTAGATCTCCTCTATCCAGATCACTACACGCTTCAATTTTCAAATGGATCCCAAGGAGGTGCCCGTATCCAACTGAGCCTTCCTTATGAACCCTACAAAGGAGACACACATGAATATCCTACTCGTTGACGATGATCGTTTTATCATTAAAGCCCTGCAGGAAACCATCCATTGGGAAGCCTTGGGCATTGAGCAGGTATATACCGCCTCCAGTCTGAGCCAAGCCCAAGCCATCATTCAAAGCCACCCAATCGCCCTCATGATCAGTGATATCGAGATGCCACAAGGCAGTGGGCTAGATCTCCTAGCCTGGGTCCGGTCAGAAAAATATGACATTCAAACGATCTTCCTCACCAATTATGCTGATTTCAATTATGCCCAAAAAGCCATTGAACTCCAAAGTTTTGAATACTACCTCAAACCGATTGACCCCGACCGCTTAGAATTTATCATTCAAAAAGCCCTCAATAAGATCAAGCGCCACAAGAGTGCAGCACAATTAGCCCAGCAAGGACAAAAAGAAGCTGAATTTTGGCATGACTACTTGCGAAAACCGCGTCCATCTCAAGCAGAACAGCTGCTTCAAGAAGTAACAAAACGGGGCTATAGCCCTAAACCACATGAAGACTACCTCTTGGTCCTCATCACTCTCCACTTAGTTGAAGAAGACTTTCACCCCAGCGTCCCTTCTTGGCGCTTGCAGCTCCGCCATTGTATCAAGGATCTCTCCCTGGATTTCCCTGTCCACTACTGCGCCCTCAGTAAAATCGAAAGCCAGACCGATCGCTACCTCTGCCTCTTCAAAAAGAATCAGACTACAGAGTGTGCAGACTTCCTAAAGGCTATCCAGCAGAAGATCCAGCAAGACTTAGACCGATCCTCTATCCTTCTCTATTCAGATGCTATTTCCCTTGAGACGCTCTTGATGAAGGCTCTGCAACTCTGCCAATACAGTGAAGAACAAGTCTTCCATTGGAACAGTATCCACTCCTATGCTTCTTTGGGTCCACAACCTCAAAAGCCCGCTCATCGGACATCGCTTACTTTTACAAATCAACTAGAGACGGAACAGCTTCTCCAAATCATCCATAGCTTAGAGACTCAAGATCGCATCCCGCTCTCAGATCTGAGTGAACTCCAGCTAGACTGGACCCAGCAAATTGGGATTTATCTGGACAAGAACGGCATTCTCGCCCACAAGTTATTTCAAAACAAACACCATCAATTTCTCTTCGAACGGCGTTTTCATGCCATCGAAGCTTTTGAAGCCTATATTGGGGATTACTGGAGCTCTGCTCGCCATTATGTGATCGATCTAGAACACCAATCCAATCTCATCCAGCGGATCACTGACTACATCGACCACCATTACAAGGAGGATATCAGTCGCACCAAGCTGGCCGAAATGGTTTTTCTTAGTCCAGATCATCTAGCACGGATTTTTAAGCGCGATACGGGCAATACCCTGATGAAATACATCACTGATAAACGAATGGCCGCTGCAAAAGAAATGCTCTCACAAAGCGATACCCCTATTTATCAAGTTGCTCTCCAAGTTGGCTACGACAACTACTCTTACTTTACAAAGGCCTTTAAACAAAAAGTTGGTCTCTCCCCAGGAGATTACCGCAAACAATGCCAAGAGGTCTATTAAATACAAAAAAGCCTTTTACAAAATGGATGTCCATCTTGTAAAAGGTTTTATTTTCTTTTCTTCTTCATTTCTTTTTCAATGGCATTAGCAATTTTCTCCACCATATAGACCGTTTGGAGATTGCGCAGGATCAAGAGGGCCCAAAAGAATGCAAAGAGCATCTGACCCGCCATGGTCGCTTCATTGAAAAAATAAGTCTCCATAGCAGTAAAGACTGCTAGCACTGCAAATTGTTTTCTATTCATATCCTCATTTTACCATGAATCAGTAAAAAATTCATGTATTAATCGTTTTGGAGGGTAATTTTATCGGATAAGAAGGTAAATTCCTCCGGGATGATGCTTTCCTCTTCTTCCACCACTTCCGCTTTTTGCCCACGTGTCTTAGCTGAAAATTCTGCCCGGATTTGAGTCCACTCCTCTAGAGAAACAGCTAAAATCTCTGGAGAAAAGCCTGCTGCATTGCTGAGGATATTCCCAAACATGGTATTGAGGTTGTCCCGCTTCATGGTCTGTTCGGCATTAAAGGCAGACTCAAAAGCTAAAATGGCGTGATTTTCATTAGCAGCGACCGGCTGGGATCCGATTAAGAGAGCCTTATCCGCACCTGCCAAACTCTCGATGATTTCCCCCCAAGCGTTCTGAAGACGGATCAAGTTGGTCCGTGCCAACTCTGGGTTTTCAACCGCCTCTTGTAAAATGGCATTGACCTTGTTTCGATCCGCACGGTAGCCCTTGTTCGACTTGGTTGGACGAGTTACTGCTGGTTTTGAGGCAGGAAGACTGCTACCCGATTGCGCTAACTGTTGCTTGAGCTGAGCGACTTCCTTCTTCAAGTCTTCCAGCTGAGCTAGTACATTGGAAGGAACCTCCACAGCTGCTGAGTTAGAAACTTGGCCTGTGCTTTCAGCCAATTTAATGGTCATCATTTCAGTGTAGATGCGCGGTTGCAGGTTATTTTTGATATCCGCTAGACTGGTCGTCGCCTGGTCAATCAGGGCAAAAAGACGGGCTTGATCGGCTTCAAGATTAACGGCAAACAAGTCACTATTGTGGGTATTTTCTCCACCTGTCTGGACAATCAAAAGATCCCGCAAGTATTGAAGTAAGTCCGTGACGAAACGGGCCATATTCTTCCCATTATCAAAGATAATCGCCAGCTGATCCAGCGCCGCTGTCGCATCATGAGCCAGGATGGCAGCTACGTACTGATCAAGCGCAGCTAGGCTGATAGAGCCGGTAATCTCTTCAGCGATCGCTGTCGTCAACTCACTACCCGCAGTCAGACTCAGGGCTTGGTCCAAAATGGACAAGGCATCCCGCATCCCACCTTCAGCGCGCCGGGCGATGATCTGAACAGCATCTGCTTCATAGGCAATGCCTTCTGTAGCTAAGATGCTTTCCAAATGGTGAACGATATCTGGCAGTTTGATAGATTTGAATTCAAAGCGTTGCACCCGTGACAGAATAGTAGCTGGAATCTTGTGCAACTCCGTTGTTGCAAGAATAAAGACCACGTTTTCCGTTGGCTCTTCCAGTGTCTTCAACAAGGCATTAAAGGCCCCTGTCGAGAGCATGTGGACCTCATCGATAATGTAGACCTTGTGCTTGGCTAGACTGGGAGCATAGGTCGACTTATCGCGAATATCCCGAATTTCATCGACCCCATTGTTGGAGGCCGCGTCGATCTCGATGACATCTTCTAGGCTCCCATTGGTAATGGATTCACAGATATAGCAGTCGTTACAAGGCTCCCCATTGACTTGATTGGGACAGTTCATAGCCTTAGCAAAAATCTTGGCCACACTGGTTTTCCCAGTTCCACGAGGACCCGAAAAGAGATAGGCATGGCTGATCTTCTCCTGCTCAACGGCCTGTCTCAATGTCCGTGCTACCACTTGCTGGCCGACCAATTGGCCAAAGGTCTGGCTACGGTATTTCCGATATAAAGCTTGATACATTAGTTCTTAACCCCAAACATCTTAAAGTCCCAGTTTGTCTTTTCGATCAAGAGAGCGACAAACTTTTCTAAATACTCCTGATCCAGCTGATCGTAGTCAGAGACACACTCCGAATCCAGGTCTAAAACCCCAAGGAGTTGACCGTCCTTGACCATAGGCACCACAATCTCACTCATAGCCCGACTATCACAGGAAATATAGTTGGCATGCTGGCGCACATCATCGACAATGATGGTTTCCTGCTTTTGAGCTGCTTCTCCACAGACACCCTTTCCAAGAGCGATATGGACACAAGAAACACCTCCCTGAAAAGGTCCCAAGATCAATTCCGTTTGGTCATACAAATAAAAACCTGCAAAGACCGAACGAGGCAGGGCTTGATTTAAGAGAGCACTGGCATTGGACAAATTAGCCAAGGCATTGCTTTCTCCTGTTAAGAGAGCGTCTAACTGAGCCAGCAAGAGCTGGTATTGTGATTCTTTTTCCGAATGTTTCATACCTTCCATTATACCAAATCTTTGCCCAAAAATTAAGCTTCAAACAGCGAAAGAAAAGAGAGTGGGACAGAAATCGGTAATTCGTTAGAATTCGATTTCGTCGTCCCACCTCTGCACAGTTGAGTAGGGCTGTAAAAGCTGATGAAATCAGCGTAGTAGAGCCCACTCAACCACTGCGTCTTGCTTGACAATCCAAAAACAATTGAGAGGCTAGGACTTTTGTCCCAGCCTCTGGAATATAGATAAACTAATTTTTAGTAAAATAAGTTAAGCGATTCTGCAAAGAGATAAAAACGAGCTCTCATTAATTTAAATTGATCAAGAATTACTAAACTTTCCGATGTGAGAAAAGTGCCTGAAGCTTAACTGCTTCAGGCACACGGAATTATTGAGACCTTAGGCTCAATAATTAGTCATGGAACTTCTTCGAAGAAGTTCGCTGACGTCCGCACTCACCTAAGGAAAGTTTTTTATGATACCTTTATCTAGTCATGTCGCCGATTGAAGTGAAAGACCTCAAAATACTGAATAGCACGATAGATTAAAAAGATGGTCAAGATGATGGCCACCAGCCAAATCGTCTTTAGTCCATAAAACTGGATCAAGTAGGTCGAAAAAATGGCCCCACAGACGAAACTCCCGATCAAGCAGGTCATAAAGATGGCTTCCCAGAGGAATTTCATCTCCCTGTCTCTAACAAAATTTCCATAAGCTACCATGGTTTTCTTGAGATTTCCGGTCATAAAAGAGTGGTTGTAGGCATAGCTACCTACTTCTCCAAATGAGGTCGCTACGATTCCCAAACTCAGGCCAAAAAAAGGCACGATGAAGACATTTTTTACCGATGCTGGCAAAAATCCCGTCACCAAAGTTGTGAGGATATAGGGCACTAGGGTACTCAAGCGCCAGACTGAATTATCAATCAAGCGACGCAAGACCGTCATTAAAAAGATCCCCAGCATAAAGGCCAGCATCGTGGCTAACTTCACTTCTACATCTGAGATCTGCTGGCCGATCAAACCAACCGATAGAAAGACCACATTTCCCGTCTGGCCTGCCGCCAAGGTCCCACCCCGACAAATAAAGGTATAAGCATCTGAAAAACCAGCACACATGGTCAATAAACAAGCGAACGCCTTGGTCCGCGAATGAAACTCCCTTTTCATTTCCATTCTCCCTAGGAAAAAGAGGGAGTGGTACAGAATGTTACATAACATTTCTCGTACCACCCCCGCAAAGTTGATTGAGAACTCTTTCGAGTCTTTTAGCGAATGAAGAGTCTCACCAACTACTGCGACATTCCGTAATTCCAACTATTGTTATTGGATTGGAGATAGATTTCCCTCTTTCTCCCTATTTTTATTTTCCCTCACGCGCTTCGTTGAGGATTTTTTCAATCTTGGTTGTGATCAAGTCAATCGCAACTGTGTTGGTCACGCCCTCAGGAATGATCACGTCCGCATAACGCTTGGTTGGCTCGATGAACTGGTGGTACATCGGTTTTACTACACCAAGGTATTGCTCAATGACACTATCCAGACTCCGGCCACGCTCTTCCATATCTCGCTTGATCCGGCGAATGATCCGCACATCATCATCCGTATCAACGAAAATCTTGATGTCCATCAAGTCCCGAAGACGCTTGTCTTCAAGAACTAAGATTCCTTCCACGATGAAAACATCTTGTGGTTCCTGACGATAGGTCTTGCTGCTGCGCGTATGTTCAGCATAGTCATAAGTTGGAATATCTACCGGACGACCCTCCAAGAGTTCATTGATCTGCGCAATCATCAAGTCCGTATCAAAGGCAAAAGGATGGTCATAGTTAGTCTTGATCCGCTCCTCAAAGGTCAAATGACTTTGGTCCTTGTAATAAGAATCATGCTCAATCATGGCAATCTTTTCATTCGGAAAATTGGCCAAAATGGCACGAGACACACTGGTCTTTCCACCACCAGAACCACCAGTAACACCAATAATAATAGGTCTATTTTGCATTTTCTACTCCATTACCTGTAGTCGTCTGAGAAGAAATAGACATCTCAGATACATCTTATCCATTTTACCATATTTTTGCCTAGACATGAATAGTTTTTCAGTCAGAAATTTGGAAACAAAAAGGACCTTGCGGTCCTTTCATTATTTCACTTTTTCTAATTTTGCGGCAAATTCATTACCACCACGTAAGACAAGTATATTTTTTCCACCGTTGACAGGTACGAAACAATAATTTGAATTAGCTTGTATATAGACTTCCTTAGCGCTCTTCACTTGATAGCCTTCTGATTTCACCGCTTCTTGAATGACTTCAAATGTGTGTTCAATTTCTTCTTTAGAAGTCGTGTCTCCATCATACTTTTCTGAATCAGCTAGAGAATAGAATGCGTAAGCCTTGCTATCGTAATACTTATCACTAATAATTCCATGATCTGAAATCTGAACAGTTGTATTATCTCCTTCTGTCACATTCTTCCATTTTCCAACCATGGCCTTTGGTGTTTCAACCTTGTGATAGACCAAATTATCTTCAAAGTTTCCTTTGTATGACTTATAAGTTTTCAAGTCGAATAAATCATTTCTTAAAATAATATTGCTTCCGTCTTTTTGGAGCAAGTTATAGCGTGTGTTCCCACCAGACTTAATAACAACAATTTCTGTTGTCTTCAGGTTAAATTTCTTATCGACATCCGCAAGTGAATGCAAGTCTGTCGAATTTAACAAAGAAAGTGCGGTATTAAATTCTTTTTTCGCTTCATTGCCCTTGAAAACCTTTTTGATGGTCTCGCTACTATTGACTTTTTGTTTCTTTCCACTTAGTTCATAAGTGATCGGACTAGAATCCGTATTTCTCAACCAAACACCATCTAGACTTGGCCCACCTGAAAAGAAAAAGAACCAAGCAAAGGCAATCACTGCGACAAGTCCCGCAACTGCAGCCCCAATTTGGGTTTGTTTATTAAAAGAAAATGTCAATTTTTTCGGTCTTGGAACAGGTTGTAAGGTTTTCGCCGATGGCTGCGGTTGGACAACAGCTGTTCGCTCTTGTGAAAGAGGTGCGCTAGGTGTAACAGGTGCTTCCTGAGCATGAGCCTGCGCTTCAGTGGCTGGAGCTGGTGCCTCAGTTGTTGGAGTCGGCGCTTCTTTTCGCTCTACGACAAACTCCCCTTTTTCACGCGCTTCTTGAAATTCTTGCATACTTGGCTTTCGACCATTGACCGCTTCAAAGTATTCAACCCAATCTTTTTGATTCATAACATCCCCCTTATTGATTTATCCTAAAAACTAATCATATTATACCACAAATCCATGGTTAATTTTATGATTTTCAGAAAATAAAAGAAAAGTCCAAGTAGTTTTTCTACTTGGACTTTCTTCCTTATTTCAAAACTTCTTGTGTCTTCGCGTAGTTGGCTTCTACAGCTTCTTTTTCAGCTTTCCACCAGTCTTGGTGATCTGTGTACCACTTGATGGTATCTTCCAAACCTGCTTCGAAGTTTGTGAATTGTGGTTCCCAACCTAATTCTTCACGCAATTTTGTTGAATCGATGGCATAACGCAAATCGTGACCCGCACGGTCTGTTACACGATCGTAAGCATCTTTTGGTTGTCCCATTTTTTCAAGGATGAGCTCAAGCACTTCTTTGTTGTTCTTTTCACCGTCAGCACCGATCAAGTAAGTTTCACCGATACGGCCCTTAGTAAGAATCGCCCAAACACCTGTTGAGTGGTCGTTGGTGTGGATCCAGTCACGGACGTTCTTCCCTTCACCATAAAGTTTTGGCTTGATGCCAGACAAGATATTGGTGATTTGACGTGGGATGAATTTTTCGATGTGTTGGTATGGCCCGTAGTTGTTTGAACAGTTTGAAATGGTTGCCTTAACACCAAATGAACGTACCCAAGCTTTCACAATCAAGTCTGAAGCAGCCTTAGTTGATGAATAAGGTGATGATGGGTTGTATTTGGTTTCAGCAGTGAATTTTTCACCAGGACCTTCCCCATGTCCAGGAAGATCTTCGCGCAATGGAAGGTCTCCATACACTTCGTCTGTTGACACGTGGTGGAAACGAATGTCGTATTTACGAGCCGCTTCCAAGAGTGTGTATGTTCCAACAAAGTTTGTGTAGATAAATGGAGATGGATCTTTGAGGGAGTTATCATTGTGGCTTTCAGCCGCATAGTGGACAATGGCATCAGCCTTGGCAGCCAATTTGTCAACTAATTCAGCATCAGCGATGTCCCCCACAACCAACTCGACACGATCTCCAAGGATTTCTTCGATATTGGCACGGTTTCCAGCATAAGTAAGTTTATCAAGGACAGTCACATGCACGTCTGGATGGTTATTGTAGACATAGTGTACGAAGTTTGAACCGATGAAACCAGCTCCACCGGTTACGATGATATGTTTATATTCTGACATTTTTTCTCCAAATAGTTTTTAGTTTTGATTGTTCCTTTAGCTAGTGAGGGACGCCAGCAACCTTTCGGTTTCATGGCTAAATCCGAAGCCAAAGTCTCCGGATTTCCTTACAAGATTCCCTGAGGGAATCTTGTTTTCACTAGGACAGGAACAATCTTATAACGCTCCTTGCAGTCGCGATACTGCTATGCAAGGTTCATTCTTACAAATCTTCTGCTTTTAGGGGTTTAACATCTTTGAGCAATGGGTGATTTTTGTCTGCTTCTGAGACTTCTGCTTCTTCCAAGTTTTCCCATTGGATGTCTAGGCTTGGGTCTGCGTAGTTGACAAAAGCATATTTTGGTTTGAGTTCCAGTGCCCAGTAATCATTGACTAAGTATGTATAAGCAACTTTGTCTGTCAAAACTTGGAACCCATTGGCTACACCACGAGGGACGAAGATGCCTTTTGAAGCATCGATCACGGTTTGGTAGGTGTTTCCAAAGCTATCGCCTTCACGAAGGTCTACCCAAGTTCCAAGAACCTTTCCTTCATCTGCTACAGAGATGTACTTGTCCCAAGGCTCTGCATGCAAGCCACGCAAAACATTCTTACGAGAGAATGAAATATTGTTTTGCAACTTGCCTTCTGCAAAGAAGCTTTCAGGGAATCCAAGGGGAAGCATTTTCTCTTTTTGGAAGTTTTCTTTAAACCAACCACGGTTATCCCCGCGCACTGGAATATCAAACTCCATCAAGCCTGGGATGGCTTCAATTTTGCGGGCTGCTAATTCTTTATCAAAAAATTGTTCCGTCATTATGCTTCTCCAATCAAACGGAGCAAGTATTGTCCGTATTCGTTTTTCTTCAATGATTGCGCTAATTCATGGACTTGTTCTTTAGTGATATAACCCATGCGATAGGCAATTTCCTCAAGGTTAGCCACTTGGACATTTTGCAAGCGTTGAACAGTTTCGATATATTGAGATGCTTGCAAGAGACTTTCGTGAGTTCCAGTATCCAACCATGCAAAGCCACGGCCCATGAGCTCAACAGAGAGATCTCCACGCTCCAAATAGGCCTTGTTAACATCAGTGATTTCAAGCTCTCCACGAGGGCTTGGTTTGATGTTTTTGGCAATTTCTACCACATCATTGTCATAGAAGTAAAGTCCGGTCACTGCAAAGTTGGATTTTGGATGTTCTGGTTTTTCTTCGATAGAGATAGCGTTCATATCCGCGTCAAACTCTACCACACCAAAGCGTTCTGGATCTTTGACTTGGTAACCAAAGACAGTCGCTCCTTTTTCTTTGGCTTCTGCCCGTTGCAACATCTTGGTTAAGCCATTTCCGTGGAAGATATTGTCCCCAAGGATGAGGGCAACGTGATCGTCCCCAATAAAGTCTTCTCCAATGATAAAGGCTTGCGCCAAACCATCTGGACTTGGTTGCTCTGCATAAGAGAGAGAAATTCCTAGCTCAGAGCCATCTCCAAGAAGCTCTTCAAAACGAGGAAGGTCTTGAGGAGTCGAGATGATCAGGATATCTTTGATCCCAGCCAACATAAGGGTTGACAGCGGATAGTAGATCATTGGTTTGTCATAAATGGGCATCAACTGCTTAGAAGCCGCACGTGTCAATGGATACAAGCGAGTTCCTGAGCCCCCTGCTAAAATAATACCTTTCATAATGTTAGGCCTTTCTACGTAGTCATTACCCTTATTTTATCATGTTTATATAAAAAAGTCACCTTGCATTTGTGTTACAAGGTGATGACAGGAGATGAGAGTTGTAGAATTGTTAGCATTGGTCTTACTCATGATTCAAATAGATTACTGCTCCTTGACTGAGCCGTCTGAAAATCTTACCTTGTAGTAGAGCCCACTCAACCACTGCATCTTGCTCGACAATCCAAAAATAATTGAGAGGCTAGGACTTTTGTCCCAGCCTACTTCTTCACATACTGTTCAACTGGATAATCTGCTGGATCTAAGCGCAGGTTTCCTCCTACCACGAGTTGGGCTAGGTGCCAACCAATGAGGGGACCGGTTGTGAGGCCAGATGATCCTAGGCCACTGGCGACATAGAGGCCTTCTCGATCAGGAACAGCTCCCCAAAATGGTGAAAAATCACTGGTGTAGGCACGAGTTCCCACGCGCTCCCCGACAACTTCCGCTTGAGCTAGTTCTGGATAGTAAGACAGAGCTTCTGTTTCCATCTGATTCAACAAAGCCTGATCCACTGTCAGGTCAAAGCCCATCTCATTTTCATGGGTGGCTCCCATACTGATCTTGCCCTGCTGAAATGGAATGATATCCAGCTCTCCTTCAGGCATGACTACAGGATAATCATCAGTATCTAGGTCTAGCTGATAATCCCGCAATTGCCCCTTTTGCGGACGGACATCGACTTGGTAGCCAAGTGGTTCGAGTACCGGCCCCAACCAGGCTCCTGTTGCCAGGATAACTTGGTCATAGCATTCACCAGCAATCTGATAGCCATCACTTGAGACTGAGAGAGCAACCTCTTCCTTGATAACTCTTGAACCGCTGGCTTTAAGGAGAGTCTCCGTCAGAAGGGCTCCTTCTACATGAGCACCACCTGAGGCATAAAGGAGCTTCTCAAAGCCTTGTAGATCAGGAAATTGCTGGGCTACTTCTTCCTTAGTCAAAATTGCCAAGTCCCCGATTAAGGGAGATTCTTCTCGTCGACTCAGCGCCAACTGATAGAGTTTGTCTAATTTTTCTTCCTTTTTCTTGAGGAGATAGACGCCGGTCTGCTGGTAAAAATCTGTTTTAATTCCGTCCTTGGCCAGATCTTCTACCAATTCTTGGTAAAAGTCTGCTCCCAGACGAGCCAGGCGATACCAGGCCTTATTCCGCCGTTTAGAAAACCAAGGGCTAATAATGCCTGCCGCTGCCTTAGTTGCTTGGCCGACTCCATGGTCATAGACGGTCACATCCACTTGTACTTCTTTGGATAAATAATAGGCTGCAGTAGATCCCACGATCCCTGCACCGATAATGGCAACTTTCATCATGCCCCCTTAGATATGGTAAAAAGGATTGGTGCTGGCTTGACTGCCAATCACTTCAATCTTCCACGCTTCTTCAGCCTTCCACTGATTGAGCTTTTCTACTAATTTTGACACAAAAAGAACCTCGATATGGTGTCCCGGATCCAAGGCCAAGAGCCCATCACTCAGCATGTCCTGAGCCGTGTGGTAGTAGATATCTCCTGTGATATAGACCTCTGCTCCCTTTGCGAGAGCATCCTTGTAAAAGGACTGGCCACTTCCTCCACAAATGGCGACGTGCTCGATGACCCGTTCCAAATCTGCCTGGTCATAACTGACTATGCGCAAAGCATCTAAGCCAAAGGTTTCTTTGACCTTTTCAGCCAACTGGCCAAAGGTTTGGGTAGCTACCCGACCGATCCGGCCGATTCCGAATCCTTCCCCTGTCATACTGAGGGGTTCTGTATCTTCAATGTCCAAGAGCTGGCAGAACCAATCGTTGAGACCATCTGAGACAATGTCAATATTAGTATGGCTGACGTAGACTGCGATATCATGCTTGATCAAATCGATATAAATCTGATTTTGGGCCCGATCGGCTACCAAATCCTTAATCGGACGGAAAATGGGCGCGTGCTTGACGATGATCAAGTTCACTCCATGGGCGATAGCTTCCGCAACCGTCTGCTCGCGGATATCTAGGGCCACCATGACCTTATGGATGTCTTTTTGCAGCGTACCGACCTGTAGCCCACGGACATCTCCCTCCATGGAAAGCTCCTGAGGACAGTAGTCTTCATAGCGTTTGATGACTTCACTTGCTAACATGTAGAACCTCCTTGATGTGAGCGATGCGCTCTTCTAACGATGTTCTGGCAGATTGATTCTCAACTGGGACCTGCTCCAAGGCAAAACTTAATTTCTCTACTTCCTTGGACCACTTTTGGACAAACGCTGGAGCTTGCTCCTGCATCAAATAGGGACCAAAGCGTAGTTCCTTGGCTGACAACTCTTGAGAACCCTGTTCCACCACGAGGATCTCATAGAACTTCTCATTTTCTTCCAAGATAGCTTCATCAACAATGCGAAAATCATGCTCTACTAGCCAAGCCCGCAGTTCATCTTCCCGATTATTGGGCTGGAGGACCAAGCGAGAGACATTGGCTAATTTCTCAAGACCTGCCGCTAAGATATCTGCAATCAAGCGTCCGCCCATGCCAGCAATGGTAATACAGGAAATGCCATCTGTTGGTTCAAATGCAGCCAAACCATTGGCCAGACGGACCTCGATCTTGTCCTCTAAACCATTATCGGCGACATTTTGCAGGGCAGACTGATAGGGCCCCTCTACCACTTCCCCTGCAATGGCAGCCTCAATCTTACCTTCCTGTAAAAGGGCGATTGGGAGATAGGCATGGTCACTCCCCACGTCCAACAGACGCGCTCCAGCTGGGACGAAGCTAGCCACCAAGTCCAAGCGATTTGATAATTTTGTAAATTCCATGTGCTACTTTCTAAACTTTTATTCCACCCTTTAGTATACCATGTTTGCACCATTAAAAAAAGGCGCAACGGCGCCTTTTCATTATGCATCAATTTCCTTATATTCTACTTCCAAGCCACGTTTCACAGCTGGGCGATTGGCAATTTTCTCTGTCCAAGCTTGCAGATGCTTGTATTCCTTCACATCCAAGAAAATCCCTGCACGGTCCCAGACCTTGTCTTGAGCTAGACGGCCATACCAAGACCAGATGGCAATATCTGCAATGGTATAGTCATCCCCTGCGATATAAGGTTTAGTGGCCAATTCTTTGTCCAGTAAGTCCAATTGACGTTTGGCTTCCATGGCAAATCGGTTAATGGCATACTCGATTTTCTCCGGCGCATAGTGGAAGAAATGACCAAAGCCTCCCCCTAGGAAAGGTGCAGCCCCTGTCTGCCAGAAGAGCCAGTTGAGCACTTCTGTCCGTTTAGCCCGATCAGTCGGGATTAATTTGCCAAATTTCTCCGCTAGATACAGGAGGATATTGGCCGATTCAAAGACACGAATGGCTTGATCGCCTGATTGATCCAACATGGCCGGAATTTTCGAGTTTGGATTGATGGCTACAAAGTCACTACCAAACTGATCTCCCTCACCAATCTTGATCCGATAAGCGTCATAGCCTGCATCCACTCCCAGCTCTTTCAATTCCTCCAGCATAATGGTAGCCTTGATCCCATTGGGTGTTGGAAGGGTATAGAGTTGGAAAGGTTGATCGCCTTTTGGAAGAGTTTGTTCAAAGCGGGCACCTGCTGTTGGTTGGTTCAAGCCACCCCAGGCTCCTCCCATTTGACTTGGTGCTTCCCATACTTCTGGTAATTGATAGTTTGACATCTTTCTTCTCCTTTATTTCGCTACTCCTAGCATATCAAATATTGGGTTCCCTTTCAAAGATCTGCTACGCGAAGGCTACTTGACTTTTTTTGTCAAAATGATAGTATAGAAAAAATACAATTTTAAGGAGAAAATCATGTCCACGATCGATTTTCATAGTTTGGCAAAGACAGAACTTCACTGTCACTTAGACGGTTCCTTGTCGCTTCCAATCATTCGCCAGTTGGCAGCTATGGCCAATATTGACCTACCCGCTAGCGATGAGGAGCTCAAGCACCATGTCACTGCGCCTGCCCACTGTGAGAATCTTTTGGACTATTTAGAGGCTTTTGACTACATTAGGCCCCTCCTTCAAACCAAGGAAGCCTTGACGCTTGCTGCTTACGATGTGGCCAAGCAAGCTGCTCTCGAAAATGTCCTTTATATTGAGGTTCGTTTCGCACCAGAATTGTCCATGGACCAAGGGCTTACCGTTCCAGAAACTATCGATGCTGTCTGCGATGGTCTACGCCAAGCCCAGGAGGAATTTGGCATTGTTGCAAAAGCCTTGGTCTGCGGCATGCGCCAGTCAGATCAAGAAGTCACCTCTCGCATTCTTGCAGAAGCCAACCAAGTTAGCGATCAGGATTTTGTTGGTTTTGACTTTGCCGGGGATGAGCACAACTACTCTCCAGAAGATATTCGACCTTTAATCGAGCAAGTCAAGAGTTACCATCGGCCCATGACGCTTCATGCAGGTGAGTGTCATTGCCCACACTTTGTTGCCCAATCGATTGCATTTGGAATCAAACGCAATGGCCACGTGACGGCTCTATCTCATGAACCAGCCTTACTCCAATACTTTATTGAAAATGAGGTCACTGGTGAACTCTGATTGACCAGCAACCTCCAAACAAAAGCAGCGCCGACTATAGAAGATTTCCCTTATCTGAAGATGAAAGCAGCCGGAGCTCGGATCAGTATCAATACCGATAACCGGACTGTATCTGATACCGATCTTACCAAGGAATATGCCCTCTACCATCAGCATTTCCAAACCAAGGAAACTGACTTTTACCAACACAATATCGATGCCATCCAGGCTTCCTTTGCTAGTGAGGAGGAAAAACAAGAACTCCTTAGCAAACTAGAAAAAGCCTATGCGGACTATTTATAAAGGAAAAAACTAGCACTTTATGAGTACTAGTTTTTTGAATGGTTAAAAATTATTTTTTCAATTAAGAACCTATTTTTTTCAGTAAAAATAATGTCTTATTTTTAAAACTATTCAAGTATAAACTAAAAACTTTCCGCCGTGAGAAAAGTGCCTGAAACACTATTGTTTCAGGCACTCGGGAGTTTTGAAACCTTAGGTTCAAAACTAAGTCATGGAACTTCTTCGAAGTTCGCTGACGTCCGTACTCACATAAGGAAAGTTTCCAGGAAGACTTAACCTTCCATCTGCAGCTAGCACTCAAATAAGTGCTAGTTTTTTTAATCCTTCCACAAATCCATGGCCTTCAAGAAATCGTCTGAAACGGTCACATTGCGTGGGTTGGCTTGTTCGCGTTCTTGTAGTTTCGCCTCTACTTGGGCTAGACTGTTGATGCCTTCACTGCGCCAGTTGCGTAAAATGGCTTGGATATATTTCCAGTGAGGCTTGCCGTTAAAGACAGCTTCTCGTAATGCTGCCTTGATCACATCTGGATCTGTCTGATCTTCGCGCACAGTCTTGGTCAAGTCTTCAATCTCAAAAGGTGTCAAGAGTCGTCCCAGTTCTTGTTGGAAGGTTTCCACCAAGTCCTTGATGACATTTCCCTTCGCAGGCGCGCTTTGTGCCTTCCCTTGTGATTGGGCTTCTAAAATCTCATCCAAGCGCTCCAGGGCAATGGTCGCATCAAAGATGGCTTCAATCTCGCCATTGAGCTCAATGGTCCGGTATTGAAGAAGTCCCTTGGTGGTCAAATTGGACATAATCCGATTGACCTCTGTCACCGTTTTTCCTAGATGACTAGCAATCTGATTGGGAGTTAAGGCCTCTTGACCAGTCGTATTTTGAAGAAAGAAAAACTGCCAAACCAAGTAATCATCTGCTTGGTCAAACAATTCATGATAATGAAAAAGCAAGGCACTCGGAAGAACCAAGTTGCCATACTTAAATGCTTGTGAATATGTCATAATTCCCCTTTATAGGTAACCATAAAATGAAATATCTTTTTCCAATTCTTCCAAGCGGTAAGGTGTTTCTTGATAAACCGCATAGTTGATCCAATTACTAAAGAAAGTCGTCGCAGCTAGATTCCAACGAATGCGAGGTTCTGTATTGGCATCATTCTCATCAAAGTAATTTTTTGGAAGGGCTGGATCCAAGCCTGCCTTGACATCTCGGTGGTATTCTTTCGCCAGCGTATCGCGATCATACTCCAGATGGCCAAAGCTATACACCTCACGCATGTCTGGACTGGCAATGATGGAAAGGCCAACCTCATTTCCCTGAGCGATCACCTGAAGATTACTCTTTTCCAGAACTTCCTTCAAAGGAATATCGGTATAGCGGGAATGAGGGGCAAGGAAACGGTCGTCAAAGCCTCTCATGAGAAGACTCTCAGGACGCACCACTACCTGGTCATAGATGCCAGATAATTTGTCACAGAGCTCAACTTTTTGAATCCCGTAACGGTGGTACAGACCAGCCTGGGCTCCCCAACAGAGGTGCAGGGTAGAAAAAACATGACGCTTGGCCCATTCAAAGACCTGGGTCAACTCTTCCCAGTAGTCCACTTCCTCAAAGTCCATCTTTTCGACAGGCGCCCCCGTCACAATCAAGCCGTCATAGTAATTATCCTTGATATCCTCAAAAGTCTTGTAAAAACTCTCCATATGCTCGGCCGCTGTATTTTTAGACTTATGGCTCGCCATATAGAGGAAATCTACATTGATCTGCAAGGGCGTATTGGCCAGGAGGCGTAGCAGTTGAGTCTCAGTTGCTTCCTTAGTCGGCATGAGATTCAAAATCAGAACATTTATAGGACGAATATCCTGGTGAGTTGCTCGAACATCATCCATGACAAAAATATTTTCTGAACGAAGGATATCGACTGCTGGTAATTTTTTATCTAGAGTAATTGGCATAAAAAGCTCCCATCTTACAAGTTCTTAACTAACATTATATGATAGGAGCTTATAGTTTTCAATTATGGTTTTTCTGTAGCCAGTTATAGTATTAGACTATATTAGTAATGCATCAAGACTTTGTAGTCGTAATCGCCGATCGCTTCGCGACCTTTCAAATCATCCAACTCGATCAAGAAGGCACACCCTGCAACAACTCCACCGAGTTTTTCGATCATTTCGATGGTTGCTTTCACCGTACCACCAGTCGCCAAGAGGTCATCAACGATGAGGACACGTTGACCTGGTTTGATAGCATCAGCGTGCATGCAGAGGGTATCCACACCGTATTCTTTTTCGTAGTCAGCAGAAATGACTTCACGTGGCAATTTACCAGGCTTACGAACAGGCGCAAATCCAATTCCCAACTCAAAAGCGACCGGACATCCAACGATGAACCCACGTGCTTCAGGACCAACGATCATGTCGATTTTCTTATCGGTCGCATATTGAACGATTTCACGAATCGCATAACTATAAGCATTGCCATCTGCCATCAAAGGGCTGATATCACGGAAGGTAATTCCTTCTTGTGGATAGTTTTCAATGCTTGCAATGTAATCTTTTAAATCCATGGTTAACTTTCTTTCATAAAAAATTTTTTACATTCCATTATACCATGAATTCTACTAACTTGCATCATTTTTTGCCAAATCATTTTCCCAAGCTCCTGCGTCAAAAGCAAAAATCCCACATCCGAAAAATGATGTGGGATTGGAATTGGAAACATGCTTACTATTCTTCTATCAATTTATCGTACTCGATTTTCAAATCACCTAGGTTTTTTAAAGAATATCGAGAGCTTCCCCTTTTGAACCAGGTGCCAAGAATGTATTGTTCAGCTACCTTCTTACTTTGCTTTTTCAACCAAGTACGGTCTTTGCCGTAGGTGGCAAGGTGATCAAGAAGTTGCTGGCCCTCGTAGCTTGTCTCATTAATTGTCAAATAGAGGTCGCTTTGGTAAAAAATCTTTTTAGAGGCGTTATATTCAAATATCAAATTAACTGATGTATTTTCATCTAATTTGTATTTGTACATATAGAACCAATCCTTATTGCCCCTAAACATAGTAACAGCTAGATGCTCCTTTCCCCCAACGGTTTCATCTGAATAAGGATAAGTTTGAAATCCCTCGTCGTCCTTCCAGATGCGATCACTTCCAATCGTTTCTGTATAAGGCTTAAACATCACATAGCGCATCATCCCACCATTTTCAGAGTATACGATCTCTTCCATAGGATTTTTGAGGCTCAGGTAGATTCCCAGCCAATAAAGGCAAAAAAGTAAGATGGGAATCAACCAAACAAATAATTTAAAATTTTGCTTCATTATTCATCTTTCTTATATTGCATTTCTTCTTTTTCCAAACTTTCAATGAATAGGTAGGATGAATTATACTTTTCATGTTCCTTCAGATATTCCATTGATTGTTCTTCCGATGGTGTTTCATAAAGAACTGCATCACTTGTTTCTGCAATTATTTTTCCAGAGATCTCATCTGGTACTAAACTAGTAAAAATAGTTGATTTAACTTCCTCCAAGTCAACATTTTGTTTAAATTCTTTCTCTCTTAAATTTGGAGAGCTTTGCAGATCACTCATGTAATTATTCATCGCTTGCGTATAAGATTGAGTATTCGAAGTCATACGTTTTACAATATTAACAGAATCTAAGTCCGCAAGATAATCATCAATTCCAATAATTGGCTCCTTATCGGTCGCATTTCTAGTAGTATCACCTTCCCAGCCTGATAAGTCTTTAACATTTTTTCTTCCACCATAAATATCAGCTAAAACAAACCATCTAGGATTTAGATGTGTGGCCATTGTGATAGACTGATGAGTAAAGTCAGCTTTTTGATACATACTTTTTGCAACATCATAAACTTCTTCAGACGATATTTTATTATTTGTATATTTTTCCGCAACCCTTTTACTGTATTCCTTTAAGTCATCTTCTTCATACCTTCCAATATGTTCATCTGTCCCTGATACTATATGTTGTACATTTAATATATAGTAAAGATGTTTTGACTCCTCTTTACTTAATCCTAGTTCATCCATAATTTCATCAAAGCTCTTCTCGAAATGCATAACACCATAAGTTGTTAACTCTTCATAGTAAAAATAATCAACTAAAGAACCCGCAGTTTCATCCCACTTAAATCCCGTATATGAGGCGCTTCCAATAATCCTAAGAAGTATGTAATCTTTTTCCTCTTGAGACTTATCTGGGAATTTTTTATCAATGCCATCTCTGACTTTTATGATTTCCCTTGCCGTCTGCTCGTTAAATCCATACTGCACCATCAGGTTCTGAGCAAACATTGCATCTTCTGGGGACAGATCTTGTAAACTTGGGGATTCGCTTACTATTTTTTGAGCCTTTAATTCATCAACCCAAGACATATCTAGCCCATCTGTATAGTAATTACCATTAGCATCAACAACCACTTGACTTAACTGACTTGCTCCTTGAATAGCAAGTTGAAGAACAGTTAAACTATCTGAGAAAAATGATGCTACCTGTGATACAAACATTTCCAACTCATTAATTTTCTTTGTCACACTCTGAATTTCTGACTCTAGATTATTTTTTGAGTCAGTCAATTGACGAGAAGTCTCACGATGGGCATCGGAATTAAAAGTTAATTTATTAAAAAAGCTCTCATGCTCAGCAATCTGTTCATTAACAACTGTTAACATGTCTTCTTTACTTTTTTTGAGAGCTTTTAATTCTTCTAAATCAAGATTTCCATATTGAGATACAGGTTCATTTGCTGTTTTATATGAATTCAACTCGATCTGAATATCATCCACTGCTTCCTTGATTTTCGTAATTGCAGGGATAATAATATCGGTAAAAAGTCCTTTACCCGCAGTATATGCAGCTCCCTGCAATTTACCTGAATCCAAAGAACTTACCAAATAAGCGCAACCATTTGATAATCTTTCTGTAATTTCATTTGCAATTTCTATATTGTTTGATAGTGCATCAATTAATGCACTAGATTCTGCAGAACTATATTTCACTCCCAAGGCAATCGATTCCTTTCTGATATTAATTTATCTCTTTGTTCATCCGTATTTCGACGGATCGATTGACTCCATTTTTCTATGTCATCAAAATGGGTTTGCACATATTCGGACATTTGACGACGCAGTTCTTGATTATTTTCTAACTCCTGAATTCTAAATTGTGTTGACATATCCGATTCTGTTAGTAATGAGTCCACGCCAGAAGACAGCTGTTCAAATTGCTCAGCTAAATAAAGAACTCTGTTTTCATGGCGCTTCTGTAATAATTTAAAATCATCTTCCTTTTCTTCAAGTTCTATAATTTTTCGAGTCAAAGTAGAGCGCTCTTTTTCGCTCTTATCTATTTTTTTATTTAATGATTCCATCTTTGAGATTCCTCTATATCTCTCTTTTCAATTACAGCAGCAATTTGAGGGAACTTGTTGGCTTGAATTAGAACTGCTTGACTAAATTCGCTAATAGCCTGAAGAACTGAATTTGTTACCTCCTTTCCATTTTCCATTCCTGTAATTTCTTGGGTGTAAGAAAATGAAACTTGCTGATTTTGCACATTACTGGTATCAACTGAAACCAGCTCACTAATTGCATCTGCAGCTGAAATAGCATTTGATTGTATTAAGGCCATTTAATTCCTCCAAATAATTTTTTACTAAGAGATCACTCTTAGTTTTCCTTTGAGTTAGAAGTATTATAACATGCTTTTATAATTAAAAAAAGCTTAGTTAGTAGTATCTAAGCCTCATTGTAACTGATCTCCTATTATATTTATATACACTAAAAAAATCCCACATCTGAAAAAGATGCGGGATAATAATTGTTAGAATAGCCTTTTACTGTCCTTCTATTAATTTGTTGTACTCAATTTTCATATCCCCCAAGTTTTTCAGGGAATAACGGGAGCTTCCGTTTTTAAACCAAGTACCCAGGATGTATTGTTCGGCGACCTTCTTGCTTTGGTTTTTCAACCAAGTACGGTCTTTGCCATAGGCGGCAAGTTTCTTTAGAAAATCACTACCCTCTACTTCTTGATCATCCGCATAAAGATAGACTTCTTCTTGAATCAATGCTCTTTTTTTAGAATTGTATTTGAACATCATACGAACCGATACATTTTCTTTTAACTGATATTTATACCTATAAACCCATTCCGAACTGTCCCTAAACATCATGACGGATAGGTCTTCCTGACCACCAACGATTTTATCAGAATAGGGAAAAGTCTGAAATCCTTCATCTTCCTTCCAAGGAGCTTCACTTTCGATTGTTTGAGTGTAGGACTTGACAATCATATTTCGCATCATCCCACCATTTTCAGAGTAAACAATCTCCTCCATGGGGTTCTTGAGACTCAGGTAGATTGCTAGCCAATAAAGAGCTAAAAGTAGGATAGGAGTAAGCCAGAGGAAGTGTTTTAGGTGTTTTTTCATGAGGCCTGTCCTGTCAGATAATCATAGATTTCACGAACTGTCCCAAGAGCCATCAATTCCTGCTCTTTCACCGTTTGTTTGAGATTTTGGTAGATGGTGCTTTCAGCGATTTCTCGTTTTTCTGCTGTTTTATTGACCTTCATAATGCCATTTTCAATGGTCACAAAGCCCAACTCTTGGAAGATCTGGATCATTTTGACCAATAGGATCTGCTGGATCTTGAGATAGGTTGCTAGTTCTTTGAGTTTGTAACGAACATCGAACTCTGGGTATTGATAAATGGTTTTATAGAGTTTGGCATACTGGTCCCTGCTACCGTAGCCTGTCAGATAGTAGGCTTTGGCGATCTCATTTTTGAAATACACAGCTTGGAAATCATGCTCTTGAAAGATGTGACGCAGTTGCTCTATATCCTCAGGGATATTTCCAACCACTACAGCAGTTGCTCCTGCTAGATCAGGCAGTTCTTTGGTAAAATCAAGAACAGGAACACCTGCGGGGAGGCTGGCATTTTTAGAGCGGATATTAAAGAGCTGCACACCATCCACACGCGCATCAACCAGCATGAGCTGGAGGGTCGTTTGACCATTCCATTGGTTGACCGACAACTGCACAGCTAGCTCTAGGTCTTGCGCCTGTGCAAACTCTGCCTCTAAGCTTCCCAAGCCAAAGGCAACCACCTCAAAGGTCGCATCTTCTTGAGAAATTTTGAGTTTCAAGTGGGTATTGCCGGCTCCCATTGAGCGCGCCCCTTCTACCTTGAAGTTACGGACCAGAAAGACGGGCTTTTTATTGTCCATGCCAAAAGGACTCAAGCGATCAAAGCTTTTCAAGGTCTCAAGCGTTAGTTCTGTTAGATGCAGTTCCTCGTCGATGGCTAAGCTAGACTTGCTGCTGAGATCAATCTTTTGCTCTCTAATGTAATCCGTAAGAGCCTGAGACAAGGCAGGAAGTTGGTCCACCTCCAGCGTCATCCCTGCTGCACCAGCATGTCCTCCAAAGGCGACAAAGAGCGACCGGTGGGGATCGAGGGCGTCAAAGATATTGACCGACTCAGGACTCCGAGCGCTTCCTTTAGCACGCCCATCTTCGATGCTTAAAACAACTACTGGCTGATGAAGCTCTTCTAATAGACGGCCAGCTACAATACCAAGGATCCCTGGATTCCAGCCTTCCTTGGCCAAGACCTGGGCGGATAAGCTCGGATCGACCATGGTTTTAGCTTCGTCATAGATGGCTTGGACAATCTCTTTTCGTTCTTCATTCTTTTGATGAATCATGAGGGCAATCTCGTGCGCCTCTTCATCGTCAAATCCTGTCAGGAGTTCAATGGCCGGATTGGGATCATCGAGGCGGCCAAGGGCATTGAGACGAGGAGCAATCTGAAAACCAACCGTTTCTTCATTGACATCCTCCGGACGAATCCCTGCGATCTCCAAGAGTTCCTGCAAGCCCATGCGCTGGGTATGTTGGAGAACACCCAGACCATATTTGACTAGAATCCGATTCTCATCTGTCAGGCTGACCATATCAGCAATGGTCCCAATTGCTACCAGGTCTAAGAGATCGACTGGTACTTCCTCTAAGAGGGCACAGGCCAACTTAAAGGCCACACCACATCCTGCTAGATAATGGAAGGGATAATCCGCATCTGGATGCTCCGGATGGATGATCGCATAAGCATCCGGTAAAACCTCTGGCATGGAGTGGTGGTCGGTCACGATGACATCGACTCCCATCGCTTGGGCCATGGCAATGGCTTGATTGCCCGCGACCCCATTGTCCACCGTGACAATCAGGGAAATGCCTTGTTGCTCGATAAAGTATTTGTAGATACTCTCATTGGGACCATAGCCGTCTGTGAAGCGGTTGGGTAGGTAGACTTGCACCTCTGCCCCCATCTGCTCCAAGGTTTCCTTCATAATAGAGGCCGAAGTCATCCCATCCGCATCATAGTCTCCGTAGATCAGGATCTGCTCATAATCTTCAATGGCCCGTCGAATGCGCTCCACTGCTTTCTCCATATCATGGAGCAAATAAGGGTCGTGAAGTTTCTCTAACTTGGGCTCTAAAAAGTCTTCTAAATCCTCTTTGGTTTGAATGCCACGCTCATACAGCAAGGTTGCTAAGGACCCTTCCAGGCCTGCTTTTTTGGCAAGGGCCAAAAAAGTCTCATCTGCACTTGGCGAAGCTAACTGCCAATCGTATTTTGAAGTGATCATCTAGCTTTTGGTCTCCTCTTTTTCTTATCTGAATATTATAACATGAAAGGCTAAAATGGCGGGAAATAAAAGGTCGACTTATACAAAAACCAAAATCAACATTTTTCATTATTTTTGTTGCATTTAACTTGACTTATCATACTAAAAGAATATAATAATGATGATAATAATCTTTTAAATATGCAATGGGATGATTATTCTGTTAAAATTTGCAACGTTTATTATCACTTTAACATTATGACGCTTGTCATTTCCCTTGTTTTTCTATCTAAACAAACGTAGTTAGAGGGTTTGAGCTGATTTTGTCGGTGGGTTTGTTTTCTTTTAATGCATAAAGAGGAGCATATAATTCATCGATCTATCCTAAACTGAGGCAGCTGGTTTCATGGAGTAGAAATTAGAAGCCTTTCTATTTTAGGATATATCACTATATAGAAAAGCCTCGGAAAGGGCAGGCAGAAGAAAGGAAATGAGGCCAATTGAAATCTCTTTATAAAAAGATAGTTGCATTTGTAGCTATCATCGGTGTGGTAGCCTTGGGCTTGTCTGTGATCAAACCCGTAAGCGCGGCCACTGTTTCACCAACCGTCACCAACTTAAAGGCCCAAACAAATGGACAAAAGGTTACCTTTTCATTTGACTGGGATTTAACTGGTAAATCAGTTAAAGACGGTGATACATTTACTATTGACGCTCCAGAAGGTGTTAATATCACTGAAATTGCAACTCAATCACTCCAAGCAAATGGAGCTGAAGTCGCAACCATTTCAATGACAAACAAAAAGATTACTTTCACCTTTAAAAAAGCAATCGAATCCATGAACCAAAACGTTAAGGGTGGTTTCTCATACAAAGCAGAATGGGATAGCACACCAGGAAATCCTGGAAATAAAACTGCCACTTCTAAGGTTGGATCTGAATCCGTTGTTATCACTCGTCCTGACGGACCTGGAGTATTTGAATCTGTGTTGAACAAGTACAACCTTACTGGTGACTATGTAACTAAGCAATTCAAATTAGACGCATCTGAAAACTATGCATGGTTGAATGTTGGAGATGACTACTATCTGACAAAATGGTTCATCCGTATCAATGGAGATGGTAAGAAACAAGCTTTGACAAACCCTGTTGTATCAGATAAAATCCAAGCTCCAGCAGTCGATTACTCAAAAATCACTTTTGCTCCTGCTGCTAACCACGCTGCAAATGAATTCTTTGTGGGAACTTACTTGAAACCATCCTTTACATTAAGAAAAGGTGGACAAGTGGTGGCTTCTGGTTGGGACTTCTGGCAACATGTGAAATTCGATGCGGACGGCAATGGATTTACTGTGAATTTATCAGACGTCAGTGATGTCTTTAAAACAGCATCAAGCGATGAATTGATCGTTGAATACCAAACATTAATTCCTAAGACAACCATCAGAGTAGATAACAATGCTACATTGACAGCTGATGAAATCACAACACCTCAAACTGACCCAGCATTCTGGAACAATACAGAATTGAAATACTGGGTTACTGGAGATCAAACAGTTACTGTTCAAAAAGAATGGGTTGGTGATGATGAAGCTGACCGTAAAGATATCACGGTTCAATTGTATGCGGACGGCAAAGCCTTGGATGGGTTAACACAAACCCTTACAAAAGCTTCTGGCTGGAAAGCAGAATTTACGAAATTGCCAGGTATCAAAGACGGTAAGAAGATTGAGTACTCAGTAGTGGAAACAAACACTCCAGAAGGTTACACTTCTAAAGTTGAGAAAATTGATGATAACAACGTGATTAAAGTGGTCAACACATCAAACAAACCAAAGGTGACTGAAACTACTGCAGACCTTGTCGTTAAAAAAGCTTTCGAAGTAGCTGGTGATCAGGAACATAAACAAGTTCCAGTCACAGAAGGTCAATTTGAGTTTGTCTTGAAAGACGAAAACAACAAAGTAGTCGAAACTGCCAAGAACCAAGCAGACGGCACTGTTAACTTCAAGTCTCTAACCTTCAATAAAGAAGGTAGCTATACATACACGATCACTGAAAACAAAGGTACGGATGCTACTATCAACTATAGTACTCAAAGCATCACGGCTACTGTCGAAGTGAAGAAAACTGACGACAAACTCGTTGCTACTGTCACTTACTCAGGTGGAGATGGTGAAGAAAAAAATACGATCACCAATACTCAAAACAAACAAAAAGTTTCAAATGCTAAGGTGACCTTAAACCTTAAAAAAGCATTTGAAGGTGGTGAACTCAAGGGCGATGACTTTGAGTTTGTTGCAAAAGATTCAAACGATAAAGTTGTTGCTACAGCCAAGAACCAAAAAAATGGTTCGATTACTTTTGATAACATCACTGTAGACAAAGCAGGGACATTCAAATATACCATCACTGAAACAAAAGGTACGGACAAAAGCATTACCTACAGCGATAAAACCATCACGGCCACGGTTGTAGTGGTTGAAAAAGACAACGCCTTGGTTGTAGAACAAATCAGCTACTCTGATGGTCAAACTGACACAGATACGTTCACCAACAAAAAAGAAGCTCCTAAAACAGAAAGTGTAACAGCTACACTTCAAGTGAACAAGCTCCTTAAAGAAGGTGAAACAAACTTACCGTTGACAGATGATCAATTTGAATTTGTCTTGAAAGAAGGAAATAATACCCTTGAAACTGCCAAGAACAAGGCAAATGGTACTGTAACCTTTAAGGAACTTTCTTATACTGCAGAAGGAACACACACATACACCATTACCGAAAATAAAGGTACTGATGCTTCTATCAACTATAGCACACAAACCATCACTGCTACTGTTGAGGTGAAGAAAGTAAACGACAAACTCGTTGCTACTGTGACTTACTCAGGTGGGGATGCTGAAAAAGGAGATACGTTTACAAATACGAAAACACCTCCGACACCTGTTCCTCCAACAGTGAAACCAACGACAGCTAAATTCAAGGCTAAAAAAGTATTGGCGATCAATGGTTCGAGCGATCGTACACTGAAAGCAAATGAGTTTACTTTCCTTCTCAAGGATCAAAATGGTACGCTCGTTGATACCAAGACAAATGGTGAGAATGGGGATATTCTCTTCAATCCAGTAAGATTTAATGAAGCTGGTACGTTCACCTACACAATTGTTGAACAAAAACCAGCTACACCAGAATCAGCAATCACTTATGATGAATCTGTTCATACTGTAACAGTAACTGTTACAAAAGACGAAAATGGACAATTGAATGCGGATGTGCAATACGACGGTAAAAAGGATACTCCTACTTTCACCAACACGTACACACCTCCAACACCTCCAACTCCAAGTGAAAAACAAATTACCACAAGCAAGATTTTAGAAGGTTGTGACCTTCAAGGTGGTGAATTTAGCTTTAACCTCTTGGACGAAAATGGAACTGTTCTTCAAACAAAACAAAATGCTGCAGATGGTACAGTGACATTTGATGCGATCGCCTACACGGAAGCGATGATTGGTACTCATAAATATACCATTAAAGAAGTCCTACCAGCTGATCAGGCAAATATCCAATATGACGAAGGTCAAGTGGATGTCACAGTGACCGTCACAAAAGATGAAGCATCAAACGCTATCCAAGCAGTTGTTTCATACGGTGCGAAGAAAACCTTTATCAATAAGGTCATCCCACCAACTCCACCAACAGTGAATAATCCTGAATTGAAACTTTACACCCTTAGAGTTCGTAAGGTAGATGAAAAGGGTGATTACCTTGCCGGTGCGGTATTTGGACTCTTTGAAGCGGATGGTGTGACACCTGTTGCAAATCCTTATGGTCAAGGCCAAGCACAAGCGATTTCTGGTCAAGACGGACTTGCAAGCTTCGTTGGATTTGAAGCTAAAGAGTATGTCATCAAAGAGCTCTCAGCTCCAAGTGGTTACCAACTTTCAGATACAACCATCAAGGTCTCTGCAAGCGACTTTGCTTCTGCAACAAACCTTGTCGTTGATAAAGGAAACGTGGTGAATAAACTTCTTCCACCTCCACCATCAACAGATAAACCATATATTCCAACAACAAGCACAAGCAAACCAAAAACTCCATCATCCAACGGAGATAAGCCGAAGCCTGGTGACAAGCCAAAATCTAGTGAAACTCCTAAATCTAGTGACAAGCCTAAAGAAGGTAAACGATCTCTTCCTTCAACAGGAACGGAAGATCATTTAGGACTTCTTGTAACTGGTATGACATTAATCGCTACAGCTATTGCTTCTCTGAAACTTAAGAAGAAGGAAGACTTCTAAGAAACATGAAAGATCTAGTCAAACACGACTAGATCTTTTTCTTGTATTCGGTTACTCAATTCTGAATATTTTGATCTTCATAAAAAACAACTTTCCCATCTTTAACTTTAAATGAGTAACTGATAGAATCGGCGTAACTACCTTTGGAATAATAGAAATCATAGGCACCATCCGGCAGTTTGCTAGCGTCTAATTTTTTGGCTGCTGCTTTTAAGTCTTTTTCCTTAACGGATACACCATCCTCTATATAAATAGTCATACGGATTAACTCTTGATCGATTAAGGTCTGAAAAGGGATTTGATAGTAACCGGCAAAGTCCTTTTTCCCTTCTTTGAGATTTTGACTTGCGATACTATCTAGAATTTGCTCCTTCTCATCACGGTTGGAGTTAGATAAAAAACCAAAGAAACTAATAGGAAGACCTAGAGATTGCTTCTTTAATTGTCCCTCAATTTTCTTCTCCT
The DNA here is from genome assembly GCF_037890265.1 of Streptococcus sp. HCA-5024. NCBI lineage: Bacteria > Bacillati > Bacillota > Bacilli > Lactobacillales > Streptococcaceae > Streptococcus > Streptococcus sp. HCA-5024. The sequence continues at coordinate 417,955 of NZ_JBBKBR010000001.1, forward strand.
TCTTTTGGACAGATTGCTGCTTCAAGTACGCTTCCTTATACTCTGGAAGATGGTCACTAGTTGTATCTGTCCAATCATTATGAAACACCGTATCCGTTTCTAATGTCACTGTTTGTCCATCATAGGTTTTCTCAGAGTAGGTATAAGACACATGATAAGTTGGGATTTCCAAAGCAGTCCAATCCAGTTTGTTTATGGTCACATCCCCATGCAGACCAACCTTAGCAAGCTCACTGCTGACTACTTCCTTCGCCTTTTTATAATCACTCGGTTTCATGATCTTGCAACTGGAAAGAAGAAAGAAACAAAGAATAAGTGGAATTCCTGCGAATAGTTTGAAATAGTTGGGCTTCATAGCCTGACCTCCTTGCTAAATCCGACCTAATCGATTAATTTTTTACAGCAGTCATATCTGAACAACCTATGAACCGATTGAAAATTCTAATGATAATTGAGAAGTTCCTATTATATGACATGACTATTTTTGAACGACCCATTTTGCATCACCATAAACAACCGTAAATGGTCCATCCCCATCTGTTAAATAGTTAATTTTATATATACCAGATTCTCCTGCTTCAAGGACTGTTGGCTGTTTGTAATTTAAAGTATTATTCAGCATATAAGCAGATTTGCCATGGCCATCATAGAGATCTACATTTGTATAATCTGGAGTATTTTCAATACTGAGAGGTGTTGTATTTGATAGGGTGAATTCGACGATCAATCGATGTTGTTTTTTCTTTGTATCGATACGGTCTTGATCATCCTGAACATCCAAATTTGGATCGTCTGTTACACTATTCAGTGTAACTTCTAAGCCATTAGCAAATAGAACTGGCTCTCCAATCGCATAGCTTTTAACAGGATTTTTTGGGTTAAAATTCTTTAATTTTTCTTTTACCTTTTGTCCATCACTATTATTTCCAGATGGGATGGTCCAAAAGATATTATTCTCATCTTGCTTACCATACTGATTATCCCCCTTCATTTGTTGAGGGATTTGTAAGAGAATAGCCAAGTTTTTTAAATCAATTCGAACATCACCTTGATTTGTCACTTCCATTTCAACCGTGAATTCCGTAGGCGAAGTTTTACTATCAGCATAACCGGATAATGAGGTTGCCTCGAAATTTTTGTTAACTAACTGTTGTAAAACTGTTGAAAGCATGATATAGGAAATATGATCATCACGATTTGTTTCTTTTTCAGCATACCTTTGATGGAATTCATCGAGCCAATCATAGAAGGCTTGATTGAAATCTGACTCATTAGGATTTTTATAATATTTATTCCCTCTCGATAAAAGCTCTGGGAAGTAAGTTGGTACCTGAATGCGAATGAATACTTTGTTTCCCTTAACTGCATAGACCTTTAACTCATATTTTTTTCCAAAGCTCAATGCATTCGTCATGAGCTTCAAATACATCGGACCATATATTTTGAGGGGGTACTTCTCACCAAGATATTCCACATAAGTATTTGGATCAAAAGTACTACTGTTTTTTTCAATTTTAGGGATAATATAATCGTTCCAGAGTCGAGTATACATATCTTCTTGATTTTTTGCCCCATTGGCCTTGATTACTGTGTCTATTCTACTTTGATCTACATAGACTCCTTCAACGACCTGCAAAGCTTTTTGAACCCTTCCTTCCTCAGATAGAGAGGCTTCATTCGGTTGCTGTCCATATATTGAAATACCATCGCTATCATCTGACCTCATATATTGTGGAAGTTTTTCGAACGTTATGTATCTGATACTGTTCTTTGCATCCCAATCAAATGTTGCTGCAGGTCCTGTCTTGTCAAAATGAATGTTTTTTCGATCGATTTTCTTCTGTACTTCTTTATTCGAAGAACCTTGTTTTTCTACAGTTCCTTGTTTGCAGGCACTCAAACATACTGGTATAAGTACCGAACATAAGACAAGGCCCCATTTTATTTTCTTCTTCATTCCATCTCCTCCTAATCTCATCCTCATTTTACCATCAATCCCCCCTTTTGTCAGTCAAATAGATAAGAGGCTGGGACAAAAGTCCTAGCCTCTCAATTGTCTTTGGATTGTCGAGCAAGACGCAGTGGTTGAGTGGGCTCTACTACGCTGATTTCATCAGCTTTTACAGCCCTACTCAACTGTGCGGAGGTGGTACGACGAAATCGAATTCTTACGAATTACCGATTTCTGTCCCACTCTCTTTATTTCATATAGATCATCCCTGTACAGGATTGCTCGGAAAGTTCAACAAAGCCCAGGGATTGGTAAAAGGCTAGATTTTTCTCGCTACGTTCAGTGGCAAGGAGCCGTTGGTAGACATTTGGGAAGGTCGCTAAAGCCTCTTCTAAGAGTTTCTTTCCAATGCCTTGGCGCTGGTGATCTGGTCTTACCAAAAGGTCCTGCACAAAAATAACCGAGTGGCCATCACCTACCAAGCGAATGTAGGCGACGAGCTCTTTCTCATCATAGACGGCCAACTGCCAGAGACTAGCTTTGACAGCTTGTTCCAGCATAGATGGGTTGTTGGTATAATTGGTCCAACCCACCGAGCTGTAGAGTGCGAGTAGGTCTGTCATCGCTGGAATTTCTTTTTTATAATCTAACATCTTAACTCCTTTTTAACCGATAGTGCTGGAAGAAGGCGATATCCCGGTAAGGGGACTCTTGGCAAACAGCTAGCTCCATCTCAAGCATAGACTCTCGCCAGCCTTCTTGGCCCTTGAAGCGGTTGTCCTGCAAGGCATAAAAGACACGGATCCCTTGGTAGTCCTGAACTTCGAGGGCTAGATCGTCTACTTCTCTATCTAGATCATAGGCCTGTGCCAAACCCATGGAGTGGGTTTCCAGATCTTGACCGGTTAAGAGATCAAGCGCCTTCTGAGTATCATTTTCAAAGACGACGGTCTGTAGGACGCGGCCAACCTCATTGTGCTTGACGATAGAGAGCAGGCCTCCTGGTTTTAAGAGACGGGTGAATTCCTTGAGAACATCCTTGCGATCCTCCACATACTCCAAGACATTGTGGCAAAGGATGACATCAAAACTGGCATCTTCAAAGCTCTCTATCTGCTCCAGACTTCCGACGAATTGCTGGTAGGAATGGTCCTGGGTCCGCAAGGCCACCATTTCCTCATTAGGTTCCACAGCAAGGACTTCACTGTCTTGCGCCAAGTGATTGGCTACAAGGCCAAAGCCACTGCCGAAATCAAGGACTCGCTTACCTTTGATGTCTTTTAATTGTTCAAAAAGGATATCATAATAGATCTGTCCCCAGGGTTGCCGGAGGTTCTCTAAATAGGCTTGAATATTTGCGGCCATCGATCTCCTCCTATTTGAAATTGAACATCTTGCAGGCTAGCTTGTCCGAGATGCGAGGGAAAAGGGTATAGAGCTTGTGGGTCAAGTTCAAGAGCCAAGGAAGATTGAGCTCGCGTTTTGCTTTTCCAAAGTTCTTTACAATCTTCTTGGCTACAAAGTCGGGTTCCAAAATGTAGCGGTCCACAGCTTTGACATAGCTTCCGTCTGGGTCTGCCTGGTCAAAGAAAGTGGTCCGGATGGGGCCTGGATTAACCGTCGTCACATGGACACCAAAAGGCATGAGTTCTAAACGCAGGGCATTGGAAAAGCCAATGGCCGCAAACTTAGTAGCTGAATAAAGGCTGGATTTGGCTGTTGCAACGAGCCCCGCCATACTGACGATATTGACAATGTGCCCCTTGCCTGCTTCCTTCATGTGCGCACCAATCAAACGTGAAAACTGCATGAGGGCAAAGGTATTGACTTCAAACATGGCATGAATCTGCTCATTGGTAATCTGGTCAAACTCTTCAAAGATTCCATAGCCTGCATTGTTGACCAAGAAATCGATCTGTCCATAGCGCTGATAGAGCTCTTCTACCAAATCTTGGACGGCTGAGGAATCCGTGATATCGATCCCGATGCATTCAGCTTGAGGATGACTGGTATAGAGCTTTTCCAATTTTTCTTGATTTCTACCTAGGAGAATCAGCCGATCTTCAGGGAGGAGCTTGACCATTTCTTGGGCCAATCCTCCACTTGCTCCTGTTATGAGAATGGTTCGCATCTTATATCTCCACTTCTTCCAAATCTTTGACGACATAGACATTTTCAAAAATGCTGGACGCATCCTTGCGCAATTGGCTGATATCTTTTGATAAGAAGCGAGCACTGATGTGGTTCAAAAGAAGGCGTTTTGCTCCAGCTTCACGCGCCACTTCTGCCGCCTGCATATTGGTCGAGTGACCGTGTTTCTTAGCAATTTTCTCATCGCCCTTGCCATAGGTAGACTCATGGACCAAGACATCCGCATTGACTCCAAGGCGGACGCTGGCATCAGTCTTTCTGGTATCTCCGAGGATCGTGATAATCTTACCAGGTCGAGGAGCTGAAATATAATCCGCTGCAATGATCTTAGTGCCATCCTCCAGGGTGACATCTTGGCCATTTTTAACCTGACCAAAGAGCGGCCCAAAGGGAACACCCGCTGCCTTCAGCTTATCTGCGTCCAGCGTCCCTTCGAGGTCCTTCTGCATGATCCGGTAACCCACGCAGAAAATGGTGTGGTCCAAGGCCTCGGCATAGACCGTGAATTTATCGGTTTCTAAAATCTTACCTAGAGAATGTTCATCGAATTCATGAAAATGGATGCGGTAAGGCAGGCGAGAGCCTGATACGCGAAGACTGGTCATGACAAAGGATTTGATCCCTACTGGTCCATAGATATCCAGATCCGTCTGCTCTTCATTGGCCTGAAAGGCCCGACTAGAGAGGAAACCTGGCAAACCAAAAATATGGTCTCCGTGTAGGTGAGTAATAAAGATCTTGCTAACCTTTCGCGGACGAATAGTCGTTTCTAAAATTTGATTCTGTGTCGCTTCGCCACAATCAAAGAGCCAGACTTCATTGATCTCGTCCAGCAATTTGAGCGCTAGGCTCGATACATTACGGGCTTTTGAGGGTTGCCCAGCTCCCGTTCCTAAAAATTGAATGTCCATTGTCTACTTTCTATCTATATAAATCATGGCCGTCCGGTTCTCTGAACGGAAAGAAAGGTTGCCTGGGTAGGCTTGCGCTAGCTCAAGGAGCTCCTCTTGGTTATATCCTGATAGTTTCAAGCGTCCATCTTCCAAGGTCATCAAGTCAGTCAGGGCTGAGAGGGCTTCTGTTTTAGTGACCACTTCTGGCTCAGCCTCTTGCAAGCAGATCTTGCCATCTTTTTCAAAGACCAAACAATGTGGAAAGATCTCTGCAATTTCGAATAAAATCGAAGGGCCGATTTCCTCTGCTGGATGTTCAGCAAAGACACAGGCTAGCTCTTCATTTACGTAAGCCAAGCCATAAGACTTCCCAGATAAGTTGAGGCGAATAAAGGGCTTTCGTTCATCAAAGCTTTGCTGAACTGTGAATAAGTCAAATACCCGACTCAAGTCCAAGAAATAATCCATGGCCTCCTTGGGGCTCTTCTTTTGATAGAGCTCTGCGAAATAGGCGTTGATCACACTTGGGGGAGGCGTAATCACACGGAGACGCAATTCCTCAGGGATTGTGCTTAAAAGATTGGTCAGGTAGACCCGATCGAGGCTGGTATAGCCTCCATATTTTATTGCTAAATCAACGTAATCCGTCATAAAATTCTTCCAACTTCCACTTATTTTTCTCTGCGATATAGCCTTGAATGACCTCGACATCCTCTTCAAATTCGCGCTGGTCAATGATCGCTACTGTTTCTAGATCATGTGTCCGATAAGATTTTGAAAAGGGAACGCGAATGGTAAAGGGAACAAAGAGTTCTCTCAGTTTTTCTAGGAGCAAAGCCTGGAGATCTTCACGGGCTGTCTCAGAGCGTGCTGAAATCAAGCTAAAAGGTGTCTGGGTTGGTGTAAAGTCTGCTACTTTATCTGCTTTGTTGTATAGCGTCAAGCGAGGGATCTCCAGCATATCCAGATCCTTCATGATCGAAAGCACCGTCTTTTCATGCTCCTCGTGATTAGGATCAGATGCATCGATGACATGGACCAGGAGGTCTACATTCTTACTTTCTTCCAAGGTTGACTTAAAGCTCGAAACCAACTCTGTTGGTAGATCTTGGATAAAACCAACCGTATCGGTCAGCGTCACTTGCAGATTACCAGTTAGATGGATGCTCTTAGTTGTTGCGTCCAAGGTCGCAAAGAGTTCATCGGCTTCATACTGGCTCTTACTGGTCAGCTGATTCATAATGGTCGACTTTCCTGCATTGGTATAGCCGATCAAACCAATCTTAAAGACAGGTGATTCCAAGCGTTTTTCACGAAGGGTTTCCCGGTTCTTTTCAACTGCCTTGAGCTGACGCTCAATATCGGTGATTTGATTGCGAACGCTCCGGCGGTTCAACTCCAACTGACTTTCCCCTGGACCACGAGAACCAATCCCCCCAGCTTGACGGCTGAGCATGATCCCTTGACCGACAAGGCGTGGCAAGAGGTATTTGAGCTGGGCCAAATGTACCTGCAACTTCCCTTCATGACTCCTAGCCCGCATGGCAAAGATATCTAAAATCAACTGCATCCGGTCAATGACCTTAACCCCAAGGATTTCTTCTAAGTTAACATTTTGACGGGGGGTTAGGCGATTATTGACCACCACGGTCGTAATCTCATCTGCTTCGACCATTTGAGCGATTTCTTCGAGTTTTCCTGAGCCGACAAAGGTCTTGGTATCGTATTTCTCCCGCTTTTGTGTATAAGAGCCCCGGACATCCCCACCAGCTGTTTTAGCCAGGCTCGCCAACTCCTCCATAGACATGTCAAAATTGTCCATACCTTGAAGTTCCACACCGACCAAAAGGATGCGTTCTTGTTTTTTTTCTGTTTCAATCATGCTGTAAAAACTCCTTTACATCTGCAAGAACCTGCTCCTTGAAGTGGGGGGCAGAAATGGCGTAAAATTTTACTTCCATCCGATTTCGAAACCAGGTCAACTGCCGTTTGGCAAAGCGCCGCGTATTGCGCTTGAGGATCTCACTGGCTTCCTCAAGGCTCTGCTCTCCCTTAAAGTAAGGAAAGAGTTCCTTGTAACCAATCCCTTTAGCTGCCTGAACCTCCAGATGGTCATCATAGAGCCACCGAGCTTCATCCAGCAAGCCTTCCTCTAGCATGCGATCTACTCGGCGATTGATGCGCTCATAGATCAAGGATCGATCATCATCTAGACAGATGAGATAGGGTTCATAATCGGTCTCTTCGTTTGCGAGGTCCTGCCCAAAATGCCCAATTTCAAGAGCCCGCATGGCCCGACGGCGATTGATCTGAGGAATCACAAGTCCTTGCTCCGCTACCCTTTGGTACAAGTCTTCATCCGACAACAAATCCAATTGAGCGCGATAGGCCAGAATCTCTTCATGAGGAACTTCACCACCTAGATGATAACCTTCGAGCAAACTTTGGATGTAAAGGCCTGTCCCACCTGCAATGATAGGAAGCTTACCTCGGGCTGTGATCTCTTCAATGGCAGTCTTGGCTTCTCTTACAAAATCAAAAGCCGAGTAAGACTCGGTCACCTCCCGCACATCAATCAAATGATGGGGAGCTGCAGCTTGCTCTTCTGGTGTCGCCTTGGCTGTTCCAATATCCAGCTTGCGATAGACTTGTTGACTATCGCCACTAATGATTTCACCATTGAGGGCTTGTGCTAAATCGATCGCAAGAGCTGTCTTTCCAACAGCGGTCGGTCCCACAATCACAATTATCTTGGTTTTCATCGTTTTTCCTTGCAAAATTCACGTTTTTTCGTTACCATATATTATAACATAAATATTTAAAGTTCAGAAAAGGAGAAATTCTCATGGCTAAAGGATTTGGTAAAGGTTTTGTTACTGGTGTTGCTGGTACAGTTGCTGCTGTCGCAGGTGCAGTTTACACATTCAAGAAAAAAGTAATCGAACCAGAAGAACAAAAAGCAGCTTTCATCGAAGAAAACCGCAAAAAAGCAGCACGTCGCCGTGTCTCACACTAATCATTCAAAAAGCTCCGGGCAACCGGGGCTTTTTTTGTATCTGTTAGTTGCTTTTACATTTTAATAAGTCAGTCGAAATATCCAATGAATTAGTCAAGTAATCCCACAATTCTCTATGTCATCATTTACATATTTTTCTTTCCGCAGTGACAAAAGTACCTGAAACAGGAGCTGTTTCAGGTACTCGGAATTATTGAGACCCTAGGCTCAATAATTAGCTATGGAACTTCATGGATTGCTGAAATCATCCACTGGATAATTTCACCTAGCGTCCGCCGTCACCTAAGGAAAGATAAAATATAAAGAATGATTTCACCGTTCTTTGATCATCTTCGTTGCGATCTCCAAGAGTTCCACTCCCATCTGAAAATGCTCGTCTAACAAATCATAGACGGCATCTTCGGACAAGACACCACAAGGAAGATCTTCTGGAAAGTCAGCTTGATTGGACAAGTCCAAATCATCAAAATAGGCCTGACTACTATAATAATCGCGCAGTTGGATATAGCTTTCTTGATGCTCTCTTAGTTGTTCCACTGCTTTTTTGGTTTCTTCCAAAGTCTTGGCATAGTCATTCAAATAACCTTCCATTCTTTGGATCCGTTCGATGTTTTCCTGTGCAATTGCCATGATTTACTCCACTTTCACCACTTCTAGATGGATTCCTCCTAGAAGCACGAGATATTTTTCTACTTGCTCTTTGCCATAAGAACGACGAAGAGCTTCTGCATAGAGATCGAGCTGATCCCGGTAGCGTTCGACCAACTGGCTAGGAACCTTGTAGTGATCCGTCTTATAATCAAAGAGCAGGATCCGGTCTTCTAGCACCAAGTAACCATCCAAAATCCCCCGCACGACGAAGTCCTCACCACTGGCTGGATCTTTCTTCAGCATGGCAAAGGGAGCTTCGCGACGGACACGTGGGGCTTCTTTTTGAAGCAAGGCCCCCAAAGGCGTCTCATAGAAAGCAAGGATGGCCTCTAGCTTGATACGGGCTTTGACCGCTGGCTCTGCTTGAACTTGCTCCAAGGCTTGACGCAGTGTATCTAGCGTGATTTCTTCTTCAAGAGGCACGCGCTGCATGAGTTCATGGACAGCACTACCGACCTGGGCTCCTGTCACGGCTTTTTCTTGACCAAAAGTTGGCAGCTCAAACTCAGGCGTCACAGTCTTTGCATCCATAATCTGGACGCCATTGGCATCCATGACCGGCTCGTAGAATTTCTTAATCTGACTAGGAGTACGGACACTTGGCAAATGAATGGCCGGAGCATAGAGCTGATTGAGACGATCAACATTTTCCAAGATATCCAAGGCCCGGCGAATATCCTCTGACTGGCGGACATCCTTGAGCTGATCCAGGCGGGCATCCTTTTCCTTCTCTAGTGGCTCCAGCTGGTCTGGTGTCAGGTCTTCATCTGTCACAAAACGCGTGTCATAGGCTAGGGTATTCTTGGTAAATACATCTTGAATAGCAAAGAGCCAGTCCTGATAAGAGGTCCATTCTTTTCGTTTTTCCGGATCCAGCTTGCCATTGCGACTAGTCCCCCAATCGGTATCACGCAGTTTGTCCTCACGGCCTTTTCCGACCAAATAGAGCTTGAGCTCAGCCCGTGTCATGGCGACATAAAGAAGACGCATCTGCTCAGAAATTGTGGCCAGTTTTGTTTCTTCCACATTGCGTTGGTAGCAAGGTGTTTCGATCTGCAGGCGAATGGTTTCTGGAGCAGCTGGATTTTCTGTCTCAACCGGCAGGTTCGCAACATATTTAAAGCCAATCCCTTTTTGACGACTGAGAATGATTGGCCCCGATTGATCCTTACGGTTAAAGGCCTTGTCCATATTGAGAATAAAGACATACTTGAATTCCAGCCCCTTACTCTTATGGACGGTCATGAGCTGGACGGCATCTTTTGGAGCCGCAAGAGGGACGCTGGCCAAATCGTGTTCATTTTCGATCACCTTGTCGATCATAGCAATGAAGCGCGACAAGCCCTTGAAGCTGGCCTTCTCATAATCATTGGCCCGAAGCGTCAAAGCGTAGAGGTTGGCCTGGCGCTGGGCCCCATTTGGAAGAGCGCCGACATAGTCATAGTAATAGCGATCATCATAGATTTTCCACAGCAAATCATAGAGCGAAGAGGTCTTGGCAGCAGCGCGCCATGCGGATAAAATTTTGAGGAAGTTCTCGATTTTAGCTGAGAGCTTGGCATCAATCAACCGTGCCTGCTCTGCAGTCTTTTCAAGGGCTAACTGGACCTTGTGGTAGAAGGCCACTTGCTTTTGCTCTGGAAGCGTCTGTAAGGAAATCCGTGCCAACTCATCTTCATCAAAGTCAAACATGGGGGATTTCATGAGAGCAACCAAGGGATAATCATGCAAGGGATTGTTAATGGTCCGCAAGGTATCCAACATGACCATTACTTCCAGTGACTCAAGATAATGCGCCTGTCCGCTATCTGCCACAATCGGAATATGGTACTGGTCAAAAGCTTCCAGTATCGCATCATTTCTCGTTCGAGTCGCAGTCAAGAGCGTGATCTCTTTAAAGGGCACTTTTTCCACCCGATGGAGACGTAAAATTTCTTTGATGACCAGGAGAATTTCTCCCTTGGAAATCGTCTCGACTCCAAGGGAAGCTTCCTCGTCTTCAGTCTTTTCTTCCTGATCTTGGGAGCCATCATAGAGCAAAAATTCTGCTCGATGTTGTGGCAAGGCCATCCGCTGCTTGTCGCTTCCTGCAACCAGATAATGGGTTTGATTGTAGTCAATCTCTCCTACCTCTTCGTCCATCAAATGGCGAAAGACATCATTGGTCGCGTCCAATACCTCCACATGACTCCGGAAGTTTTCCTTGAGGAGGATCAACCGTCCTTTCGCCCCTTCTTCTTGATAAGCCTTAAATTTATCATTAAAAATCTGTGGATCTGCCTGACGGAAGCGGTAAATGGATTGCTTGATATCTCCCACCATGAAGCGATTGTGGCCATTTGACAGCAAGTCCAACATCCGCTCTTGGGTGTGGTTGGTATCCTGGTACTCATCGACCATGACCTCATGATAGCGCTCTTGATAGGCTTGTCTCACTTCTGGGAATTGCTCTAAAATTTGAATGGCAAAATGACTGATATCCCCAAATTCATAAGCTTTTTCTTGGATTTTTCGCTCCAAGTAAGCGAGAGCAAAGTCTCTGATAAAGTCCCGCAGCAAGGAGAGCATGGGGCCTTCTTCTTGGTGGAAGGTTTGTTGAAATTCCAGCTGATAGAGCTGATTTTCCAAGTCTCTGAGGCGATTGATATGTATGGTTTTATCCTGGTTATAGGCTGTGACTAACTCTTTCAACTCTTCCTTACGGGCTCTGTTGGTCAAAGCTCCCCCATTTGAAGCCCGACTAATCGCGACGACAGCTTTTAGGACAGAGGTCAGTTGCTTTTTATTGGTGCGACCTGTCAGGCTTCCAATCTGATCGAGCACCTCTTCTACAGCTTCCAAATATTTGGCCTTACCAAATGCTTGGCCTTCATTGGACAAATGAAAGGCAAAAAAGCTTTCTGCCTCATAGAGGGCCTGCTGGATGCTCTCCATCAGAGTAGCTTCCACCTGGTCAAAATCGGTCTCTTCATAACCTTTTAGGAAATGCTCTTCCAGCCATTTCTCCGGATCACTGGTCGACTGAAGAAAGTCATAGATCTGGTAGATCTGTTCTTTAAACAAGGTCAAATTTTTGCGCTGCCCTGTGAAATTCTTGACCATCTGCACAAAGGCTTCTTGGTTTTCCCCCTGGTAATAGCGGTCAAAAACAGCTTGAAAGACTTCATTTTGTAAGATGCGTTGCTCACTGGCATTTTGTAAAATGCGAAACTGAGGCGCCAACCCAAGCAAATAGCCATAGCGCGTTAGGACCTTTTGGGTAAAAGAGTCCATGGTTCCGATATCGCTGGTGGCGACATCTGCGATTTGACGGGCCAGGTGTTGCTTGAGCTCTGGGTCATCGCTCGCTTGCAGGGCTTTTCCAAGTTCACTTTCCAAACGCTCCTTGAGCTCCCCTGCTGCCTTGACCGTAAAGGTCGAGATAAAGAGCTCCTTAATCGAGATGCCTCGCTGGATCTGATCCAAAATCCTTTGCACCATGACAAAGGTCTTCCCCGAACCAGCAGAGGCTGACACCAAGATATTGGTCCCCGAACTATAGATGGCATCGATCTGTTCTGGTGTTCGCTTTTGCTCTTTGGTAGAAACTGCCTCTTGGGCCTGAAGGGCCTTGATTTCTTCTCTTGTCAAAAATGCTTGTTTGATCATTTGTTCAAGACCTCCTTCATCTTCTCGATCCAAGCGGTTTTCACCTTTTCACCGCGTATTCCTTTTTGGTCTAGTTTGGTCAAGAACCGTGCCTGACCTAGGTGACGATCCGCTTCAAATCCTGTGATCGATTTAAACTGCTCCACGAATGGTGCGATATTGCGCCCATTTTCACTATAGGGATTGATGGCAAATTGCCCCTTGAGAATCCCTTCTGCTGCTGTTTTATAGAGATAAGCGTTGTACAAGAGGAGCAAGTCCAGCTCTTCCTTACTCAGCATCATGGCCTTGTTTTTGTCATAGGCCTCGCCCAGATAAGGCGCCTGATCTGCCATAAAGAGCCCCTTGTACTGTTGACTTTTCATGGTTTGGTTGATGGCATCCTCTACTGTCTTGGTCTTTTTCAGATCCACTACAGGATCTCCCATTTCCAAATACATGGCCCCGAAAATCCCCTGCTCTTCTTGGTATTCCTTCAGATCCTGGATGGCAGAAAGATAGGTCGGCAATTGAGAATTCAGGCCATTAAAGAACTTGTCATAGTGGAACTGCGTCAGACTGGACTTGTAGTCCACGACTCCGAGGGCTCCCCGATCCCTCAATTGATCAATGCGGTCCACCTTGCCTCGTAGCTGCAGAAGACGGCCATCGGACAATGGATAAGAGGTGTGGGTGCTCCCTCCAAAGAGGGTCTCTTCACCAATGGTCTCGATGCCATTTTGCTGGGCGAGGACCCGTCCGGTTGTTTTCGCGGTATCAAGAAGCAACTGACGAATAAACTCGGTCTCTCCACTTTCAGCATACAATTGCTGGAACTCTGCTTCCTGGCTGGTTTCTCGAATCGCCTCGTTTAAACGCCGATCAAACGCTTGATCGGAGCTATCTTTTAAGACTTTTTCAAAGATCCGGTGCAGGAAATTCCCATGACTGCGAGCATCTGGCCGGATGGTTTCGTCTTCTTGTAAGCCCAAGACATAGCGCAGATAAAAGGCATACTGGTGCTTGTAGTATTCATTCAAGGCAGAAGCGGATAAGGTCAATGCTTTGCCCTCTGGATAGAGCGCTTGAAGCGTATCCGACTGAAGCTGACGGCTCTTTAATTCCGTTGAAATTTGAGGAATCTGGATGCCTTCAGTGGCTAATTTCTTGCGTAAGACCCGTACCGCCACACCCCAAAAGCTGGCTTCTTCAGGAGACAACTCACTCGTAATTTCTTCTTGATGGAGCTCGATCACGCGCGCTAAAAGGGCTCGGTAGGTCCCGATATCATCACTCGAAGCTTGGGCTTGTTTGGTCGTCCACTCGATGGCAATAGGCTCCTTGGCCAATTCGACAAGGTAAGGAGAGACACTATCTTCCATTTCATTGACCAAGCTAGGAGCCGATAGAACCAGTTGGTTGGTCGCCGCATTGAGGAGCGAAACTGCCACAAAGCGATTCTTCTTGAGATTTTCGCTGGTCACCACCTGGAGCTCTGCTCCTTCTTGGGTGGCGTCATTGAGCTGCTGGCGCTCTTCTTCACTGAGTAGAGAGGTGTTCTGAGCGATCTTTGGAAAACGCTCCTGGGTCAGCCCGATCGCGTAGACGTAAGGCGCTGTCAAGGGTTCAATCAAGTCATAGGACTGAACCGTGACTACATCGACCGTAGCAGGAATTGTCCGGTATTGAGACAATTGCATCCCCGATAAGAGGAGGGCCAAAAAGTCATCCACTGTCAGCTCTTGGTCCTCAAAGACCAGGTTCAACTCTTCTAAGACATGAAGGAAGGCCTTCCAGACTTGATCATAGCGCTCCTGCTCCTCCAAGGATAGATCCTTGATCAAAGCTTGTAGGTTCTGAGAAAGCTGAGCCTCTTGCAGAAACTCTGTAAAGGCGGTTAAGAGATGGGTCACCTTTTGTTTGCGCTGTGAAAAGAAAGGGACTAGAGGTTCTACGACGCGTTCTCGGAGAGTATTGAGCTCTTCCAAATTAAACTTACCCTGACGATTGCTGGTAAAAGGCTTGTGAAATTTTGTAGCACCCTTTACTTCTGCAAAGCGAAGGTATTGCTCAAAAGCATCGACTTCCTCTTGCGTCAGATCACTATACAGACCCGTTTTCAACAGATTGATAACGTCTTCTGTCTGGTAATTGAACTGCTTGATCCGCCCTAGCGATTCAACGACCTGAATCAAGGGATGGTGGACCATGGCTTCACTTCGTCCCAAGTAAAAGGGAATCTGATACTGGTCAAAAATGGTCTTGAGTTGCAGTTGATAAGCTTCTACATCGCCTAGCAAGACCCGAATATCCCGATAGCGGGCCCCATCATGAAGACGCTGACGGATCGATTTAGCGACAAATTCCAACTCTTCCTTTTGCGTATTGGTTTGCCAGAGTTGAACCGCTGTTCGGTCGTGCTCCTTGAGCTCATTTTCAACTTGTGAAAAATCGTAGCGCGCTTCTAGCATGCGGGTAATGCGACTAAAGGAATCTTCAATCGCTTGCCCACAATACTGAGGCTGTACCTCAAAAGTCTTAGCCAGCTGAAGGAGAAAGTCAACACTAGCCTGGTAAAGATTGCCCTCTCTAAAGCTTGCTCGATAGGCTTTTTCACTGGCATAGACCCCGATGACAATCTCCACTCCTTTTCGGTGAAGGAGACTAATCAAAGCCTCTTCTTCCGCAGAAAAACGCGTGAAGCCATCGACGACGATCGCTACATCCTGTAATTGCTCTTCCAGCCGTCCTTCTTCGACCTGATTGAGGAAAAAGGCCATCTTGGACTGGGATTCATACCGGTGCTGGACCAGCATCTCAGAGACTGCTTCAAAAATCGCCAAGAGGTCCTCTCTTTTTTCAGCTTCCTCGAGCAACTCCAAATCTGTAAAATCCATCTGGGCTGTCTGCAATTCATGATAGAGCTGGACCAGTTGCTGGATAAACTGAGGATCCTTACGCAGGGCCCCGTAAACTTTAAGATCCTGCTCCTTCATGTGGGAAAGAGCTTTAAAAAATAACATGCCGAGACCGATATCATCTAAGGGTTGCTCCTCAAAAACCTGATTCAGGATGAAATAACGAGCCATTTGGGCAAAGCGCGTGACAGTAATGGCAAAAGAAGCCTGACCTTCTAAATAGGACAAGACCTTGGCTTCTTTTTCAAAGGAAAGAGAGTTGGGCGCAATGTAAAACACACGCTTGCCCTTTTCTACTAACCCTACGGCTTCTTGTGTCAGGACCTGGGTCAAGGGGGTCCGAACATCCGTATAGAGTAATTTCATCCGATACGTTCTCCTTTTGGCATTTTCTTGAGAGCTTGTTATCTCCTTATTATATCATTTTCACAAGAGGGACTAAAGCAAGAAGTCATGCTCCTCTTGGCCCAATATTAGGAGATTTATGCTACAATAAAAGTTGAAGAGACAGAAAGGATACCACCTATGACCAGCATTTATGATTTTTCTTTAGAAAACCAGAATGGGGAGGAGATTCCCCTTTCTCACTACCAAGGTAAGGTCCTCATCGTGGTCAATACAGCAACAGGCTGTGGCTTGACCCCGCAATACCATGGACTGCAAGATCTATACCTGCGCTACCAGAAAAAGGGGCTTGAAATCCTAGACATCCCCTGTAACCAATTCATGGGGCAGGCACCAGGAACGGCAGAAGAAATCAATAGCTTCTGTAGCCTCAACTACCAGACCACCTTCCCACGATTCGCTAAAGCCAAAGTCAATGGTAAAGAAGCCCTTCCTCTCTATGACTGGCTCAAAAACCAAGCAGCCGGGCCACTAGGCAAACGCATCGAATGGAACTTCGCAAAATTTGTCATCGACCGACAAGGCCAAGTCGCCCAACGCTTCTCCTCCAAAACAGAACCAGCTGCCATGGAAGACTTGATCCAAGAATTACTTGAGAAATAAGCAAAAAGCCTGAAAGTGTAGTCAGGATTTTGATGAATGGCTATTTATTTTCGAGACTTTCCGCTGTGAGAAAAGTGCCTGAAACAATAACGTTTCAGGTACTCAGGAATTTTGAGAGTAAAACAGTTTGGGAAACTGTTTTAGCCTGAGCCCAGAAATTAAAGAGCGAAGGGGCTCAATAATTAGTCATGGAACTTCCTGGATTGCTGAAATCATCCACTGGATAATTTCACCTAACGTCCGTACTCACCTAAGGAAAGTTTCTAAGAAGTCATTATCCATAAGCCAAAAAAGCCTGAGCTAACGCTCAAGCTTTTTTATTATTAATCAATTTCAAGTCCACCGGTGTACAGGCGGTAATAGGTGCCACGTTCTGCCATCAAGGAAGCATGGTTGCCTCGTTCGATGATGCGTCCGTGGTCCATCACCATGATGACATCGGAATTGACAATCGTCGATAGACGGTGGGCGATAACAAAGACAGTCCGACCTTCCATCAAGCGGTCCATCCCTTCTTGCACCATCTTCTCTGTCCGTGAGTCGATCGAAGACGTCGCTTCGTCCAGAATCAAGACTGGCGCATTGGCAAGGGCTGCACGGGCAATGGCGATCAATTGTCGTTGACCATTTGATAGGCCAGCCCCATCATCCGTCAAGACTGTCTCATAGCCCTGATCCAAGTGCTTCACAAAGGAATCCACATTGGCAATCCGAGCTGCTTCAAGGATTTCTTCCCGTGTTGCATCAGCACGGCCATAAGCGATGTTTTCTGCAATCGTACCAGTGAATAAGTGGGTATCTTGAAGAACGATTCCAAGGGAACGACGAAGAGAATCTTTCTCGATCAATTTAATATCGATTCCATCATAGGTGATCATTCCTGACTGGATGTCATAGAAGCGGTTGATCAAGTTGGTGATGGTTGTCTTTCCTGCACCAGTCGCTCCGACAAAGGCCACTTTTTGACCCTTATCTGCATAGAGATTGATGCCATGAAGAATTTGTTTCTTCCCATCATAAGAGAAATCAACATTATCAAAGACCACATTTCCGACCATCTTGACAAGCTGGTAATCTCCATTTGGACGAGGGTGTTTCCAGGCCCACTTGTTGGTTTTCTGATCAGTTTCGACCATTTCTCCATCGACCAGTTCATAATTGACCAGCGTCACTTTTCCTTGGTCGACTTCTTCTTCTTCGTCCAAAAGATCAAAGACACGATCTCCACCAGCCAAGGCCATAAGGACAAAGTTCAATTGTTGAGAGACCTGAGCAATGGGACCTGTGAAGGAACGGTTCAATTGCAAGAAGGCCATGAGTCCACCAATGGTTAAACCACCGACGCCGTTTAGCGCAAAGAGTCCACCGATCAAGGCTGTTAGAACAAAGGAAACATTTCCCAAGTTCCCAAGAATGGGCATGAGGACATTGGCATAGCGGTTAGCCTGGTAGGAAGACTCAAAGAGTTGGTCATTGATCCGGTCAAAATCCTCAATGCTTTCTCTTTCATGCACAAAGGCCTTGACCACTTTTTGACCAGACATCATTTCTTCAATAAAGCCGTTCTCAATCCCCAAGTTCTTTTGTTGGGCGCCGAAGTAACGACCTGACTTGCCAGAAACATCCTTGATGATAAAGACCATGACGATAACCATGAAGAGAACAATCAAGAACAAGAGTGGACTAACCGTCAGCATGGTAATCGTTACCCCAAGGATGGTAATTGCTGAGGATAAGAGTTGAGGAATGGATTGTTCAATCGCTTGGCGAAGAGCATCAATATCATTGGTATAGATAGACATGATGTCCCCGTGTTGGTGGGTATCAAAGTAACGTACCGGCAGTTTTTGCATACGGGCAAACAACTGATTTCGAAGACTTCTAAGTGAGTCTTGTGAAACGGTCGCCATAATCAAGGTAAAGCCATAGTTAGCAAGTACCCCGATCAAACAGATCAAACCGACCCGTGTTAAGAAGGACAAGAGCGGTCCGAAATCATGGCTATTGCTTGTCAGCATGGGCTCCACATAGACGTCGACCAAGGACTGAATCGAAGCTGTCACATTGACCGTCGCAAGAGACGATAAAATGATTAAGATAAAGGAAACAATCAAGGATACCTTGTAGTTTTTCCAAAGGAAGTCGAGCAGGCGAAGGATAGAGCCTAGATTTGCTTTTTTCTTAGTTTTCATCTGCTTCTCCTTTCCCTTGTGTTTGCATTTCATATACTTCTTGGTAGATGGCATTGGTCGCAAGCAATTCCTCGTGACGACCGATGGCATCAATCTGACCATCATTCATCACAATGATGCGATCTGCATCTTGAATAGAGGAAATCCGTTGACCAATGATGATTTTGGTAGTCTCTTTCAAGCTGGTTGCCAATCCTTGACGGATCAAACTATCCGTCTTGGTATCGACCGCCGAAGTCGAATCATCCAAGATCAAGATCTTCGGATTCATGAGAAGGGCACGCGCGATACAGAGACGCTGGCGTTGGCCACCGGAGACATTGGATCCCCCACGCTCAATAATAGTGTCATAGCCATCTTTGAAATCTTGAATAAATTCATCGGCTTGGGCAATCTTACAAGCTGCGATGATCTCTTCATCTGTCGCATCCTTATTTCCCCAGCGCATATTTTCTTTAATCGTACCAGAGAAAAGGACATTGGTCTGAAGAACCATGGCCACTTGCTTACGAAGGGAATCCAGATCGTATTCTTTGACATCGTGGCCTGCTACTGTCACCCGACCAGACTCGACATCATAAAGACGAGGAATCAACTGAACCAAGCTTGATTTCCCTGATCCTGTTCCTCCCAAGATACCAATCACTTCCCCTGAACGAATGGAAAGATTAATCCCTTGTAAAACATGGGTCTTATCGCCATTTTCATCAGTATAGGCAAAAGTCACATCCTCAAAGTTGATCGAGCCATCAGCAACTTCTTTGATCCCATTTTCTGGAGAGACAATCGTCGCTTTGGTCGTCAAGACTTCATTGATCCGCTCGACAGAGGCCATAGAAATCGACAGCATGACAAAGATCATCATAAACATCATGAGCGACATGAGAATGGTCATGGTGTAGCTAAACATAGAGGTCAAATTCCCAGTAGAGAGTTGACCACCAACGATCAGATGAGCCCCGATCCAAGAGATCAAAAGGAAAGAAGCATACATGGAAAGCATCATAGCTGGGCTACTCAAGACAACGACACGGATAGCCTTCATAAACATGTTATAAATCAAACGTGAAGCCTTCTTGAATTTAACGGTTTCATCTGCTTCCTTAACGTAAGACTTCACCACTCGCATATTGGTGATGTTTTCTTGAATGCTGTTATTGAGATTGTCATAAGCTTCAAATACTTCTGTGAAGAGCGGATAAACAATCTTCATGATGATGCTTAAGACAGCTGCCAAAAAGATGGTCACATAGACAAAGATCATGGCCATTTCCGCATTGATCATGAAACAAGCCACAATGGCAAAGATCAAATTAAGCGGTGCCCGTACACAGATCCGAATGACCATTTGATAGGCATTTTGCACATTGGTCACGTCCGTCATCATCCGAGTGACTAACCCACCTGATGAGAACTGATCAATATTTTCAAATGAGAAGGTTTGAACCTTTTTGAAAATAGCCCGACGAAGGTTTTTGGCAAAACCAGCCGATGCATAGGCGCCATAACGGGCAGACTGCATCCCACAAAAGAGGGAGAGAAAGGCACAGACCAGCATGAGCCCACCGTAAAACAAAATATTGTTCATGTTTCTTTGTTGAACACCTTGGTCCAAAAGACTCGCCATGACAAAGGGAATCGAAATCTCAAACATGACTTCAAAGACCATGAACAAGGAAGCCAAAAACGAGGGCTTCTTGAATTCTTTGATCTCGGAAATTAAGGATCGAATCATTATTACCTCCAATGTTATTCATACTTTTTTCTGCGGTAGAAGCAAAGCTTCTTTCCATCGAAAATAGGTCAAAACACACAAAATTCCCTGAGGGAAAGACCCTAGGGATTACGCGTTTTTTATAGTCTTCATTGTAACCTAAATTACAAAAAAATGCAAGATTTTTAGACAGCATCCGTTTTTCTGTTTATCTAGTACAAAAGAGGCTGGGCCAAAAGTCCTAGACTCTCAATTGTCTTTGGATTGTCGAGCAAGACGCAGTGGTTGAGTGGGCTCTACTACGCTGATTTCATCAGCTTTTACAGCCCTACTCAACTGTGCGGAGGTGGGACGACGAAATCGAATTCTAACGAATTACCAATTTCTGTCCCACTCTCTTTTCTATTTATTCAGCTAAGAGCACTTCTTTGATGGTTTGTTTTTGGAGTTTTCTGTTGGATAGATAAAAGAGGCTTTCATAAACCACAGCAAAAGCAAGCAAGGTCCAGAAGCACACATTCCCATCAAAGTGATGCTCAATTTTACCAGGAACCGTATCTTTGATCACACCGATCAAGAATTCCATGATACCGTATTGATAAGCCGTCCCAAGAACAAATCCTAGATAGGCCCAAAAACGATAGGGAGCGAGAATATGACTTTGGCATTCACGATCGGTGTAGCCAAAAGCCTTCATAAGAGCCAAGGTTTCACGACTTTCTGAGACAACAATCCCCAATGACAAAAAGAGTATCGAGAAAGAAAGGATCAAACCAATCATGATCATCATAGTTTGGATGATATCATCTGTGTAATCCCTGAGGCCAAAGGACAATTGAACCATGGCCGCAAAACACATGGATCCAAAGACCACAAAAAACAAGATCGATTTTCTCCCCCAAATCAGTGACAAGGATAGCTCTTTTAGGAAGTCTTTCTCTTTCTTAGGAGCTCGCTTTCTCCTTTTGACCTTGATCGGACTTGGAGACTTTTTCAATAAGAGAAGCGCAGGCGTTTGTAGTTGTCTTCTAGCATAACCAATCGCGAGAAGCATAAAGAAGCTCGTTGGCAGGATCACCAAGGCAAGCAGGAGCTGCCAGTGAAGGTGAATGGTAATTTCTGGCAAAATCCCCTTCTCATTACGGAAGTCGTAAAAATGTCCCATCATGAGAAATGAAGCGAAATAGCCAAGAAGCGCTCCAGCTCCAAAACTAAGTCCAAAGGCCCAAAATCGTTTCGCCAACTGGCCATTGCTGTAGCCCAAAGCCTTTAAAATCCCTAATTGTTCCTTGTGGTCATCAACAAATTGTTTGATATAAAAACACATGAGAAGGACCGACGTCAAGGACAAGACAACCCCACTGACCATGGCCACCATCCAGGAAAGCGAAACCTGGGCATCATAGTAGGTCTGAATCATGGGATTGGTTTTCGAAATTTCCAACTGCACGATATCCAGGTAAAAATTCAAGAAGAGATTGGCCACAAAGACCGCACAGGCTCCAATGATACTGACGACAACTAATTTTCGAATATCTTTTACTGAAAACATGGCTTACCATCCAATCTCATAGGCAGTCTGAGGCTGATCATTGGTCACAACTTCGGTAATCTTGCCACTATTGACACGAATGATGGTTCTGGCCATATCCGCAATATTTTGGTTGTGCGTCACCATGATGAGGGTGAAGCCCAGCTTTTCCTTTAACTTCCAGATATAGTCCAGAATCTTGCGCCCTGTTTCTTCATCGAGAGCTCCCGTCGGCTCATCTAAAAAGAGAATCTCTGGCTTTTTGGCCAAGGCCCGAGCAATGGAGACTCTCTGCTGTTCCCCACCAGACAATTCACTCGGATATTTGTCCAGCTTATCGCCAAGTCCCAAATCCTCGATGATCTGCAAAAAATCATGATTGTTTGCCAGGTCAGCCCCCATTTTTACATTTTGTCTGACCGTTAGATTCGGCAATAGATAATACTGCTGGAAAATAAAGGCAATCTTCTCCCGTCTAAAGGCCGTCAATTGAGCATCCGTGAGTTGAGACAAATCTTGTCCTTGAATGAGGATATGTCCCTCATCTACCTTTTCTAAGCCTGATAACACGTTTAAGAGAGTTGATTTCCCCGATCCAGAAGGGCCGAGGATAACCACATCATCCTGGTCTTGAATCTGCAAATCAATCCCTTTTAAAACCTTGGTTTGGCCGTAACTTTTGTGCACATTTTCTAGTTGAATCATTTCTTTCCTACCATTTCTTTGATGAGAGATTGACAAACCTCTGTCAGTAATCCAATCACTTCTTCCATGCCGAACTGATAAATACCAGAAGCAACCATAGAGGCCATCCCGTGTGAGTAGATAAATAGATGCTGGTACAAGCGACTAGCTTCCTCTACAGTCAAAGGATAGTCTGCAACAATCGAATCCAGAACCAATTGGTAACTATGATCCTTCATGGGAAGAAAATCTTGAAAGCGACGAATCGGATCTTTGCTAGGATTTTGGAAAAGCAATTGAAAAAGTTGGGGCTCTTTTGAGGCGAAAAGGATATAAGCAACCCCGACAGATCGGAAAGGCTTTTCATCTTCTAAGGCCTTGCGAATATACTCCACCACGACCATTTCCGCAGCACCAATAACCTCTGCTTGTAACTCAGCCATATTAGCAAATTGCCCAAAAATGACTCTCGGTGTGGCTCCCAGTTGCTCCGCTAATGCTCGAGCCGTTAAACTAGCCATGCCCTGTTCGCGTACCAATTGTAAAGCTGTCCCAATGATAGCCTCTTTACTAAATTTAACCTTGGGTGGCATAAGACTCCTTTCACGCAACATTTGTTGCGCAACGCTTGTTGCATAAAAGAATACCATAAAAGATAGAGACTTGTCAAGAAAAATCTGAAAACTACCAAACAAAAAACCAGACCACCGATAAGAGTGGAATCTGGTTTACTAACAAGATTCTAAGGCAAATCATTTCCTGCAGCCAAGTAGATTTGGTACCATTCCTTACGAGTTAGGGTGACTTCTGCTGCTTTCCCTGTTTCAAGGACATGCTGGGGCTTGGTCGTTCCGATGACCGCCTGCATCTTACCAGGATAGCGGAGGACCCAAGCAAGGGCGATAGCTGTCGGTGTGACCTGGTATTTTTTCGCCAAGTCAGTAAGGACGTGATTGAGGGCCGCAAACTCTTCTTTACCGACAAAATTCCCCTTGAAGTAGCCATGCTGGAGGACAGACCAAGCTTGAATCACCGTATCAGTTAAGCGACAATACTCAAAGACACTGCCATCTCGCACGGCTGCTTTTGGCCCTTCCATATTGACATGAAAACCAGCTTCAAAGCTCGGTGTAAAGGCTGCACTCAACTGCAGCTGGTTGACCTTGAGAGGTTGTTTGATAGCCGTTTTGAGCAATTCCATCATCATGGGATTTTGATTGGACACCCCAAAATGACGGACCTTGCCCGCTTGCTCCAACTGATCAAAAGCTTCCGCTACTTCTTCAGGCTCCATGAGGGCATCCGGTCGGTGAAGGAGAAGACTATCCAAGCGTTCAATCCGCAGACGCTCGAGGATGCCATCAACGGAATCCAAAATATAATCTTTGGAAAAATCAAAATAGGTAAAGCCATCTTTGCGAATCCCACACTTGGACTGGATCCACATCTGGTCCCGAAGATCCGGACGACGCTTGAGGACCTTCCCCAGCAGGACCTCACACTGACCATCGCCATAGATATCCGCCAGATCAAAGGTGTTGATCCCAATTGACAAGGCTGCCTCCACCAAGGCCTCCACCTCATCTTCACTCATCTGACTGATCCGCATCATCCCAAGGACAATCGTGGACAGACGCTCATTTTCAGCAAACTCAATATAGTTCATGTCCGCCTCCTTTTCTGTAGTTCTATTGTATTGAAAAGGCTTGCAAAAGTCAATTTGAAATCAAAAAGCCCTCAGCGATAACTGAGAGCTTATCTAATTAGCGATAGCTAAGAGCACGTTTGATGGTCTTCCATGGTCCGAGGTCATCGGTCTGAAGGATCAGGCTCGCATAGATACGGGCAATGAGCACTGTTCCCACAATGGTAAAGAGAACTGCAATTCCCAATGAACCCCAAGCTTCAAGACCAGTCGCGTAGCCATTGATGGTACGGAATGGCATGAAGAAGGTTGAGATAAAAGGAATGTAGGAACCGATCTTTAATAAGAAGACATCACCGGCACTTCCCAAGGTGGTTACCCCAAGGAAGCTAAAGATAACTAACATCATCAGTGGCGAAATCGCTTTTCCTGAATCTTCAGGTCGTGCAACTGTGGAACCTAAGAAGGCAGAGAGCACCACATACATAAAGATCCCAAGGATAATGAAGAAGACGGTATTAAGCGAGATCGCTTCTGCTAGGTGTTGGGTAATTGGAGAGTTTGGAGCGAGAATATCCTTGACAACTGGGATATCTGCTCTAAAAATCCAAACAGCTACTAACCCAACGACATAGACAAAAATATGGGTAAAAATCACTCCGAAGAGTCCGAGCATGCGTGCGAAGAAATAGTCGGTTGCTTTGATACTAGAGAAGACCACTTCCATGATCTTGGTTCCCTTTTCACTGGCCACTTCTTGGGCTGTGATACTAGAGTAGAAGATCAAAATCATATAAAGCAGCATTCCCAGACCACCTGCAACCATGGTTTGCACCATTTTCAAGCCTTCTTTTTTCTCGTCAATTTTTTCTTTGAGAGAAACCTGTTGAGACAAGGCTGTCAGCTGCTCTTTGCTTAGATTGGCACGCGCTAGATTGATCCCTTGTTGGACCTGGCTTAATTTCGCAGTGACAAGGCTTTTCAATTCCATTTTCATGGCTTGATCACCCACATAAGTGGCTTCTAGCTGGCCATCTTTTTCATCGACCGTTAGGTAAGCAGCTGCTTTCTCATCCTTGATAGCTTTTTTAGCTGCAGCTTCATCCTTGTAGTCCAAGGTCAAGCCATCAGTTCCTTTGAGACTTTCTTTGACAGCTGGAACTTCTGTCACCAAGGCCACCTGGTTTTTGGCATCTGTAGAAGAACCTGTCAGATAACCGATTCCAATGCTCAATCCTAAAAAGAGGAAGGGACCGAAGACCATGAAGAGGAAACTCCATGATTTCACTTGTCTGATATAGGTTTCTTTCATTACGACAAACATCTGTTTCATACTTCTACTCCTGATTCAAGTTTAAAAATCTCATCAATAGTTGGGGCTTGGTGGTCAAAGGTTGCTAGGTAGCGACCCTTGGTCAAGCGGTCAAATAATTCTGGACCAGCTGACGCATCATCCAAGATCAACTTCCAAGTACCTTGCTTGGTCATGCTGACCTTGGTCACGTGTGGCAGAGCTTCTAGCTCTTCTTTGCTAAAGTCGTTAGAAACAAAGAGACGAGTCTTGCCATAGCTATTACGGACCTCTTGGACTGGCCCTGAAAGGACAACCGAACCATCACGGATCATTAGGATATCATCACACAACTCTTCGACATTGGTCATGACGTGGTCAGAAAAGATAATGGTTGCCCCACGCTCTTTTTCTTCAAAAATGACCTGCTTGAGCACTTCTGTATTGACCGGATCCAAGCCGCTAAAGGGTTCATCTAAAATGATCAATTTAGGCTCATGGATCAAGGTGATGATCAATTGAACCTTCTGTTGGTTCCCTTTTGAGAGACTCTTTATTTTATCGGTCAATTTTCCTTTTACTTGGAGTTTTTCCATCCAGGTCGGTAATTTTTCCTTGACCTCAGCAGTGCTCATTCCTTTTAAGGCAGCCAAATAGCGGACCTGCTCAAAAATCGTGAGTTTTGGCATAAGACTACGTTCTTCTGGCAAATAGCCAATTTCCTTGTAGGTTTCTTGGGTGATCGCTTTGCCACCTAGGCGAATCTCGCCACTGTAGTCCAAAAAGCGCAAGATACTGTGGAAAATAGTTGTTTTCCCGGCACCATTTTTCCCAACTAAGCCAAGGATATGCCCTTGTTGAGCTGTCAGATCTACTCCGAAGAGAACCTGCTTATTCCCAAAGCTTTTTTCTAAATTTCTAATTTCTAACATGGATGACTCCTTTACTCTTTATAATAACGTTTGGTAATCTTGTATTGTGAGACCAAGATATAGAGATAAATCAGTGATACAACTACTAAGGCTAATAAGATATCGGTATGGAAAAAGGTACCAATCAAGAAAATTCCAATTAAAGCAAAAGGCAAGATATAATTGTTTAACTTAATGATAATTTCATAGTTTTCCTCGTAGCTAATCTGCTTTTCTGCTTCATCCATCATACTCATCATAAATTCACGCACTTCCTTGGCATTAGCATTGCGGGGAATTGGTTTTCCATAAATCAGATGGAAGGTCTTGCGAAAGAAGATATCCGATAGGAAAAATAGGGCAAACAAGACAAGAAAGAGATAGAGCATGGTAAAGTCTCCAAAGATAAAAGCCATGTCCCCAGCGCCAGGTCTATCTAAGTCGACCAATTGACTATAAAAAATGACGACTAAAAAGTAGGGCAAGATCATGATGCCTTTAAAAATGGTCGCTAAGCCATATAGTTTTTTCTTTTGAATGTCATAGTGATAGGCTTCATCATCGTCTTCTATTTGGAGCATCTTTTGATGGACTTTTCTCGCGCACATCAGTAAGACCATCGTGAGTATAAATGCGACTAAGAATAAAACTGCTGAGCCCAAAAGGAGTACTTCTTTACTAAAGAAGGATTGGATTTCTAGGGGCTTTTCGTATCCAAACATTTCTGTCAAAAATCCGATAACTCCTCCGATCAAGCCGGAAACTGTAATGATCCCTACATTTCTCCAAAAACGAAAACGGGCTGACCTTTCTTTATACTTCTTTTTCATTGTTATTCCTCTTCCTCTACTAGACTAAAAACATTTTCCACCGGTTCCTTGAATATCTGGGCGATGGTGATCGCAATGATAACCGAAGGGGTGTACTCCCCTCTCTCCAAGAGACTGATCGACTGGCGCGAGACTCCAGCTAGCTTGGCTAGCTCAGATTGGTTGAGACCATCACGCGCCCTCAGCTCTTTCAGTCGATTTTTTAAAATCATGGCTTTCGCCCCCTTATAGTTGAATACCTTGAATATCTTGAATATCTTCGATACGGACTAATTTGGTTTCTCTTTGTTGTTTATTGGTCTCACGACTCAATTTGACCCAATCTTCATCGATATCCATAATCTCATATTCGGTTCCAAACCCATTTACTGTCACCTTGACCTTTTGGCCTTTTAATTCTTCTAAAAGTCTAGACATTTCTTGATTTCCTTTCACTTGTTTTTCTAATCTTTTAATACGTTTGTTCAACTTTTTTATCTTCTTTTCTGTGCTTGCATAAATGATAACCAGAAAAGGGATAAATAGAATCCATATAGCTCCCATAAGAATACCTCCTCTTCTTTCAACTAAAAACATTGTAACACTTCTTTTTCTTTTTGACAAGTATATTTGTCAAAAAAATAAAAATATTTGTCAAAAATAAAAATATGATTGACAAGATCATTTGAGGTAAGAAATAAAAGGTCCGTATTTGCGCACCTTTTAGCGTTCCTTTTTCCATTGACAAGATTTAGAAAAAATTTTTATAATGAAGAAAATACTACTAAGGAGAATCTACATGACGATTCGTATAGCTCAACCAAAAGATATTCCTGCTTTAATTGGTCTCTTAGAACAGATTCTTTCCGTTCACCACCAAGCTCGTCCCGATATTTTCAAGGAAAGTGGCGAAAAATATAGTGAAGAAGAGTTAGAACAGTTAATGGCGCAAGATCAGACACCGATTTTCGTCTATGAAAATGCGGATGGCCAAATCCTAGGACATCTCTTCGTCACTATTAAAGAAGTCTCTGACAATCCTGTGCTTCATCCGATAAAAACCCTCTTCATCGAGGACTTGTGTGTCGATCAAGCAGTGCGTGGGCAAAAGATCGGCGATCAACTCTATCAATTCGCTGTCAGCTATGCCAAGAAAATCGGCTGCTACAACCTAACTCTTAATGTCTGGAATGACAATGAAGGAGCCCTTCGCTTCTATCAAAGACAGGGCATGAAACCTCAAGAAACGGTCATGGAAACCATCTTGTAAAATGAATTTTAAAAACCGTTGATGAGTCATCAACGGTTTTTTCTATACACATTTTAACGTACTTCTGCGTCTACTTTTTCTTCGAGAGAAGCTTGGATTTTTTCCATGTAGCGTGCGACTTCTTCATCCGTCAAGCTATCTTCTGGATTTTGGAAGGTCAAGCTGTAGGCCATAGACTTCATGCCAAGACCTAGTTTTTCACCGGAGAAGACGTCAAAGAGTTTGATGTCTGTCAAGCGTTTCACGCCAGCAGCTTGAATCGCATCAACCACTTCTTGGTGGGTCACTTCTGCTTTGAGGAGAAGGGCGATGTCACGGCTCACTGCTGGGAACTTAGTGATTTCCACAAAGGCTGCGGCTGGTTGAAGAGCTGCTTCAATAGCAGATAAGTTCAATTCTGCCACATAGGTTTCTGGGATATCATAAGCCTTAGCTGTTACAGGATGGACTTGTCCCAAGACCCCAATCACTTGGTCACCCAGTGAGATCAAGGCTGTCCGACCTGGGTGGAGACTCTTGATTTCTTGTGTTGCTGTATAAGTCACAACAAGACCCAAGCGAGCAAAGAGGGCTTCAAGGATTCCTTTTGCATAGAAGAAGTCAACTGGAACAGCTGCAGTTTGGAAGTCTTTTTCAGCGACTAAGCCAGTTAAAGCAAAGGCAAAGCTGTTGATTTCGTTTGGCAATTCTTCTTTTGGATTGCCTGTCTGTTCAAAGACTTTTCCGATCTCGTAGAGGGCCAAATCTTTGTTCTTACGGGCGACGTTATAAGCTACGGTATCTAAGATCCCTGAGATCATATTTTGACGGAGGACTGAACGATCCACAGTCATTGGCCACATAAGCTCTGTTAAGTTGCTTGGAGATGTAGCGAACTCCACTGCTTTTTCAGGAGTTGTCAGAGCGTAGGTAATGATTTCAGTCAAGCCTGCTCCTTCAGCAATGGTCCGAACTTGGCGACGCAATTTTTGAGTCGCTGTCAATTCACCTGCTGTCCCGTCATCTTTTGGAAGGGTTGCTGGTAATTTGTCATAACCATAAATCCGAGCAATTTCTTCAAAGAGGTCCGCTTCAATGGTGATGTCCCAACGGCGACGAGGAACGCTGACTGTGAAGCTTTCTGCATTTCCAGAAAGGCCAAAACCAAGACGACGGAAGACATCTTCGACATCCGCGTAGGAAAGCTCTGTCCCAAGGACACGGTTCACGTCTGCAAGAGTTGAAGAAACTTCCACATCAGAAGTATCCAACTGGCCTGCTGAAACGATGCCCTTACGCACGGTTGCACCAGCCAATTCAGCAATCATGCTCGCTGCCGCATCAAGGGCTTCATTGACAGTTGCCACATTGATCCCTTTTTCAAAACGTGAAGATGATTCAGAACGAAGGTTGAGGCGACCGCTGGTCTTACGGATTGATTTGCCATTGAAGACAGCCGCTTCAAGAACAACACGAGTAGATTTTTCAGAGATTTCTGTAGCTTCTCCACCCATGACACCTGCAAGGGCTACTGGTTTATCCGCAACCGTAATCACGAGGTCACTTGTTTCCAACTCACATTCTTCCCCATCCAAGGTTACCAATTTTTCACCAGCACGCGCTTCACGCACACGGATATCAGTTCCTTCAAAGGTATCCAAGTCAAAGGCATGCATAGGTTGACCAAAGTAAAGCAGAATATAGTTGGTTACATCGACCACGTTATTGATGGGACGGATGCCTTCGTTCATGAGGAGGTTTTGCAACCATTGTGGACTTGGTGCGATGGTTACATCGTCTAAGATACGGGCTGCATAGTAAGGTGCCTTATCAGTGTCAATGCTGACAGAAAGAGCATCTGCTACAGCTTGGTCCGTTTCAGTCAACGTAAAGTCTTTGAAATTGACTGCCTTGTCATAGATCGCTGCTACTTCGTGCGCCACCCCACGCATAGAAAGAGCGTCTGCACGGTTTGGAGTGATGGAAAGTTCGATGATTTCATCATCCAAGTCGAGGTAAGAGAAGACTTCTTCTCCTGGAACAGCATTTTCTGGCAAGATTTGGATGCCATCTGCAAATTCTTTTGGTACAACGGAGTCAGAAATTCCCAATTCACCAAGGGAACAGATCATTCCGAGAGATTCCAAACCACGGATTTTCCCTTTTTTAATCTTGTAGTTATCCGCAATGCGAGCACCCGGAAGAGCCACCATAACCTTGATGCCTGCTCGCACATTTGGTGCTCCACAGACGATTTGACGGGCTTCTTCTTCACCCACATTGACTTGGCAGACATGCAAGTGTGTTTCTGGCACATCTTCACAAGACAAGACTTCTCCGACGACAATTTTTGAGAGACCAGCAGCTGGTGATTCCACACCTTCTACCTCGATCCCTGTAGTTGACATTTTTTCAGCCAACTCTTCTGATGGCACATCCACGTCCACCAATTGTTTTAACCATTTATATGATACTAACATTATTCTGATCGTAAGATCCCACTAGGTGAGATCTTCTCAATTCCTTTCTCTCAATTTGGACCCACAATTAAGCTTGCGGATTCTCCTTCAAATGCTTGCGCAGCAACCAGTCTGTATCCACGGTTTCCCCTGTGATAAAGTGGTGCTCGCTAAACCGTTTAAATCCGAATTGTTTGTAAAAGTTTTGGGCCTTAAAATTTCGTTCCCAGACACCCAGCCAGGCCCAGTCAAATCCACGTTTTTGAGCTTCTTTTAAGGCAAAGCTAAACATTTCCTTGCCATAGCCCTTGCCATGATGTTCTTTTTTGACATAGATGCGCTGGATTTCAAAAGCATTGTCCATCTCTACTGGCTCTGTTTGTGCCTTACCCCAGTTAAACTTGAGAAAACCACAAATTTCCTGATTGTGATCTAGGACAAAATAGGTCTCTGATTCCGGGTCTGCCAAATCCTTTTGGATTTGCTCTAGCGATAAAACCGTCTGGTAGTAATCTTCCATATCGGCATCAGAGATGTAGGGACCAAAGGTATCCCCATAGGTTTCCACCTCTAATTCCCTTAAAATTTGAAATTCATTCGGCTTAACTTTTACTAACATGATGATTTAAATTGTTCTGAAAAACGGATATCCCCTTGATAGAAGCCACGGATATCATTGATTCCGTAACGAAGCATGGCTACACGCTCCTGACCAAGTCCGAAGGCGAATCCTGAATAGACTGTTGAATCAATGCCACTCATCTCAAGGACGCGTGGGTGAACCATACCGGCTCCCATGATTTCAATCCAACCAGTTTTCTTACATACGTTACATCCAGCTCCACCACATTTGAAGCAAGAAACGTCTACTTCAACTGATGGCTCGGTAAATGGGAAGTAAGAAGGACGCAGACGGATTTGACGTTCTGCACCAAACATCTTTTGCACGATCAATTGAAGCGTTCCTTGAAGGTCTGCCATTGAGATGTTCTTCCCAACAACCAAGCCTTCGATCTGATGGAATTGGTGGCTGTGGGTCGCATCATCCGTATCCCGACGGAAAACACGCCCTGGAGAGATCATCTTCAATGGTCCCTTGCTAAAGTCATGCGCATCCATCGCACGCGCCTGTACTGGTGAGGTATGGGTCCGAAGCAAGATTTCTTCTGTGATATAGAAGGTATCCTGCATATCCCGCGCTGGGTGATCTTTAGGCAGATTCATGCGTTCAAAGTTGTAGTAGTCTTGCTCCACTTCAAAGCCATCCACGACTTGGTAACCCATCCCAATAAAGATATCTTCGATTTCTTCACTGGTTTGGGTCAAGATATGACGGTAACCACTAGCAACTGGACGCCCTGGAAGGGTCACATCGATACTTTCGCTAGCTAGTTTCGCTTGGACTTTCTTTTCTTCCAAGAGTTTGGTTGTTTCTTCAAAAGCAGCCGTCAAGACATCGCGAGCTTCATTGACGTGTTTCCCGATAACCGGACGCATCTCTGCAGAAACATCTTTCATCCCTTTGAGGATCTCAGTCAGAGATCCTTTTTTCCCAAGGACAGAGACCCGTAGTTCTTGCAATTCTTTTTTATTTTCAGCAGAAATCTGCTTCAAAGCTGCCAGCGTTTCTTCACGAAGCGCTTTTAATTGTTCTTCAATCGTTGACATATTTCCTCCATCATGGTCCCTCTACAGACATAGAAAAAACCACGCGCCAACACCCACATTCGGAGCGTTGACACGCGGTACCATCCGTTTTTTATCCGTAAACCAGACCTTAATTTCTAAATCCTTTACGCAAGTGAATTCACTCAGCTTTCATGCAAAGAGCTTTCAGTCACGGCCCTTCTCCCTGTCGCACTTCCCTTGAGGTACTAGTCTTGCAGATTTCTATTCAATTACTACATAGTTTATCAGATTTTTAGTTAAAAAACAAGTTAGATGAGACTAATTCACTAGAAAAAGGAACAAGAGGTAGTGCATTATCTATTTGCCTTGTCAGTTGCATCTGCTTGCCTCTTCAATAGAAGAGTGGCTGCTTGGTTAAAACCATCACACCAGTTATACCATTTTGCTTCATACTCATCTTGAGGCAAGATACGATGTTTTAAATCAAAAACAGAGGATATCTTTCTTTCCTCGCAAGCTTGCGCATAGAGAGCATACAACTCATCGCCACCATCTCGATCAAACTCAGCAGAAATCGTATCCCGACCTGCCAATAAAGCCAGATAAGCCCTGTGATGCCCGTCTGTAATCAAGAAGCAATCTCCAAATGCAAGAACACTAATTGGATCCACATTGATGATGTCTACCGACTGATCCAGCATCTGGATAGCTTGTAACTTCTTTTCTGATAAATATAGTTGGGTCGGATGAAGATCTGTTATCTTGACTTCCATATCTTTCTCCTCTACCATGAGTAACATAGCTGGTCGTGTGCACTGGTAAACATTTTTAAAGGTCACGATTTAAAGACCTGCCAAAGCAAAATTACCCTGCCATTCTTGTGATTCGTTTTCTTTTTATTTAATGACTTGTCCAGCATCTTTCAAGACAGATTCTGGAATAGTAATGCCCAATTCATCTGCGACTTTTTTATTGATGACAGATTTTCCTTGGCTAAAGATTTCAACAGGTGTATCAGCTGGTTTTTGACCTTTCAAGATCTTCGCAGCCATTTTACCAGTTGCTACTCCAAGATCATGTTGGTCGACAACGACTGAACCAAGACCACCAGCTTCTACCATAGCTGTCGCACTTGGGAAGATTGGTTTTTTAGCTGTTTTGTTAGCTTCGACAACAGTTGAGAAGGCTGATGCGATAGTATTGTCGATTGGAACCCAGATGGCATCGACTTTGCCTGACATTACAGACACGGTAGAAGCAATTTCATTTGTAGAAGGGACTGAATAAGGAACCACCTTGTAACCTGCTTTTTCAGCTAATTTTGTAAATTCTTCTACTTGCGTTTTAGAATTATCCTCACTGGTTGAGTAAAGGATCCCGATTGTTTTCACGTTTGGAGTCAACTCTTTGATCAATTTCAACTGTTGCTCAGTTGGATTGTGGTCAGATACCCCAGTGATATTGCCACCTGGTTTTTTTAAATCTTTGACCAATTTAGCACCGACCGGATCGGTGATAGCACCCATGACAATTGGTTTGTCTTTGGTTGCACTAGCCAAACCTTGAGCAGATGGAGTTGCAATCCCAATCAAGACTTGGTTATCCTTGTCTACCAATTGTTTACTCATGGTCGCAACTTTGTTTTGGTCGCCTTCTGCATTGAGGAAATCAATGTCCACTTTGTCCTTGTCATAACCTTCTTCAGCCAAACCATCTTGAATCCCCTTGTAGATCAAGTCGAGCGAAGGGTGGCTGACCAACTGCAAGACCCCAACTTTAGCCTTTTCATTGCTGCTTGCTGCCTTGTTGTCTTTGCCTGCTGTAGCTGAATAGATCGCTGTCCCAATGACTGCTGCTGCAATCAAACCAATAATTCCCATTAAACGTTTATTTTTCATTTTTAATACCTCTTCTATTTTTCATTTTCTTCTTTTTTTCCATCATCTAAAGACTGCGACGCCATCGTTTCTTCATTTCTTTTCTCCCTTCTCATCTAAAACAAAAAACACGCCCACACATAGCAAAAGCTATGTGAGGACGTGTCATCGCGGTGCCACCTCACTTATGGGAAAAGGATAGTCTCCCCCATATCTCTGTCTTGTCTAGCAACAAGTTGCACGATAAGGTGTGCCAACCGAATTTTTATTGTTTCAAATTCATCTCATCATTAGTCCAATTTCATAAACTGCCGCTACCCACTCTCAGCAACCGTGGGCTCTCTTGAAACTTTCATTTACTACTTTTCTAATTTCTTACATTTTAGAATTTTCTTTCAAAAATGTCAATACTTTTTCTGCATTTTTTTGAAAACGTTCGCATTTTCTCTTCATTTTCTATTGAACAGCTTCTAGCTTCTCTCTGGGATTTCCGCTCTAATTTTGATATAATTTACTAGAATAAACGCTAGAATGTTGAGGAATCCCATGTCTTTTGATGGATTTTTTTTACACCATATGGTGCAAGAATTGAAGGCCGAACTCTTGAGCGGTCGCATTCAAAAAATTAACCAACCTTTCGAGCAAGAATTGGTGCTCCAAATCCGAGGCAATCGGAAAAACCAAAAGCTCTTGCTCTCTGCCCATTCTGTCTTTGGACGGGTTCAACGGACCCAGACCAACTTTGAAAATCCTGCCTTTCCCAATACCTTTATTATGGTTATGCGCAAATATCTTCAGGGCGCTGTCATTGAAGGAATTGAGCAAATGGAAAACGACCGGATTCTTGAAATCCGTGTCTCCAATAAAAACGAAATTGGAGATGCCATTTCTGTCAGCTTAATGATCGAAATCATGGGCAAGCACAGTAATATTATTCTCCTAGACCGGACCAGCAATAAAATCATCGAGGCCATCAAACATGTCGGCTTCTCACAAAATAGCTACCGGACCATTCTTCCTGGATCAACCTATGTAGCCCCTCCGAAAACCGACGCGGCCAATCCTTTTACAATTGGAGATGAAGCCCTCTTCGCCCTTCTTCACAAGGAAGAGTTAAGTCCAAAGAACCTTCAAAAATGTTTCCAAGGTTTGGGGCGAGATACGGCTCAAGAATTAGCCAAGCGACTTGAGACCGATGAAAAATTAAAGACCTTCCGGACCTTTTTCAAGACACCTTCTGAGCCTCGCCTAACGACCAAATCCTTCTCGGCTATCCCCTTTGCGGATGCGACCAGTCAAAGGTTCGAAACACTTTCAGATCTGCTAGATGACTATTACCGAGACAAGGCTGAGCGCGATCGGGTGCAACAACAGGCCAGTGAATTGATCCGCAAGGTCGAAAACGATCTTGAAAAGAACCGGAAAAAATTAGCCAAACAAGAAGCCGAGTTAGCAGCGACCGACAATGCAGAAGAGTTCCGCCAAAAAGGAGAATTGCTGACAACTTTCCTCCACCAGGTACCAAACGACCAAGACCAGGTTGTCCTGGACAATTACTATACCAACGAACCCATCACCATCCAACTCAATAAGGCTCTGACCCCCAACCAAAATGCGCAACGCTACTTCAAACGCTACCAGAAGTTAAAAGAAGCCGTCAAACATTTGACCATCCTCATTCAAGAAACCAAGGAAACCATTTCTTATCTTGAAACGGTTGAAACAGCCCTTTCTCAAGCGAGCCTAGCTGAGGTGGCAGAAATTCGAGAAGAGCTAATCCAGACCGGCTTTATCAAACGGCGCAACCGCGAAAAAATTCATAAACGGAAAAAACCTGAGAAATACCTAGCTAGTGATGGAAAAACTATCATTTTAGTGGGTCGCAATAATTTACAAAACGATGAACTGACCTTTAAGATCGCTAAGAAAGATGAGCTCTGGTTCCATGCCAAAGATATCCCGGGAAGCCACGTCGTCATTACAGGAAATCTAAATCCATCCGATGAAGTGAAGACCGATGCTGCAGAGTTGGCCGCCTACTATTCCAAGGCCCGCCTCTCAAACCTGGTCCAAGTAGATATGATCGAAGCCAAGAAACTCAATAAACCAACCGGTGGAAAGCCCGGCTTTGTCACCTACACCGGCCAGAAGACTCTGCGGGTCACCCCAGAAGAAGAAAAAATCAAAGCCATGAAATTAACGGACTGATTTCAAAAATAAAAGGTTGAGCGACGCTCAACCTTTCGTGTTTAAGATAATGTTATTTAAGAAACTTTCCTTAGGTGAGAACGGACGTCAGCGAACTTCGAAGAAGTTCCATGACTTAGTTTTGAGTCTAAAGTCTCAAAACTCCCTAGTGCTTGAAATGATTATATTTCAAGCACTTTTCTCACGGCGGAAAGTTTCAATATATGTTGAATGAGCCTAAAAGTATACCTCATTTTATTTTTCAGCATACTTAGAACAGTTTGTCTACATTCTAAAAGGTTGAGCGATGCTCAACCTTTTTATTCTGCTTTATTGATGTCTTCTTTGACCTCATCAACATTGAATTTGGCAAAGAGGTACTGACGGTCTTGAACTGGGAAACGTTGATCCAGCTGATCGATAGCTCCCACCTCTACAATCCCTTCTGTGATGACAAAATCCATGACATGGCCACCAAAGGTGTGGTCATCTGAAATAAAGTGCAAATGATAACCAGCCACACTCACGCCATGGAAAATTTCTGGTGTCCAAAAACCGACGATGGTTCCAGTGACATTTTCCCGTGTATATTCTGGCTGATGGGTTGCAACCTCTGCAAACTTCATCTCTGGTGTTGATTTTGGAATCATACGGACATGCATCTTGGCAAAGTCACCACGAATCTTAATGGAGCGGAAAAGATTTTCCCCATCGTAATAAGATTCAATACGGGCTTCCAATTCCTCGTCCGTCATTTCAAAGCGTTGGCGGAAAATGACTTCTGCTTGGTGAGGGACGACTGCTGCATAGGGAACCTTGGCATCCGGAGAAACTTCGACTATTTCAGGATGGTCCCCTGATCCCTTGGCCTGATATGCCTTACCATCTAATACGATCAACTCTCCATCAATAGAATCAAGCGTCCCAACTCCTAGATCTCCGTGTTCCAAGAGTTCTCCAATCGTAAATGAACCCCCATACAGACCCGCCATTAGGGCACCTAAGGTATTGTATTGAAAAAGTTTCACTGGTTCCATGTTTTTCTCTCCTCATTCTATCTTCTACCAGTATACCACAAACTATTCCGAATCTTCACGATATGGTTTTGATTAGAGGCTATCATAGAGGGTTTGCATCTGTACATCGTCTGGTACGATCGCCAAATACTGATTAGCCACTTCACGCGCCTTCGTCACATCTCCAGCCTCACGCAACAAATAAACATAGGCTTCGAGGAATTCTGGGTTGTCCTTTAAGTCCTCATAGAGCTCTTGGTAGGCTAAGACGGCCTCTTCTGATTTCTCCAAGGCAGCCAAGGCACGGGCAATGTTCCACCGGGTAACAACTGTTTCGACTTCTTCATTTTGCCAATCCAAGACTTGGTCAAAGCGTTCCTGTTCCAAATAAAGGGTGGTCAGGCGAAGAGCAATCTCTTCTATATCATCTGCCACTTCTTTAGCCTCTAATAGATAAGCTTCTGCTTGCTCAGGCTGGTGGAGTTCATAAGAAAGCTGAGAAGCAAGGAGCTTCAATTGGGCATCAAATGGATTCTTCTGGATCCCTTGTTTAGAAATCTCAAGTGCTTTTTCACGGTCATTTTCAGCCTGTAAAGCCAAAGCATAACCATACTCATAACCCTCAAAATCAGGCGACAAGGTATCAATTTGTTTGTAGTAGATCAGGGCTTTTTGGAATTCTTCTTGGTCAGACAATAAGGTCGCTAATTCGTAAGCAATCTGGTCATCAAACTCAATCTCCAGAGCTTTCTCTAAGAAGGGAACAGCTGCTTCAAATTTACCAAGATTGGCATAGGCAAAACCAATTCGTTGATAGGTGGAAATTCCTGTTGCTTCCAAAATCTCCCGATTGTCTAACTGGGCATACTCTTGGATAGCCTCTTGGTAGCGTTCCAATTCCAGATCAATTTCAGCTAGTCCTAATTGAATGATGGGATCATCAGACAGACGGGCTGCTTCAACTAATTTTTCACGCGCCACATCTGCTAGGCCTTCCATCTGATAGAGATCCGCCTTAACCAAGAGACTGGCCACATACCAGTTAGAGTCTGGCTCAATTTCTTCTAAATAAGCAAAGGCCTCTTCCGTTTGGCCTTCCTCTGCAAGGATGGTTGCCAAACTTAGATACACTTCTGGATAGGTTTCTGCAATCTGTTCATAGATCTCTTTTGCCTGAGGGTAAAAACCGATACTTTCAAGATATTGACCTAAATCCAATAATTGCGCTTCACTATCTTCTAACAAAGCCTGTTGAAATTGAACTTCTGCCTCTTCTAGCTCTTGCCGATCGAGAGCCTCTACCATTTGTTGACTATGACTCACTGTGTGTTTCCTCTTCTACTTCATTGTGTTCTTCATACAAGCCACTGACGACCTTATACCATTCAAAGATAGCTCCGATCACCACCTTAGCAGATGCATAGACTGGAATTCCAAGGAAAACTCCCCAGATTCCAAACATAGATCCTGATGTCAAGAGCACAAATAAAATGGTAATTGGATGGATATTTAACTGGCTTCCCAAAACCAAAGGTGATACAAAACGTCCTTCAATGGTTTGCTCCACCGCAAATACAATCAAGACCTTAATAAACATCTCTGGTCCTGCTACCAAGCCCAATACTAAGGCAGGTAACATGGCTAAGAAACTACCCAAGTAAGGGATCAAATTCAAGATTCCCGCAGAGATCCCCAGTGTCACCGCATAGCGCAAACCAATGATCTTAAAGAAGACGATGAACATAATAGCGACGACAATGGCTACCGTAATTTGCCCTCGAACGTAGTTGGAGAGTTGGGTGTTGACATCTGAGAGAACTTGTTCAGCCGGTTTACGAATCTTAGTCGGTAAGAAGCGAACAATGTGGCCCTTTAAATTTTTTCCATCTCGAAGAAGATAAAAGACAATAAAAGGCATGATGATCAAGGCAACAATGACTTGCGAAGCCACTCCAATCAAGTTGCTGACCCAATTGACAGCCCGCCCAGAGATCGAACTGGCCCAAGAAGTAATGTTTGCAGACAATTCCTTGGTGATCTCATCTAACTGGGGTTTGATATCAGAGGAGACGCGATTATCTAGAAAATCATCGATGGTTGCATTGGCCTTTTCCAAATAAGTTGGCAAGTTATGAAAGAAACTCACCACTTGTCGTTGGACGGATGGAATCACTACAGCTAGACCCCAAATTAAAAGCACTGCAATCAAGAAAAAGACGAAGGAAATCGCAAAAATCCGCTTGAGTCCTTTTCTTTCAAGAAAGTCAACAATAGGGTTGAGCAGGTAATAGAACAAACCAGAGATAATAACAGGCAGCATGACGGCTCCTGCAAACTCAAAAATAGGAATAAAAATAAAGGTGATTTTACTCAAAACCAAAAGGTTCAAGCCCAACAGCAAGGTAACTAAAAATACGGTAATGGCCTTGTTGTCTAAAAACCATCTAAAAAACCAGGACAAACTAAACTGTTTTTCTTTATTATCCACAGAGAACTCCTTTTCATTTCAATCTGTTTCTATTTTAGCATTTTTTGAGCTTGAAGTTACGAAAAAACTGGCAAAATCAGAAAGAAAGGCCTCCCCTTTTCAACTAGCAATTGCCTTCCAATAGGACCTTTGATATAATAAACCTAACAAATCATACGAGGTGACCTATGTCTCAAACCATTTATTTCGGTACCTATACCAAAAAAGAATCCAAAGGAATTTACAAGGCACAATTTGACCCTGAAACAGGGACATTGAGCCAACTTGAACTAGTTGCAGCTGAACCCAATCCAACCTATATCGCTTTTTCTGAAAAAGGAAACCTCTACAGTGTCGGAGCTGAAGAGGGTAAAGGAGGAATCGCAAGCTTTACAGCTGATTTTCAGCCACTCAATCACGTTGTTGAAGAGGGGGCGCCACTCTGCTATGTCTCTGTCGATGACAAGCGTCAACTGGTCTATGGAGCCAACTATCACAAAGGCCAAGTTCTCGTATATCAGCTAGAGGCAGATGGGCGTTTGTCCTTTGTCGATCAAGACACCCACCAAGGAAGTGGTCCTCATGCCAATCAAGCAAGTCCACATACCCACTATGCAGACCTTACGCCAGATCAGTACTTAATCACGTGTGACCTAGGAACTGATAGTTTGCATGTCTATGATGTCAGTGAGGAAGGAAAACTGACCCTGATCAATCAGTATCAAACAGCTCCAGGGGCAGGACCTCGTCACCTGGTATTTCATCCTCACTATAAGACTGCCTATCTCATCAATGAATTAAATGCTACGATCGATGTACTCTTTTATGACGGTATGGGTGAATTCGAACACTTCCAAACTGTTTCCACACTTCCATCAGACTACGATGGTCAAAAATGGGCTTCTGCAATCAAGCTCTCAGCTGATGGAAAATTTCTCTATGCATCTAACCGTGCTCATAATTCCATCGCTGTCTTCAAAGTTGTGGCTGATGGTAGCCTAGAACTGATTGAAATTGTTCCAAGTCAAGGGCTCAATCCACGTGATTTTACGCTTAGTCCTGATCAAAACTATTTGATCGCAGTCCATCAAGATTCACCTAATGCCACCGTCTTCAAACGAGATTCTGCTAGCGGAAAATTGACCCTTCTATCCGACGACTTCTATATTCCAGAGGCCGTTTGTACGGTTTTTCATTAAGTCGTTTTAGTTGTCAAACCTCTAAAAAAATGATTAAATAGATGAGAAAAA
Source organism: Streptococcus sp. HCA-5024 (assembly GCF_037890265.1). Taxonomy (NCBI): domain Bacteria; kingdom Bacillati; phylum Bacillota; class Bacilli; order Lactobacillales; family Streptococcaceae; genus Streptococcus; species Streptococcus sp. HCA-5024. Next base: position 459,081 of record NZ_JBBKBR010000001.1, read on the forward strand.
GGCGCGAGCCTGACTTCACAACTTATATTTTAGGAGACTTTAACATGAATCCATTGGACTTATTTAACCAAGTGAAAGAAATGATCGAAAAGAAAGATTTCGACGCTGCAAAGAAATTTGTTGATGATAACAAAGACAACCTCGGTGACTACCTTGAACAAGCAAAAGGGCTTGTTTCTGGAAATGAAATGGTCAGCGGTGCCTTGGACAAAATCAAAGGCTTGTTCTAATAAGACGATTCCTCAACGCTGTAGTTGAGGAGTTTTTGTTTGGCTCGATAACAAAAAAATCCTTGAGAAAACTCAAGGATCTTTTTAGTCTAGTAAACTAGCTTATTTCTTAAGGTTGTAGAATGATTTCAATCCACGGTATTCAGCTACTTCACCAAGTTGATCTTCGATGCGAAGCAATTGGTTGTATTTAGCGATACGGTCTGTACGTGAAAGTGAACCAGTCTTGATTTGTCCTGCGTTTGTTGCAACTGCGATATCAGCGATTGTTGAATCTTCAGTTTCACCTGAACGGTGTGATACAACGGCAGTGTAACCAGCTTCTTTCGCCATTTCGATAGCGTCGAATGTTTCAGTAAGAGTACCGATTTGGTTAACTTTGATAAGGATTGAGTTAGCAGCACCTTCTTCGATACCACGTGAAAGATAGTCAGTGTTTGTTACGAAGAAGTCGTCACCAACCAATTGAACTTTACCACCAAGACGTTCAGTAAGAGCTTTCCAACCGTCCCAGTCGTTTTCATCCATACCATCTTCGATAGTGATGATAGGGTATTTGTCAACCAATCCTTCAAGGTAAGCGATTTGTTCTTCAGCAGTACGAACAGCAGCGCCTTCACCTTCAAATTTAGTGTAATCGTAAACTTTGCGTTCTTTATCGTAGAATTCTGATGATGCACAGTCAAATCCGATAAATACGTCTTTACCTGGAACATAACCAGCAGCTTCGATAGCAGCGATGATAGTTTCTACACCATCTTCAGTTCCGTCGAAACGAGGAGCGAATCCACCTTCGTCACCAACGGCAGTTTCAAGACCACGACCTTTAAGGATTTTCTTAAGTGCGTGGAAGATTTCAGCACCCCAACGAAGAGCTTCTTTGAATGTAGGTGCACCAGCAGGTACGATCATGAATTCTTGGAAAGCGATTGGAGCATCTGAGTGAGATCCACCATTGATGATGTTCATCATTGGAGTTGGAAGAACTTTAGTGTTGAATCCACCAAGGTAGCTGTAAAGTGGGATTTCAAGGTAGTCAGCAGCAGCACGAGCTACAGCGATAGACACACCAAGGATTGCGTTTGCTCCCAATTTACCTTTGTTAGGAGTACCGTCAAGAGCGATCATAGCACGGTCGATAGCTTGTTGATCACGTACATCATAGCCGATGATTGCTTCAGCAATAATGTTGTTTACGTTGTCAACAGCTTTTTGAGTACCAAGACCACCGTAACGAGATTTGTCACCGTCACGAAGTTCAACTGCTTCGTGTTCACCAGTAGAAGCTCCTGATGGAACCATACCACGTCCATGAGCACCTGATTCAGTATATACTTCTACTTCAAGTGTTGGGTTACCGCGTGAGTCTAGGACTTCGCGAGCGTAAACATCAGTAATAATTGACATTTCTTACTCTCCTTATTGAGTTATATTTTTTACTCCTCTATCATATCGTAATTAGGCTATTTTTTCAAGAAAAAACAAGGAAATCTACGAAAATTGAGAAGTTTTTAACAAGAAAACGGTTCCACTGCCTTATTTTCTTCCATTTCCCTTCCTTATTTAATTTTTTAGCATTCTTCTACTCTTCTGCTGCGCTTTATGCTATACTAAGCTTATGACAGATATTAATAAAACGATTTTAGAAAAAGCTGCTGGTCCTACTCGATTCAATCCGGATGAGCAGCGTCGATTTTTGGAGACGTATGAGGAACGGGTGATTGCTTCATGCACCTTGGAGGAGGCAAGGGACAAGATGTACCTGGAGCAGTATTCGACAATCCTCACTGATATTTCAGAGCGCTTTCAACCTATTTTGGTCAAGATCTCTCCAGCTTTAGACGAAAGCAGCCAGCTACAATATTTGAAAAAAACCAAGGACCTTGGCTTGGTAGCGAGCATCGTTTCGGATGACTGTCGCCATTCCCCCTTTGGTCTCATCATCCATACTGACCACCCATCTGGAATTTCTCCAACAGATATGAGTCTCCAGTATCCAAATTTGTTTGAAAAGAAAGAAGAGACTGCCAGTCCAGAAAAGAAATCATTTTGGAAACGTCTCTTTAGCTAAAGAAAAACCAATGGAAGGGAACATCTCCTTTCCATTGGTTTTTTAGTTTGCTTTTATTTTTAAAAGGTTCCCAATATTTCGAGCACAGGAAATCAGATTCCTTTCAGCATGAGCGAGTGCATCTGCTACCTCACAAGGAACAGGTACGATAGAGAAGGCAGCTTCAATGTGATGACTAGGAAAAGCAGGCAAATCGTCCGCTAAGCTACCACAAATAGCAAGCACTGGGATCTTCTCTGGTGTTCGTTTGGCTACCCCGACAGGAGCTTTTCCAGACAAAGATTGGAGGTCCATCCTACCTTCTCCCACGACGACCAGATCCGCTTTTTGAACCTTACGATCGAAGTCGATTAGATCCAAACTTTTCTCAATTCCTGAGGAAATCTGACCTCCCGCAAAAGCGACCAAGCCTGCTGCCATGCCACCTCCAGCTCCGGCGCCAGCCATGGATAAAATTCGGGCATCTGCTAGCTGGTAAAAATCCTGCATAGCCTGGTCGACAGCTGGAAACAGAAGGAGATTCAAACCCTTTTGCCCGCCAAAGATATAGGTTGCTCCTTGACTGCCACAGAGAGGATTGGTGACATCCGTTAAGACCTGGAGCTCGATGTCTTGTAAAGCTTTTGGAACCGCACTGGTATCTATTCTATCCACACGACCGATCGAAGCACCTACCGGACGAAGCAGATGACCTTGGTCATCATAGAAGGCTACCCCTAGTCCGGCTGCCATCCCAATCCCGCCATCATTGGTAGCTGAACCACCAATTCCCACACAGATCGTTTTAACCCCTTGGTCAACCAATTGCAAAATCAGTTCACCAATTCCTCGTGTCTCTAGTTCTAGTGGATTGCGTTTTTCAGCTGGGATAGAGCCTAAGCCAACAAGAGAGGCCATCTCAAAAAATGCCATCTCATCTTTTTGGTAGTAAGCCATTGAAACAGGCTTCCCAAATGGTCCTGTTACCTGAGTATGCTTCTTGGTTAAATTCAGAACGCCAGCGAGTGTATCCATGGTTCCTTCGCCACCATCCCCTATGGGAAGGAGGTCAAAAGTTGCATCTGGTAGAGCCTCTTGAAATCCTTTTTTTAAGGCTTCTGCTACTTGTTTGGCGGATAAGGATTCTTTAAATGAATCCGGTGCTAGTAGGATATGCATGCTGTTTCCTTTCTATGCTGGTCTAGAATTTCAAGAACTAGGCTTAAATCCCTCTTCTCGATACGATATGGGGCTCGCTCAGCGACGATTGGCTTAGCCATAAAGGCAATCCCGATACCGGCTGTTTCAATCATGGGAAGATCATTGGCACCATCTCCCATAGCAATCGTCTGACTTCGTGGGACATGATTTTCTTTCGCCCACGTCAGGAGAGACTCTTTTTTCCTTTCAGGTGTGATTATCCCACCGAGGACTTTCCCTGTCAAACGGCCATCAGAAGCCTCTAAATGATTTGCTAGGACTAGATCAATTCCTAAAGACCTCGCAATAGGGTCGATGACTTCATGAAATCCCCCGGAAACAAGACCAACCTTGTAACCTCTTTGATGTAGTTCCGTGATTAATGTTTCAGCACCCGGCGTGACTTCCATCTGCTCCAAAATTTTCGGAAAGATAGAGGTCTCTAACCCCTTCAATAAAGCAACACGCGCCTCTAAAGATGCTGAAAAATCCAGCTCCCCTTTCATCGCTTGTGCTGTAATCTCTGCCACTTTTTCTCCCACGCCAGCTTCTTGAGCTAGTAGATCAATCCCTTCCTGTCGGATCAAGGTTCCATCTACATCCATAACGAGGAGACCTGTTACTTCTTTCATCGCTTTCCTTTCTTATTTCTCCCTTACTATACAAAAATAGGGTTTAAATTTCAAGTTTCAATGATGATTTGAAGATAAAAAAATGACCTCCTAAAAGGTCATTTTTCTGTTATTAGAAGCGAATTTGCTCCCGAGTTTTTTCGTATGAAGTAACAAAGCGATCAGTTACGCCAGCTTCTACCATTTCCAAAGCATCTGAGATCACCTTAAAGGAAGCTGCATAGTCATATTCTCTTTCGAAAATATAAAGGGATTCATCAAAAGCTGCTTGCACATGATCATCAAATGAACGGTAACGGTTCGAGTATTGCAATAACTGCTCGGTTAAAGTAGCATTTTGTACAATTCGATAAGTCGCTTCTTCCAATTCATTCATATCATTTGTCAAAATATCTAACAAACGATTGGTTGACTCGATGTTGATTTTATCCCCTTCCAACTCATCCATCAAAGCCTCTGTATTGTTGCTTGCTGTGAAGAATAATTCCAAGAATTCTTGAGGGATTCCTGGCAAGTTTCGCTTGTCCATATAGCGTTTAATGGCATGCAAACGGTTGGCATAGATGTTAACTTTTTGGCGAGCATTGGCATCGTCTTTTTCAACTTTTGAAAGGGAATCACTCAAGCCGATTTGCTCATCTTCGATTTCTTTCAAGCGAGCCTCAATAGCTTCTAACTCTTCTTCTACGATAGAATAAGCTTTTTGTGTTTCAGATGAATCTTTCAAGGCATCTTCTACCACATTTTCTTGTGAAGATAGCTCAGCTTCCAACTCTTTTAACTGTTGGCTGAAGCTTTCATTCAAGACGAATGTTTTACCAAGGCGTTCCACTTCTGCTGCAAGGTTGCTATTGTTATCTTTTGCGTGTTTCAAATAGCCAGGCAGTTGTTTCACTAACTTCTTCACAACTTTTTGTGATTCAATTTCACGAGTAAAGATGTGATACAATGCATCGATTTCTTCTTGAATTTGTTCATTTTCGTAAATGGCATTGTCCAATTCAAGGGCGGATACATTTGCCATATTGTTCTTCAAGGAAGCATGCAACTGTTGGAAACGAGATTCAATATCTGTTTCAGTGAAGTGGTAGCCAGATTCCAAAAGCTTGCGGTAGCCACTTTCCAAATCCTCTAATTGGTCTGGAAGTTTTGCTTGAAGGGCAGTGACAATTTCTGGCACTCGCTCAACAATTTGTTTTAAGGCTACAATATGATTTTCAGCTGTATCAAGGATTTCAGCCGCTTCAACAGGGTCACCTGAAGAATTCAAGGTTACAAATTGTGAGAACTCAGATTGAATATTTCCAATTTGTTTTTCAATTTCAGGAAGCGCACTGCCATAACGATCTGGGTCTGAAGTGACTTCTTTTTGAAGTTCTTCAAACATATCCAAGGCATGAACCACACGACCGCTATTCTTTTGTTCCTGCTCTTCCAGATCAGAAAGGGCTTTGCGAATCGCCTTGATATCTTCGTCGATCAATTGGATCTGACTTTCGATATTGTCAATGGCTTGTTTAGCCTTCATGAAACGGAAAGAATTATTATAGCCTTCCGCTTCAAACAGATTGTTTTCAATATCAGCAAATGAATTTAAGGATAAATCTACCCATTTTTGATTCCATTCACGAAATGCAACTTGACTTTGACCAATCAAATGCATGTTTTTTACGGCCTCTACTTCATCGTTGACCGGAAGGTTGTATAACTTTTCTTTTCGTTCTTCCAGTGCTGCCAGTAAGGCTTCATTTCGTTTTCTCAAAATGACTGCAACCACATATCCTACAATCAAGATAAGGGCGACAATAAAGATGAGAACAATTAGTCCACTAGACATATAAAAACTCCTTCATCGTATTACTTGAACGTAATCCTAGTAATTATACCATAAAATATCCATTAATGGGAAGCGTTCGGTGAATTTTATACATCGAGTGTACTATATTCAGCGTTTTCTTCGATAAATTCACGACGTGGTTCCACACGGTCCCCCATCAACATATCAAAGATCTTATCTGCTTCCGCAGCATCGTCTACTGATACTCGTGCCATCAAGCGGTGTTCTGGATTCATGGTTGTTTCCCATAATTGGTGATCATCCATTTCTCCAAGACCTTTATAGCGTTGGATGGTTGGTTTTGAGCGACCTTCTGAATAACGTTCCAAAGCTGCAGCTAATTCAGCTTCTTGGTTGGCACCAGGTTGGATATATTCTTTGATTTCACTACCGACTTTGACCCCATAGATTGGTGGTTGCGCGATGTAAACATATCCCGCTTCCAAGACTGGTTTCATATAGCGATAGATCAAGGTCAATAGAAGGGTTCGGATATGAGCGCCATCGACATCGGCATCGGTCATGATCACTAATTTTTGATAACGCGCTTTTGTAACATCAAATTCGGCACCAAATCCAGTTCCCATAGCAGTAAATAAACTACGGATCTCTTCATTGGCTAGAATTTTGTCCATACTTGCTTTTTCAACGTTCAAGATCTTACCACGGATTGGGAGAATCGCTTGGAATTCCCGATTTCGACCAGATTTTGCAGATCCTCCGGCTGAATCCCCTTCGACGATAAAGAGTTCTGTTTCTTGTGGATTGTTTGAAGAACAATCTGCCAATTTACCAGGTAGGTTGGAAATCTCAAGCCCTGATTTCTTACGGGTTACCTCACGCGCTCGCTTAGCAGCCACGCGAGCTTTCGCTGCTAAAATCCCTTTTTCGACGATTTTCTTAGCAATTTGCGGATTTTCCAAAAGGAAATCAGAAAAGGCATCACTAAAGAGTCGATTGGTAATCTTAACAACTTCTGAATTTCCAAGTTTGGTCTTGGTTTGTCCTTCAAACTGTGGATTTGGATGTTTAACCGAGATCACTGCTGTTAAGCCTTCTCGAACATCTTCCCCAGTTAGATTGTCTTCGTTTTCTTTTAAGAGTTTATTTTTCTTAGCATAATCATTGATCACACGAGTGAGAGCTGTACGGAAGCCCTGTTCATGCGTTCCACCTTCATGGGTATGAATGTTATTCGCAAAACTCATGACCGTCTCATGGTAGCCTGTGGTATATTGCATAGCTACTTCAACTGTAATATCATCCATTTCACCATCTGTGTAGATTGGTTTTTCAAAGATGACATCTTTGTTTTCATTGATGTATTCAACGTAACTAGAGATCCCACCTTCGTAGTGGTAATGCTTTTCTTGCTCTAAGCCTTCTCGCTTATCCGTCAAAGAAATACGCAAGCCACGATTCAAAAAGGCTAATTCTTGAATCCGTTTATTTAATTTTTCAAAATCATACTCGGTGGTTTCCGTGAAGATTTCTGGGTCTGGAATAAAGTGGACGGTTGTCCCTGTCCGATCTGTCTCCCCGATGACTTTCAAATCATCCACAACGTGTCCACGTCGATACTCTTGGTAATGGATACTGCCATTTTTATAGACGCGAACATCGAGGGATGTGGAGAGGGCGTTGACGACGGATGATCCTACCCCGTGAAGACCACCAGAAACCTTGTAGCCGCCTCCGCCGAATTTTCCTCCTGCGTGAAGTACGGTAAAGACAGTTTCGACGGCAGGTCGACCTGTCTTTTCTTGGATATCCACTGGGATCCCACGACCATCATCGACAACCGTGATCGAATTATCTGCTTCAATGAAAACTTCAATATGGCTAGCAAAACCAGCTAAGGCTTCGTCAATCGAGTTATCTACGATTTCCCAGACCAGATGATGAAGACCTTCTTTTGAGGTAGAACCAATATACATTCCCGGACGCATCCGAACGGCTTCTAGTCCTTCCAAGACCTGAATCTGACTGGCATCATATTCTTGCGCTTGAATTTCTTGCTGTTTATCCTCTGTCATAATTTCCCTTTTCTATTCAAATATAAACTGGTGTAAGTGTGGCATGGAATCAAATAAATAGGTCGAAAGCCCTGCAGCCTTTCCAGCTTCTATATCGATTGGACGATCTCCGATGACCAGACCGTCTTGAATACCATATTTTTCCTTCAAATAAAGCATAGAGGCTGGGTCTGGTTTTCGAGGAAAGCCCTCGTCTGCCGTTACAATCTCCGTAAAGTAGGGTGCAATGCCTGTCTGTTCAATAAGGGTCAAAACTTGGCGATCCCGATGAGATACCAAAAAATGGCGTCCTCCATGTACTTGAATCTCTTCTAGTAACTCTTTTGCTCCATCAAATAAAACCGGATCTTGCAAACCTAAGGCTTCTTTTTTCTTGTATTCCGTACGAAAATTAGGAATATGAGGCGCAAAGGTATGGATAGCATCCTGTGTTGAGATTTTTAACGCTGCATAAACAGAATCATGATCGGCTTGGATGTGAAAGTCCTTCAATGTCGCTACAAAGGCATTTGTGGACGTTTCGTAATTATCCAATAGCGTCCCACCAAGATCCCATATAAAATCATGATAATTCATAGTCAATATTATACCACAAATGGACAAAAAAAATAAGCTAAAACCCTCATTTAGGGGGGATTTTAGCCATTTTTTACGGTCATTTCATTTTAAATCAAATAAAACTCTTTTCACACTATAATAATGATCTATCACCAGAAACCGTTGTGTCCAAAAGAGCCCTTTTATGCACCTCCAAAGACGTCCTGATAGAGCATTCCTTGCCGAAGGCTTTGGGCATCTCCTCCAAAATGATCCACCAAGGCATAAGCTAAGGCTAGGGCTGTTGAAGGACCACGACTGGTGAGAAGATTACCGTCTTTCACCACTGTTTCTTTCTGATAATGGCCATCTTGAATCTCTTCTTCAAAGCCATCGTAACACGTATAGTGTTTATCTTTTAAGAGACCTGCACGCGCCAAAACAATGGGGGCAGCACAAATTGCAGAGATGGTTTTTCCTTTGCTACTTTCTTCCTGAAGGGCTGTGATCAATTCTGCATTGTCCCTCAAATTCGCTGCTCCTGGCATCCCACCTGGCAAGAAGATTCCATCATAATCTGACAGGTCTCCATTCCAAAGGCGATCTACTTCCACTGTAATTTGGTGAGAACCCGTGACTGTTTCTTCCATACCAATGAGGTCGCAGTCAATCTCAGCACGTCTCAAAACATCGACAATGGTCAAGGCTTCAATTTCTTCAAAACCGTTTGCTAAAATCGTTGCTACTTTTTTCATTTTCATTCCTTCTTTCTAACTATTGTGCCTTTTTAAGGACTACTTTTTTACGGATTGGAACCTCTTCTTCTAGCCCTTTCTTTTTACTACTATGATTATATATTGAGAGTACTAGACCAATACCAATCAGATTACTAATAATAGAGGAACCTCCTTGTGAGATAAAGGGGAGAGGAATCCCCGTCAAGGGGAGAAGGCCCGTTACCGCTCCGACATTTTCAAAAATATGAAAGACCAGCATCATAATAAATCCTATGGAAATATAGGTATAAAATTGGTTGTTGGACTGGAGGGTGATTTTTAAAATACGGTAAATCAGGGTCACATATAAAATCAACAGCACAAGAGCTCCAACAAAGCCAAAGTCTTCTGCTACTACTGTAAAAATCATATCACTTTCCCTTACGGGAACCAATAAATTAGAGACATTAAATCCTTGACCAAAGAGGCCACCACTGGCAATGGCTAGCTGTCCTTGCGCCTGCTGGTAGGTGGTTGTTTGTGCATAGTCAAAAGGATTTAACCAGGCTAAAATACGGTTCATTTGGTAGGTTGGCATCCCTACTTGCTGGTGCAGAAAAGCCCGACCCCCTTCTGATAGAAAGAGAAAGAGAAAGCCTGCTAACCCACCTGCTAGAAGCAAGATGACCGGCAAGATTATTTTCCAAGAAACTCCTGAAACGAGCACTAAGCCCGCAAAGATGGCCAAGAATACTAAGGCCGTTCCCAAGTCCTGCTGGAGGGCCAATAAGGCAAAGACCGGAATTGTATAGATGGTCAACTCTAGAATTAAAAACCAATCTTGTCGTAACAATCGCTCACGCCCCTTATTTCTTTGTAAAAATCGAACAATAGAACGTGACAGCATCAGGATGAAGGGAATCTTCATAAATTCTGAAGGCTGAAATAAGGTGATGTTTCCATAAGCTACCCAGTTTTTAGCTCCTGTTGAAGCCACCAAGTTTGGATTATAAAAAACAAGAGGAAGAACCATCAAGGCCAAGCCTAGTAGGTAAAGAAAGGGAGTGATTTTCCAAAGAAATTTCGTACTAAAAATCGTCACAATCAGGCAAATGATACATCCCACACCAATCCAGGCTAATTGCTGCCCCAAAAAAGGCCACACCATTTGGGGATAATCATGAGAAACTGCCACATAAACGGATAAGATCCCTATCATAAGTAGTGTGAAGACAATTCCAATGATCGAATAATCCAGGTGGATCGTCCAAAAATGATTTTTCTTCATTCACATTCCTTTCTGTGAGAATCATCAAATTAATTAATAGAACAACATCTGTAGAATCAAGCTAGATCCTGCCACACAGAACCAAGCAATCAAACCTACCAGAAGGGGGGCTGCTCCTGCCGCACGGAACTGTTTCCAAGAAACCTTGCTTCCGATTCCAACCAAGGCCATGGCCATAAAGAGGTGAGAAAGGTCATTTAGGTAAGGTAGGACCACTTTAGGTACCAGGCCAATAGAAGAAAGAATGGAAGCCACAATAAACCAGATAATAAACCAAGGAATAATTTTCTTTAACATTCCTTTGTTTCTTCCTTGTTGTTTACTCCTATACCATTTTAAACCGATCAAGCCCAAACAAACTGGTACAATCATCAGGGCGCGTGTTAACTTAACAATTGTAGCCATTTGCCCCGCTGCTTTACTGTAAGAAAATGCTGCTGCTACAACAGATGACGTATCGTTAATGGCTGTTCCTGACCAGAGGCCAAATTGGAAATTAGACATATGCCATAAATGCCCTAATACTGGAAAGATAAAGACAGCCAAAATGTTGAAGAAGAAGATAGTTGACATAGATAGGGCAATTTCCTCTTCGTCTGCTTCAATGATCGGAGCTGCTGCTGCAATAGCAGATCCACCACAAATAGCTGTACCAAACCCAATTAAGGTCCGTAGATGAGATTTCAGGTGGAAGACTCTCCCAAAAATAATCGCTGCAAGAAAGGCAACGGTTATCGTCGGCAGACTAATCTTTAAAGAAGATAAACCTGTAGAGGCAACTGTCGCAATGGGCAAGCTAAATCCCATGAAGATAATCGAATACTGCAACAATTTCTTACCGGACCAGTTCAAGCCTGGTCGTGAATTCTCCGGCAAATCCACAAATTCATTAAGGACAATTCCTAAAATTAAGGCAAAAACACTGGAGCCAATAATGGGAAAGAAAGTTCCCAACAACATAGCACAAAGTGCCAGTACAAATGCAATTGCAAGTCCAAATCCTTTATTTTTCATTCTCTCAATTCCTTTCAAAAAAGTCAGCTGCTTGCTCAACAAGCCGCTCTCTCACTGTCGTGTGAAGGGGCAACACTTGCTGCAAGCCATCTAAAATTTGTTTTCCATATCGTTTGGTCACCACCCGCTGATCCAATAAGAGGACCAACGATTCCTGGTCTTGAAAACGGCTGGTTCTCCCAATAGCCTGTTTGAGCCTTAAAATTGCGACTGGAAGACTATAGTCATAAAAGGGATTTTTCCCCTGTTCTCTGAGTTGGGTATTCAGCTTTTGAACCATATAATCTTTAGGGTTATCAAAAGGAAGGCGCGTGATGATTTGAATCACTTCTTTTTGTTGGGAAAAATCGACTCCCTCCCAGAAGCTTCCTGTTCCCAATAAAATAGAGCTTTCTCCTCGGTCAAATCGTCGCTTAATATTAGCTGCATCGCCATTTCGATACTGGGCCAAATGAGGAAACTTCAAGGCGTTTGACGTCTCCAGTAACAATTCTTTTGAGGTAAACAAAAGAAAAATTGGTTTTCTTAGAGGAAGGAGTTCATCGATGAGCTGACAAATCTCTCCTGCATACTCCACGGAAGATAAAGAAACGACATCTGGAAAATCTATCGGCACCAACAATTCCTGGTGTTGTTTGACTGTTACTGGCACCCGGTAGATCTGCTGCTCTTGGTATCCCAAAAGGGCAGGTAAGTGCACCTTTTTACTGATAGCGATCGTCGCTGATACAAAGAGCACGGGTACTTCTTCAGGAACAAACTCCTTAAAGGATAGCAAGTCCTCAACTCCTCCATGGAGACGAAGAATCTGGTGGCTTTCGACCACTTCCTTGTCCATCCAAAAGTTTTGGTAGCGCTCATCAAACAATTCTCTTAGATTCTCTAGAGATTCGTTTTTTAATTCCGATACATCCTGTCGAATTTTTGCCACTGTTTGATCTGATAAGATCGCTGTTTTTCCTTGTACAACTTCCTTAGAGCAGGCATTTAGTTCAAATTGAATACTCTCCAGCAACCGTCGCTGCAGCAGATCTTTTTCCTCTTCGATGGCGTGTTGCAAGCTTAGAAGAAGAGATTGCAAGTTTTCTTCTCTCTGTGAAAACTGCTCCAAAGCAAAGAAGAGTTTTTGCGCTTCATCCACTACCAGAACAGATTCTTGAAGTAGACTCTTATCATCCTCTAGACGAGTTAACAGATAGGCATGATTGGTCAGAATTACCCGGCTGGTTTTCACTTTTTCCTGGCCCAGACGCCAAAAATCTTCCTGATAAAAAAGCGAACGCTTTGACAATTGGCCATCGTGGCATATTTCAGCTACAAAATGAAGATGACGATAGAGTTGGCCAATTTCACTGAACTCTCCCGTTTCTGTCATGGTCAGCCAAACCAACAGTTGCATTTTAAAGCGTCGAATCATCCCATTATCTGACTCACTCTGTAAGGCCTGATAAAATTTATCGAGTTGGATATAATCCTTGGGACTTTTCAGGCTATGAAAGGGAATTTGGAAAAGATCTTGGATGGTCTTTCCTTCCTTCTTCATAATTTGATCCTGAAGAATTTTAGTCGGAACACTGACAAGAATGCGTTTGGAGGTTTTCGCCAAAAGCGTTAATAGATAGGCATAGGTTTTCCCAATACCCGTTGGCGCTTCAATAAAACTCGGAAGTGGCTGTTGCAAACTATCCTCGATATAGGCCACAAATTCTCTCTGCTCCGGATAAGCTTCCATTCCCAACAGCTGCATATTGAGTTCAAACTGTTCAGACAAATGACGACTTTCTAAAAACTGCTGTGGCTTTCGCAGATAGAGACCATGAACTTCTACTAAATGATCTGGTAAAAAAAGGCTACTGTCTTCAAGCGCATCTTCTATTAAGAGTCGTGATTCATAAATCAAACAATCTGCCATCGAAAGAAGTTTTTCGATCAATCCTCTTGGTAAGCTCGCAATTTTCTCTCTCAATTTCAACAGCAGCTGGGCCGTTGCCATAGCATCCGCTAGAGCGGAGTGAGCATGGTGCAACTCAATTTCCAGTTCAGCCGCAAGCGCTCCTAAATTGTAGCGTTCCAAAGTCGGATAGAAAATTTGAGACAATTCAACCGTATCAATCCGAGGAGTCGTTAGCTCAAATCCTTCCCAAAAGAGGGCTTCTGCCAATAAATTCGCATCAAATTTGACATTATGGGCCACAAAGACGGCATCTTCTATTAATTCAAAAATTTCTTTTGCCACTTGTGCAAACTCTGGAGCTTTTTTCAAGCGAGCATCTGTCAGGCCAGTCAATTGTTTGATATGCTCATCCAATCGTTCATGGGGATTCACATCCGTCTCATAGGATTGCGTAATCCTCCCATCTTCGATGATGACAATCCCAACCTGAATGATCTTAGCATTGCTTCCAGCACTGGTCGCTTCCAGATCCACAATGGCATATTTCCGTTTCTGTCTTGTCATAATACTTAAAATTATATCACGTTTGAGCAAGCTCTGCAGATTTTTTTCTCCTTTCATGCTGACTTCAATCCTGTTATTTTCCTCGCAATTTGATACACTATTCTAGAAAGGAGTCCTTATGAAAATCTATCGTACCGTTAATCCTGTAGCTTATGAAAACACCTACTACCTTGAAAATGACCATTCCCTCATTCTTGTCGATCCAGGTAGCGACTGGGCGACCATTCAAAAACAAATAGATCGCATCGGTAAACCAATCGTAGCGATTCTTTTAACCCATACACATTACGATCACATTATGAGTCTTGAAAAGGTTCGTCAGACCTATCATTTCCCATCTGTTTATGTCCATTCAGCAGAAGCCAGTTGGTTGTCTTCTCCTGTCGATAATTTATCTGGTTTGGATCGTCATGCGGATTTAGAAGATGTGGTATGCAAGGAGGCCGACTTCCTTTATGACATTCGCTCCGATTACCAAATAGCCGATTTCCACTTTTATGTTCTGGAGACACCAGGCCACTCTGCAGGAGGGGTCTCCATCGTCTTTCCTGAGGATCACCTGGTTCTATCCGGTGACGCCCTTTTTCGCGAAACCATTGGACGGACCGATCTTCCAACAGGGAACGCGACACAGTTGCTTAGCAGTATCAGAGAAGAACTCTTTACCCTTCCATCTTCCTACACTGTCTATCCCGGTCATGGCCCTGAGACTTCTATTGGTCACGAGAAGATGTTCAATCCCTTCTTTAGACAATCCTAAAGAGTCCTTATCATCCTTCCTGTCCTCATAAAAGTAGACAAAAAAAGCAAGTGCGAACTTGCTTTTTTATTATATCTTAAGAAAACGTCTCATGGAGATTGAAGAACCAATCGCTCCAATCAAAATTCCTAATCCAAAGAGGCCACCGACCATGATCGGTACCAAGAGATGAGGACTATAGAGATACAAGTTTTGATCTGCCAAGTTATTGTTCATAGATGTATAGACAACATTATAAACATAGAAGACCAAAGCTGAAGGAACCAAGGCTCCCAAGAGACCGATCCAAGCACCTTCTAAAAGGAATGGTGCACGAATATAGCCATTTTTTGCTCCTACCAGTCGCATAATCTTAATCTCACGACTACGTGAAATGATGGTAATCCGAATGGTATTTGAAATCAAGAAGACTGCGATGAAAATCAATAAAGCTACACCAATCAAGCCCCAGTTTCGGATGAAGGTTCCAAGAGCAAACAAGCGTTGGGTATCGACCCCACCATCTTTAACTTCAGAGACCCCTTCAATTTTTTTGGCATCAGCCGATACTTGCTTTACATATTTAGGAGCTGTTGTCTCTACATAATAAGCATCATAGAGAGGATTGGCATCTCCATCAAAAATCTTCCAGTTGTTCCCAGCCGTTTTGATCAGTTTATCATACTGTTCTTCCTTGCTAGAAAAATCAACCTTATCAACATGCTTCATGGCTGTCAGAGCATCGTAGACCTTATGGTAGTTTTCATTGGTCACGGTTTGACCGTCTTTTTCAATCTGCTCGCTCTGATCTTGAATATCCTTGCGCATGTATACTACAACCCGCACACTGTTTTGAATATCATCTGAAAGCTTGATGGTATTGGCAATAACTGAGGCGAAAATAGCAACCAAGCTAAGGGTAATCATAACCGAGCTGACCGCTGCAATCGTCATCCAACCATTTCGTTTCAAGCTTTTAAGCGATTCGATTAAGTGTCGGAAAAATCTTCTAATCATCGTATCCGTACTCTCCTTCCGCTTCATCACGCACTACACGACCATTTTCAATCGCGATGACACGGTGACGTAAAGTATTTACAATCTGGCTATTGTGGGTCGCCATCAATACCGTTGTCCCTTGCAGATTAATCCGCTCCAAAAGATTCATGATTTCCCATGAATTATCTGGGTCCAAGTTCCCCGTTGGCTCATCCGCAATCAAGACTTTCGGATTGTTGACGATCGCACGAGCAATCGCAATCCGTTGTTGCTCCCCACCGGACAATTCATTCGGGAATGAGCGGACCTTGTGTTTCAATCCGACAAGATCCAAAACTTCCATCACACGCTTTTTAATATTGCGACGGCGCTCACCGATAACTTGCATAGCGTAGGCAATATTTTCATAAACGGTTTTCTTTGGAAGCAATTTATAATCTTGGAAGACCACTCCCACATTGCGTCGCAACATAGGAATATCGCGTTTTTTGATTTTATCCAAATCAAAATCAGCTACTTTCAAACTTCCTTTATCGTGTTTGACTTCACGGTATAAAAGTCGAATAAAGGTCGACTTCCCTGCACCAGAAGGTCCTACGATGTAGGCAAATTCTCCTGGTTCAATTTGGACAGAGACCCCGCGAAGGGCCGTTGTCCCGTTGTCATACTTTTTGACAACATCTTTCATTTCAATCATTGACATGTAATGAAATTCCTTTCATTCTTTTCTGGTTGATTCCCTCGAGGTTATTGGAGACGCCATTTAAGGTAGGCATCGATAAAGCCATCGATATCTCCATCCATCACCTTGTCTACCTGCGCTACTTCGTAGTTGGTCCGGTGATCCTTAACCATGGTGTAAGGGGTAAAAACATAGGAGCGGATTTGACTTCCCCAGGTGATTTCTTTTTTATCCCCTTTTAGAGAATCCACTTCTGCTGCTTTTTTCTCTTGCTCTAATTGGTAGAGTTTAGCCTGCAACATCTTCATCGCACGATCACGGTTCCCGTATTGGGTTCGATCCACGGTGGATGCCACTACAATCCCTGTCGGAATGTGGGTCAAGCGCACCCCTGTAGAGACCTTGTTGACGTTTTGTCCACCAGCTCCACCAGAGCGGAAGGTATCCATCTTGATATCATCATCACGAACTTCAACCTCGATGGTATCGTCTAATTCGGGCATAACCTCAACAGATGTAAAGGACGTATGACGCCGTTTAGCAGAGTCAAATGGAGAGATTCGAACCAAACGGTGTACCCCCATTTCAGATTTCAGAAGACCGTATGCATGTGGCCCTTCAAAAGATAAGGTCACAGACTTGATTCCAGCCTCATCTCCAGCTTGATAGTCCAAGACTTCAACTTTAAAGCCGTGAGCATTTCCAAAACGAGTATACATCCGAAGAAGCATGTCGCCCCAGTCCTGAGCTTCTGTTCCTCCTGAACCTGGGTGGATTTCTAAGATGGCATTATTATTGTCATAAGGTTCAGACAATAGCAAGGTCATCTCATAGCTGGTCATACGTTTATCCAGCTCCTCCAACTTCTCGATCAATTCTTCTTTGACCGAATCGTCTTCTGCCAAAAAGTCCAGTAAGATTTCTGACTCATCAAAGAGATCCACCATTTGATGGAAATTTTCATAGGTCTGCTTGAGTTCATTTAATTCTTGAGATGTCTTTTGCGCAGCAATGTTATCATCCCAAAAATCAGGTTCTGTCATTTTATTTTCTAAAATGGCAATTTCTTCTTCCAATGCCTCTAAGTCAAAGAGACCCCCTGAAAGAAGCTAATTTTTCACGATTTGCGTCAATTTTTTGACGAATTTCTGAAATGTCCATAAGTACCTCTTTCTATGTATCTAGTCTATTATATCATAACCTTCACTATTTGCCCACCTTCCAATATTGGATCTGCTGGTTGACCACCACCAATCCAGCTGATTTTCAGCATTTTTTCTATTCATTTGTAACCTAATTGTTAGAAAAAAAGATCCTCTTATGCTAGACTGGTAGCATGACAACAGTAGCTTTTATGTCCGATTTACATATTGATTCGAACAACTTCGGCAAAGAAGAAATAGAGACCCTGATCACTCTTTTCCTGCAACAAAACATTCAACATCTCCATATTGCAGGAGATATTGCCAACGGCTTTGAAAAGACCTCACAGGAATTTTTAGACCAACTTCAATGTCACCTTCCTGTGACCTTTAGCTTAGGAAATCATGATATGCTGGGCCTATCAGAAGAAGCCATGAGACCTTTTGAATTTCAAAAGATTCCCTTCTCCAATCATACGCTTTTTGCTTTTTCGGGCTGGTATGACTACAGCTTTGTTCCTACTATCTCTCCCCAAAAACATCTCCAAACCAAAAATCTATTTTGGTTTGACAGACGCCTCCAACGAATGGGATCTGATCCAGCCATTACCCAACGTCTGTTGCGAGAGCTCGAAACAGAACTCATGCAAGTGGATCAACCCTTGATCATCGCTATGCACTTTGTTCCTCATAGTCAGTTTCTCCTACGCCATCCTTATTTTGAACGCTTTAATGCTTTTCTAGGGAGCCAAGCCTTTCATGAACTGTTTAGACAATATCCTGTCAGAGAGGTGATTTTTGGCCATAGCCACCACCGAATGCCAGCAACAACGATTGACACCATCACCTATCATGCCAGACCTTTAGGCTATGTCCGAGAATGGGAGCTCTGCAAACAATTTTTCGAAGCTTTTCCTGAATATGATTTTCCAAAACGATACGATCCCTACAAACGCTATCGCAGAATCAAAGACCTCCCCGAATTTAAAGCATACAAGAAAAAACAGCTCACTCATGAATTTTCTCAAGCCATGACGATCCTTGAACTATAAAAAAATTGGTCCCTCTGGGACCAATTTTTTTACACTTCTGTATCCAAGAGATTTTTTGCAACGATTGCAGCCAGAACACCACCGACAATTGGAGCCGAGATAAAGATCCAAATTTGTTGAAGGGCTGCACCACCAACAAAGAGGGCAGGTGCCAAGCTACGAGCTGGGTTAACAGAAAGTCCAGTAATGTTCAAACCAACAAGAATAATCAAAGTCAAGCTCAAACCGATCACAAGACCAGCGATCTTGCCATTACCTTTGGTAGCTGATGTTACTGTCATGATGACCAAAATAAAGATAAAGGAAGCAATTACTTCAAACAAGAATCCGCCAAATGGAGTCACACCCTTCGCTAGGGCGTTTTCACCAAGACTAGCTGTTGACATACCTGAATTTGACAAGAGGAAGAGAACTGTTGCAGATGCGAGAACCGCCCCTACTACTTGAGCTGCAATATAATTAACCAAGTCCTTTGAAGACAAGCGTTTGTTCACAAACATGGCAATCGAAACAGCCGGGTTCAAGTGGGCACCTGAAACAGTCCCAATTGAGTAAGCTGCTGCAACAATGGATAAACCGAATGCCAAGGCAATTCCTAAATGTCCCAGACCTTCTGTTCCATTTCCAAAAACGACTGCGCCAGTCCCGATAAAGACAAGCATAAATGTGCCGATTACTTCAGCAAAAAACTTTTTCATAACTAAGTTTCCTTTCTTCAAACTGTTGACTAGTTTATCAAAAATCCACACGTACCTCAAGAAATATGCCCAGTCTATTTTGCCCACAAAAAAAGCCATCCAAAGATGACTTTTTAAGGCTTAAATGGCGTTTTTATCTTTACCAAGTGCACGTTGAACGGCTTTAACGATTTCAACAAGGACAACAATCAAGAGCGAACCAATCAAAACAGCCAACCATTGCGTCAAACTCAAATGAGACACGTGGAAGAGTTTATTGAATCCAGGTACCATAATCGTCGCCATTAAAAGAATAAAGGCAACTGGGATCGACCAGTTAAAGGTCTTGTTCTTGAAGAGTCCCACTTTAAAGATAGATTGGTAAACAGACTTAACGTTAAAGGCATGAAGCAATTGGATCAATCCAAGAGTCGCAAAGGCCATGGTCAAAGCGTCTGCATGGATTTCGGCACGAGTCGCATGTTCTGGAGAGAGCAAAGCCCAGCCATAAACACCAAGAACCAGCATGGTTTGGAAGATACCTTGATAAAGAATAGCTCCGAAGACCCCACCGTCAAAGAAGTTAGATTTACGTCCACGAGGTTTGTGGCTCATGACACCTGGCTCAGCTGGTTCCACACCAAGAGCGATGGCTGGAAGCGTATCGGTTACCAAGTTGATCCAGAGAAGATGCACTGGTTGCAATACATCCCAACCAAAGAGGGTTGCAAAGAAGATGGTGAAGACCTCAGCCATATTGGCAGACAAGAGGTATTGGATAGATTTTTGGATATTTGAGAAGACCTTACGTCCTTCTTCTACCGCTACGATAATGGTTGCAAAGTTATCATCTGCAAGGACCATGTCTGAAGCTCCCTTAGAAACTTCTGTACCAGTGATCCCCATACCGATACCGATATCAGCTGTCTTAAGTGATGGCGCATCGTTGACTCCGTCACCTGTCATGGCAACAACTTTACCTTCTTTTTGCCATGCTTTTACGATCCGAACCTTGTGTTCAGGTGATACACGAGCATAAACAGAGTATTGTTTGAAGACCTTTTGGAATTCTTCATCAGAGAGTTCATTCAACTCAGCTCCTGTAAAGACGTGATCTTCTGTGTCATTTGGATCGATGATACCAAGACGTTTGGCAATGGCTTCAGCTGTATCTTGGTGGTCACCCGTGATCATGATTGGACGGATACCCGCTTCCTTAGCGACACGGACAGCTTCTGCTGCTTCTGGACGCTCAGGGTCAATCATGCCGACCAAACCAGAGAAGATCAGGTCAGACTCAACAATTTCAGATTCCAAGGTAGGGATTTCGTTGCTTGTCTTATAAGCCATCATCAAGACACGAAGGGCTTGTTTAGCCAAGTCTTTGTTGGTAGCAAGGATAGCTTTCTTATCTTCATCTGTGATAGGACGAACTTCCCCATTGACTTCAATACGTGTCACACGTTTGAGCAATTGGTCAGGAGCCCCCTTGACAGCGATAAAGTAAGAACCGTCTGCTTCCTTATGGATAGTAGACATAAGCTTACGGTCAGAGTCAAATGGCAATTCTGCCACACGTGGCTCATCCTTCAAAATTTCGCGAACATCAAAATTGTGATCCAAACCAAACTGTACCAAAGCAGTCTCTGTTGGGTCCCCAATCAACTTGCCAGATGGGTCCACCTTAGTATCATTGGCAAAGTTCATGATACGAAGGGTATTGTTGCTAGCAGCAATCTCAGCTGCTGAGCTTTGCAATTGACCGTTGGTGTAGACCTTCTCAACAGTCATTTGGTTCATAGTCAAAGTACCTGTTTTATCAGATGCGATGATTTCTGTTGAACCAAGAGTTTCAACCGCTGGTAATTTACGAACAATCGAATTGCGTTTGGCAAGGGTTGTAGTTCCCAAAGATAGAACGATAGTTACAATGGCAGGAAGTCCTTCTGGAATGGCCGCAACCGCAAGGGCTACCGCAACCATCAAGCCTTCTAATGGATGCTCTCCACGAACGAAGACACCAACTAAGAAAGTAATGACCGCAATCACAACAATTAAGTAAGTCAAGGCTTTAGATAATTGTTCCAAGCTTTGCTTCAATGGTGTTTCAGTCTCATCGGCATTAGCCAACATATCTGCAATCTTACCAACTTCTGTATACATACCAGTGTTTGTTACGACACCAATACCACGACCATAAGTTACATTTGAGTTTTGGTAACCCATATTAACGCGGTCCCCAATACCAGCATCTGCTTCAACAAGTCCTGTCACATCTTTTTCAACTGGCACAGACTCCCCTGTAAGAGCTGCTTCTTCAATTTTAAGAGAAGCTGCTTCAAACAAACGCATATCTGCAGGCACGACATCTCCCGCTTCAAGCAAGACGATATCTCCGGGTACCAATTCTTTTGAGTCAATCTCAATAACATGGCCATCACGACGAACACGAGCCATGGGGCTAGACATATTTTTCAGAGCTTCAATGGCTGCTTCTGCTTGCCCTTCTTGGTAAACCCCAAAGGCAGCATTCAAGACAACAACGGCCAAGATGATCATGGCATCCGTTAGACCGTCCATTCCTTCTGTAATCACAGAAAGTGCCGCTGCCACAAGCAAGATGATAATCATCAAATCCTTAAATTGATCAAGGAATTTAGCTAGTAGGCTACGTTTTTCACCCTCTTCCAACTCATTACGACCATAATTCGCTAAGCGTTCTTGAGCCTGGGCGGTTGACAAACCTTCGACAGATGAGTCCAAGTTCTTTAGGACTTCCTCAGAAGATTGCGTGTAAAACAAATCTTTATTTTGTTCTTTTGACAAAACAGTCTCCTCCTTTTTGGCCTCTTTTTACAAAAAAAGAGACCTGTTTTTTAAAAAAACAAGTCTCGCTGTTTAATATAGTGCCGGAAATAATTCGTAATGACGACACTATCGCGGAAAACCGCCAGCTACTCCCTTGAGTGGTTTTATTATACCATTTTTATAGAATAAAGCAAGCAGGATCTCGAATAATTTAATGAGGATTATTCTTCCCATTCCACCAGCAATTGATAATTGGCAAATTCCTGTTCGCCATCGAGAGTTAACAAGCGATAAGAGACTTGCAAATGACCTGCTTCTAATTGAAAGAGGTCTGTTGTAATCAAAAACTGCTGAATGCCCATCGGAGTTGGGATGATTGCCCCACCATCTTCATTTTTGTAGAAACGCATGATGGATTTAGGACTTGAGAATCGTGTCATGACCAATTCATCGTTGGAAAATTTCAAAGCAACCTTTTCATCTTCTTCATTGGTATACAAGAGATATTGAAAACCTGCTTTTTCCTTCCATTCACCTTGATAGTACTGATCAACAATTTCCATTTCTTCTCCAAATCGAATGGTATTTTGAATGCGAATCTGCATCTTTGTCTCCTTCTCTTCTTTTCTTGCCATACTATTCTATCAAATTTTACGCATTTTGACTGCCCCTATTAGCCTCTAGATCGCAAAATAGGCTTTTTTTTGCTATAATAGACCCATGAATGAAAAAGTCTTTCGCGATCCCGTGCATGATTACGTTCATGTGGATCATCCCATCATTTATCAATTAATTAATAGCAAAGAATTTCAACGACTACGCCGCATCAAACAACTGGGGACATCTGGTTTTACCTTCCACGGTGGGGAGCATAGTCGTTTTTCTCACTGTCTTGGCGCCTATGAAATTTCAAGACGCATTCTGTCCATTTTTGAGGAAAAGTATGCAGAGCAATGGCATTCTGATGAAAACTTACTGACCATGACAGCCGCCCTTCTTCATGACATTGGACATGGTGCCTATTCCCATACCTTTGAAGGACTGTTTGGGACCGATCATGAAAAAATGACCCAGCTGATCATCACCAGTCCAGAGACGGAGGTCAATCAGATCCTCTTACAGGTAGCTCCTGATTTCCCAAATCGTGTAGCCAGCGTCATTGATCATACCTACCCCAATAAACAAGTGGTGCAATTGATTTCTAGTCAAATTGATGTGGACCGGATGGATTATTTACTGCGGGATGCCTACTTTACGGGTGCTTCCTATGGAAAATTTGACTTGACCCGTATTTTGCGCGTTATTCGACCGATTGAAAATGGCATTGCCTTCCAACAAAATGGCATGCATGCTGTCGAGGATTACGTGGTCAGCCGTTACCAAATGTATATGCAGGTCTACTTCCACCCAGCTACTCGTGCCATGGAAGTCCTCCTTCAAAATCTACTCAAACGCGCTAGAACCATTTATCCAGATCAGAAAGAGTATTTTCAACTGACTTCACCTCGCTTGATTCCATTTTTTGAAGAAGAAGTCACTATCCAAGACTACTTAAATCTAGATGACGGTGTGATGAATACCTATTTCCAAGTCTGGATGGATAGTCCGGATACCATCTTGTCTGATCTTGCTCAGCGCTATATTAATCGGAAAGTCTTTAAATCGACTCTATTTACAGAAGATAAGCGAAAAGACTTAGCAATCCTTGAAAAACTGATTAAAGAGGTTGGGTTTAATCCAACCTACTACACCGCTATTCATCAAAATTTTGACCTGCCCTACGATATTTATCGACCAGAGCTTGAAAAACCACGGACCCAGATCGAGATGATCCGAAAAGATGGGAGTCTCGCTGAATTGTCTCAGTTGTCTCCACTCGTCGCTGCTTTAGCAGGAACTCGCTATGGGGACAACCGCTTCTATTTCCCAAAAGAAATGCTGGAGGTTAATGGACTTTTCAGTAAGCAAGTAGAGGAATTCACTTCCTATATCACCAATGATTATTTTACAGGAGAGACGGATGTCCATTAAATTAGTGGCGATCGATATCGACGGTACACTTCTCAATTCAAAAAAAGAGATCACACCTTCCGTATTTGAAGCCATTCAAGACGCTAAAGCCGCAGGCGTTAAAATCGTTATCACAACTGGTCGTCCTATCGCAGGGGTCTCAAAACTTTTAAAAGAACTCCATTTGATGGATCCTGGAGACTATGTCATTACCTTTAATGGCGGTCTGGTGCAAGAAACTGCTACCGGAAAAGAACTCATCAAAGACCTTTTACATTATGAGGACTATCTCGATATCGAGTCTCTTGCTAACAAACTCCAAATCCACTCTCACGCTATTACTAAAGACGGCATCTATACCAGTAATCGAGATATTGGACGCTACACCATTCATGAATCTCAACTGGTCAATATGCCCCTTTATTACCGGACGCCTGAAGAAGTTCGTGAGAAAGAATTTGTCAAGGCCATGTATATCGATGAACCAGACATTCTGGATGCTGCGATTGCAAAAATCCCTAAAGAATTCGAGGATCGCTTCACTATGGTCAAATCAGCTCCTTTTTATTTAGAAATTCTAGGAAAAACGACCAATAAGGGATCAGCTGTTCTTCATCTAGCTGAACGACTTGGAATCCAGCAAGAAGAAACCATGGCCATCGGAGATGAGGAAAATGACCGCTCCATGCTAGAAGTCGTGGGACATGCCGTCGTTATGGAGAATGGCAATCCAGCTCTTAAAAAAATTGCTACAACTATTACCAAATCAAATGATGAATCTGGCGTTGCATACGCCATTAGAAAGTGGGTATTATAAGAAATGTACCATTACCAGCTAGGAATTTCTGCTAGTGAGCATGATGACTTTGTTATTCAGAGTGACCAAACCAATCTCTTACAAAGCAGTTCATGGGCAAAAATCAAAGATAATTGGGGAAATGAACGAGTTGGCTTTTATCAAGAAGACCAATTAGTCGCGGTTGCAAGCATCTTGATTCAACCCCTGCCACTTGGCTTTTCCATGCTCTACATTCCTCGTGGCCCTATTATGGATTACCAAAACAAGGAGCTAGTTTCATATGTGATCCAGTCCCTTAAAAAGATAGCCAAACAACACAAGGCCTTGTTTGTGAAATTTGATCCAAGTCTTTTCTTGAGCAAACACTTGATTGGACAAGAAAATACGGAAACCACTGATGTACAAGCGGTGATCGATACCTTAACTAAAGAAGGGGTTGAATGGACTGGCCGAACAAGTGATCTGGCAGAAAATATCCAACCACGCTTTCAAGCGAATATCCACAAAGAGTTTTTCACCGAACAAGACCTTTCAAAATCTACTCGACAAGCCATCCGAACTGCTCGAAACAAAGGGATCCAAGTCCAATTTGGCGGGACTGAATTGTTAAAGGACTTTGCTTCTCTCATGAAAAAGACAGAAGCACGTAAAAGCATTCATTTACGTGGAAAAGATTACTACGAAAAACTGCTCACGACCTACCAAGGACAATCCTACATTACTTTGTCTACTCTTGATCTCACAGAACGGAAAGCCTCCCTTACAAAAGATCTTGAAAAAAACAAGGCCGAGGCTGAAAAATTCACCGAAAAAACAAAGCCTGGCAAAGTTGAGAACAACCAAAAAGAAAAAGAGCGGATAGAGGAAGAACTGCAATTTCTTGAGCACCATCTCCAGGCAGGTAAAAAGGTCGTTCCTTTATCTGGTACCTTAAGCCTTGAATTCGGTGGGACATCTGAAAATGTTTATGCAGGGATGGATGAAGAATTCCGCCGTTACCAACCCGCCATCCTCACCTGGTATGAAACTGCCCAACACGCTTTCGACCGTGGTGCTTCTTGGCAAAATATGGGAGGCATTGAAAATTCACTAGATGGTGGACTCTATCATTTTAAATCTAAATTTAATCCTATTATTGAAGAATTTGTTGGGGAATTCAACCTTCCAACAAGTCCACTCTATCCACTTGTTAACACAGCTTACAAGATCCGGAAAAAATTAAGGAGTAAATAAGTTACATGACTCTTACGACAATTTCAAAAGAAGAATTTACCTCATTTGCAAATACCGTCTCCCATCGCTCTTTTATCCAGTCTGCTGAAATGGCAGATCTGCTTGAAAAGCGAGGAAACACGGTCCAATTTATCGCTTGGAAACAAGAAAATCAAGTCCAAGTGGCAGCGATCTTGTACAGTCTTCCTATGACGGGTGGTCTCCATATGGAAATCAATTCTGGCCCTCTTTACCAAGAGGAGACTATGCTAGAACCCTTCTATGCAGCCTTAAAAGACTATGCGAAAGAGAATGGAGCTATTGAACTCGTTATTAAGCCCTATGATACCTATCAAACCTTTGACAGTGACGGCAATCCAACCAGTGAAGAACAAACCCATTTCATGGATACCCTAAAAAAATTGGGCTATCAGCATGATGGTTTAACAACAGGTTATCCAGGTGGAGAAGGTGATTGGCATTATGTGAAAGATATGGAGGGTATCACCGAAAAAAATCTTCTCAAGAGCTTCAGTAAAAAAGGAAAGCCACTTGTCAAAAAAGCCAAATCTTTCGGTATTGAACTGAAACGATTAAACCGAGATGAACTGCAACTCTTTAAGGATATTACTTCCTCTACCAGTGACCGTCGCGACTATCAGGATAAAACCTTGGATTATTACCAAACTTTCTATGACAGTTTTGGCGACAATGCAGATTTCATGATCGCAACACTGAACTTCCACCATTACTACACGAATCTTGAAAAAGACCAAGGAAAACTAGCACAGAAGATTGAGAAATTACAGAAGGATCTTGAAGTCAACCCCAATTCAGAAAAAAAACAAAATCAACTTCGTGAATTCTCTAGCCAGTTTGATACCTTTGAGGTGAGAAAGAAGGACGCGAAAGAATATATTGAAAAATATGGAGATCAAGACGTCATTCTTGCAGGTAGCCTCTTCATCTATATGCCACAAGAATCCACCTATTTATTCAGTGGCTCTTATACAGAATTTAATAAGTTCTATGCTCCTGCTGTTCTCCAGGAATATATGATGCTTGAAACCATCAAACGTGGTATCCCAAGATATAACTTCCTAGGTATTCAAGGAATCTTTGACGGGTCAGACGGTGTGCTTCGTTTCAAACAAAACTTCAACGGCTACATCGTCCGTAAGATGGGGACCTTCCGTTATTACCCAAGTCCTCTGAAATACAAAATGATTTCTCTCATTAAGAAACTATTAGGACGTTCCTAACTCAAAAGACCAGCTTTGAAGCTGGTCTTTTCTACTATAAAAAAGACGAGAAACCTCTCGCCTTTTATATGTCATTATTTAACGAAGTCAAGCAATGCCAAGAAGCTTTCAGCTTCAAGTGATGCACCACCTACAAGAGCTCCGTCAACGTCTGGACAAGCCATGTATTCAGCAACATTTTCAGGTTTAACTGAACCACCGTATTGAACACGTACTTTGTCAGCCACTTCTTGACCAAAGTCAGCAGCTACAACGTCACGAACAACTTTACACATTTTTTGTGCATCGTCTTGTGAAGCAGATTTACCAGTACCGATAGCCCAGATTGGTTCGTAGGCGATTACTGTTGAAGCTACTTGTTCTGCAGTCAATCCAGCAAGAGCAGCTGAAACTTGAGCCCCTACGAATTCTGCTGCTTTACCAGCTTCGTAAGTTTCAAGGCTTTCACCACAACAGATGATTGGAAGCATACCGTTCGCAAAGATTGCTTTTGCTTTTTTGTTGATGTCTTCATCAGTTTCGTGGAAGTAGTCACGACGTTCTGAGTGACCGATCACAACGTAGTCAGTACCGATTTCTTTCAAAACTTGTGGGCTAGTTTCACCAGTGAAGGCACCAGCATTTTCAAAGTAAGTGTTTTGTGCAGCAACTTTAAGGTTTGAACCTTTAGCAGCAGCAAGTACAGCTGTCAAGTCAACTGCAGGAGCTGCGATGCCAGCTTCAACAAGATCAGCTGAAGGAAGTTTTGATGCTACAGCTTCAACGAATGCTTTTGCTTCTTCTGGATTTTTGTTCATTTTCCAGTTACCAGCGATAAATGGTTTACGTGACATTTCACATACCTCTTTTTTCTAATTTTATACTATCTATTTTACCATAAATTTCGTCATAATGAAAGGTTGCACAAGCTCATTTTACTTTTTACCAAAATAAAAACCCCGTCTTCACGGGGTTTTCTGTCTGCCTATATAATTGTTAATCTGGGAACTAGATCGAATTAAGCTTCGATTTCAGTAACCATACCTGAACCAACAGTACGTCCACCTTCACGGATTGAGAATGTAGTACCTTGTTCAACGGCGATTGGGTGGATCAACTCAACGTCGATAGTCACGTTATCACCAGGCATTACCATTTCAGTTCCTGCTGGAAGTTCGATAGATCCAGTCACGTCAGTTGTACGGAAGTAGAACTGTGGACGGTAGTTGTTGAAGAATGGAGTATGACGTCCACCTTCTTCTTTAGTAAGGATGTAAACTTCACCTTTGAATTTAGTGTGTGGGTTGATTGAACCTGGTTTAGCGATAACTTGTCCACGTTCGATTTCATCACGTTGGATACCACGAAGAAGCACACCAACGTTATCCCCTGCAAGACCTTCGTCAAGTTGTTTACGGAACATTTCAACACCAGTAACAACTGCTTTTTGGATTTTTTCTTTGATACCAACGATTTCGATTTCGTCGTTGACACGAACAACACCACGGTCGATACGACCTGAAGCAACTGTACCACGTCCAGTGATTGAGAATACGTCTTCGACTGGAAGAAGCAATGGTTTGTCGGTATCGCGTTCTGGTTCTGGGATGTACTCATCAACAGTATCCATCAATTCCATGATGATGTCTTCATATTTAGAGTCACCTTCAAGAGCTTTAAGAGCTGAACCTTGGATAACTGGAAGGTCATCACCTGGGAAATCGTATTCTGAAAGAAGGTCACGGATTTCCATTTCAACCAATTCAAGCAATTCTTCATCGTCAACCAAGTCAACTTTGTTCATGAAGACGATCAAGTGTTTAACACCAACCTGACGTGAAAGAAGGATGTGTTCACGTGTTTGTGGCATTGGTCCATCAGTTGAAGCTACTACAAGGATAGCTCCGTCCATTTGAGCGGCACCAGTGATCATGTTTTTAACATAGTCCGCGTGTCCTGGAGCGTCGATGTGAGCGTAGTGACGTTTAGCAGTTTCGTACTCAACGTGTGCAGTGTTGATAGTGATACCGCGTTCGCGTTCTTCTGGAGCAGCATCGATAGACGCATAGTCTTTTGGTTGGTTAACTGATGAAGGCAAGCGACGTGCCAAAACAGTTGTGATTGCTGCAGTTAGGGTAGTTTTACCGTGGTCAACGTGTCCGATTGTACCGATGTTAACGTGCGGTTTACTACGATCGTATTTTTCTTTTGCCATTTGAGTAAAAGCCTCCAATAAAATATATTTTATAGATAGACAGTAGGCAATACAGTCTAACTTTCCTTACTATTCTATCGAATTTTAGATAAAATTGCAAGCCTTTTACCTATATTTTCTTAATTATTCCTCTTCTTTTCTTTTATTTTATCAGCTTGCTGAAAGATCCTGTTCTAGCTTTGAAAATTCTCATTTAAAATCTTCTATTCAAGCCCAATACGTACCTTTTGCGCCTTTGGGTTCAGGGAATAAAAAAATCGGAACAGTCGTTCCGATTTTTTTAACCTGAATTACGTAATCCTGTAGCCACCCCATTGATCGTAATATGGATTAGCTTGTCTTGATCGGCTGGTAATTGGCCGGTCCGTTGACGTCGAATCAGTTCTAACTGAATATAGTTCAAGACGTTAAAGTACGGCATCCGATAGTCCAAACTTTCTTTCAGATAAGGGTTCTCCGCGAGCAACTCGTCTTGTTCCTCAATCATCAAGATGATGTCCTTGGTCAATTGCCATTCATGTAAGATAATCTGATAGATATTGCGAACTTCTTCTTCTTCACACAATTGGGCGTACTCAAAAGCAATGTCCATGTTGGCTTTGGATAAGACCATGTCCACATTTGACAAGAGAGATTGGAAGAAAGGCCAGTTTTTATACATGTATCGAAGAGTTTCAATATTCTCAGGATCCTCATCGATAAATTCCTTAAAGCTAGAACCTACTCCATACCAACCAGGGAACATCACCCGACTTTGTGACCAAGAGAATACCCAAGGAATAGCACGTAAACCACCAATTTCTGTAATAGTCTTACGAGCAGCTGGACGTGAACCAATATTAAAGCTTGAAATTGCTTTGATCGGACTTGATTCAAAGAAGTAGTCATAGAAGTGCTCATTTCCAAAGACCAAATCACGATAGATATCGTAACTGCGATTCACGACTTTATCCATGACTTCCCCGAAACGATCAAACATAGAGAATGGACTCTTTTGTTCGGCGATCATTCGGTTAATGGTTGCAGAGACGAGCATTTCAAGGTTGTAGTAGGCAGCATCTTTATTTCCATATTTATTGCCGATCACTTCCCCTTGCTCAGTTAAGCGGATACGGTCATTAATGGATTTCAACGGTTGAGACGTGATGGCTTCATAAGTAGGACCTCCACCACGGCCAACAGTACCACCACGACCATGGAAGAAGGTAATCTTCACTCCAAACTCATCTCCGATAGCGGTCAATTGTTGTTGGGCTTTAAAGAGGGTCCAACAAGAAGACAAGTATCCACCATCTTTGTTGGAATCAGAGTATCCTAACATAATCTCTTGATAGTTGTTCTTAGAAGCAATCCAACGTTTGGCAATCGGAAGAGACAAGTAACTTCTCATGGTTTCTTCTGAGTGATCCAAGTCTTCGATCGTTTCAAACAACGGTACGATTTGAACGCGAGCTTTTTCCTTATCGACTAAGCCCACTTCTTTCAACATCACAGCCAATTCTAACATATCTGACACACTTGTTGCATGAGAAATGATGTTTTGACGAATGACTTCTTCTCCTAAACGATCCTTCAATTCACGGGCCGTTTGGAAAATCGCTAATTCTTTTTCAAGCAGTTCAGATTTTTCAGCATGAGTTGCTGATAAAATACGTGGGTCTTCTAAAAGTTCTTTCAAGAGAACTTGACACTTTTCATCCTCTGATAAATCAGAATAGTGGTCATTAATCCCTGCTGATTTCAGCAATTCTGCCACACAGGCTTCATGCACACTCGAATCCTGGCGCATATCAATAGAGGCCAGATAGAATCCAAAAACATCGATGGCTTCTAGAAGTTCTGCAAACTCACCAGAAATTAAATACTCTGATTTGTTTTCTAACAAGGAATCTTTGATCTTTTCAAGGTCTTCTTTAAATTCTTGAGCAGAGGCATAAGCTGGTGCTTCTTTCTCAGAAATTTTCTTTAGAGCTCCAGAGATACGATTGCCGATATAATCAGAAACTGGCCCTTGTTGATGAGCATTTGCTCCTAATAACCTCTCGACAGCATAACGATCTTCTCTGGTTTCTCCCACCATCGTCCATTCTTTTAAATTGACCAAGGTTTGGATCAATTTTGACTGGATATAGTGGAAAGCACGACGGTATGGTTCTTTTTCACGAAAGACAGATGTATCACTTGATAGGGCTGCCATTTCAGCTACTGCTTCACTTGTTTTAGAAAGACTCGTTGAAAGGGAGAAATGACGGTATAATTTAGAAATTTTTTCGATGTAATAGTTCAAAATGACTTCACTTTGAATGGTTGCTGAACGCTTCAAGGTCTCAGCTGTTACAAACGGATTCCCGTCCCGGTCTCCCCCAATCCACATGCCCATTGTGATCGGACGTGGTTGTTCAAGCTCTAATCCATGCTCTTTTGCCAAGCGTTTGTATTCCAACATAAGATTTGGAACAGCTTGTAAGAAAGAGCTATTGTAATATTCCATGACATTGGTAATTTCATTAGTAACCTTCAATTTTTTGTCACGAATCATATCCGTTTGCATCATGATTTCGATATTACAACGAAGGTTGTTATACCACTTATTCTCATTCATTAAACCAGCTTTAACATCCCGGTGCTGACGAAGAAGAGCATGAATATGATTGGTTAGATCCAGCATGGTTTTTCGTTGCACTTGAGTTGGATGGGCTGTTAAAACAGGTACAATATTGAGATTTTCAAGAATTTCTTGTGCATCTTCATTTTTCGCAACTTCTTTGATGGTTGAAGAAAGTTTTCCGAGGTATTCACCATCCACGTTATTCAAATGATTGATTTCATAGGCCAAATCGACATCTTCTGAGATGTTAATCAAGAGTGGCAAAATGGCAAAATAACGTGAAATCACTGTCATTTCTTCATTTGTCAATTGTTCCACTATTTGATTCAACTCACGATAGTTCTGTGTTTTTGATAGATCCTTCAACTGCCTAATTTTATCAAAGGTTTCCGGACGAACCAAATTTTTCGTAATATCATCTAATAAATTGGTTAAGATTTCGGCTTCTTCTTTGATAATATCTTTATTTGTGAAGTTCTCTAATTTTTGTAAGACCATTTTTTCTCCTTTTTGAATAGCCATTCAACAATTCCCTTTTAATAATAAGGTTTGATTTTACCTTTTTCTTCAAAAACCATGCCTTCTTGTTCCATCTTGGCCCGTTTTTCACTAGCGTCGATATTCAAAACGAAAGCAATCGCTACGGATAAGACCCATAAACTATTTCCCCCTTGGGATAAGAAGGGGAAGGTCACTCCTGTAGACGGAATCAAACCAGAAATTCCTCCGATGTTAATGAAGGTTTGCACTAAGATCATCCCACCAATCCCAATGGCCATCATCGAATTAAAAGGATTCTTTGCTCGAATACCGACTAAAATGATCCGAAGAATTAAGAAGAATAAGAGAGCAAGGATCAAGCTAGCTCCAACAAAACCTAATTCTTCAATCACAATTGCAAACACAAAGTCTGTGTGCGCTTCTGGTAAGTAACCTTGTTTTTCAATGGAATTTCCTAGCCCCAAGCCAAACCAACCACCGTTACTCATGGCATAGTAGGAATTAGCTAATTGGTGACCTGCGCCAGACAAGTCATTAAAGGGGTTAAAGAAGGCACTAAAACGTTTGGCCACATAACCAAAGACAGGAATTTTAGCAACACGATCCACACCGATGATCCATATTGAACCAAGTACAATGGTGGATGCTCCAACAACTAAACCAAGTAAAGAGGTAAACCAACGGTAGCCCACTCCACTAGCCGTAATCATAATCAAGACCGTCAAGGCCAAGATCGTTGCATTTCCCAAGTCCGGCATAATCACAACGATTCCAATCAGAATCAAGGTCAGCCAACGCCAATCGTTTAAATTCCTTGGGATCCATTCATTGTGGGTCAAGGCTTGATAATCATAATCGCGTATCTCGTCTTGTCGTTTAGAAAAGATCAAGGCTAGATACCAGACTAAGATCACCTTAAGGTACTCCGCTGGCTGGATACTGAATCCTCCAGGAATTGTCAACCAACCATGAGCTCCATTGACCGTATCTGTGATAAACCTAGACAAAATCAACAAAATCACTTCAATAAAAATGACAAAAGCCAGCACTTTTTTATTTCGAAGGAAGTTTAGGCTAAATTTATAAATCAAGGCGATGGTTAGGAGACTTAGGATGAAAAAGAGCCCCTGGGTCCGGACCATCCGAATCGAACTCACTCCACTTTGAATTGCCAAGGCACTTGTTGTCGAATAGACAACAATCAAGCCAATGATGGATAAAATCAAATAGGGAATGAGGATGGAGTAATTTAAAAGATGTCTTTTTTCAATTTTCATAATTCACCATATTCCTAATGTTCAACCTTCATTATATCATTTTTAAGAAGCAAAACCAAGGAAAGGCCAGAAAAGATTCGGCTTCTTCCCTATTTTCAAGAAATATTCTGATCATTCTTCTTATTTTCATATATTTTTATCCTTTTTCGATGAAAAGATTCCTTTTTTTTGAAAATAATGGCTGAAATGTGGATCTTTTAAGCATTAAGTTTTGCCTTTTCGTTTTATTTACGGTAAAATGATTTTGTATGAGAAAAAGGATAAAACCCGTTGTTCTCTTGGTCTTTTTTATCGGTTTCATTTCTTTTCTCGTTCTTTCACGAACGATTGCCGATCTGCAAGCCAGAGAGCGACAAGAAACAACCAAAACCATTCCGAACTCCAATACACCTCGAAAAACAACTACTGCAAGCTCTTCTTCTAAAAAAGAAGAAGACATCAATCCAGAACTGGTTGGCCGCCCGATCATTGATATTTCAGGCTGGCAATTGCCTAGTGAAATTGATTACGATGTCCTCTCCCAAAATGTGGGAGGTGTAATCGTTCGTGTCCATAGTGGGGCTCAAGCTAAAAAGGAAAATGCAGCAACCTACTTAAATGGTCTGGATAAATCTTTTAAAACCCATATCCAAGAATTCCAAAAACGAAATATCCCTGTCGCAGTCTATGCTTATGTCGCGGCTAAGGATAAAAAAGAAATGGAAAAAGAAGCAGAGGAATTTTACAAGGCTGCTTCTCCTTACAAACCGACCTACTATTGGTTAGACGTTGAGGAAAAAACCATGAAGGATATGAACGCAGGTGTTGAAGCTTTCCGAGCAAAACTACAAGCTTTGGGTGCAAAAAATATTGGACTCTATATCGGAACTTACTTCATGGAAGAACATAGTATCTCCACTGATAAATTTACGGCTCTTTGGATTCCTACTTATGGATTTGATGATGGCTACTATAATGCTGCACCAGATACCAACACGGAATACGACTTGCATCAATATACCTCTCAAGGGCAATTAAATGGATTCTCACACTACTTGGATCTCAACCAAATTGCTCCGACGCAAGACCAAGAAGCGATTTATCGGAAACTTTTCAAGGTACAAAAAGATAACTCTTCCTCATAGCCTTAAAACAGCAGATCAAGTGATCTTCACTTTTTCTGCTGTTTTCTATTTTTCAGGAGAAGGCAATATTGCCGCTATTATATGTTATAATGGTCTAATGAAATCTGATTTTGTAGAGAAAAAGAGAAAAGGAGAAAGCCATGGCAAAAAAAAATAAAGTAAAAAAAACCTTGGTCGAGCAGATCTTGACAAAAGCAAAAATTGAGCACGTAGGCCTACAAATCAACGCTTTAGAAGGGATCTTACCAGAAGGGATTGATCGCTCTACTATTTTCAAAACCCTAGCTCTCAAAGGAGATAAAACGGGGCCCGTGATTGGGATCATTCCTATTACGGAGCATCTTTCAGAGAAAAAATTGGCCAAATTATCGGGAAATAAGAAAGTGGCTATGATTCCTCAAAAGGATCTCGAAAAAACCACAGGTTATAT
Organism: Streptococcus sp. HCA-5024; assembly: GCF_037890265.1. Lineage (NCBI taxonomy): Bacteria > Bacillati > Bacillota > Bacilli > Lactobacillales > Streptococcaceae > Streptococcus > Streptococcus sp. HCA-5024. Next base: position 494,595 of record NZ_JBBKBR010000001.1, read on the forward strand.
TCATGGTGCCAATAATCCGGTGGGCATTCGTCAAAAGCATCCTTACCCTATTTTTATCGATGAATCGGCCCTTCAGTTAGAGAGCATGATCGTATCTGCTGGGGAAATCGGCCATAGTATTCAAATCAAACCACAACTTCTAGCAGACTTCGTACAAGCGACTTTTGCAGATATTTTAGAATAATGACAGAGAAGGAGACAAGATTGTGAAACTATATTTTATTCGACACGGACGGACAGAATGGAATGAAGAAGGACGTTTTCAGGGATCAAATGGCGATTCTCCGCTGTTACCGGCCTCTATTCATCAGCTTGAAAAATTAGGAAAGCACCTAGCTAGTGTTCCTTTTGATGCAGCCTTTGCAAGTGATCTGCCACGAACAGTCCATACCGCACAGATCATCCTCGATCAATTGGAGGCACCTCTAGAATTGCAAGCAACGCCTGCTCTTCGTGAGTGGAATTTAGGAAAACTGGAAGGTGCTAAAATTTCTACCATTTCCGCTATCTATCCCCAACAAATGGATGCCTTTCGCCATAACCTAGCCCGCTTTCAAAATGAAATCTTTGATGCAGAATCTGTCTATGAAACGACCAAACGTACCTGTGATTTTGTAAAAAGCCTGAAAGAAAAAGAGCTCGATACTGTCCTCATCGTTGGACATGGGGCTAATTTGACAGCTTCTATTCGAACCTTGCTTGGTTATGAAACAGGAGAACTCCGCAAAAATGGCGGACTAGATAATGCCAGCGTGACGATTCTGACAACAGATGATTTTGAGCATTATCACTTAGATACTTGGAACGACACCTCTTATATGGAAGACTAAAAAACACTGATCTTGCGATCAGTGTTTTCTTTTAGCTTATTTCATAGTTGGGAAGAGAAGGACGTCGCGAATCGTTGTTACATTTGTCAACAACATAACGAGACGGTCAATACCAATTCCAAGTCCACCTGTTGGTGGCATACCATATTCGAGGGCTTCAACATAGTCATAGTCGATGCCTGTAGCTTCGTCATCTCCCAATTCTTTGGCACGCGCTTGTGCTTCAAACCGTTGCAATTGATCGATCGGATCATTCAATTCCGTGAAGGCATTCGCATACTCTTTGGTCATGATGAAGAGTTCGAAACGGTCAGTGAAGCGTGGATCTTCTGGATTTTTCTTAGCCAATGGGGACACTGCTACTGGGTGACCGTAAACAAAAGTTGGTTGTGTTAAGGTTTCTTCAACGAATTCTTCGAAGAAGGCATTGATAATTTGTCCCACTTCTGTGTAGTGTTTTTCAACTGGTACATGTTTTTCGTTTGCCAGTGCTACAGCTTCTTCAAAGGTCATGTCTTGCCAGAAGTCAACACCTGTGATTTCTTTGATCGCATCAACCATGTGAACCCGTTTGAATGGTTCGTTGATTTTGATTTCTGTTCCTTGATAGTCAATTGGACCATCACCATGGACCGCTTTCGCAGCATGTTGGATAATGCCTTCTGTTAAGTCCATGATATCGTGGAAGTCAGCGTAAGCTTGGTAGACTTCGATCGAAGTGAATTCAGGGTTGTGAGTAGCATCCATTCCCTCGTTACGGAAGATCCGTCCAATTTCATAGACGCGTTCCATCCCACCAACAATCAAACGTTTCAAGTGAAGCTCAGTCGCGATACGAAGCACCATGTCAATATTTTGCGCATTGTGGTGAGTGATAAATGGTTTGGCAGCCGCACCACCAGCTTCATTGTGAAGCACTGGTGTTTCCACTTCAAGGAATCCTTGACCATCTAAATAACGACGGATTTCAGAGATGATTTTTGAACGGGTTACAAAGCGTTCGAAGCTTTCACGGTTTGAAATCAAATCCAAATAACGTTTGCGATAGATGGTTTCAACATCTGAAAGTCCGTGGAATTTTTCAGGCAAGGGACGAAGGGCTTTTGACAAGTGAGTGATATGAGTTGCTTTAATCGAAAGTTCACCCATGTCTGTGCGCATGATTTCCCCTTCAACACCAAGGAAATCACCAAGGTCAGCTTTTTTGAAGATTTCGTAGTTTTCTTCTCCAACAGCATCCTTACGAACGTAGATCTGAATTTGACCTTCACGGTCTTGAAGATGGGCAAAGCCAACCTTTCCTTTTCCACGTTTGGTTACGAGACGACCAGCAATAATAGCTGTTTCGTTCAAGTCGTGGAGTTGTTCTTTATCTAATTCTGAATATTTTTCTTTTAATTGACCTGAATTTGCAGTGCGTTCGAATCGTTTCCCAAATGGATCGATTCCTTGTTCACGAAGGGCCGCCATTTTCTCACGACGGACAATCTGCTGGTCATTCAATTCTTCCATATGTTCAGTAGTCATTTGGAACCTCCTAAGTTATTCTCCCCTATTCTATCATATTTAGACCAGAAATTCACTAATATTTACCAATTAAACAAAAATAAGATGGAAGAAAAAATGCAGCTTCTTGAATGAATACTCAAAAACATCTGAAGACCATCGTTGACTACCTAAATAGCTTGACCTGTATAAGACGAGATGATTGAAAAGGTTTCGACAAACTATTCCACAACAGCATCAAAAAGGAGCGTGGAGAATCTTGAACCATTCATCCTGACCCGCTCCTATTTTTTATTCATAACGCAGTGCTTCGATCGGATTTAACTTAGAAGCCTTATTCGCTGGTAAAATTCCAAAGATGATGCCTACAAAAGCAGAGAAAATAATACTGCCGATAGCGACATTTAAGGAAATAATCGGCGGTCCTTCTAGGGAGGCTGCTGCGAGTGTAGTAATCAAGCTATTCACACCATAAGCAAGACCAAGTCCAATCAGCCCACCAATGATGGTCAAGACCATCGACTCAATCAAAAATTGAACCAAAATCTTACCTCGGGTTGCTCCCAAGGCTTTGCGAAGTCCAATTTCTCTCGTCCGCTCAGTGACAGAAACCAACATGATATTCATGACTCCAATCCCACCAACTAAGAGAGAAATCCCAGCAATAGCTCCGATTACTGATGTCATAATTCCTACTACTTTATTGGTTTCCTCTAGGATGCTATCCAAATTAAAGATTTGAAATTCTCCCTGGCGAACACCTGAAAGTTCTGTTAACTTTTGAGCAGCTTCGATCCCAACAGATTTGATTTCTTTCACATTTGGAACGTGAACGACAATGTTCTGAATCTCGTCTGTTCCAAATTCAGAAGCCAGTTGGGTATTGGCCATCAAGGCACTTCCACCTGAAGAAGCTCCATAGAGGGCTGTCCCTGCATTTGGATCCTTGAAAATACCAACGACGCGATAATTGTTGTCCCCAACAGAGACCACCTGATTCAGTGGATTCTCCGTTCCAAATAATTGTTGAGCCAATCCTTCATCAAGGAGCACCACCCGTGAGAAATTACTATAGTCTGAAGGGGTTAATTTTCGTCCAGATAAGAGCTCAACCTTTTTGACAGAAAAATAGGTCTCATTTACCCCTTGGATGTTCACACCGTCTGCTTTTTTCTTTTGAAAAGCAATGGTTGCATTGGAGGTATTGCTAACATAGTAACCATCGATGCCTTGAATCTTGGTTAATTCCTTAACCCAAGATTCTTGCACAACTGGTGGTGCTTCTTGGACTTGACCATCAACATCTTCAGCGTTTTCCCCATCGATATCCGATGGAGCAGCCATCCCTCGGTCTTCAGCTGCAGGGCCACTTTCGCCTCCGCCTTCTCCTTCTCCAGTATCATCAGAAGGGCCAATATTGATCCCAGTCACATAGCCACTCTTGTTGGGAGAATAAGAGATTTGTACATACTCTTGGTCCTTGGTGAAGGTCTTGGTGACACCAGCTTTCATTCCATCTCCAAGAGCCATAATGACAACGACAGAAGCAACCCCAATAATGATCCCTACCATGGTCAAGAAAGACCGTAATTTATGGCTCATAATCGAGCTGATCGCAAATTTCCAATTTTGCATTAGGTCCCCCTTTCCAGCTTGCTATCTGAGGAGATCACTCCATCACGAATGACGATGCGGCGATGCGCAAAGGCTGCAATTTCTGGCTCGTGTGTAACCATGATAATGGTTTTTCCTTCTTGGTTTAGCTTGGTTAACAAGTCCATTATTTGCTCCCCCGTCTTGGTATCTAGGGCTCCAGTCGGCTCATCTGCTAAGACGATGGCTGGCTGATTGACGAGAGCTCGAGCGATCGCAACCCGCTGTTTTTGACCTCCAGAGAGTTCCGACGGCAAATGGTGCATGCGAGAATGGAGCTCTACCTTTTCAAGGTACTGCTCAGCTAATTCCTTCCGTTTAGCAGGATGAACTCCTGCATAAATGAGAGGCAGTTCCACATTTTGAAAGGCATTGAGCTTGGAAAGAAGAAAGAATTGTTGAAAGACAAAACCGATCTGTTCATTTCGAACACGTGCTAATTTTTTCTCACTGAGATTTCCAACCTCCTGACCTTCTAGAAAATACTCTCCACTGGTCGGGCGATCCAACAAGCCAATGACGTTCATCAAGGTCGATTTTCCTGAGCCAGATGGACCCATAATGGCCACAAATTCTCCCTCTTCGACTTCTAAATCGATGTCTTTTAAGACACGAAGTTCCTGATCCCCATTTTTATAGGTTTTATTGATTCCTTTTAGTTCAATCAATTTTGTCATATTTTCCGATCTCTTTTCCATCTTCCAGTTTCTCATTAGGATTCACAATAACTTGAGCATCTTTCTTCAAGCCTGACAAGATTTCCTGATTTTCAGCATCGGCGTTACCAAGCGTCACTTTTACTTTCTTAGCCTTGCCATTTTCGACCGTCCATACATAGCTCGTATCCCCATCAGCCATGATACTTGTCACGGGAACAAGGGGATGTTGAGTAGAACTTTTGACTTCAATATTGACAGAAAAGCCTTGTTTGAGTTCCCCAATCTCACTGGTAATATCCACTGTAAATGGGTACTTGGCTCCACCGCTTCCTTGTGTTCCACCTGCTGCATTGGCACCTGCTTGACCCGCGTCGGTCGGATAGTTGGCTACATAAGAAATCTTTCCTGTCCAGGTTTTATCCGGATAAACCTTGGAAGTGAGGACCACTTCCTGACCCTCAGAGATATTGGCCAAATTGTATTCAGACAATTCCCCTTTAACTTGTAAATTCCCGTTGCTCACAATGTGAACCAGAGTTTGGTTGGTCCCTGTAGTCGATTTTGAGACATCTTTATTGACTTCGACCACGGTACCATCTGTATTACTCCTGACTGTTGTCGCATCCAGAAGAGCCTTAGCCTTGTTCATATTATCGACCGCATCCGACTTAGCATCTCGTAAATCGCTAGCTTGAGAATCGACTGTCCGTTGGGTCTGCGAAGCTGATTTGGCATCTGCTTCTTCATCGCCTGTCGTATCAATGGTCACACCATTTGTCAGTAAGTCATTTAACTGACGATCTGCCTTATTGACAGCACGAACGGCTGCATCATAAGCGGTTTGGGCCTCTGTACTGCTATACTGAACAATTGGCTGACCTGCTGTTACTTGATCTCCTACATTGACCAATATCGACTGCAAATCCCCTTTTGTTCCATCAAAATAGACATACTGCTCCTGGTTAGCAGTGACTTTCCCAGTTAACAAGACCGAAGAAGCGATCGATCCATCCTTGACCGTTTGCACCATTGGAGTTTCTTTCGTGATTGCTTGATCAGGTGTATTTGGGTGCGAAAACATCATCACACTTCCTGTTCCAATCACCACAATTGCTGCACCTGCAGCTGTAAATAGTTGCCATTTTTTCAATTTCTTCATCGTTTTTCTCCATCAAAGAAAGCGTTTTATTCTATACCATAGTATACCATATTTCCTTACTTTTCTATCTAAAATTGACACGGCAAAATGAAATTTAAATGCTTGGTAACATGCTAAACCCTTGACTTTTGTAACAGTTGATATTACAATCAAACTGAAGTCCCATTTAGGAGGAAAACATGAAAGAATTTGATATTATTTCAATCGGTGGAGGTAGTGGAGGAATCGCTACGATGAACCGGGCTGGGGAGCACGAAGCGCGCGCCGCCGTCATTGAAGAAAAACAATTGGGGGGCACCTGTGTCAACAGAGGATGTGTGCCTAAAAAAATTATGTGGTATGGTGCACAAATTGCAGAAGCTATTCGCGATTATGGACCAGACTATGGATTTACTTCTGAACAGACAAAATTTGATTTTGCAACCTTAAGAAAAAATCGCGAAGCCTATATTGACCGTTCCCGTAATTCCTATGATGGCAGTTTCAAACGCAATGGGGTTGAACGAATTGAAGGACGTGCCCGTTTTGTGGATGCTCATACGGTTGAGGTAAATGGAGAAACCATTAAGGCCAAGCATATCGTGATTGCGACCGGTGCCCATCCCTTTATTCCTTCTGTTCCTGGAGCTGAATTTGGCGAAACGTCTGATGATGTCTTTGCTTGGGAAGAACTCCCTACATCCGTTGCCATTATTGGAGCTGGCTACATTGCAGTGGAACTAGCCGGTGTGCTCCATGCCCTAGGTGTTCAGACCGATCTCTTCGTTCGCGGTGATCGTCCCTTAAGAAAGTTTGATTCCTACATTGTCGATGGCTTAATGGAAGAAATGGAAAAACAAAACCTTCCGCTTCACAAACATAAGGTTCCCATGAAGCTTGAAAAATTAGCAGACGGTCGTGTGAAGATTTATTTTGAGGATATGACCAGCCACGTGGCAGATCATGTTATCTGGGCAACAGGACGAAAACCAAATGTCCATGATCTCAATTTAGAAGCTGCAGGCGTCACCTTAAATGAAAAAGGATTCATTGCAGTGGATGAATACCAGAATACAGTTGTTCCAGGAATCTATGCTCTTGGGGATGTTACAGGAGAAAAAGAATTAACTCCTGTCGCTATTAAAGCTGGACGCACTCTTTCTGAACGACTATTCAATGGAAAAGTCAATGCCAAAATGGATTATACAAACATCCCAACCGTTGTCTTTTCTCACCCTGCTATTGGAACCGTTGGCCTAACGGAGGAAGAAGCCCAGCAAACTTATGGTAAAGAGAATATCAAAGTCTATACTTCTCAATTTGCTTCCATGTACACCGCTGTTACCCAACACCGCCAGCAAGCAAAATTCAAACTCATCACTGCTGGTCCCGAAGAAAGGGTCGTTGGCCTTCATGGTCTTGGCTACGGAGTCGATGAAATGATCCAAGGATTTGCAGTTGCTATCAAGATGGGAGCGACAAAAGCCGATTTCGACGCAACCGTCGCCATTCACCCAACCGGATCCGAAGAATTTGTGACCATGAGATAAAAAATAAGAGAGTGGGACAGAAATCGGTGATTCGTTAGAATTCGATTTCGTCGTCCCACCTCCGCACAGTTGAGTAGGGCTGTAAAAGCTGATAAAATCAGCGTAGTAGAGCCCACTCAACCACTGCGTCTTGCTCGACAATCCAAAAACAATTGAGAGGCTAGGACTTTTGTCCCAGCCTCTTTTTCTTTGTTTATGGTAAGATGGCAATGGCACGGACAGGTGAACCAGTTGCCTTGTCCCAGTGAGGGAAAGCAATCGAAATCAAAGCACCTACAGCTGGAACTTGGTCCAATTGGTTCAAGACTTCAACTTGGTAGATATTTTGTTCCAAGAGGTAGTATTCATTGACCAAGCCATGCTCTGCTGCTGGAATACCTGCATCTGTATCGAAGGTTTCATGACCGACAGCCTTAACATGGCGTTCATGAATCAAGAATTCCAAGGCTTCACGGCTCCATCCTGGACTTTGTTGAACCCCATTTTCATCAAGATTGCGCATAGCATCTTGATCTGGCCAACGTTTTGACCAATCACTACGGAAGGCAACAAAAGCTCCTTCTGCAATTTGTCCATGCTCTGCCTCAAAGTCTAAGATATCTTGTTTGCTCAAGATAAAGTTTGGATTGGCTGCAACTTCTTTAGACTTGTCGATAACATAAAGTGGCAAGAGGAGATCTTTGAGGTCAATCTCATCCAACCAACGACCCCCTTCTACAAAGTGAATCGGTGCATCGATATGAGTTCCGTATTGACCAACCACTGTAAATTTTTGAACATGGAAACCATCTTTTAATGTGAAAAGATCTTCTTGTTGCAAGGCAGGAAGGGCTGGGAAGTGTGGACTTTCCGCATTGATTTGGTGACTCAAGTCCACCCATTTTTTAGCTTGCAATTCTTTATAAATACTTAGTAAATCTGACATGTTTCTTCCTCCTTATTCGCCCCAAACTTCAGCGACAATTTCCTTAATCAAACCGATTTTTTTCCATTGGTCTTCTTCTGTCAAAATGTTTCCTTCTTCTGTCGAAGCAAAGCCACACTGAGTAGACAGGTAAAGATTTTCCAACGGTACATACTGACTTGCTTCTTTAATACGAGCAATCACTTCGTCCTTATTCTCCAATTGACCACTCTTAGATGTCAAGAGGCCTAATACCACACCTTTTCCAGGAGTTACTTCTGCAAGTGGTTCAAAACCACCAGCACGATCAGTGTCAAACTCTAGGAAGTAAGCATTGACGGCTTCTTCTCCAAGGAGTTCTTTGGCAATCGGCGCATAACCACCTGATGAAGCCCAAGTAGAATGGAAGTTCCCACGACAAACGTGCGTATTGACGGTCAAACCAGCTGGAACATTTTGGTAGACATCGTTGTTAAAGGTCAAGAAGAGATCAGCGAGTTCTCGGCGAACCTCATCTTTTGACTTGCCTTGAGCTGCTCCCCAAGCCGTCAAGAAATTATCATCTACCAAGACACCCCAAGTACAATCATCTACTTGAAGGGTCCTAAGTCCAGCGTCATACAAATCTTGAATCACTTGAAGATAGGCTTGCTTGATATCTTCACGAACAGCCGCAAAATCAGGATAGATGGTATTCAATTGTTCTACATGTTCTGCATCACGGATCAATTCAAAATAGAATTGCGCAGGTGCTGGGATGGTATATTTAGCCTCTACACCATCTACATCTGCCACAAGATCCCTCAAGAACTTGTAATGCTCTACAAATGGATGATTGGCTCCTGTGATTTTTCCAACGACAAGCGCTGAGTCCGCCTTGGTTGTTTCATCATAGAATTGATAGCCTTGGGCAGCTTGGACATGATCAATGCCCCCAAAGCCCCAGAAGAAATCCAAATGCCAATAAGCTCGGCGGAATTCTCCATCTGTTACTGACTTTAGACCAGCAACAATTTCTTTTTCAACGAGGTCACGAATCGCCTGATCTTCTACTTTTGTTAAGTCAGACTGACTGATTTTTCCAGCTGCGAAATCTTCACGAGCTTGAACCAAAGCTGCTGGACGAAGAAATGAACCAACATGGTCTACGCGATAAGGTGCATGTGTATGTGTCAATATGATTCCCTCTTTCCTATAAGTTTTACATTAATTCATTAATGCAACCATTATAGCAGTCCAACACTTGATAAACAAGGGTTTGGGATAATCTAATATCTTTGACATCTATATAGCCTTAGGCTATAACAAAAAAGAAGTCCTTGAAGGACCCCTTTTCTTAATTTTTAAATGCATCGAGCATGACTTGGAACTCTTCGTTTGTGAGTGTAATGCCTTTTCCCATCTTTGTATGGTCGGGACTCCAGGTCCGGATATCATACTTAGCAGGAGCACCATTAAAACTCACACGGTTCAATTCTTTGGTCCAACCCTTGTCATTTTCTGACAAGACCAGCAAATGTTCTTCGATTTGGAATGAAAATTCTGCCATTTCACGACTCCTTTCTTGCCTTCTCATCTCTATTATTCGTAAATCATTTACAAAATCGTTGAAATTATCTATAATATATTGTATCAAGTTATGGAGAATTTAGCTATGAAAAAATTTCTCGAGATCGTTAAAGACCGAGCAAATGAATTTTTCAATGGAAAAGTCAGTACCCCTGCCCCATTAGAAGATGAGAGAATTATTGAAATCATTCAACAAGCATTGCGAAAAAAACAAGGGGTACATGTTATTTTTTCAAACAAGAGTTTTACAGGCGATATTGTCAAGTATGACCAAGAACGCCGACAACTGATCGTGAAAAATTTCAAGAAGAGTATGTCCACGATTATTCGGATTTCTGAGATCCAGAAAATCAGTTTGGTCCCCAATAATATTCGCATCGCCCAACAAAAAGGAGAGGTTTAACCCTCTCTTTTTTTGTTATACTCGAACAGTTTTACTTGCCCCATCTTTTGAGTAGAGATTGATTAAGCCTTCCTGGCAAGAACGAATCATATCTCCTGGCTTGACTTCTTGAGGGACCGTGATCGTGAGAAGTTCCATCGGATTTGGTGCGCGATCAATCTTCACTCCATCCTTATCATGCAAGTCTTGGATCTGGCATTCAAAATGACGGAAGCCTGGTCCATAGAATTCCACTTGGTCGCCTTCATTGATGACATTCCGTTGGCGAATCGTCGCAGTCATGGTAGATGGATCAAAGTCCACGACTTCTCCTACAAATTTGTATTGAGGAATCTTACGACGTGCCCCAAACAATTGTTCATTTTCAGTCGGTGTTTGGTAGTAGAATCCAGTTGCTAATTCACGTTGAGCAACCTTCCACAATTCATTGATCAAATCATCCTTGATAGCATAAAAGGCTTCTGGACTTTCCATATAGGCATCACAAGCTGCCTTGTAACAGTTGGCAACAGTTGATACGTAATGGACAGATTTCATCCGGCCTTCAATCTTCAAACTATCAACCCCATTATCAATCATATCTGGAATATTTTCGATCATACACATGTCCACGGCTGACATAGAGTATTCTTCTGGGACTTGTCCTTTGATACTCTTGCGTTCTTGGCCAAATGGCATGTCGTAGAGGTCATATTTCCAACGACAAGATTGAGAACAACCACCACGGTTGGCATCTCGGTCAGACATGTGGTTAGAAAGGGTACAACGTCCGGAATAAGAAATACACATGGCTCCATGAACGAAGGCTTCGATCTCAAGATCGGTACGCTTACGGATCTCTGCCAACTCTTCCATGGATACTTCACGGGCCAAGACAACACGGGTCAAGCCATATTCTTTCCAGAAATGAAAGGTCTCCACATTGGTTGCAGAAGCTTGCGTAGACAAGTGAATATTGAGGCCAGGTGCATAGGTTGCACAGATTTCAATCAAGGCTGGGTCTGAGACGATCACGGCGTCAAGTCCCATATCTCGTAATTCACGGAACCACTCGCCAGCCCCTTGTTCATTTCCCTCATGGGTTACCATGTTTGAAGCAACGTGCACATCCACTCCACGGGCATGAGCATACTCAATACCTTCACGAAGCTCATCCATGGTGAAGTTTCCGGCACGGCTACGCAAACCATAGGCTTGTCCACCAACGAACACTGCATCTGCCCCATAATTAACGGCAACTTTTAATTTTTCTAATGTTCCAGCAGGTACCAAAACCTCTGGACGTTTTTTTGTATTTGTCATGTTTTCTCCAATTTACAAGATTGTCGATATGATGAATAGCCTCTTCGTTCCCTGAAAAAGGAAAACTCACAAACGAAGAAGCCCTAGTTTTTTTATTATTTTACACGATCTGGTTCATAATCATAGAAACCAGTATCCAAACCACGATTAGCTGGATGCAATTTGCGGATTTCTTCATCAAACAGATAGGCTTGATCCTGTGTAAATGTTCCTTTTTGAATCAAATCACGGGCCTTGACAAAGTACTCTGTAATCTTGACAAAGTTTTCACCCGGACAGTAGACACCATCGAGTTTCCAATGATCAAAGCCATGTTCTACCAACTCAGACAATTTGGTCATCATATTCAAGTCATTATTTGAGAAGATATGGGTTCCATGTTTGTCTTCATAGACCGAATAATGAGAATTTGGATCTCCTGGCTCGGCCAAGAACAGATCCCGATCTTTGGTCACAGACTCTTCTGTCTTGATAAAGTTGTAATAGTTCTGAAGAAGCGGTCGTTTCGAATGGTGAATAATGCTAGCGCCATAGACCAAGACTTCTGCTGGAATCTGAAGATTCTCAGCCATTACGAATAATTCGGCAGACGGAATCTCACGAGCCAAAACAGCTTCAGAAGCCCCTGCCTGTTTTCCCCAGAAATTGATCTGGCGGCTAGAAGTGACCATGGTTGAGGCATCGTAAATCGTTTTGAATGGATAGCCATCTCGTTTCAAGACATAAAAAACGCCCGCATCTCCGACAGTAATATAATCAGCCTGAATTTCCTTTAGAAAATCTAGGAAAGGCTTGATTGAATCCATCATCGATTGGTGCATGAGTGCATTTACAGCTACTGTCAATTCTTTGCCAGCAGCATGGACCAGTTGGGCAATTCGATTTATTTCGTCATAGCTTAAAGTTTGAGGCAATCGTAATCCGTAATCTTTTTCACCGACATAGATTCGGTCAACCCCTGCATCAATCAGGGCTTGCGCTTGCTCAACACTCTCTGCTGTTGCTGTAATAATAATATTTTTCATAGAACCATTATAACAAAAATTCCGATATTCTAGAGAAATTTATTCATTTTGTAAAATTTGTAACATTTTTGTAACATTTATATAGCTGAATTCATGATAGAATAATAGAGTACTGTTAGGAGAGAGAAAATGCCCGTAAGAAATTTAAGACACTATGATGAAAAATTCGATTATATCGAATTAACCAAACAAACCCAAGAATCCCCTGTTCAGGACTATGCTCCTGAAGTTGAACCCGCGCCTCAATTAAGTGAATTGCTATATTTTTTAAATATCGCTGTTTTCTGTGTGTTGACGGTTGTATTTAGTTTTATCTTTTTAGCAACAAAAATGAATACCTTCTTTGCGTTTGCCTTAGCGATTGGTTCTAGCTTTGCTAGTATTCAAGGATTCCGAATTTACTACAATAAACGAAAAAAATAAAAATCAGGTTCGCCTGATTTTTTTATTTACTCGAATTTTTTTAATTGGAATAACAATTGGAAGACAAAACTTAGCTGCCAATTACTGTCTTACCTTCCATAAAAAGAGACTGGGACAAAAGTCCTAGCCTCTCAATTGTTTTTGGATTGTCGAGCAAGACGCAGTGGTTGAGTGGGCTCTACTACGCTGATTTCATCAGCTTTTACAGCCCTACTCAACTGTGCGGAGGTGGGACGACGAAATCGAATTCTAACGAATTACCGATTTCTGTCCCACTCTCTTTTTTATACTTCTTTTGTTTCTTCTTCAGCTGCTTCTTCAGAATCTTTTTCATCCAATTCTAAAACGATGTCTTCTGATTCTGTTTGTTTGCGAATGGATTGAACCAAGTCATTGCCACTTAGATTTTCTTTTTGAAGTTTATCCTTAAATGAGTGATAGACTTCTTGAGATTTTTCAACCACATCTTGCGTCTTTTCTTTGACAGACTCCAAAACAGTTCCTGTCGTAATTTCTCCAGAACCAACTTTTTCTTTGGTTTGTTGGATCACTTCTGCTGCCTGTTTTGAAACATCCTTAGCAGTTTGTTTCACCGATTCATGTACTTCTTGAGGATCTTCTTGATAATCTTTTACGAAGCGCACCACTTTTTTAGTGACTTTCTTTCCTTGCTCAGTTGATAAATAGTAGGCTGCTGAAGCACCTGAAATCACACCAATTAATAAACTAGATAAACGTCCCATATTCTTCCTCGATTCTATTTAAATAATTTTGAAGCCATCTTAATCGCTTTTAATCCGATAGAGGCTTTCACTGTTTTTCCACCAGCTGACACTGCTTTGACACTCAATTGACGGGCTTGATCATTCAAATCTGAAACAGACTCTGAAAGATCCGCCACGGCTGTAAAGAGTGGGTCAATCGTTGCAACTTTTTGATTCAAATCGTCCGTTAAAACATTGACTTTTGCCAATAAATCATTGGTCTGATGCAAGGTGACATTGACATCTGACGTCAAAACTTGGATGGTTTTTTGAGTTTCATCTACAACTTTTCCAATCTTTGAGAGGAAAAAAATCATATAAATGACAAGCGCTACTAAGGCAAGGCCTAAGAGGCCGTAGGCAATTTCAATAAACATATATTACTCCTTTGTTTCTACATAATAAGGGGCTTTTTTGCGACGTTGGTAGATGATAATGGCGAGTCCAACTAGAATCAGGATCATCGACAACCACTGGGAAACACGTAAGCCAGCAAACATCAAGCTATCCGTCCTCATTCCTTCGATGATCATCCGACCAAAACCATACCAGATAAGGTAAAAGGCTGTGATCTCACCTTGCCGCAAAAATTGGGGCTTCCTCCGAAGAATCAAGATCAAGAGAAAACCTAGCAGATTCCAACTGGATTCATATAAGAAGGTTGGCTGACGATAACTACCATCTATATACATTTGGTCTCGAATAAAAGAGGGCAGGTAGTTAAGACTTTTAACAGCAGCTCCATAAGCTTCCTGGTTAAAGAAGTTCCCCCAACGTCCAATACTCTGTGCAATCATGACGCTTGGGGCCGCAATATCTAAGAAATCAATTGGCTCAATCAAGCGTCTACGAGAGAATAGATAGAGGACAAGGGCACCTGTCAAGAGGCCACCATAAATCGCGATTCCTCCGTTCCAGATGGCGAAAATCTCACCAGGGTGCTGGCTATAGTAACCCCATTCGAAAATAACGTAATAGAGTCTAGCCCCCACAATCGCAAGCGGAAAGGCGACCAAAATGAAATCAATGATGGCATCTGGATCAATTTTTTTACGGGGCGCTTCTTTCATAGAAAGATAAACGGCTAGAATCAAACCAGAGACAATACAAATCGCGTACCAACGAATACTGATCGGACCTAATTGAAGGGCTACTGGATTCATTCCTTCACCTCATTTTGACTAATCAACTGGGACAAACGTTCTTCAAAAGTTTTGGTAGCATCATAGCCCATTTCTTTGGCCCGAACATTCATCGCTGCAGCTTCGATCACGACCGAAATGTTCCGACCAGTCTTCACAGGGATGCGAATCCGAGGAATGGTCACGCCACCGATTTCCAACTCTTCTGCATTATTACCAAGACGATCATAAACCTGATCCTTAGCATAATTTTCCAAGTAAACGGCGATTTGGACTTGTGAAGAATCCTTCACAGCACTCGCACCGTAGAGACTCATGACATCGATAATCCCGACACCACGGATCTCTAGTAAGTGACGTAGGATTTCAGCTGGCTCTCCCCAAAGGGTCATCTCATCTCTCGCATAGATATCGACCCGGTCATCTGCTACAAGGCGGTGACCCCGCTTGACAAGTTCCAAACCTGTCTCGCTTTTTCCGATTCCGCTATCTCCTTGGATCAAGACACCCATCCCATAAATATCCATCAAGACACCGTGTACACTCGTACGTTCTGCTAGCCGACTATCCAAATAGCTAGAAAGCTCTCCAGATAAACGACTCGTTGCAACATTGCTCTTCAAAATGGCTAGTTGCTTCTCTTCCGCAGCACGCAACATTTCTTCTGGAATTTCTAAATTCCGCGCGACAATGATGACAGGTGTCTCTGGCTGGAACATCTTGCGCAAGACCTGATGACGGTTGTGAGAGCTCATCTTCACCAGGTAGGACCATTCTTTCATTCCTACAAGCTGAATCCGCTCAGGTGTGTAATAGTCGAAATAGCCCGTCATTTCAAGACCTGGACGTGAAATGTCCGCAGTCGTAATTTCCTTGCTTAAGAGGCTATCATCCCCATAAACAACCGATAGACGAAGCTTTTCCTGTATATCGCGAACAGTAACTGCCATATCATTCTCCCTTTTCAAATTCTCTCTCTATTATAGCAGATTTTCTCTTCAGACGAGAGACTGAAGTGTCATTTGAAAGATCCATTTTCAACTCCTTTTTAAGGCAAGCAAAAAGAGGCCGAGACAAAGGTCTCCAACCTCTAGGAAATGATGGGAACATATGAAGAATGCTCTAGCCTTGGCCTTGCAAGAAATCTTTGATCATAGATTTGATTCCGATAGAGACCGCATAGACCACCGCATTTGAAGGAAATGCGATCAAGCCGTGCATAAAGGCGAAAGGACCTCCCCCCAACAAGGAGAAAACCAGATACAAAACCGGCAGAAATAAAATCGAAAACCGATAAATTTGTGGCTTTCTAGCCATTTCTGTTGGCAGAAACAAGAGGTAGAAGAGACTATTCCAAATGCCCAGTGGAAAAAGGAGCATTCCCATCAAAACTGTTCCAACTCCTTCCCCAAAAAAACGATTTAAAATGAAAAACTGTCCTATAAAACTGAAGAAGAGATATAGAATAAAAGCAAGGGAATAGAACTTCTGCTTCACTCGGATCTCCTTTTAGAAAAATGGACTATCATTCTGATCATGGATGGGTTCAGCCTCTTTTCTTCGACGAGGTCGAGGGCCATCGTCAAACATTTCCTGCTCCTCCTCGTCCTTATAAGGTAAGGTCGTATCTAACAGTAAATAGATAATCACACCGATAAAGGCATGAGAAACCGTAAAAAGAATAAACAAGAAGCGTAGGAGAGTTACACTAAGACCAAATTTATCGGCTAAGCCAGCTAGCACACCTGAAACCAGGCGATGTCGTTTTAATTTGTAAAATGATGATGTCATTTGATTTTCCTCTTTCTAGTTAGACCTATTTTAGCAGAGTCGAATTGGAAAGAGATCCGCCTAAAGACCGATTCTTACCCTTGTCTCATTTCAAGGAATTGCAGGCGGCTGTGACAGCGACCGCAGGCATATTTCTTCAGATCGATTTTTCGCTTTCGTCTATACTCTTGGCCACAATGGGGACATTGATAGAGATAGATCCGCTTGACTCGCCCAGCTCTATCTGGAAGAGGAGGTGTGAAACGAAGACCGTCCACTTGCTGGAGGAGTTGCTTAAAGTCTAGATCTTTGTGGCAATAGCCTTTACCTTGCTCGTAAAGATGGTAGTGGCAGAGCTCGTGGCGGACGATTTTGCGAAAGACCTCTAACCCGAAAGCTTGGTATATTTTCGGATTAAAATCAAGGTGTCGATCCTTGGGAAAGAAACGACCTCCAGTGGTTTGAAGACGTGAATTCCACTCTGCTTGATGACGGAATTCTCTCCCAAAATCTTCCAGGGATACTTGACGCACATACTCAGTCAGATTCATTCGGAGCTACCAAACTGAGATTGACTTTTTCGCGTTCCACATCAATCTTCTTTACCCAGACGGTTACCAAATCACCTACTGAGACGACCTGGCTTGGATGCTTAATAAACTGCTTGCTCATATGGGAGATATGAATCAAGCCATCTTCGTGAATGCCAATATCGACAAAGGCTCCAAAGTCAACCACATTGCGCACAACCCCTTCTAATTTTTGGCCTATATGGAGGTCTTTAATATCCAAGACATCCTGACGGAGCACGGGTGCATCAAAGGAATCCCGCAAATCGCGCCCTGGTTTTAGGAGATCGGCAATAATATCTTTCAGGGTTTCTGGTCCCAGATCCAGCTGAGTAGACATCTCCTTTATGTTCACAGCTTTTAATTTTTCCTGAGCGGATGCATCGAGTTCGGTAATTTCAAGAAGTTGAAAAAGTTTTTCAACTTCCTTGTAACTTTCAGGGTGAACGCCGGTATTGTCCAAGATGTTTTTACTTTCAGGGATGCGTAAGAATCCAGCAGCCTGCTCGAAAGCCTTGGCGCCGAGGCGAGGGACTTTTTTAATCTGTGCTCGTGAAAGAATCACTCCTTCTTCTTCCCGGTATTTCACAATATTTTCAGAGATGGTTTTATTGAGTCCTGCTACATGCGCTAAGAGAGAGGGACTAGCCGTATTGATATTAACCCCAACTTGGTTGACCACAGTATCTACCACGAAATCCAAGCTTTCTGTCAGTTTTTTCTGATTGACATCGTGCTGGTATTGACCCACACCGATAGATTTGGCATCGATTTTCACCAATTCTGCTAGCGGATCTTGCAAGCGGCGGGCAATGGAGATGGCCGAGCGTTTTTCAACGGTTAGCTCTGGGAACTCATGACGGGCCAACTCACTAGCTGAGTAGACAGAGGCTCCGCTTTCATTGACAATAACATAGCGAACTCCTGGATGGTCATGAATCACCTCTGCGACAAAGGCCTCACTTTCACGGCTGGCGGTTCCATTTCCAATCGCAATAATTTCTACTCCGAACTCCTTGATCAAGGAAGACAGTTCCTTTTTAGCCTGCTCGATCTGAGCTGGTTTTGCAGGAGCAACTGGATAGATGACCTGGGTGGCGAGCATCTTTCCTGTCTCATCGACAACGGCTAGTTTAGCACCGGTCCGAAAGGCTGGGTCAAATCCAAGGACCACGCGCCCTTTTAATGGAGGAATGAGCAATAGATTCCGTAGATTCTCAGAGAACAATTGAATGGCTCCGTCTTCTGCCACCTCCGTCAACTCTGTCCGAATCCGACGTTCAATCGCAGGAACGATTTTTTTCTTAACCGCTTGTTGAATAACCTCATCGACATAGGCATTTTTAGTTTTAAAACGAGCCTCAAAAATACGAATGATTCGATCCAGTTGGTGCTCGAATCCGACTTTGAGAACGCCCAATTTTTCCCCACGATTGAGAGCTAGAGTCCGGTAGCCTTGCATATTCTTGATCTTCTCAGAAAAATCATAATAGATTTCAAAGGTTCTCTTAGGATCTAAGCTTTCATCCTTCAAGGTTGACGTCATGAGGGAATGCCCATGAATTTCTTGATAGGTGAGGGCCCGTAATTGGGTATCCTCTGAAATAGCCTCTACCAGAATATCCACTGCACCAGCTAATGCTGCGGTTTCAGTTGGGAAGGCCTCGCAGGTAAATTTCCGAGCCTCTGCTTCCAAGTCTGGACTATTTTGCAAAATGAGACGTGCCAAGGGGAAAAGTCCTGCTTCTCGGGCAATCGTCGCCTTGGTCCGCCGTTTTTCCTTATAAGGGAGATAAAGCTCTTCGACATCCGCTAATTTTTCAGCAGCCTCAATAGCCTGCTTGAGCGCCTCTGTCAGTTTGCCTTGTTCCTCAATCTTAGCAAGGACGGTTTCCTTTCGTTCAGCTAGAGCCGTTAAGGATTTGTCCCGGTCAATAATGGCCTTGATCGCTACTTCATCTAAATTTCCCGTCATATCTTTTCGATAGCGGGCAATGAAGGGAATGGTTGAGCCTTCTGCGGTCAGACTCAATACGGTATCGATTTGTTTTAAGCTAACACCCAATTCTTGGGCTATTTTTTCATATTTATCCATAGCTTCTATTATAGCATATTTTGCTGACATCAAGGGGTGAGATCGCCTGTCCTGGTCTCTGTTTCAGGGATTTTTCATAGAATAATTTTGACCCTCTTGATCTTTCCTTTTATGCTCCATTTCCCCCTTGCTCTTTCCTTTTTGTTATAATGAAAGAAAATAAAAAGGAGGCCCAACAATGGCTATTAAATTCTCAAAAACAGATGATCTTGATAAAATGTTTGAAAACTTTGCAAGTTTTCCGGATGTAGAAAAGAAAGTAGAATTTCCTGAAGAAAAAAAGAAGGCAGAAACTGCTACAGCTAAAGAAGCAAAGAAGGTTAAGTAATGACATTCTTTCAACACCTTCCCTCTAGCGTCTTGCAGGCTGGGGCTATTTTTCTCTCGATTATTATCGAGGCCCTACCTTTTGTCCTAATCGGAAGTATCATTTCAGGGATTATTGAGGTCTATATCACCCCCGAGAGGGTCTACCGCTTTCTTCCTAAGAATAAATTTGGGCGGATCTTCTTTGGGACTTTTATCGGTTTTATCTTTCCTTCCTGTGAATGTGGGATTGTTCCCATTATCAATCGCTTTCTAGAAAAGAAAGTCCCAAGTTATACTGCTGTTCCCTTTCTGGTGACAGCACCGGTCATCAATCCTATCGTTCTCTTTGCGACCTACTCAGCCTTTGGGAATTCTGTCAAGATGGCCCTCTACCGCGCCCTTGGTTCCCTACTGGTCGCAACGGTACTAGGGATCTTTCTTGGTTTTATTCAGACAGATTCGATCCAAAAAGAACATCGTAAGGCTGTACATGAACATGATTTTAGGGACTTGAGCAAAGGTCAAAAGCTCTTCCAAGTCTTGGTGCAAGCCATTGATGAATTCTTTGATACAGGACGCTACTTGGTATTTGGTTGTCTCTTTGCCAGCCTCGTCCAAGTCTATGTCCCAACACGGATCCTCACTTCGATCAGTGCGACACCGGTTATTGCTATTCTCCTTCTCATGGTCTTGTCCTTTCTCCTCTCACTTTGTAGCGAGGCGGACGCCTTTGTTGGATCCTCTCTTCTAACAAGTTTTGGAGTAGCGCCTGTTCTTGCCTTTCTGGTGATTGGGCCTATGCTTGATGTCAAAAATCTCCTCATGATGAAAAATTATCTCAAGACCCGTTTTATCTGGCAATTTATCGGAATTGTGAGTGGAGTTGTGTTCCTTTATGCTTGGTTTGTGGGGGTAGTGCTATGATTCGTTTCTTGATATTAGCTGGCTATTTTGAGCTCACCATGTACCTGCAATTATCTGGTAAGCTCAATCAATACATCAACTTACACTATTCTTACTTGGCTTATATTTCCATGTTCTTGTCCTTTGTTTTAGCTCTTGTGCAGCTGATCATCTGGGTCAAGCAGATGAAGATCCACAGTCATCTCTCTGGCTTCTGGGCAAAAGTGGCGAGTATTTTCTTGCTCTGTATTCCTTTGTTTGTCGGGCTATTTTTCCCTACAGTGACACTGGATTCCCAAACAGTCTCTGCCAAAGGCTACCACTTCCCGGTTGCGGCTGGATCTTCCAAGGAAATCCAGCAGGACGAAGGGACAACAACCCAGTATCTCAAACCAGATACTAGTAGCTATTTTACCAAATCTGCCTATGAGTCAGAAATGAAGCAGGCGGCAAAGAAATATGTTGATAAAAAAGTGATTCAGGTGACCACTGAGAATTACATGGAAGTCATGGAAGTGATTTATGATTATCCTGACCAATTTGCAGGAAAGACGATCGAGCTGACCGGTTTTGTATACAATGATCCCAATAACAAGGACAGCCAATTTCTCTTTCGCTTTGGGATCATCCACTGTATCGCAGATTCCGGCGTCTACGGTCTCTTAACGACGGGTGCTCCGCAGCATTTCGAAAACAATACTTGGATCCATGCGAAAGGAACCTTGTCCATTGAATACCACAAGCAGCTCAAGCAAAGCTTGCCTGTTCTCCACATTAGCGATTGCCAGACCATTACGAAACCGGCTAATCCATATGTCTACCGCGTATTCTGATGGAGTCACCAAGTTTCTTCGGTAATCGATCCAAACAGCTTATAGCAATTGAAGCTAGAATCCACATTGGTTCTAGCTTTTTCTATGCTTTCCTCTCAAATCCTCTAATCCAAGCGGAAAATATTCGGAACAACGATTCCATCAAAGAAATCTTGTAGATTTTATGGTAAAATATGGTTAATAAAATAGGAAATAGGTACTTAAATGTCTTCAAAAGTTATTGTAACCATTTTCGGGGCCAGTGGAGATTTAGCCAAGCGCAAACTCTACCCATCCCTTTTTAGACTCTATAAATCAGGAAATCTATCTGAACACTTTGCGGTTATCGGAACAGCTCGCAGACCATGGAGCAAGGAGTACTTTGAATCAGTCGTGGTAGAATCCATCACAGATCTGGCAGATAGCCCACAACAAGCTCAAGAATTCGCTAGTCATTTCTACTACCAAAGCCACGATGTCAATGATACCGAACATTACATCGCCCTGCGCGAATTGCAAAACAGCTTGGATGAAAAATACCAAACAGAACACAACAAGGTCTTCTTCTTGTCCATGGCTCCTCAATTTTTTGGAACCATTGCCAAACACCTCAAATCAGAAGGCATTGTGGATGGACAAGGCTTTGAGCGCTTGATCGTTGAAAAACCTTTCGGTACAGACCTAGAAACGGCTAGTCAGCTCAACAAGGAATTGGAAGAAACCTTTGATGAAGAACAAATCTTCCGGATCGACCATTACCTTGGAAAAGAAATGATCCAAAATATCTTTGCCATTCGTTTCGGAAATCTTATATTTGATAATCTTTGGAACCGAGACTTTATTGACAATATCCAAATTACCTTTGCTGAACGCTTGGGGGTTGAAGAACGCGGTGGCTACTATGATCACTCAGGGGCCCTTCGGGACATGGTGCAAAACCATACCCTTCAGCTTTTGTCATTGCTTGCCATGGATAAACCAGCTACCTTTACTAAGGATGCGATTCGGGCTGAAAAAGTTAAAGTTTTTGAGCAATTGCACAATCCGACAGATGAGGAACTAAAGAAATTCTTTATCCGTGGTCAATACCATTCAGGTACGATCGAAGGGAAAAAAGATATCTCTTATCGCAGCGAGCCCAATGTCGACCCTGAGTCTACTACAGAGACCTATGCTTCTGGTACGTTCTTTGTTGATAGCGATCGCTTCCGCGGTGTGCCTTTCTTCTTCCGTACCGGAAAACGCTTGACGCAAAAAGGAACCATGGTCAATGTGGTCTTCAAGCAAACCGACTCCATCTTTGGACATAGCTTGCAACCAAATGTCTTGACAATTTATATCCAACCAAATGAAGGTTTCTCATTGAGCATCAACGGAAAAGAGGTCGGAGAAAAATTCAGTATCGCACCGATTTCCTTTGATTACGAAACAGATGCGACCGCAACTGGAGCTTCCCCAGAGCCTTATGAAAAATTAATTTTCGACGTTTTGAACAATGACTCAACCAATTACAGCCACTGGCACGAAGTCCGTGCTTCATGGCAATTGATTGACCGGATTGAAAAACTATGGGCCGAAAATGGAGCACCGCTCTATGAATACAAGTCTGGATCAATGGGACCAACTGCATCAGATGATCTCCTTGCAGAATACGGAGCCGAATGGGTTTGGAAACCTGAACCTAAGAATTAAGGAAAGCCACCTTCGGGTGGTTTTTTTGATAGTGCAAGGAAACAAAAAGACAAATTGTTCTTCAACAATTTGTCTTTTTCTATTTGACTCTTAAATCAAGCCCTCCAAGAGACCTCTCATGAAGTTTTCTGAGTGGAATGGTCCGATATCATCAATCTTTTCTCCGAATCCAATCAACTTCACTGGAATGTCCAACTCTTCACGGATCGCAAGGACGACCCCACCTCGAGCTGTTCCATCGATCTTGGTCAATACAATTCCTGTCACAGGTGTAATTTTTGAAAATTCTTTTGCTTGCACCAAGGCATTTTGACCGGTTGATGCATCGAGGGCCAGCAAGGTTTCATGCGGTGCATCAGGTACCACACGCTTGATAATGCGGCCGATTTTTTCAAGCTCGGCCATGAGGTTGTCCTTGTTTTGCAGACGCCCCGCCGTATCAATCATCAGAACATCGATGTTTTCAGCGATCGCGCGTTCCATTCCATCAAAGACGACGCTAGCAGGATCTGATTTTTCAGGACCTGTTACAACTGGAACATCTACACGGCGTCCCCATTCTGCCAGTTGAGCCACAGCTCCTGCACGGAAAGTATCTGCTGCAACCAACATTACTTTCTTGCCCTCTTGTTTGTAGCGGTGGGCTAACTTCCCGATAGAGGTTGTTTTACCAACTCCATTGACCCCAACAAAGAGCATGACCGTGAGACCATCTTGAAAACGAATGGCTTCATTAAATTGGCCATCCTTTTCATACAAGTCCACCAATTTTTCGATGATCACGCGCTTGAGAGCATCTGGTTTTTTGGCATTTTCCAAACGGGCTTCATAGCGCAACTCTTCGGTTAAATTAGAGGCCACTTGAACCCCAACGTCACTCATGATCAAGAGTTCTTCCAATTCCTCAAAGAATTCTTCATCGACTGAACGGAAATTGGCAAAGAAGGCATTGAGGCGTGCTCCAAATCCAGTCCGTGTCTTTTTCAAGCTACGATCGTATTTTTCCTGAATGGTTTCTTGCTGAGGCTTAACCTCGTCTGGAATTGGCTCTTCTGCCTCTTCAACAGTTCTTTCCTCAACGGCTGATGCAGCTTCTCCTTCCGGAAGTCTGGACTCAGCTTCTGCTACTTCTGAAGTTTCCTCCACTTGAGCAATCGCTTCTGATACTTCAGGTTCTGAAACCCCATCCTGAGCGTCTACTAGTTCTGGAACCTCCTCTTCTGTCGTGCTCCCTTCTACTAGCTCAGCTTCAGATGATGGAGAAGCAATCGGTGACTCTTCTTCCAGTTCTGAACCATTAGCGCCATCTGGTTCTTCAACGGTTTCAGTTACTTTCGCTTCAATTTTCACTTCTTCAAGAGGCTCAGTCTCCGTTTCATCAGCTAGTGGTGAAACTTCTTGAGGACTTGCTTCTGTTTGAGCAGGTTCAAAGGCAACTGGAGACTCCTCTACCGGTTCTTGAACTTCAGGAGTCTCTGAAGTTCCTATTTCTTCAACAAGAGGTTCCTCTGCCGGCTCTTCTTGAGCAACGGTTGAAACAGGTTGATGAGTGGCTGCAATTCGCGCTTTGAGCTCTTGGTAGTAAGCCTCCATATCAGCGATTTTTTGCTCTTCCTTGTCATTTTGGGTAGCCGTCGGCTCCTCTTTGACAGTTTCTTCAACCTCAGTACTTTCCGTCACTTCTTCCGAAGACGGAAGCACTTTTTCAGTTTCTTCTTTTTTTCCAAATAAACGATCAAATAATCCCATTTATTCACTCTCCTTTAGCACATAATTTTCAATCGCCCATGCGACGGCATCTTGGTCATTGGTCACAGGGGCCACAAGCGCTGCAACTTCCTTCACTGCTGGAATCGCATTGCCCATGGCAACCCCCAGTCCAGCCCATTGTATCATAGACAGGTCATTGGCTTCATCTCCACAGGCCATGACTTGATCTGCCTCAAGACCCAAAATAGAAGCCAGAGCTGCTAAGCCCGTTGCCTTGTGAACATTTTTAGGGCACCATTCCAGCAACATTTCCCGAGATTTAAAAATTTCATAGTCTTGAAATAACTCCGGCTTGATCTGCTTGATAGTTGCATCTAAAAAGTCTTGATCGACGGCTGTCACACACTTGTTGTAGGATATCGTGGATGGCAGGTCTTTAAAATCTGTCTCAATAAAGTTCAGGTAGGGATTGTAAAGGGAATAGAGAGACTTTCGATCTGCATGAATCTCATAAACCGTTCCCTCACTGATAGCATCTAGCGGAAGGCCGAGACGGGCTGTTTCATCATGAATGGTTGCGACATCTTCTGGTGCCAAGACAACTTTTGAGAGGATTTCTCCATTATTTCGTTGCACTAGACCACCGTTGAAGGTAATCGTATACTCTTCTTTGAGACCTGCTGTTCCCAATTCTTCTAAAAGAAAATCCATGGCTTTCAAGGGGCGACCAGTGGTTAGAACCACCTTGACACCTTGGGCCTGTGCAGCAGCGAGGGCTGCTCTATTGCGAGGGGAGATCTTTTTTTCTGAATTGAGAAGGGTCCCATCTAAATCCAGCGCAATCAAGGAAATCTTACTCATACAATTTCCTCCATGTAGCGTAGGACAGAACCCGTCGCATGGTGGCCGATAACTTTTTCAGCAATCGCTAAGATTTCAGGACGTGCATTTTCTGGCGCTACAGGATGGCCCACGACTTGCATCATATGGAGGTCATTTAGGTTATCTCCAAAAGCCATCACCTGATCCATCGAGATCCCTAGTTTATCCGCTAAGGCAGTAATGGCCACGCCCTTATCGACATAATCGAGGACAATATCAATTGATTCAAAACCTGTCGTCATCGCTTTGACACCGGGGATATTCTCAGTGACCCATTGCTCACCTTCAAGTACAAGAGCTGCATCAAAGTTGGTGGTCAATTTGAAGATTTCATCCTGAATATCTGCTAGGCTTTTCACTTTTTGAATGTTTTCATTGTAGTGCTGACTCAAGGCCAGATAGTCGGGATCTACTGTTTCCAAGACATAGCTCCCTTTTTTCCCAGTCAAAAGAAGCTTATTCGGGTCTGCATAAGGGGAGGATTTCAAAGCCTCAAAAACACCCAAATAAAAGTCTTTGGACATGGTCGCTTCGTAGAGATCTTCTCCATGAAATTCTACCACACTACCATTTTCAGCAATGAAAATCATCTGGTCCTCAAATCCTTTAAAGAGGGATTTGAGAGAAAGGAGGGCACGGCCACTCGCAGCAGCAAAATAAATGCCTTTTTCTTTGCAGCTTGCTAATACCTTGCGTAAAAGGTCTTGATCGTACTGATGTTGATCATTTAGAAAGGTTCCATCCATATCCGTAGCAATCAATTTAATATCATTATTCTTCATTTTCTAAGTCTTTCAATTTTACTGAGACGATTTTAGAAACCCCAGATTCCTGCATGGTCACCCCATAGATGGAATCTGCAGCCGACATAGTTCCCTTCCGGTGCGTCACGACAATAAATTGGCTTTCCTTATCAAAGCGGTTCAGATAATCCCCAAAGCGCTTAACATTAGCCTCATCTAGGGCAGCCTCTACCTCATCCAGAATGACAAATGGAATGGTCTTGACACGAATAATCGAGAACAAGAGGGCCAAGGCAGACAAGGCCTTTTCTCCACCACTCATGAGGTTTAAGGATTGGATCTTTTTACCAGGTGGCTGCACAGAAATCTCAACACCAGCTGTCAGAAGATCTGGCTCTGTCAGAATCAAATCAGCAGAACCCCCACCAAACATTTGACGGAAAGTGACTTTAAAGGATTCACGAATGGCTTCAAAAGTTGATTTAAAACGTTCCTTGACTTCGTCATTCATGTCGTTAATGGTAGACAGAAGCATATTTTTCGCAGCCAAGACATCCTCGCGCTGGCTGGAAAGGAAATCAAAGCGCCCCTTCACCTCATCGTACTGCTCGATCGCATCCACATTGACTGGACCAAGTGCCTTAATATCTTTTTCGATGCTCTTGAGCTGGTTTTCAGCTGCAGCAAGATTTTCAACAGGTTTGGCCTGCTCTTTGGCTTGGTCAAAGCTTTGCATGAATTCATCGGTAATTTGCGTTAAGAGCTTGTTCAAACGATCCGCATGCTTTTCACGTGTCGCTTCAGCCTTGGCTTGTTGACGAATCCACTCTTCGTTTTTCTTGCGCGCTTGTTCCATCTGTTCAGCAACATCTTCGGCCTGGCCTTCCAAATCATCCAGCTCAAAGCGTTTCCGAATGACTCCTTGTTCCAAGTCCGTTTTCTTGGCTTGTGCCTGTGCCAATTGATTGGCTAGTTGCTCCACATCCACCGTCTGAACTTGGGCCTCGCCTTGTTCAATCAGCAATTGTAACTGATGCTCTTCTACTTCCAACTGGGAGATCGTTTCTTCCAAGCGACGAGCATCTGTTTGCTCATAGCTTTGTTGGCTCTTACATTCCGTCTGTTGAAGTCGCAATTCTGCCAATTGCTCTTGCAGGTTTTGCACTTTTTGTTGCAGAACATCTTTGTCCGACTTCATGGTTTCAATGTCGCGATTCAAATTTTCTTTTTGAAGCTCAATTTTTGCCAATTGCTCAGTAAGGGATTCCAGCTCTTCTTGGAGAGACTGGGTCGCATCTGTTGCCAATTCTGACTTCAAAGCTTCTAAGAGTTCCTGAATTTCTTTCAGTTGCTCTTGGCTTTGTTGGTAGGCCAATTGGGCCCGCTGTTGCTCCAGACGCGCTTGCTCACCCTGGCTTTGAATAGAAGCCAAGTATTCTTGCGCCTGCTTGAGCAGATTGTCCTTGGCCTCAACCTCCTGCTCTGCTTCTCTTAAACGAGCATCCAGAGCTTGCATTTCCTGCTTCAAACTATCCAATTCTGGTTTGACAAAGACCGTATTTTGGGAGCGATTGGCACCACCGGCATACGATCCTCCGGTCCGCAATTCGGTCCCATCCAAGGTCACCATCCGAACTTGATAGTTGACTTTACGAGCCGCCTCACGCGCATGCTCCGTCGTGTCAAAGATGGCCGTTACGCCAAGCAGGTTTTGGAAAATCTGTTCAAACCGATGCTCATAGGTCACTAAGTCACTCGCAATTCCTAGAAATCCTGCACTGGCTTGAATCAATTCCAGATTCCGAGGGGATAGTTGACGGGCTTTGATGGTCGTTAGCGGAAGGAAAGTTGCCCGTCCCAAGCGATTGCGTTTCAAGAAATCGATCGCTCGCGTTGCAGCCTTTTCATCCTCGACAATGATCTGTTGGCTGCTAGCTCCCAGAGCAATTTCAAGCGCTGTCTGGTAGTCTTTTGAGAAACTCAAATTCTCACTAACAGCCCCACAGATGCCTCCTAACCGTTCTGCTTCTTGCAAAACGCTCTTGACGCCTGCATAGAAGTTACTATGATTCTTCTGAATAGCTTCCAAGCTATTAATCCGCGCCCGCTTATTCTTGCTCTCATCCATCAAGTCAAACATGGCCGCTTGAGCCTCTTGGTAGGCAGCTTTGGCCTGCTCCACTTT
This sequence comes from Streptococcus sp. HCA-5024, assembly GCF_037890265.1. Lineage (NCBI taxonomy): Bacteria > Bacillati > Bacillota > Bacilli > Lactobacillales > Streptococcaceae > Streptococcus > Streptococcus sp. HCA-5024. The sequence continues at coordinate 523,133 of NZ_JBBKBR010000001.1, forward strand.
TACCAATTGCTCTTGGTATTCTGCTAATAGGCCTTTGACCGTCGCTTGTGCCTGATCCAACTCTTCCAATTGTCGGACTTCTTTTTCCTTGGCAGCTTCAAAGTTTGTTTGTGCTTTGGTCAAATCCTCTTGACGATGGCTTGATTCTTGCAGGAGTGCTTGGATCCGGCTCTCAATCGCTGTCCGCTCATTCGATTTTTCAGCCTCTGTCTGCAAGAGCGCGACATACTGCTCGCGTAGATGCTCAATGACTTGTTCCGGATCTTCCTCGTAGTTGGCTAATTCTTTTTCCAACTCTTCTTGTTGCTGACGGTTCTCTGTCAGTCTTTGTTGGAGCACAGCTAGCGTCTCTTGTTTTTGCGCCAGCTCTTGTTTCGCTTCTTCCAGACGGGCCAAAACAGCATCCAGCCGCTCAAGATTTTCCCTGCGACTATGGGCTGCTTGACTCGATTGCAACTTAGCTACTTCGATTTGCTTTTCCAAATCGCTGATCAAACGAGTAACCTCAAGCAAGCTGGCCTGGTCCTCAGCTAAACTCTCATCCAAATGATGGCGGGCTTTCTTGATACGTACATTATCTTCTTCTAAGACCTGACGACGTTGGTAATAAGAAGCCAACTGTTCTTGAATGGCCTTTTCTTCTTGATCAGCCTTTTCATAAAGGTCCTTTGTCAAATCGACTTGAGCAACTAAAACATCCAGCAAGAGAACCTGCCGTTCTTGGTCTAATTCCAAGAAACGGCGAGCGACAGTCGCTTGCTTTTCAAGAGGTTGGATTTGTCCTTCTAATTCATAGAGGATATCCTCCAGACGGTCCAAATTCTCCTGGGTTTGGTTGAGTTTGGTCTCGGTTTCCTTGCGCCGCGTCTTAAATTTCAAGACACCTGCAGCTTCTTCAAAGATTGCCCGGCGTTCTTCCGGTTTGGAGTTAAAGATCTCCTCTACCCGACCTTGGGAGATAATGGAGAAAGAATCCCGTCCCAATCCCGTATCCATGAACAAATCATGAACATCTCTGAGACGTACTTTCTTGCCATCGATCTTGTACTCGCTGTCTCCTGAACGATAAATATGCCGTTCGACACGAATTTCTTTCCCTGCCTGTTGGATAAAACCATCTTGGTTATCTAAGACAACTGTGACACAGGCATAATTCAGCGGTTTTCGCGATTCTGTCCCTGCAAAAATGACATCGGGCATCTTGCCCCCACGTAGACTCTTGACACTGGATTCCCCCAGGGCCCAGCGCAAGCTCTCCGTGATATTTGATTTTCCAGATCCATTAGGCCCTACAACGGCAGTGACCCCTTTGTCAAATACGACTTTTGTCTTATCCGAAAAGGATTTAAAGCCTTGGATTTCAATCTCTTTTAGATACATGGGGAATCATTCCTCGTTTCAACTGCATTGCGGGCTGCTTCCTGCTCCGCTAATTTCTTGGAACGACCATGACCATGTCCCATCGTTTGACCGTTCACGAACACTTCTACTTCAAACTCTTTGGCATGAGCTGGACCGGACTCGCTGACCACTTGGTATTGGATCTCCACATCTCCGTGAACCTGTAACAATTCTTGCAGACGGGTCTTGTAGTCAATGACTTGAGAAAATTGACCCGTTTCAACCTTTGGAATCATGACCTGATAGATGAAGCGTTTGACTGCTTCCACTCCTTGATCCAATAAAAGAGCACCTAAAAAGGCTTCAAATAAATCGCCAAGAATCGTATCGCGGTCCCGACCACCAGATTTTTCTTCGCCCTTGCCTAGTTTGATATAACGATCAAATTGGCAATCCCGAGAAAAACCAGCCAGACTTTCTTCACGAACAATCATAGAACGGAATTTAGACAAATCTCCCTCAGGTCTGTTGGGGTGTTCCTTATACAAATATTCGGAAATAACTAATTGAAGAACAGCGTCTCCTAAAAATTCCAAACGTTCGTTATGTGAAATTTTTAAGAGGCGGTGCTCATTGGCATAAGAGGTGTGCGTAAAAGCTGTATCTAATAAACTGGTATCTGAAAAAACGATCTGAAACCGTTCCGATAACAGGGCTTGTAATTTCTCCATGGGAAGCCTACTTTCTAATAAATTCATACTCTTAAGTATACCAAAAAAGAAGCACGAACGCACTTCTTTTCCTAGTTCTAGGGCCTGAATTCTCCAATTTTAATCAGGATTTTCTTCTGTTGGATTTTCAGGCTTATTAGGGATCACTTTTAAGAGATAATAGGTGATAAAAATCGTCAAAGCCCCTAGAGCAAGCTTCACCCAAATAATCGGTGCCAGAAAGAGCGAAATCCCCATCAGAATGTAGATCTGAAGAAGGATCCATTTCTTCCGTTCTTTGGCAATCGATTTGGTCTCTCGGTAATCCGCTACATAGGTTTGATAAATCTTGGTTTGGTAGAGCCACTCTTCAAAGCGTTTGGAACTTTTAGCAAAGCAAGCCATCGATAGCAATAAAAAGGGAGTCGTCGGTAAAATCGGTAAAGGAATCCCAATAATTCCTAATCCCAAAGACACAAAACCAATCGTAAGATAAACAAGGCGCATTTACTTCTCCTTTGTATGATTCATTTTTTGCTATCACTCTACAGCGTTCACATCTGACATTTGAAGCTTCATCTTAGATGGGTCTGACATTCCATCGACAATCTTCATTTGCTCCTCGTTCAATGGTAATAATATCATAGTTGCTGTATGAGAGGGTAATTCACCACTATCTTTGATGAAATAGCTAACCTTTTGATTCTCAAAAATAGTCTTGCTATCATAAGACCACGTAATTGAAAAATTTAAATCTTTCTTGATATCTACATCTGTCTTATTGACCAGCATGAGTGCAGCTCTTCCTTCAGAAATAGCTCCCGTGAAGTAGAGCGCCATATTACCTTCACTTCCGAGTTCAGGATGGTCCTTGACCAATTTTTTTCCTAACTCAATTAGCTCAGATGTTTTACCTTCATACTGAGGTGCTACTACAAATTTCAAACCTTTTTCTTCTTTAGAAGACTCTGATACTTTTGTTTCCTTCATCGTTTGATTGGAAGTTGACTCTTTCGTATCTTGCTTAGACTGACTACAAGCAGTTAAAGCAACCAAACTAGCCAGTAATAACATCATTTTTTTCATTTATTATCTCTCCTCTACTCTCGTGACTCTCACTCAGAATTCATTCTTTCCTATCATACACGAATTTTGGGTAAAGAGCAAATTCATTACTAACTATCTAGATTTTCAACAGCAATCAAAAAACCACCCACGGGTGGTTCTATAATGTAGACAAACTATTTTAAAGTAAAATAAATTAAGCGATTCTGATGAGAAATAATAATGAGTTCCAATTTTTAGATTGAATCAAGATAAAACCGAAACTTTCCGCCGTGAGTAAAGTGCCTGAAACAATAACGTTTCAGGTACTCGGAATTATTGAGACCTTAGGCTCAATAATTAGTCATGGAACTTCGTAGAAGTTCGCTGACGTCCGTACTCACCTAAGGAAAGTTTTCAAGTTGAATTGGTCTTCAATTTAAAACCACCCGCAGGTGGTTTTCCATCTTATATCTTCGTCAAAGGGGTCGCGGTATCTGGCGAGGTATCTAGCACCTCAAAATCATGGCCAACAGCTAGATCTGCTCGAGCCAGTTGATTCTCCATGGTCATATGGGCCAATTCTTTGATATTGTTCTCTTTTGACAAATGTCCCAAATAAATCTTCTTGGTACGATTTCCCAAGGTTCGGATCATGGCATCTGCACCGTCTTCGTTAGAAAGGTGGCCTAGGTCTGACAAGATCCGCTGCTTCAAGCGCCAAGCATACGAACCTGCTCGAAGGATCTCTACATCATGGTTGGACTCAATCAGATAGCCATCCGCATCCGCGACGATACCTGCCAAGCGATCACTCACATAGCCCGTATCCGTTAGCATGACGAAGCTCTTGCCATCCTTCATAAAGCGATAGAATTGAGGGGCAGCAGCATCGTGACTGACCCCAAAACTTTCGATATCAATATCGCCAAATGTCTTGGTCTTCCCCATTTCAAAAATGTGCTTTTGAGCATCATCGACCTTTCCTAGATACTTGGTGCCTTCCATAGCCTTCCAAGTTGCTTCATTAGCATATAGATCCATGCCATATTTCCGCGCTAAAACACCCACACCATGGATATGGTCTGAGTGTTCGTGCGTAATCAAAATGGCATCTAAGTCTTCTGGTTTGCGATCAATTTCAGCCAATAGTCCCGTAATCTTTTTCCCAGATAACCCTGCATCAATAAGCAGTTTTTTCTTTGGCGTCTCAAGGTAGAAAGAATTCCCACTAGAACCTGAAGCTAAAATACTGTACTTAAATCCCTCTTCTGTCATTGACTCCTTATTCTTCCTCTTCTGTATCCCAGTCGTCTTTAATAGCGTCTTTGTCGTACGGCAAGACAATGGTAAAGGTAGATCCCTTGCCATATTCACTCTTGGCCCAAATAAAGCCTTTGTGTTGCTTAACGATCTCCTTAGCAATGGCTAAGCCCAGACCAGTCCCACCTTGGGCCCGGCTACGTGCCTTATCCACTCGGTAAAAGCGATCAAAAATGCGAGGCAAGTCTTTCTTTGGAATCCCCAAGCCCTCATCTGAGATGGAGATAATCAACTGGGCATCTGTCGTTTTCATCCCTACCTTGATCTTTCCACCATCAGGTGAGTACTTGATGGCATTGTTCAAGATATTGTCGATCACCTGGGTCATTTTATCCGTATCAATTTCAACCCAGATCGGGGTGATCGGGTATTCCCGGATCAGTTCATACTTCTTAGTATCTTCTTGCGATTGACTCTTGATCTTATCAAACCGGTTTAAAATAAAGGTGATAAAGGCCGTAAAGTTGGTCAACTCGATGTCCAACTGACTGGTTTCATTATCGATTCGTGACAAGCTCAATAGATCTGTGACCATGCGCATCATGCGGTTGGTTTCATTGAGCGAAACCTTGACAAAATCTGGTGCTACCGGCTCTGACAAAGCGCCATCGTCCAGGGCTTCCAGATAGGATTTCACACTGGTCAAAGGTGTCCGTAATTCATGGCTCACATTGGAGACAAAGAGGCGACGTTCCCGCTCTTCCTTGTCCTGCTCCGTCGTATCATGCAAGACAGCTACCAGCCCAGAGATAAAACCTGACTCGCGACGAATCAAGGCAAAGCGCACACGAAGACTTAAGTATTCCCCATTTTCATCCTGGGAATCGATGGTCAACTCTGGTACTTCTGTAATCAAGCTGCGCAGATCATACTCGTCTCCAATCGAAAGCAAATCCAGAATACTGGTATTGAGCACCTCATCTGGATTGACATTCAATTGCTTGGCGGCCATTTCATTGACCATGATGATCTGACCACGTCTATTGGTCGCAAGCACCCCATCTGTCATGTAAGAAAGGATACTGGTCAAACGCTTGGTTTCTTGTTCCAAGTTTTCATGCGTCAGGCGAATAACCTCAGACAGATCATTGATACTATTGGTCATATCTGTCAGTTCTGGACTCCCTTGCATGTCGACCACTTCAGAATAGTCCCCTGCAATCAGATCCTTAATTTTGGCGTTTAATTGTCTGAGCTTGATATTGTCCCTACGGTTTTCTAGCAAAAGCAAGGCTACCACAATGATAAACCCAACCGTAATCAGAACAAAGACAAAGTTCGACGACATTACAAATTGTTTTAGTTGATCAATCATTGTTTCTCATATAATATCCAACACCACGACGGGTTAAGATATATTCTGGACGTCCTGGTGTGTCCTCGATTTTTTCACGCAAACGACGAACCGTCACGTCCACTGTCCGAACATCACCAAAGTAATCATAGCCCCACACCGTCTCAAGAAGGTGCTCACGGGTCATCACTTGACCGACATGGGTCGCAAGGTGATAGAGCAATTCAAATTCGCGATGGGTCAAGTCCAATTCTTTGTTGCCTTTTTGAACCAAGAAAGCATCTGGAAGAATGTGAAGATCACCAATGACAATTTCCGTATCGGCATCATTTTCAAGCTGAGGATCCGCCGCAAACTCAGAACGACGCAACAAGGCTTTCACACGCGCTTGCAATTCCCGATTCGAGAAGGGTTTGGTTACATAGTCATCCGCACCGATTTCAAGCCCGATGACCTTATCAAATTCCGTATCCTTGGCAGATAGGACAATGATCGGCACATTACTGGTCTTACGAATCGTACGCGCCACTTCCAAACCATCAATCTCTGGCAACATCAAATCTAGAATAATAATATCCGGATTTTCAGCCGCAAAGACCTCTAAAGCTTCCCGACCATCAAAGGCTGTCAATACCTCATAGCCTTCTTTTGCCATGTTAAATTTGATAATATCTGAAATTGGTTTTTCATCATCAACTACTAATATTTTTTTCATCTTACATACCTGTTTCTAATGCTACTTTTCCTTATCAATCTCTATCTTCTTATTATATCAAACTTATGAAGAAATGTGGAGTCTCAATTGCTGGACTTTCCAATAAGACAAAGCAAAAAGATTTAGATCATGACATCTCAATCTTTTCTTTTTGCATTATTTTGAAACACGGGATTTGTTGGAGATATCAGCTAGGATTGCTGCTACATACTCATCATGTTTAAACATTAAAACGGTATCTACTTTCAGAGGAGATATCGTTTTTCTTCTTCGGATAAGGATACAAAAATTTCTGCCTTCACTATCTTTTAAATTGATTGAGTTCTTCAGAGAAAGACTGTAAACTTTTTGATATAATATCAAGGATGGACTGATGGATATTTAAAAAATTATGTTCAAAAGAATGACAGGTGAGAATTAAAAATATGTAAGATTGGACAGAGGTCTCTCTACCATCGTCTATGCAGAAACAAGATTATATGAAATAAAAGGAGTAACCAATGACCGGAAACTATTCAACACGTGAATACCGTGAAAAATTATATGATGATCTTCATGTTCGATTAAGAGATACTGCAATTTTAATGTGTGCGATTTTTATTGCCTCTATAGGTCTAAATATGAATTCAACAGCTGTTATTATTGGAGCCATGCTGATTTCCCCTCTTATGACACCGATTGTTGGACTGGGATTCGGTTTGGCTATTTTTGATACGCGTTTAATCAAGCAATCTCTAGAGGTTTTATTTACTCAAGTATTGGTCAGTTTGCTTGTCTCGACTCTGTATTTCTGGATTTCTCCCTTATCTTATGCAAGTAGCGAGTTGATTGCACGAACCTCTCCAACAATTTGGGATGTTCTCATTGCTATTGCTGGTGGGATAGCAGGTGTAATTGGTTCAAGGAAAAAAGAAGCAAACAATATCGTGCCTGGCGTAGCCATTGCAACAGCTCTGATGCCACCTATCTGTACTGCAGGCTATGGTTTAGCTAATGGAAATGTGCGATTTTTATTCGGGGCTCTCTATCTTTTCTTGATTAACTGTGTCTTTATCATGCTAACCAATATTGTTGGAACAAGAATTTTAATGAGAAAATCTCCTTTAAGTTCATTTAAAGAGCTAAACATTAAAATGAGAATTGGGCTGATATCCTTGATTGTATTATTGGTTCTTCCAGCCAGCTATTCAGCAATCACTCTGACGATGGATCAAGCACGAAAAGAAGGGATTAAACAGTTTGTAGGCAAAGAGTTCTCTAATCATACGATCATTAATCAAGTCTACAAGTCAAGTAGCAATGAATTAGTCTTGACAGTTGTTGGAGATCCGATTTCAGAAGAAGAATTAGAAACAATTCGCCAAAAGCAAGCCTCTTACGGTATTCAATCTGTTCAATTGAAAGTCAATCAAGTCCATAATTCGACAAAATTAGATAGTGAGATGACCAAGGAATTTTATGAAACCATTAACAAGTATATCGATCAAAAACTCTCTGAAAAAGATTCTCAAAAAGATCTCGTAAAAGAAAATGAAGCAGACAAGGATTGAGGATATTGACCTTATCTAACTCGAGGAAGCAAATCTTGGGAGGATATCCTATATCCAAAAGTTAATGGGTAGAAAGGATTGTTGATGAGGATACTATTTGTGGTGGTTTAGCAGATCACTACTAGCTCAGCTTAATCAAAATGTAAAAAAGCAACAACTATTTCAGTTGTTGCTTTTTAGGTAGCTGAGATTTTGTTCTAGGTTAAATGGTTTATTTCTCAACACGGGATTTATTTGTAATATCTGTAAGAATTAATTCTACAAATGCATCCACTGACATGGTTTCTGTTTCTTTTTGACCATAACGACGTACGTTTACAGCCTTGTCTTCCATTTCCTTGTCCCCAACGATCAATTGGTAAGGAATCTTTTGAGTTTGAGAAGCACGGATCTTGAACTGCATTTTTTCATTACGTTCATCCACATCGGCACGAACACCACGGTCACGAAGCTTCTTAGCTACTTCCCAAGCGTAGTCCACGTGTTTTTCATTCGATACTGGGATAAGGGTTACTTGGTGAGGAGCAAGCCAGGTTGGGAAAGCTCCCTTGTAGTTTTCAATCAAGATCGCAGTAAAGCGTTCCATCGTTGAGATAACCCCACGGTGGATCATGACTGGACGGTGTTCTTCTCCGTCTGCTCCGATGTAATGAAGATCAAAGCGTTCTGGAAGCAAGAAGTCCAATTGGATAGTTGAAAGAGTTTCTTCTTTACCAAGAGCTGTTTTCACTTGGATATCCAATTTTGGTCCGTAGAAGGCTGCTTCTCCTTCAGCTTCATAGTACTCAACACCCATATCATCAACGGCTGCTTTCAACATGCGTTGCGCATTTTCCCACATTTCATCGTTGTCAAAGTATTTGTGTTTGTCTTCAGGATCACGATAAGACAAGCGGAAACGGTAATCCGTCAAGTTAAAGTCTTCATACACATCGATGATCAATTGAAGGATCTTCTTGAATTCTTCCTCGATTTGTTCTGGAGCCACAAAAGTATGACCATCATTCAGAGACATTTCACGGACACGTTGCAAACCAGTCAGAGCACCAGATTTTTCATAACGGTGCATCATACCAATTTCAGCGATACGGATTGGCAATTCACGGTAAGAATGCACATGGTGTTTGTAGACTTCAATGTGGTGAGGGCAGTTCATTGGACGAAGAACAAACTCTTCTCCATCCCCCATATCCATTGGTGGGAACATGTCTTCGCGGTAGTGATCCCAGTGACCTGAAGTTTTATAAAGTTCTACAGAAGCAATTGGTGGAGTGTAGACGTGTTGGTAGCCTGCTGCTACTTCTTTATCAACGATGTAGCGTTCCAACTCACGACGGATGGTCGCACCATTTGGCAACCAGAATGGAAGACCTTGACCAACTTCTTGAGAAATCATGAAGAGGTCAAGCTCTTTACCAAGTTTACGGTGGTCACGTTCCTTAGCTTCTTCACGCATTTGAAGATAGTTCTTCAAGTCTTTCTTGTCAAACCAAGCAGTACCATAGATCCGTTGCATCATCGCGTTGTCGCTATTACCACGCCAGTAAGCACCAGCAACGTTAAGAAGGTGGAAGATTTGGATGCGACCAGTTGATGGGACGTGTGGGCCACGGCAAAGGTCTACATACTCACCTTGACGGTAGATGGTCAAACCACCTTCGTCTTCTGAGTGCTCTTCAATCAATTCCAATTTGTATGGATCGTTTTTGAAGATTTCACGCGCTTGGTCTTTGGTCACTTCTTCACGGATTGATGGGAAGTTTTCCTTCACGATTTTCTTCATTTCTTCTTCGATACGAGGAAGGTCTTCGTTAGAGATTTGACCAGCTTGGTTGTCTGTATCGTAGTAGAAACCATCTTCGATCGCTGGACCGACACCCAAGTGGATATCTGGGAAGAGGCGACGAGCTGCTTGAGCGAACAAGTGAGCCGCTGAGTGACGCAAGATTGGAAGAGCGTCTTCGTGATCAGGTGTCACGATTTCAATGCTTCCATCTTCAGTGATGGCACGAGTTGTGTCAATCAATTTGCCGTTGAATTTACCAGCAAGGGCTTTTTTAGCCAAAGAATTGCTGATAGATTGGGCAATTTCAAAAGTAGTAACGCCAGATTCGAATTCACGAACAGCGCCATCTGGGAAAGTAATCTTAATCATGATTTTCTCCTTATAAAGTTTTTAGTAGCTAAATGGGTGGGAGGTGTCTTTGAACATTGGAATCATCTCTCCTTTTGATTTCCTCATTAAGAAATCAAAAAAGCGACCTCCTCGAAAGGACGTCGCAACGTGGTTCCACCTTCATTTATGTTCCTCAAAAAAGAGGGACACCTCTGATTGGCTCTAACGTAGCCACCGTTTTATGTTTGCATAAAAGAATCACGAGTAGTCCCAAACCTATCCTCTACGCGATTTCCAGCCCCACGCGCTCTCTATCAGATTTCCTAGATTTGATATGTCTCTGTCAGTTATTATAGCACGATTGAAAAATTTTGCAAGAAAAAGTTTCATTTTCAATCAAAGAAATGCGTGATTTTACGGATTTTCTTTACTTGTTTGACCGAAGCCTTCATCATCTTCACAGATCCATTGACCGGAAGAGCAATCACCTTGGTCGGGATTTTCACAATGGTCTTAGACATCCGCTTGACCCGACTTTGTTCAGGATTCAAATCATTTGAAAAGTCTTTCGAGATGATTTTATCCAGGTAAAATTCGTAGACCCGACGGCCAAAGGTTGCTGCAGAAATATCATCAATCTTTTCTGCCCACTTGGTCTCATCGATTGCAGGCATTTCGTCAATTGCTTCAAGAATCGCTTGTGCCAGATCACTCTCTTCATAAAAGAGCTTTCCAAACATAGGGTCATCAATTACATGATCGAGATAAGGATTGCCATGAGCGATAATCGGGGTGCCACTCGCAATGCTCTCTAAATAGGTCAACCCTTGTGTCTCACTCGTTGAAGCTGAAATAAAGAAGTCAGCCGCCTTATAGTAGAGAGCTGTCTCATTGGGTGGGATCATCCCTGTAAAGACAACTGCATCTGAAATTCCCAGTTTCGCCGCTTGTTTTTTCAAATCATCCAAATAAGGACCATCTCCAGCCACGATCAACTTGACTTTTTGATTGACCTTGAGGACAGCAGGAAGGGCCGTGATAACAGCCTGAATATTCTTTTCATAAGAAACCCGCGACAGGCTCAATAAAAGCGTTTCATCTTCTGCGACTTCATATTTTTCACGAAGAGCAGCTGTCTCTGTCGGAGTGATTTCCGGTCGGTCAAACTTGGCCAAATCAATCCCTGTCGGAATAATGCGTTTTTCTGCCTTGACCTTGTATTTTTGGAGCAAGTCATAAACGATCTCACTAGGACAGATCACGCCATCCAGATCATTCATATAACTTCTCACAATGTATTTGACCATACTTGGTCGAATGACCATGCCTCTCGCAATATAGCGGACATAGTCCTCATACTGGGTATGGTAGGTATGAATGACTGGAATCCGCAACTCGCGTCCAATCCACACTCCCAAAAGGCCCAGTGAAAACTCAGTCTGGGTATGGATAATATCCAGCTGGTATTGCTTGGCAATGGCAAGCGCCTTTGAGAAGCCACGATAAGCAACGCGGCGGTCCTTAAAGGCGAAGAAAGGCACACTTGGAATCCGAATGATCTGCCAATCTTCATAGCGGTTGACATCTTTATCCGTTGTCGTAAAGATAAAGACCGTGTGACCCAATTTTTCTAATTCTGTTTTGAGCGTCCGAATACTGGTCGCCACTCCCGAAACTTGCGGGAAATAGGTATCTGTAAATAACCCTACACGCATCTTACATCTCCAAAACTGTTTGATAGGCTTCGACCAATTGATAAGCCACTAAGTCGATCGAACGACTTTCAGCAACCTTGTAGCCCGCCTCCCGCTTATCTACTTGACCGTTCAAGACCTTGTTTAAGGAATCCACAAATTCGTCTACATTATGGCACAATTCAGAAGACGTCTCGTCGATCCAGCCATTGTATACTGGAATATCCCGCAAGACCGTGTGCTGATGACTGGCCAAGGCTTCTAAAACAACGATTCCTTCTGTTTCCTCATAAGATGGGAAGAAGAAAGCATCTGAACCCGTCATAGCCCCTTGGAAGACCGCTCCCTTGAAATAGCCAGGAAATTCCACATTACTCGGATGATCCTTTTCCACGATACGACGAATCTTACGCGGAATGATCCATTTGTTGATCGAACCTAGCCAAATAAAGCGCACATCCGGCATGCGACGGGCCACTTCTACGAAATCTTCAATCCCTTTGCGTTTAAAATAAAGCCCCGCACAGATGACAACCTTTTGGCCTTCTTGGATATTAAAATGCTTGCGGAAGACCTCTTCTTTTTTCGGATCCTTCTTGTATTTTTCCAAATCAATTCCATTGGAAACCGCGATAATCGGTGTAGTCACCCCATAAGACTGAATCAGGTGTTTGGAATACTCAGATGGCGTGATCACATAGTCTGCCTTTTGGTACATGTGAGCCAAATATTTCCCAAATAAGGGCGCAAAAAAGTTAGACCCGATAAAGGAATTTTCAAAATCCTCACGGGTTGAATGGCCATGCATGATGACTTTCTTTCCACGACGCTTTGCTGCATGGAGCAAAAGGAAACTCCGTGGGCCATAGGTATTGATATGCACCACATCATAATCTCCTAAAATATCTGTCGTATACGGAATCCCAGCCAAATCAAGCGCATGCATTTGGTGCTGCAAGGCTCGACCAATTCCTGATTTTTGTAATACGGATTTTCCTTCTAGATACAGTAAAACTTTCATACCTTCTATTATACCGAAATAAAGAGTGCCCAGCAAGTCTCTACCTGTTTCTAGTATAAAAAAGAGGCTAGAACAGTTTTGTTCTAGCCTATCAGACTAGTAGACACGTCTTCCCAAGTCGAGACTCTAGTCTACTAATCCTTATTTTTTCGTCGTTCCACGTTGGTTGATCGTATGAGACAACAACACTTCGCGTTCTTCCAACTCTTCTTTGTGCATGATCTTGGTCAACATACGCATACTAATCGCACCAAGGTCATACAAGGGTTGCCCAATTGTTGATAGATTTGGACGCGTGTAACGTGTTACTTGTGAATCATCACTAGTAATGATTTCAAAGTCTTCTGGTACTTTGATACCGTGATCAGACAAGCCGTTCAAGAGACCTGCAGCCAATTCATCACCTGTCACAAAAGCAGCTGTTGCTTTTGACGCAATGATGCGTTCTGCCAAGTTGTAACCTTCATCGTAACGGTACTTGGATTCAAACACAAGTCCTTCGCTATAGCTCAATTTTTTCGCTTTCAAAGCTTCTTTGTAGCCTGTCAAACGAATTTTTCCATTGATATCATCCACCAATGGGCCACTTACAAAAGCAATTTTCTTGTTGTGTTTTGCCAACTGTGTAACAGCATCAACGGTTGCTTGCTTGTAGTCAATATTGACACTTGGTAATTGGTGTTCAACATCCACTGTCCCAGCAAGGACAACTGGCGTCCGAGAGCGTGAAAATTCTGAGCGAATCTTTTCTGTCAAATGATAGCCCATGAAAATGATCCCATCCACTTGTTTTGAAAAGAGGTTGTTTACTACTGAAACTTCTTTGTCATCGTCTTCATCGCTATTTGCAAGGACGATGTTGTACTTGTACATTTCAGCAATGTCATCGATCCCCTTAGCCAAGGTAGAGAAATAGCTGTTGGTAATGTTTGGAATCACAACACCGACTGTTGTGGTTTTCTTGCTGGCAAGACCACGTGCAACAGCATTTGGACGGTAATCCAAGCGTTCGATCACTTCTAATACTTTTTTACGTGTATTTTCTTTAACGTTCTTATTTCCATTCACTACACGACTAACGGTTGCCATTGAAACCCCTGCTTCACGGGCGACATCATAAATCGTTACTGTATCGTCTGTATTCATAAGATTTCCTTTCATTATTGAAAATTTCGTTTTCACTCTCTAATTAATCCTATTTTATCATGGATTGTAAACACTTTCAAGTATTTTGGTAAAATTTTGTAAACTCTTGCTTTTTTGGGGAAAATTTGACAAAATAGATCCATAGAAAGAAGGTAGCATTATGTCTAAATTAGATCAAATCGTCGATTTTCTTGAAACTGAAAAAACAGATGTCGCTGTTGTATCCGATCCTGTCACCATCAATTACCTAACTGGATTTTACAGTGATCCCCACGAACGTCAACTCTTCTTGTTCGTTTACACAGACCACGAACCACTTCTCTTCGTTCCTGCCCTTGAAGTGGAACGGGCGACTGCAGTTGTCGATTTCCAAGTGGTTGGCTATGTGGATTCTGAAAACCCTTGGGAAAAGATTAAAGGGGCTATCGCAAAACCAGATGCTAAAACCGTTGCACTTGAATATGATAACTTGATCCTGACCAAATACAATGGCTTGCGTACTGTCTTTGAAAAGGCTCAATTCACCAACTTGACACCACGGATTAACCGGATGCGCTTGATCAAATCTGCTGATGAGATCCAAAAAATGTTGGTGGCTGGTCAATATGCAGATAAGGCTGTCAATATGGGATTCGACGCCATCTCACTAGATAAAACTGAAACTGATATCGTAGCAGAAATCGACTTTGGTATCAAACGCTTGGGTTATGAAATGAGCTTTGAAACCATGGTCTTGACTGGAAATAATGCAGCTAACCCACACGGAATTCCTGGAAGCAACAAAGTCGAAAACGATGCTCTCTTGCTATTTGACCTTGGCTGTATGGTGAATGGTTATGCGTCTGATATGACTCGAACTGTTGCTGTTGGGAAACCGGATGATTTCAAAAAAGAAATCTACCACTTGACGTTAGAAGCTCAACAAGCAGCCATTGACATGATCAAACCAGGTGTAACAGCACACGACGTCGACCGTGCTGCACGGAGCGTCATTGAAAAAGCTGGCTATGGTGAGTACTTCAACCACCGCCTCGGACACGGTATCGGAATGGACGTGCATGAATTCCCTTCTATTATGGAAGGAAATGACATGGTGCTTGAAGAAGGCATGTGCTTCTCAGTCGAACCAGGAATCTATATTCCAGGTAAAGTCGGTGTTCGTATCGAAGATTGTGGGTACGTCACAAAAGACGGATTTGGACTCTTCACTGAAACCAGCAAAGACTTACTTTACTTTGACTAATCCTTTAGTCGTTTCAATATATAACAAACATCTTGTTTCGTTAATAACTATAAAAAATGAGGCTGGGACAAAAGTCCTAGCCTCTTAATTATCTTTGGATTGTCGAGCAAGACGCAGTGGTTGAGTGGGCTCTACTACGCTGATTTCATCAGCTTTTACAGCCCTACTCAACTGTGCGGAGGTGGGACGACGAAATCGAATTCTAACGAATTACCGATTTCTGTCCCACTCTCTTTTTTCTTATGAAACCGATTCGAGTTTCATTCTTTTCTGCGTATCTTCTACGACGTCTTTTAAAGTGGTTTGGGACATTTCTTTTTCCATAGCAGTCTGAATGTCCTCAAGCTTTCCATCTAAAACATTATGGATATTGTGGCCAATTGGGCAGGCTGGATTCGGATTGTCATGAAAACCAAATAATTGACCTGTCGAACCTAAGCATTCTACTGCTTGATAGATATCCAGCAGGCTGATCTCATCGGCTGCTTTTGCGAGCTCAGCTCCGCCTGTCCCACGCGCTACATGAATCAATCCAGCTTTCTTCAACTGAGACAAGGTCTTTCGAATAATAACAGGGTTCACGCCGACACTTCCTGCCAAAAAATCACTGGTTACTTTTGTTTTCTCTCCTTGTAGAGCAATCATGATCAAGACATGAGTCCCAATGGTAAAGCGACTCGAAATTTGCATAACTTCACTCCTTTCTACCCGTTTTTGAAGGTAGAGTCTATTGAACAACCGTCAAGGGACGACTTTCGTTATTCCTATTATACTCTTTTCAGTTGTAATGTCAACAGTTACACTATTGGAAGAAGTCCTCTAGCCAAGCATCGATTTCTCGATCATGACCTTCTCTCTGCTCAATTTCATGAAGGAGCTCATGATTGTGGGTATGATGAATGCCATTGACCAAACTTTCATAATATACTTGGTAATAAGGAAGATGGAGGTCTTTTGCCAGTTGCAGTTCTTTTTGGACATCATAGTCCACCCGTCTAAAATCGACATCTTTTAGCCCCATTTGATCAAATTCGAGAATGGCATACATGGCCCGAAGGTCCTTGCGAAGATTCTTTTCCAAAAAGAAAGGTTGACCGATCGATCCAGGATTGATAATCAGTTCTCCTCCTGTCCCGTAGCGGAAAAACTGCTGGTGAATGTGTCCGTAGACTGCAATATCACAAGACGGGTTTGTCACCAAGCGATCAAAATCCTTCTGCTCACCAATGTGGATCAATTCGCGACCCCAATTCTTATCAGGTAAGTGGTGGGTAATGCCGATCTTTAAACCTGCGATTTCTCTATGGACCTGCATGGGCATTTTCTGCATGTCTTCAATTTCCTGGGGCGTGATTTCTTCAAGAATATATTGACACTGGCGCATGAGGTAGCGATGACTGGGTCTGGTCTCATCCAACATCCCCCTCATAGCCCGCCAAAGACTATCTTCCCAGTTTCCAAGGACTTTGACCGTAATCGGTAGCTCCTCTAACAGCTCCAAGAGGGCCCGTCTCCCTGTCCCCGGCATCAAACTATCTCCCAAGAGCCAATATTCATCCACCTTGGCTTTTCGACTATCCTCTAGGACAGCTTCCAATGCTGTCGTATTTCCATGAATATCTGAAAGTAAAGCAATTTTAGTCATGATCTTCTCCTTCTCTCCATTATAACAAAGAGAAGAAAAACTTCCACCCAAAGGTGAAAGTTTTATGAACATTCCATGCTACCAGAAATGAAAAATAAGGATAGAGATCTTTATTGGACGATATCAGCCACGGGCTTTGTATCTTATAAACGAACACGCCTCCAACTCTTTGTATCTTAGTCTACTGATTTGAGAGCTTCGAGCATGTCTACTTTTCGGAGATAATGGTCAACATAAATTCCTAACAGGAGCAAGAGAAGGAGCATTCCTCCGACAGGAAAGAGAAAAACGCTAAGTCCCACTTTAGGGTAAAAGAGAATGGCATCTGGTGCAATCATTGCAATGAGGAATTGATGAAGATAATAACCACCCACTAATCCCATGAGGATCCCTATGATAGACAATAAGATGGTTTCGCGGTAAATATAGAGCGTCACTTCCTTATTATGGAATCCTAAGACCTTAATGGTCGATAATTCACGGATCCGCTCTGCCACATTGATATTGGTTAAATTATACAAGATCACGATAGCTAGCAAGATCGATACGACTACTAGAATCATCATAGTGGTGTCCAAAGATTTGGCAACTGAGTTAAAGAGGGAAATCATCGAAGCGTTCTGACGAACCGCCTTCACAGCTGCAAGATTCATCATATCCCGACTAACAGCCTGCACTTGTCGTGTAGAAGGATTTTTCAACTGCAGCAAATAGCTATTTGCTGAAGTCCGCTTTCCGTAGATTTTTTGGTAACTTGCCTGATCCATATAGACAAAATGGCCTACATAATTTTCAGTGATTCCTGCTACCGTAAAAGTATGGCCATCTAAGGTCAGTCGATCACCGACTGTAACCCGGGCTAGTTGTGCTAGTTTACTACTGATGATAACCCCTTTCTTGAAAGACAAGGGCTCTCCTTGCTTGAGAGAACGCAAGCTGACAAAGGGAGAAAAATCTGCACGATTTGTAACCATCATCGTAATGGTCTGCTTGTCGCGTCCACCCTTTAAAGATGCTTCAATGACCTTACTATAGATCGGTCGATAATCTTTGATATCTGATTTTTCCAGACGATTGGTTAGTTCCTTGCTTTCTTGGCTTGATGCATTCGTTTTTTTGGCTACAATCAACTCATAAGATAGGATCTCTTGAAATTGGCGTTTGGGAACCCCTCCTACAGAAGATTGAATCCCTAGCCCTGCGAAGAGAAGAGCAACAGAACCTGCCACTCCAAATATGGTCATCAGCATCCGTTGTTTGTAACGAAAGAGATTACGAGCAGTGACCTTGTGGGTGAAACTCAGACGCTTCCAAATAAACTGGAGACGCTCCAGGAAAATCTTCGAACCAGATACCGGTGGTTTGGGCAGTAATAACAGATTGGCTTCTTCTTTTAATTCCTTACGCGAAACCCAGTAAGCCGGAAGCACACTCGCGACGAAAGACAGTCCGAGCGCAATCAGAGTCATATCCCCATAAAAATACTCTCTGCTCTCTCCAATCACCATCCCTTGCGTAATAATGTTGGAAATGATCCCCGATAGGAAATAATGGCCCAGCAGGGTTCCTAGTAGGGTCCCGATCGTCCCTGCAAAGAATCCATAGAGGACAAATTTGAGAATGATGTCCCTGGTACGATAGCCCAGCGCCTTAAAAATACCTGCATTGGTTCGCTCTTCATCGACAAAGCGGGTCATCGTGGTAAAGGTCACCATGGCAGCTACCAGATAAAGAACGACTGGAAAAATATTTCCGACAGCAGAGATACTACTACTGGCATTGCTATACATCAAGTAACCTTGTCCACCTGGCATGGTCTTGCGGTCATAGACATGATAAGTTGGAATTTCCAGCTGATCTCGCTCCCTTTGCGCTTTTTTCAGCTCCTCCTCTTTTTTTGCGAGCTCCGTTTCACCTGCAGTCCAGTCCTTCTTTTTCTGATCAATTTGTTCTTTGGCTTGATGGAGCTTTTCTTGACTAGCTACTTGCTCTTTAGCTGGCAGAAATGGAGCTAATTTCTTGAACTGGGCCTCCTGCAAGTCTAATTGTTTTTGAGCCTGATCGATCTGATTTTTAGCTGACTGGAGTGTTTCCTCGGCACGACTGAGTTCTTTCTGGCCTTTTTGAATCTGCCCATCCGCCTCCTGCTTGAGTCTTTGATAGCGGGCCTTTCCATTGTCTTTCAGAAGTTTTTCTAACTCTTCTTGATGAGCTTTGAGCCCTTTTTGGTAGACTTGCGAAAAAGAATCTAAAGACTTCAGATCATCAAACTGGATCCGAGCCATCGCGGGAAGTTTAGTCGTAAAGACCTCTTTTGAAACTAGTGCATAGGCATCTAGATTTCCACTGCCACTCATGGCAGTGCCTAAATTCTTTTGAGACCACATCTCAGAGGATTGAACAAAGCCAACAATGGTGAATTGCTTTCGCTTTAAACTAGAGCGAGTTCCAGACTTTTCTTCAAGTGTGAGGGTATCCCCTATCTGATAGCGATCCTCCCAAAAACTTGCTAGGGCCAGTTCCCCTTCTTTTTGGGGCAGGCGCCCCTTGGTCACACGAAAGGAAGAAAGACTTTTTGGGGCAGAAAAAAGTCGAATCGCCTCTCCTGTTCCTTTCACTGTCAAATCCAGCAGTGAACCAAATTCGACACGCGCCCCTTTGACTCCTAAAAGCTCCTCTTGGTCTTCCTGGTCTAATCCCAAGTCCCCCATGACAGCAAGATCTAGCATCTTTTGTTGCTGAATAAACCGGTTAGCCGTTCGGTGCATATTTGGAGTGGTCACCTTTAAGCCAACCAAGGCCAAGCTTCCCAATAACATCAAGGTTAAGATGGAGAGAAAACGTCCTTTTGAATGTGTAAAAGAACCAAATAGATCCTTCCAATAGACTTTTCGTTTCATGCTACCACCTCTTCTAATATTCTAGTGTAGCAATATCTTGAGGAAGCTCATTGATTTCTACCGACTTGACCTTGGCATCATGCATGCGAATCACACGGTCTGCAATCGGAGCTAGGGCACCATTATGGGTTACGATGATGACCGTCGCTCCCTTTTTTCGAGACATATCCTGTAAAATCCCCAATACTTGCTTACCCGTCTGGTAATCCAAGGCTCCCGTCGGCTCATCACAAAGGAGGATTTTAGGATTTTTCGCCACTGCCCGAGCGATCGCCACCCGTTGTTGCTCGCCGCCTGACAATTGAGCAGGAAAATTATGAAGACGTTTGCCAAGTCCTACTTCTTTTAAAACAGCTTCCGGATCTAGAGCATCAGAAACAATTTCTGAAGCCAACTCAACATTCTCCTTAGCTGTCAAATTAGGGACCAGATTATAAAATTGAAAGACAAAACCAACATCATCTCGTCGATAATTGGTCCGTTGATGAGCATTGAGTTTTGCAATATCCACTCCATCAATCAGAACCTGACCCTCGTCATTGGTGTCCATCCCCCCTAAGATATTGAGAACCGTTGATTTTCCAGCTCCTGATGCTCCCAAAATAATGACCAACTCGCCTTTTTCAATCTCAAAGGAAACATCCCGGTTAGCGAAAATCTCTGTCTCTCCACTCGTATAACGCTTGTAACAGTGCTGCATTTCGATGTAGGCCATTTCCTCTCCTCCCTCCTACTTCCTATCTATATTATAGTCCTTTTCTGATAGATTACAAAGAAATCGAGGTAGTAGAAAACAAGGTTATCCTAAATTATCATGAACTATTATAAATTTTATGCTATAATTAGAGACAAATTTGATTTATTCTTAGAAAGAAGGCTCATTGTGAGTTTACAACAGTTTGAAAGGAAATCACTTCAAGAAATCAACCAATCTATTGACGTGCCAAAAGGGATCCCTTTTTGGAAGACCCTTCTGCTCTTTTCAGGACCAGGAAGTCTAGTAGCTGTCGGCTATATGGATCCGGGAAACTGGATTACGAGTGTCGTCGGAGGAGCCCAATACCGCTACCTCCTCTTATCAGTAGTTCTTCTCTCGTCTTTAATCGCCATGCAGTTGCAACAAATGGCTGGAAAATTAGGGATTGTCCATCGTAAGGATCTGGCCCAAACAACCGCCCATCATTTACCAAAATGGCTTCGCTATACCCTTTGGATTGTGATTGAACTTGCCTTGATGGCGACAGATTTAGCAGAAGTCATCGGATCAGGGATTGCCCTCCACCTTCTTTTTGGCTGGCCCTTGCTCTTTTCTATCCTGATCACTATCTTTGATGTCTTCCTATTACTAGGGCTCATGCATCTAGGATTTCGAAAGATCGAGGCCATCGTATCAACCTTGATCCTCACGATCCTTGCAATTTTTGGCTATCTGGTATTCCTATCGAAACCAGATATCGGAGGAATCTTCGCTGGCTTCCTGCCTCAAAAAGAGGTGTTAGGAATTGGGCTTCCAAAAGGAAATGAAGCCTTAACCTTGGCGCTTGGAATCATCGGGGCAACCGTAATGCCCCACAACCTCTACCTCCACTCTTCCATTTCGCAAACGCGAAAGGTGGACTACAAAGATCCAGCAGATATCAAACGGGCAGTGCGCTTTATGACCTGGGATTCAAATATTGAATTGAGTTTGGCCTTCGTCGTCAACTCCCTCCTCTTGATTCTTGGAGCGGCCCTCTTCTTCGGTCACGGGGATAAGATCGGTGCTTTCTCTAGCATGTACAATGCCCTCAAGGATAACCATATTGCTGGTGCCATCGCTAGTCCTTTCTTGTCCACCCTCTTTGCCATCGCTTTGTTAGCTAGTGGTCAAAATTCAACCATTACTGGGACCCTAACCGGTCAAATTGTTATGGAAGGTTTCTTGCGATTCAGACTACCACAATGGGTGGTGCGTCTCATGACTCGGATCATTGCCCTTCTTCCCGTTATCATTGTCGCAATTTTATTCGGTGACCAAGAACATGTCCTCGATGACCTTCTGGTATATTCTCAAGTCTTCCTATCAGTGGCCCTTCCTTTCTCCATCTTCCCTCTGGTTTATTTCACCTCCAACAAGGAAATCATGGGAGAGCATGTCAATGCGAAATGGAATACCTTCTTAGGCTATCTCGTTGCGATTGTCTTAACCATCTTAAATTTCAATTTGATTGTGACGACTTTTATCAAATAAAGAAACCAGCACTTAAATCGTGCTGGTTTTTTGTTCGTCACTCTATCTTGTTCCTCCTTTTCCTAAAAATTTCCTGACCATTTTTTTAGGAGGGAATTAATTTAAATCACTAATTATTGTGAGGTTTTCACAAAATCTTGTCAGTGCCCGTCATTCATAAATTTGTAAAATTTTTGTACACTTTTCGTTATCTGTACAAAAACGAGAATTATTGTCTAATTTATATTTTTGGAGTATAATGCTATTTGTTAGTGTCGTGAAATTATTTAACCTATAAATTATTTCAACATCAAATAAATAGAAACAGATTGATACAACTATAGAAAGAAACATATGGTACGCCAAAGACAAACAACAACCAAGTCAGACTTACGGAATGCACTCTCGAAACTGCTCTTACAACAACCTTTTGACAGCATCACTATTCGACAATTAACCGAAACCGCTGGAATTAACCGCGGGACCTTCTATCTGCATTATGTCGATAAATACGACATGTTTGAGCAAATGAAAATGGATATGATGCAAGAATTGGATAGCCTCTTCGTTGAAGGAAGTCCTGTCAAGGTAAACTTTCTCAATGTGTTGACCGCTATTAAAGAGAATTATGATTTTATATATGCATTGTCACAATCCTGTTGCTCGGACTTTAGTAAATTGGTAAGAAGTTTTACCCTTCATGCACTGGACGATACTCCCCACGCTAAAGAACACATCATTTCAGACTTTCAAGTTCCATACAAGTATGGTCTAGAAATTTTCATCGCTACGATCGAATCTGTAATTGTTACCTGGTTAGAATCGGGTGCGAAAGAGGACCCCATTGAAATTGGAACGATCATTCTCAGTGTCTGCGACTTTGCTAGCTGGAACTAAGTCCCCCAACCTTTTCCTATCCTTCTGGAGAAGGTTTTTCTTTTGGCAAATGAAAAAAGATCTGATCACCTTATTCAACTTGTTTGTAAGGAAGCAAAAAGGCAGGATCCTAACATCCTGCTTTTAGAATGTAGACAAACTACTTTAAAGTAAAATAAGTTAAGCGATTTTGCAAAAAAAAATAAAAATGAATTCCAATTTTTAAATCGATTCAAGAAAATACCGAAACTTTCCGCTGTGAGAAAAGTGCCTGAAACAATAACCTTTCAGGCACTCGGGAGTTTTGAGACCCTAGGCTCAAAACTAAGTCTTGGAACTTCGAAGAAGTTCGCTGACGTCCGTACTCACCTAAGGAAGGTTTTTTATATGACTTTGTCTTCAATCTGAAGGCAGGATCCTAACATCCTGCTTTTTCTTTATTTTTTCTTTGCTAACATGGTTGCAAATCGAAGTTGAATTCGATTTCCATTCTCATCTCGACGATGGAGGTGGCCAGGATTTTCATTGTATTTGACCAATTCCCAATCCTTGTAATACTCCGCCAATTCTCCTTCTTTAAAGGTAAACGAGAAGGGCATCTGACAAGGATAATCTTCAGTATCCATGGCACAGACAATGAGATTGTAGCCACCTGGGTTGGTATGCTCTTGCATATTGCGAATGATCACTGGGATCCGCTCTGCCTCTAAAAACATAAGGACCACAGTTGACACGATGAAATCATAGTTTTGGGTGAGTGCAGCAGCATTGATATCATAAAGTCCTACTGGCATGTCCATATCTTCCTCAGCGACAATACTTTGTAAGATCTCAAGAGCCAATTCATTTTGATCTACTGCTGTCACATCAAAGCCATGTTGGGCCAAAAAGAGAGCATTGCGTCCTTGCCCACATCCTAGATCCAGCGCTTTTCCAGCTGGGACAATTCCCACTGCTTCTAGCACCTCTGAATGGACAGGGTTGGTATTGTACTTTTTAGGAAAATAGTCTTTTGGCTCACAGTAAAATTCCAAGTACCACTCCACATCATCAGTCGCTGCTTCGACACGGTGCCAGGCCTGGGGCTCGGCCATGGGGTTCTCTGCTCCTGCTTCAAAAAGGTGGCTCGCGATTTCTTCTCCCTCTGCTGTCAATTCAATAAATCTTAACTGACCTTTTAGAACCGTAATCTTCCCCCAGGTTCCTACCTTGGTATTGTGCTTTCTTTGAAGAGCTTCTGGCATAGTATCCTTGGTCCAGATAGGCATGCGCTTGTAAGCGATCAATTTTTGTGTCATGTGGCTTCTCCTTATTCTTTCAGTACCCTTATCATACAGGAAAAAACCCCTTTTTACAAGTTAGAAAAAAGGCCCCTCTCCGAGAAAAAAGCAATTCTGAAACAAGTTTCAAAACTGTCTTTTTCTTTAACGTGTATTGTATTGTTTCATGACCCGTGCGATGTCCCGGTTTTGTTCCCGACGCTTGATGGATTCACGCTTGTCATAATCATGTTTCCCTTTAGCGAGTCCCAAAAGCAATTTGGCATAGCCGTCCTTGAGATAGACCTTCAAAGGCACCAAGGTCATTCCGGTCCCTTTGGTGTCTTGGTCCAGCTTTTGGATTTGCTTTTTATGAAGAAGGAGCTTGCGACGACGGTCTGGGTCTTGGTTCCAGATATTGCCTTCCTCATAAGGGGCAATGTGGACATTGCTAAGCCAAACTTCGCCATTTTTTACTTGTGCAAAGCCATCTTTCAAGTTAATGCGTGCCGCACGGACACTTTTGATCTCTGTCCCCGTCAGCACCATCCCTGCTTCAATCGTATCCACGATGGTGTAGTCATGTCTCGCCTTTTTATTTTGCGCGACTACCTTTCCTTCGCCCTTTGCCATGTTTGGCTCCTTTCTTTGCTACTTCCTTGTAAAATGGTTTCTTCCCTTTTTTCTTTTTGGATTTAGATGAAGAATCTTTCCGTTTGTCATCTCTTCTAACGGTTGAACCCTTAGAAACTTTTTTGTCTTTGCGTCTGCGATCCCGGCGATTGCCATCTTGGTCACGTCCTTTAGCCTTGAGGCCTTTTTCGACGATATCCCATTCACTTGGAATATAAGAGAAATCAATCTCTCCGGTCATCTTGTCAGCTCTTTCGACCTTGATCCGGATTTGCTGACCAACACGGAAAGTCACTCCCGATTTCTCCCCGCGAAGGGTTAGATCTCGTTCGTTAAAATGGTAGTATTCAGGAAGATTGGTAATATGGATCAAACCTTCGACCGTATTGGGTAGCTCCACAAAGAGGCCAAATTTCACTACACTGGAAACCACGGCATCGTACTCTTCCCCAACATAGTCTTCCATGTATTCAGCCTTCTTCATAGCTTCTACTTCACGCTCGGCATCAATAGCCCGGCGCTCTCGACTAGAGGATTGGCTGGCAATGTCTGGAAGGACTTGTTCAAAGTGTTCTGCCACTTCTTGGGATTTACCGTATTCGCGCACCATTCGATGAACCATCAGGTCCGGATACCGGCGAATGGGACTAGTAAAGTGGGTATAATATTCCGCAGCAAGCCCATAGTGGCCATGGTTGTGCTCTGAATAACGGGCCTGTTGCATCGAGCGCAACAACATCATCGAAAGGACATCCGCATAAGGTTCTCCTTCAACCTTGCGCATAATTTCTTGCAGGGCTTCTTGGCTCATGTCACTAGCCGTTCCGTAGATCTGAATCCCAAAGCTAGAAGCATAGTCAATAAACTTCTGTACTTTTTCTGCCTTTGGATCTTCGTGGATCCGGTAGATGAACGGCAGTTTCATTCGCGTAAAGTGTTCCGCTACCGTTTCATTGGCAATCAACATAAAGGACTCAATCATCCGTTCCGCAATTCCTCTTTGACGGAGGACAATGTCGACCGGTTTTCCTTCTTTATTGACTAGGATTTTAGCCTCATTGGTATCAAAATTGAGGGCTCCTCGGCGAATCCGCATGCTTTCTAGAATACCATGCAGGGTGGCCATTTGATGAATACTTGGGACAATTTTCTTAAACTCTTGAGCCTTTTCTTCGTCGCCTGCTAAGATATCATTGACGTCACTATAGGTCATTCGGAAGGTCGTATTGATGACAGTTTGGGTAATGATGTGCTTGATGACCTTTCCATGGGGATCAATCTCCATGATGGCAGACTGGGTCAGGCGGTCCACATTTGGATTTAAAGAACAGATCCCATTGGACAAGCGTTCTGGAAGCATGGGTACTACTCGGTCGGTCACATAGACAGAAGTTGCACGATTTAGAGCTTCCTTATCAAGTGCTGAGCCTTCTGTAACGTAATAAGAGACATCTGCGATGTGAACCCCCAGCTCAAAATTGCCGTTCTTGAGTGGCTTGATATGGACCGCATCGTCCAAGTCTTTGGCATCCGCTCCGTCGATCGTAAAGGTAATCTCCTCTCGCAGATCCAACCGCCCCTCTAAATCCTTTGCAGACGGTGCATCTGGAACCTGCTCAGCCTCTTTCAGCACTTCTTCTGGAAATTCTGAGACGATATCCATGGATTCTAGCACTTCCAAGACATCGATTCCAGGATCTGTCACATGACCGACCACATCCCGCACAGTTGCCACAAAATAATTGTGCTTGCGGCTCGGGTATTGATCAATTTCGACCTTGAGGATTTCGGTACCTTCCAATTGGATGGCTGGCTTCTTCACATAGATCAGCTGGCTGATTTTTTGATTTTTCGAACGAATGTAGCCGGCATATTTGGGCTTTTCCTCATCCAGAACAATTTGTCCAACAACCGTTTTGACGCTATGATCCAAGACATCAATAATCTTAGCTTCTGCTGCCGTTCCTTTGTTTCGGTCTGCTACCTTAGTAATGACGATCTCAACAGTATCCCCATCGATGGCGTGGTTGACATCATTTCGACCAACAAAGAGGTCCTCTTCTTCGCCTTCTAAACTGACAAAGCCAAAGCCATTTTTATGGGCATGAAAGATCCCCTTGAGGGTAATGGCTGGGGCCTTCTTTTGAGCCAAACGAAGAGAGCCATCATCCTCGAATTTCAACTCATGACGGCGTTCCATCAGAGAGATGGTTTTGACCAAGTCACGGAAATCCTTAGACCCTTCCTTTCCTAGAGCTGCTGCCAGATCATTGATCTGGGCTTTGTCATGCTCTTGTAAATATTCTTTAATACTTGTTTTCATTGATTTATTTGCTGGTTATCCAGCCTCCTTTTTTCTATCTACTTGTGTCTTTGTTTTACAAAATAAAAATAGGCAAAGACATTGTCTGAGCCTATCTTATCTACTAGAAAGTACCATTAAGATCATCGCGATCAATAACCAAAAGAAGATCATAATAGCTGTTAAACGCTGCATCACGGCTTCAAACCCGCGTGCTTTTGAACGTTCAAACAAGTCATTTGAGCTTGCGTCAAAGACGTTGCTCGATTGGTTTTTTGTTGGTTGCATAAAAATTGCGATAATAATCAATACTGATAATACTAGTAAAATAGTTGTTAATGCTCCGCTCATATTCAAAACTCCTTAAAATCTTCACTATTATACCATGAAAATCATTTTGATTCAATATGTAAGGTTACTTTTCTTTCCTTGGGACAATACTTCAAGACCTCGATCTTTTCAGGATGGGTTTTGGTATTTTTACTGGTCAAATAATTCTGACTCCCACAGCTGGTGCAGGTCAATTGAACTTTAATTCGCACGTACGTCTCTCACTTTCAAATACTTTCTAAATAAGAATAAGAGGAACATCAAATCGGTAAAAGCCAAAAGGGCTGTACCGTAAAATACCCAATGATAGCCAAAATGCATGAAAATACTCGATCCCATCATTGGTCCTAATACACCACCTAAGTAATAAAAGAGCTGGTTGTAGCTAAAGATCCGAGAAATCCCTTCAGGGGGGGTTAAACGATTCAATAATGCAGAAACTCCTGGTAGTAGGGCTCCTGTCCCGATCCCAAAGAGGAAGCGTAAAATCCCTAATTGAAGGGGTGATTGCGCTTGGGCACAAAGGATATAGAGACAGCCACTATAAAGAAGGGCGATTAATAAGAGCCGGTGATTCCCGATTCGGTCTCCGAGTTTTCCCATCCAACCGGAAAAGAGCATACTAGAGACTCCCATAGCTGAAACAATCATCCCCGATACAAAGATCAGGTTATCTCTTTGTCCCAAAGCCCGCACATAAAGAGGCAGGATCGGAGAAATAGATTGGGCGATCATTTGGATGGTCATGCTGGTCAAAAAGAGGCCCAAGAGGATATCTTTTTGCTGAATGGACATGAGCAACTGCCAACTGGATTTTTGTTCTTCTTTTGGAAGGGGCTCGTACTCTTCCTCAATACCCCAGAAGGTTAAGAGGGAAACCAAAAATAAGAAGAAGCCGACCAAGAGAAAGACATTGCGCATTCCCAGATTTTCGGCAATGAGTCCTCCAATCAAAGGACCCATCAAGGTTCCAGCCACGACACCAGTCGACAAGGTCCCTAGGGCATAGCCAGATTGGTCCTTGGGAACTTGACTGGCAATCAGGGCTGTACTATTGGGAACAAAGCCTGAAAAGACCCCATTGAGCAAGCGCAGGACCAAGAGCCAAAAAACTGATGGAACAAAGGCAATGCCTCCCATGGTCAGCGTCATGGCAATGGAGGCTCTAAGCATCATGGGTTTTCGACCATAGCGGTCGGCTAAGCTCCCCCAGATGGGAGACATGATCGCAGAGGTTACAGAAGAACTTGCGACGGCAATCCCAGCATAAAGGGGAACAGCCTTACCCGTAACACCCAACTCTTCCACAAAGAGGGCCATAAAAGGAACGACTAAAGAAAGGCTGGCTCCGATGAAAAAGCACCCGATCCAGGCAATATATAGATTTTTACGCCAATTGATTTCTCTTGTGATAAAATCATCTTCTTTCTAATTGTTGTAGAGCTTGTTGTAGGGCTGCATCTAATTGGGCATAGAGGGCAGCAAGATCGCCATTATTGTCTAAGACCAGATCTGCATGGGCTCTTTTTTCATCTAGCGGCATTTGAGACGCGATGCGTTCTTGGGCCTGCAGTTCTGATAAGTGGTTGCGTTCCATCAGGCGCTTGAGCTGGGTTTCTTTTGATACAGCTACCAACCAGACAGATTCAAACCACCCTTCATAGTGCTGCTCGATTAAGAGAGGAATATCCATAAAAAAGAGATCGGATTGTGCAGCTTGTCTGTCTCTTACCTCAGCTAGAGCCTCACGAATAAGCCTTCCTTGGACGCGATTGGACCAGTCTCTTTCACTAGGGTCTGAAAAGATCCGCTGACCCAAAGCGACGCGATCCAACTCTCCTTCTTTGGTAAGGATCTCTCTCCCAAAATGATCCACTAGGACACGGTAGAGGGCTCCTCCTGGTGCTTGCAAATCATGAACCACTTGATCAGCATCAATGACAGGATACCCTTTTTCTCTCAGATAGGAGGTCACAGTGGACTTTCCTGAAGCAATCCCTCCTGTTAATCCGATGATTCTTGCCATCTAGTTCTCCTTTTGGCAGTGGGGGCAAAAATGGGTTCCGCGTCCCCCCAGCTGGATTTTCTCAATCGGTGTCCCGCAACGCAAACAAGGATGGCCTGTTTTCCCATAGACCTGGTGTTCTTCCTGCATGGTGCCATCCTCGCCAAAAGCATTGCTGTAGGAGCGAATGGTGGAGCCACCCTTTTCAACAGCTTGAGCAAGCACAGCAATCGTTTCTTTGCGGATTGCTTTAACTTCTCTAGCAGTCAAGCTTTGACCCAAACGGGCTGGATGAACCTTGGCTCGATAAAGGACCTCATCCACATAGATATTGCCCAGACCAGCCACTAATTTTTGGTCTAAAAGAGCTGATTTAATGGGTTTCTTTGATTTTTTAAGAGATGCTTGGAAGGCTGGTTCTTTAAAATCCACTTCCGTCGGCTCTGGACCAATTTTTTTCGCCAAAAAATAGCTGTCGACAAGCTCAGGTATGAGGACTTCCATGGTCCCAAACTTGCGGACATCTTCATAGACCAGAGTGCTACCATCTGTAAAATGAAAGAAGACATGGGCATGCTTGCGAAGAGGAACCTCGTCTGGATAAAAGAAATACTTGCCTTCCATCCGCAAATGCGAGATGAGGACCAGATCCGTCAGATAAAATAAAAGGTATTTCCCACGGCGCCCCATGGCCCGAATTTCTTGACCTGGAAGATCTTGACAAAAAGCATCTAGATCCGTCTGAACCATCTTAAGATACTTTACTTCCACTGACTGGATGGTTTTTCCAAGAATTAATTTCTCAAGACCTCGTCGAACGGTCTCTACTTCTGGTAATTCAGGCATAGAACTCCTTTCAAAAACAAGAAGCAGGCCTTCTGCCCACCTCTTCTTAATATTCTTTTTCGTTGTATCCGAAATCGGCAAGATCCAATTTCTTATCCCGCCAATTTTTCTTGACTTTCACCCAGGTTTCTAGGAAGACCTTGTCCCCTAGCATGAGCTCAATATCCTTACGCGCAAGGGTTCCGATCTTCTTGAGCATGGCCCCGCCCTTTCCGATGACAATGCCTTTTTGGCTATCGCGCTCAACCATGATGGTTGCACGAATATGGACCTTATCGGTTTCTTCATCCCGCTTCATAGAATCCACGACCACGGCAACAGAGTGGGGAATTTCTTCCCGCGTCAAGTGCAAGACCTTTTCACGGATCATTTCAGAGACCAAGAAACGCTCTGGGTGGTCAGTAATTTGGTCAGCAGGGAAATATTGGAAACCTTCTTCTAAGTTTTCGCTCAAAATATCAATCAAACGCGAAACATTGTTTCCTTGGAGGGCTGAAATCGGCACGATTTCCTTGAAATCCATCTGACTACGGAAGTCATCGATTTGCGCCAAAAGTTGGTCAGGGTGCACCTTGTCGATCTTATTGACCACCAGAATAACCGGCACCTTAGCAGCCTTGAGGCGTTCGATAATCATGTCATCGCCCTTCCCACGCGGTTCATCTGCTGGGACCATAAAGAGAACGGTATCCACTTCTCGAAGAGTGCTATAGGCCGACTCCACCATGAAGTCTCCAAGGGCTGTCTTGGGTTTGTGAATCCCTGGGGTATCGATAAAGACGATCTGTTCCTTATCCGTCGTATAAATCCCCATAATCTTATTGCGCGTTGTCTGCGCCTTGTCACTCATGATGGCAATTTTTTGCCCCATGACGTGGTTCAAAAACGTTGACTTCCCAACATTGGGACGTCCTAAAATGGCTACAAAACCTGATTTAAATGTCATATTATCCTTTCACGAGGGCATACTCCCTCTTATCCAAATACCAAGGCCCAGAATTTGGGCACAAAAATCACCAGTCCTGTTAGTAGGGCAAAACCTGATACGACAAGGACTGCTCCAGCCGCCATGTCTTTGGCATTCTTTGCCAACATGGAGAAATGGTAGTTACTAGCTAAATCCACCACATTTTCAATGGCTGAATTCATAATCTCAAAAGCAATCACCAAGGTGATGCTGAGCAATAAAAAGAGCCATTCTGTCGCAGAAATCCTAAATACCAAACCAGCAAGAATTGCTACAAGGGCTGATAAGGCATGCTTGCGCATATTGCGCTCTTCTTTGATCGCAGTGAAAATTCCTGTTATCGCAAACTCCAAGCTTGAAGTGAAGTCCCGATTTTTCCATTTTCGCTTATTGTCTTGTGAGTCCATAGGCTGTCAAAATCTCTTCCTGTAAGCCAAACATTTCCTTTTCTTCTTCCGGCGTATAGTGATCATAGCCATTGATGTGAAGAAAACCATGCACTGCTAAAAATCCCATTTCGCGCTCAAAGCTGTGGCCATATTCTTCGGCTTGCTCACGCGCCTTGTCAATTGAAATAAAGAGCTCACCAATATAGGTATCGAATTCCGCCATCATCTCTGCCAATTCTGGATTTTCTGCAAGGTCTTCCTCGTCAAAAGAAATCTCCATCTCTGGCTTGTATTCTAAACTGATGACATCCGTCGGACGATCCGTATCACGGTATTCAAGATTTAGTTCATGACTGCGTTCATTGGTTACAAAAGTCACAGCCATTTCCTTGTCTTCTTTCCCAATTTTTTGAGCAGCAAATTCTAAAATTTCTTGCGTTTGTTTTAAGATTTCGTCAGAGACTTGACCAGTCTCATCTACCATTTCAATATACATCTGGATCACCTCACTATTATCACTTTATTATATCACAAAAACCAGCCTATATACTAGATACAGGCTGGTTTTCAATCTTTTTCTTTGCAGGACAATCTTACACCACTGTTTGCTGGATGGCATTCATCTGGGCATAGATCCCGCCTTGTGCAACCAGTTCCTCGTGTCTACCACGCTCCACAATGCGTCCTTCAGATAAGACTAAGATCTGATCCGCATCTTGGATAGTGGACAAGCGATGGGCAATGATAAAGGTGGTCCGTCCCTTTTGCAGGACTGCCATAGCCTTCTGGATGATTTCTTCTGTTTCCGTATCGATGTGAGAGGTTGCCTCATCCAAAATCAGAATTTGCGGATTCATATAGAGCGTCCGCGCAAAGGAAATCAATTGGCGCTCACCACTTGAAAAGGCGGATCCTTTTTCTACGACTGGATGGTCGATTCCCTTTTCAAGGCGCTCTACAAAAGGCCAAGCCCCGACTTTTTTCAGCGCATCTTTGACCGCATCACGGTCAATATGATCCTGACTCATGGCCACATTACTGGCAATGGTTCCTGTAAATAGATAAGGATCTTGCAGAACAATGCCCATGTGGCTTCGCAGGCTCTCACGAGAGACTTGGCGAATATCTTGCCCATCGATCAAAATCGCTCCTTCTTGAGGATCATAGAAACGATAGAGCAGATTCATAATAGAAGACTTACCCGATCCAGTGTGGCCCACAAGAGCGATGGTTTCCCCGGGACTCGCCTGAAAGGCAATATCCTGTAAAACTGGCTTGCCTTCTTCATAAGCAAATTGAACATCATCAAACACGACTTGAGCCTTTTCTATCTTCAGTTCCGATACACCATCGGGCTCTAAGGGGTGATCCAAGAAGGCAAGGACGCGACTCCCCGTCTCTAAGGATCGCCGAATATTTGGAAATTGACGACTGAGATTGGCCATAAGATCAAAGAGATTGATCACATAGTTAATATTGATAAATAAGAAACCAGCTGTCACACCAACATTGCCCTGTAGGAAAGAAATCCCGGCGATGGTCAAAATGCCTGCAATCACTAAAAACTTAAGCAATTCCGTCAAGGTCCAAGAAGCGATGGAATCGGCTAAGAGGATCCGATCATTGGCCCCTAGCATCTTCTGGGTAGTGGCTTCAAACTCCTCTACCACACCAGGTTCTTGATGATATAGCTGGATCATACTGGCACCATGCAAGAGTTCATTGACTTGGGTATTGACTTCGCTTCGCGCATCAAAGAAATCCTTCATAGGCTGGTCCGTCATGACCTTATACAGATACTGAATCCCATAGAAAATCGGAAAGACCAGACACAAGAGTAGCCCCATCATAGGACTCAAGTAAAAGAGAATCCCTAGGATAAAGAGAAATCGCACCAAATAGATGACTAAAATCATACAAGAGTTATAAAACTGGGTCCGCAAGGTCTCCGTATCATTGACAATTCTTGTCGCAATCTTCCCAGCTGGCTTGTCATCAAAATAAGAAATAGGCAGACCTTGCATGACTTGAAAGGCTTGGTCTCTCAGACTAGCGGTTACTTGATTACTTCCATGCAATAAGATCCGATTTCCTAGGTAGCTAATCAGCTGTCCTAGGCTCAAGACTAAGAGATAAAATGCTCCCATCTGAAGCAAGTCCCCTTGTCCTCCACCGTGGGTCAGAGCAGTCAAAGGCCCATCAATCATCTTTTGGAGAAGAAAAGGAGACAATTCAGAAAAAATGGTGGCTAGTAAGAGACAAATAAAGCCGGAAAGAAAAACCGTCGGATAAAGAGTGATCCGAGATAATAATCGTTTCAATACTTTCATCTTATTCTCCTTCCTGTTTTTGTTGCCGTTGGTATTGTTCATAATACCAGCCCTCTTGAGCCAGTAAATCACTAGCTCTACCTTCTTCTACAATCTGTCCTTGATCCAAGACAATGATCCAATCCGCCTGATGAACCGCAGACAAGCGATGGGAAACAATGAGGGTCGTCTTGCCTTTTCGCTCTGTTTGAATGGTGTCAATAATGGACTGTTCGGTCTTGGCATCCACCGCCGAAAGGGAATCATCTAACAGCAAGAGATCCGCATCCCTTAAAAAAGCACGTGCCAACGAGATCCGTTGTTTTTGACCACCTGATACAGAGACCCCTTTCTCACCGATCAAGGTGTCCATTCCCTGAGACATCCGCTCAAGATCATCTGCAAAAGCAGCTTGGGCTACAGCTTCCACCAAATCCTCTTCACTAGCACCATTTTTACCCAGAGCAATATTGTCACGAATGGATTTTGAGAATAAAATATGTTCTTGGGAAACATAGCCGATTTTAGCTTCAATGGAGTGTCGGTTGTAGTCCACGATCGGTTGCTGGTTGACCAAGAATTCTCCCTCACCAACTGGGTACTGCCGCAAGAATTGTCGAACCAGACTAGTCTTTCCTGCTCCGGTACGACCAACAATTCCAACTGTCTGTCCTTTCTGAATGGTCCAATCAATGCCTGACAGGCTCTTTCGCTCAGCACTAGGATAGCTGAAAGAATAGTCCTTAAACTGCACCAAATCAATCTGCTCTAAGTAGTGAGGACCATCTGGCTCCAGATCATCCGTTTCATCAATCACTTCTTTTAATTTTTTATAGGACATTTGACCTGTCTGGTAGACCAAGATCAAGTCTGCCATCATCCACATAGGCTCAATTAAAAAGACCAAATACAGCTGTAAAGCCAATAACTTGCCAAGGCTCAACTGCCCGCTTGCCAGGGACTGGCCTCCAAATAGCAGGAGCAAGACTGTCGAGAATCCAATAAACAACAGGGCTAAAGGTCCAAAAGAGTACTGGATAGAAGCAATCTTGTCCCCTGTTTTGGAGAGACTGGCTGTTTTTTTCTGAAACTGTTTGACCTGCTGGTCCCGTCTACTATAGGCCCGCATGACACGGATCCCCTCGATGGACTCCAAGACTTCATCGTTCAACTGAGCGACCGCTTCCCGGTTTTGCTCAACATACTCCTCCTGCTTTCTACTCAAAAAATAGGTCGAGACGACGAGGAAGATCATAGGAATAAAGGAAATCAAGGTTAATTGCCAAGAAATGAAAAACATGGTCGGAATAATAAAGGCAAACAAGCCACCGCCAAACAGGAGCACCATCATCCCGTAACCCGCCATATCAGCCATCCCATCCACATCTGTCGTAAAGCGCGTCAAGAGGTCCCCTGAACGGAATTTCTCAAAAAACGGACGCCGCATAGCTACTAGCTTACGAAAAGCTTGTCCCTGAAGGGTCGCCTTGAAATGGACTGACGACTGAAAGAGTCGCAACTGCCAATAAAAAGCCGTTAGGTAATTGAGGAGAGCTGATCCTACCAAGAGGACCATATCCCATACAAAGTTCGATTGCGTCAGCGTCCGCTGACTCAAATGATCCACTAAGCGCTGGATGACTTGCGTCGGGATCAATAAGGTGTAATCATAAAGAATCAGGACCATAGCGATCTTCACATATCGCCATTTGCGCTCCCTGATATACTCCCAAATAGCTCTGATCATATATTCTCCTTTTCAAAATGGCACAGAAAAAACCCAAGCAAGGAGCTGAGTACGTGCTCAGTCCACACTTGGGCCTTCTGATGCCTATCACCAATTCAGTTAAGGCAGGTAAAAATGCATACAAAAAACCCAAGACAGACTCCTCCATCTTGGGTTCCATTTATAGTTTACATCGAACTCAACTGAGATTGGAGAAGCTTTGTATTCAATTGTGTCATCAAAACATCTACTTTGTTCATGATGGTTTTCTCCTTTCTCTTTGTTGTTCTAACTTTACCACGGATTTCCTTGCTTGTCAACGCTTTTTTGAAAATTATTGAAAAAAGCAAAATTTTTAAGATGGACTCGCAAAAAAAGAAGCCTAGATCGTCTCTAAGCTTCTCTCTTCTGCTATGCTAGTTGCCGGGATTGAACCGGCGACCTCATCCTTACCATGGATGCGCTCTACCGACTGAGCTAAACCAGCAGTACCTATCTACTATATCATGGAGATAGGTCTTTTGTCAATATCCTGACTCATTTTTCTGCCAAATATTCTTCCTTAGTGAGGACATAATGAACTCTCGTCACCATTCGCCCTTCTTCATGCAAGTCTAGCATCGCGTAGGGCTCCTCGTGAGAATATTTCATCCCTGATTTGGCCATCACCCGTCCAGAAGCTGGGTTGTCCTTATCATGAACAGCAATGAGCTTGTTCATCCCTAACTGTTCAAAAGCCAAGGCAATGACTGCCTTGGTAGCCTCTGTCGCAAGACCCTGGTTCCAATAGTCTTTATTCAGAACATAGCCGATACTCCCCTTCTTCAGACAAAGATCCAAATCCAGTAAATCAATCGTCCCAATAAATTTTCCATTTTCTTTGAGCTCGATCCCCCATCTTCCAAGTGGGCTCGCTAGGTAAAAGAGGGCAATATTATTACGCGTCTCTTCTATACTTTGATTGGTTGCAAAGGTATAGCGCGTAACTGTCTCATCAGAAGCATACTCAAACATAGCTGGTGCATCATCAAGAGTGACCGGACGCAAGTGCAAACGCTCAGTCTCTATTTCTCGATAAGCCGCTAACTTCACATATAAATTTTCCATTTGACTCTCCTTCTTTAGGGATTAGTTTAGCAAATAACCTAAAGGAAGGCAAGCTCAAATTTTTCTTGCTTTTTAACCCACTTTTCTATACAATAAAATCAATCAAAACAATCAGATAAGGAGTGAAAAGGTCATTGAGTCAAGAGAGCCATCTCACACCAATGACCTTTTTACACCTAAATCTAAGCAAGGAGAAAATAATGCTTATTGGAATTCCTAAAGAAATTAAAAACAACGAAAATCGGGTCGGTTTGACACCTGCAGGCGTACAAAGCTTGGTGAAGAAAGGTCATCACGTTTTGGTGGAAACAAATGCTGGACTTGGTTCTGGCTTTGCGGATGAAGATTACACGAAGCAAGGGGCAACCATCGTTGCGACTGCTGCAGAAGCTTGGGCCGCTGAGATGGTGGTCAAGGTCAAAGAACCCCTCGCTGAAGAATATGGCTTCCTTCGCGAAGACCTCTTGCTCTTCACTTACTTGCATATGGCTGCTGCTCCTGAATTAGCAGATGCCATGGTCGCAGCCAAGACAACTGGGGTGGCCTACGAAACGGTGCGTGACCTTGATGGACAATTGCCACTCTTGGTGCCAATGAGTGAGGTTGCTGGACGGATGGCCGTGCAAATCGGTGCTCACTTCCTGACCAAACAAGAAGGTGGATCAGGGGTCCTCTTAGGTGGGGTGCCAGGTGTTCCCAAAGGAAAAGTTACCATTATCGGAGGCGGGGTCGTTGGAACCCACGCAGCTCGGATCGCCCTTGGACTCGGTGCCCAAGTGACCATCTTAGATATCAGCGCTAAACGTTTGGCTGTTCTGGAAGATGTCTTTGGTCATCAAATCCAAACCCTTATGTCCAATCCATTTAATATTGAAGCCAGCGTCCGTGATGCCGATGTTGTTATCGGGGCCGTCTTGATTCCTGGTGCTAAAGCTCCTAAATTAGTGACAGACGATATGGTTAAACAAATGCGTCCCGGTTCAGTTATCGTCGATGTGGCCGTTGACCAAGGTGGTGTTATCGAAACAGCAGACCGTGTCACAACGCATACGGAACCAGTTTACGAAAAACATGGCGTGCTCCACTATGCCGTTGCCAATATCCCAGGGGCTGTCGCTCGTACCTCTACAATCGCCCTTACCAATGTGACCCTTCCTTATGTCGAATCCCTAGCTAACAATGGTTTTCACAAGGCAATTGACCTCGACGAAGGCCTACGCCAAGGGGTCACTACTTACCAAGGCCACATCACTAGCCAACCCGTTGCTACTGGTTTAGAGCGTGACTTCACACCAATTGATGAATTGGTTTAAACTATCATATATTTAAAGAATTACCATCGAAAAAACAAGTTGTTTTGAGTTTTTTAAATCATCTTTAGAGACTTTCCGCCGTGAGAAAAGTGCTTGAAACAATTTAGTTTCAAGCACTCGGAATAATTGAGACCTTAGGCTCAATTATTAGTCATGGAACTTCAAAGAAGTTCGCTGACGTCCGTTCTCACCTAAGGAAAGGCTAGGAGATGATTTTATCATCAATTTAAGGCAAAGATCCGATGATCTTTGCCTTTTTATTCTGCTTCTTCTTCCACATCCAGTTTTTCTTTGAGGACTGGATTTGGGATTGGCTCGTAGGCCCGGATAATCTCTGCTACTACTGGATGACGAACGACATCCTTAGCAGAGAAATGCACAAAGTCAATTTGAGAAATGTTCTTCAATTTCTCCTGAGCATCAATCAAGCCTGATTTGACATTTCGAGGAAGGTCAATCTGGCTGGTATCTCCATTGACAATCATCTTAGAGTTAAAACCAAGACGGGTCAAAAACATCTTCATCTGCATGATGGTGGTATTTTGCGCTTCATCGAGGATGACAAAGGCATCGTCCAAGGTCCGCCCCCGCATATAAGCCAAAGGCGCAATCTCGATAATCTCCCGCTCCATCATCCGAGTTGTTTGGTC
Organism: Streptococcus sp. HCA-5024; assembly: GCF_037890265.1. Lineage (NCBI taxonomy): Bacteria > Bacillati > Bacillota > Bacilli > Lactobacillales > Streptococcaceae > Streptococcus > Streptococcus sp. HCA-5024. The sequence continues at coordinate 561,796 of NZ_JBBKBR010000001.1, forward strand.
TTTCCCTAAAATCTGGTAGAGAGCATCATAGACCGGTCGTAGATAAGGGTCCACTTTTTCTTTGAGATCCCCTGGTAGGAAACCAAGGCTCTCTCCAGCTTCAACAGCAGGACGCGTCAAAATGATCCGCTTGACTTGACCACGCTTGAGTGCAGTCACAGCCAAGGTCACTGCTAGGAAGGTTTTCCCAGTCCCCGCTGGTCCAATCCCAAAAGTGACATCATGGTTCTTGACACTATCGACATAGATCTTTTGACCAAGTGTTTTAACCCGAATGGGCTTGCCGTAACTATCCTTGATAATCTCTTCTTCATAGAGAGCGATGAACTTATCCAATTCCCCATTTCTCACCATGGTAATGGCGGTCACCACGTCTGGCGTCCCGATGGTCATGCCACGGTTGACGAGGACCAAAAGAGCCTGGATGACTTGACGAACCTGCTCGCAGGTTTCTTCTTCCCCAATGATTTGGACGATTTCTGTCCGGGCATGAATAGTCACCCCAAATTCTTGCTCCATCAAACGGAGATGGCGTTCGTTAGATCCAAACAAATGAAAGAGATCGTCTGGATGCGTTAATGTAATTTCAACTGAATGTTCTTGCAAATAAAGAACCTCTCTACCTGTGTTTTTCTATTATTATTATAACAAAGAGGCCGAGAAAAAACCATCCTCGACCTATCCTTCTCTAGTGGGCTTGGTATTCTTCCCAAATCGCATCAAAATCGCCAAGATTAAAGGAAAAGCTGGCATGCTCTTCTAGATAGCGACTGACCTCGTCGAAGTCATCTGTATGCTTGGGAAAAGCAGACTCGTGAAATGCAAGATCTGCTAGAATGGCTTTAGGAGCATTGCTTTTAGGATTGCGCTCCGTCATCAACCAAGTATAAAATGATTTTCGCATAAGCCTCCTCTTAGATCAACTCTGTTCCAAACTGGTCTTGCTTGATTTTTTTGGCCTTCATCAAACCACCCAAAGCCTTTTTGAACTGACCTTTTGAAATCCCAAAAGTTGCTTTGATTTCTTCTGGAGAGGACTTATCATTCAAGGTCATAAAGCCACCATTGGCTTCCAAATAGGTCAAAATCATTTGGGCATCGTTTTCCAACATTTCAAACGAACGTGGCTTCAAAGATAGGTTCAAGGTCCGATCCACTTCACGAAATCCAATGACGCGGGCATTTAAGACCTCTCCCAAACGTGGTTCTGCATATCGCTCACTTGGGTGGATAAAGCCCAGCATATTATTCTCTGGAAGGTAAACAAAGGTTCCAGACAATTTCAAGCGGTAGACAATGGCTGGCCAGTTTTGGTTTTGCATATTGTTGTAGGCTGGACGAGCCAAACTCTGGAAATCTTCCTGGTAGGCTAAGATCCCCCAAATCCGATCTTTCTTATCAACTTCTAATCGAATATAGAGACGATCGCCCTTTTTAGGCCATAGATCTTTGATCTCCGGTAGGATATCTAGTGAGACAACAATCTGCTTATCTGGAAGCCCTGTATCCACGAAGACTCCCAAATCCTTGCGCACTTCCGTGACCGTTCCCCAGCCAAAGCTTTCTTGAGTTGCTGTGACTTCAAGTGTCGTGAGTCGGAACTTTTGCTTCATATCCGTATAGGCAAAGCCCTTGACACTTTCTCCGACTTTGTGTGGGCCTTCTGCTTTATCAAGCGCGTAGGTCTGGCCATCTTTTTGAACAAAATAGAAGTGATCATTTTCATCAATGACCATTCCCATGATGTAGCTTGCTAGATTCGTATTCATGTTTCCTTCTTTCCTCTTGCCTCTTCACAAGAATAATGGAAATAAAACCCAGCCAGCAGTGCCAACTGAGTCTTTCTTTCCTGTAATGGTTGGGATGGATTAAACTTCCATCAATTCTTTTTCTTTGTGAGCTGTCATTTCATCTACATGCTTAACAGCGTCATCCGTAACTTTTTGAATCTCTTTTTCAAGACCTTTCAATTCATCTTCTGTGATTTCTTTTGCTTTTTCTTGTTTCTTCGCTTCATCCATAGCATCACGACGGATGTTACGGATCGCTACTTTAGCATTTTCACCCACTTTTTTCACTTCTTTTGCCAAGTCGCGACGAGTTTCTTCTGTCAAAGCTGGGATAACCAAGCGGATAACAGATCCATCGTTGGCTGGAGTGATACCAAGGTCAGAAGCATTGATGCTGTGCTCGATGTCTTTCAAAGATGATTTATCAAATGGTGTGATCAACAAGACACGTGCTTCTGGAATCGTGATAGATGCCAATTGGTTCAAAGGAGTCTCTACTCCGTAGTATTCTACGAAAATACGATCCAAAAGACTTGCGTTTGCACGTCCAGCACGGATGCTACCAAATTCACGTCCCAAACTTTGGTGAGACTGGGTCATTCTTTCTTTTGCTTTTTCTACGATTGGGTTTGCCATAATCTTCCTCTATTTTCTATTATTTTTCTACGTTATTCGATACGGTTGTACCGATATTTTCACCAAAGACAACGCGTTTGATATTGCCTGGTTCATTCATATTAAAGACAACCAAGTCAATGTCGTTGTCCATGGAGAGAGTAGAGGCTGTTGAGTCCATGATGCGAAGACCTTTGTTGATCACATCGCGGTGAGTCAATTCCTCAAATTTCACAGCTGAAGCATCTTTTTTCGGATCGGCATTATAAACACCATCGACCCCATTTTTGGCCATGAGAATGGCATCTGCTTCAATCTCAGCTGCACGAAGGGCTGCGGTCGTATCTGTTGAGAAGTAAGGAGAACCGATCCCTGCACCAAAGATCACGATCCGATCTTTTTCAAGGTGACGAAGGGCACGACCACGGATATATGGTTCTGCAACTTGTTGCATAGCAATCGCAGTTTGAACACGGGTATCCACGCCAACTTGTTGAAGCGAATCAGCCATCACAAGGGCGTTCATGACAGTCCCAAGCATCCCTGTGTAGTCTGCTTGGACACGATCCATCCCTGCTTCTGCAGCAGGTTCTCCGCGCCAAAGGTTTCCCCCTCCAATCACCAAGGCAATTTCAATTCCAAGTTCGTGAACTTCCTTGATTTCTTGAGCCATATTTTGGACAGTTTTGATATCGATTCCGACACCACGTTCGCCAGCAAGAGCCTCACCAGATAGCTTGATTAAGATACGTTTATACTTAGGTTCTACCATTTTCTCTCTCCTTTTTTGATCTGTATTATTTTACCATAAATTACGTTTTTTATATAGTCATATCCATCAAAATTTTCTTTTTTCCATCCGATTAGTTTTACCAACTGTAGCAAATAAAAATTGAGTACAAAAAAAGCTACCCGAGGGCAGCTTTTCATTTCAATTAAAGTGAGTTAACATCCACTTTGATACCAGGACCTTGAGTTGTAGTCAAAGTCAAGCTAGTTACGTAAGTACCTTTAGCTGTAGCTGGTTTTGCTTTTTGGATTGTGTCGTTGAAAGCTTTAAAGTTTTCAACCAATTTAGTATCATCGAATGAAACTTTACCGATGATCGCTTGAACGATACCTGCTTTATCAGCACGGTAAGTGATTTTACCACCTTTAGACTCTTCAACTGCTTTCGCAACGTCCATAGTTACTGTACCAGTTTTAGGGTTTGGCATCAAGTTACGAGGTCCAAGGACACGTCCAAGACGTCCAACAAGAGCCATCATATCAGGTGTAGCGATAACAACGTCGAAGTCCAACCAACCATCGTTGATTTTCGCAACAAGGTCATCTTCACCTACGAAGTCTGCACCAGCAGCTTTTGCTTCTTCAGCTTTTGCACCACGTGCAAATACAAGAACGCGAGCAGTTTTACCAGTTCCGTTTGGCAATACCATTGCACCACGGATTTGTTGGTCAGCTTTTTTCACGTCGATGTTCAAGTTGTAAGCAACTTCTACAGTTGCGTCAAATTTTGCAAAGTTAGTTTCTTTTGCAAGAGCTACAGCTTCTTCTACGCTGTAGACTTTTGTGCTGTCGATTTTTTCAAGAGCAGCACGAAGTTGTTTGCTTTTTTTAGCCATTTTATCTTTCTCCTTGTAATGTGGTCATATCGATTTTCATCTCCCACGTCACTCGTCATTTGATCAAGTGTATTGCGGGCAAATAGGATTGTTACAATTAGTCAGTAACAGTGAATCCCATAGAACGAGCAGTACCTTCGATCATACGCATTGCAGACTCAATGTTTGCAGCGTTCAAATCTGGCATCTTAGTTTCAGCGATTTGTTGTACTTGTGCACGAGTTACAGTTGCAACTTTCGTTTTGTTCGGTGTACCTGAACCTTTTTCAACACCTGCAGCTTTTTTCAAAAGAACAGCAGCTGGTGGTGTTTTTGTAACGAAATCGAATGATTTGTCTTCATAAACAGTGATAACAACTGGGATGATCATACCAGCTTGATCAGCTGTACGAGCGTTAAACTCTTTGGTGAATCCCATGATGTTGATACCTGCTTGACCAAGCGCTGGACCAACCGGTGGAGCTGGAGTAGCTTTACCAGCAGGGATTTGCAATTTTACAAGTTTTTCGACTTTTTTAGCCATTTCTTAAATCCTCCTTTGTGGTTTTGGCGGTAATTACAGATTTTTACCTCCCACAAGTATGCTTTGTGCATACCTTTCTATTATACACGATTTCTCATTTTTTGCAAGAAAAAATTAAAATATAGTAAACTTTTTTTTCGTTTTATGATAGAATGAAGCTATGTTAATCAAAGTTGCTTCTGTATTATTTATTTTTTTAACGCTGATTCTGAGCGGTATCATTGTTCACCTCTTTAAGCTTCAAAAAAGAGGATGGCGATCCACTGATATTGCCTTTCCTTTATTTGCCCTAGAGTATTACCTGATCTCAGACAGCGCCTTTTATCACAGCCTCTTACCGCTGCTAGCTTTAAGCCTTTCGCTTTTAGCCTTGGGGCTAACGATTTATTTCTTAAAAAAGAAAAAGAGTTTTTATTACCCTAAATTTATCAAATACTTCTGGCGTGCTGGATTTCTAGTTACCTTCTTGCTCTACCTGATCCTAACCGCTAGTTTGTTTATCTAATACCAAAAGGCAACTCTATCATCGGAGTTGTTTTTTTATAAATAACCTAGATGATACTACATAGACTGAAATCATTTTAATTTTAAATTCTCCAAATATTTACTGAAACTTTCCGCCGTGAGAAAAGTGCTAGAAACACGATTGTTTCTAGCACTCGGGAGTTTTGAAACTTTAGGTTCAAAACTAAGTCATGGAACTTCCTAGAAGTTCGCTGACGTCCGTACTCACCTAAGGAAAGTTTTCAAATTATCTTTTTCTTCAATCTGAGGCAACTCTATCTTTGTTGCCTTTTCTTTTATTTCTTCCGATGAAAGAACCAGCCCACTAACTTCTTGAAGAGTTGAATCAAGACGAGAGCAAGAACTGCCATGATGGCGCAGATAAGTAGCGTTTGAAGCCTCAAAGGACTCATGTTAAAGAATTTCCCTAGGATACTACTTGAAACCAGAAAAGCTAGGATATTTCCTAAAAGAACCAGTCTCTTGTAGTGATTGAGAGGCTGGGATTCTTGATAGATGATGGTAAAGCCGACGAAGGCCATCAAGCAGATGGCTGCAGTCGAGAGCTCTTCCGACTTCATGCCAAATGCTGAAGAGAGCAAAACCAGACTAAAGATCAGTATAAAATCCGTCAAGGCAGCAGGTAGCGCATTTTTAAAGACCGTTTCAATAAAGCGTCCTTTGATGCGCTCGCTATTGGGCTCAAGCGCTAGGAAGAATCCTGGAATCCCGATCGTAAAGCCACTGATCAAGGACATCTGCGACGGCATGATAGGATAGGTAAAGGCTAAGAGCGTCACTGAGATGGCTAACAAAATAGAAAAGATATTCTTGATCAAAAAGAGACTAGCTGATCGTTGAATATTATTGACCACCCGCCGACCTTCTGCCACGATAGACGGCATCTTCCCAAAGTCGGAATCCAGTAAGACCACTTGCGCCATCTTTTTGGTCGCATCATTGCCAGATTCCATCGCAATACTACAATCCGCTGTTTTCAAGGCCAAAATATCGTTGACCCCGTCTCCGGTCATAGCGACCTTGTGTCCTTTTGCCTGCAAGCCTTCTACAAGGCTTTTCTTTTGCTCTGGGGTCACCCGACCAAAGACCGTATATTGGCTTGCCGCTCGGTGCAAGTCTTCTTCTGTCTGCAAGGTTCTGGCATCGATCAAGTCTTCTGCTCCTTCAATCCCTGCTTTTTGTGCAATAGCAGAGACGGTAGCTGGGTTGTCCCCTGAAATGACCTTAATGGTTACACCTTGTTCTTTAAAGTAGGCGAAGGTTTCTTTAGCATTTTTTCTCAAAGGATTGGAGAGGATAATCCAGGCTAGCAAATCTACAGGAGCCTCTAACGTCTCTCCAAGGTGTGCTCCCTTATATTTTCCAAAGACCAAGACCCGATTGCCTGCCTGGGTAGCAGGGGCGATCTCTTTTTCAAGCTCAGAGAAGCTCTCTCGTAAAACAAATTCTGGTGCACCTAATACATAGATCCCAGATTTAAAGGCAATGGCTCCATACTTTTTCTTAGACGTAAAGGGCTGTATTTCAAGGGCCTTCCAAGGCTGGCTGACTGGAGTCTTGTGGAATTTACGGATGGCATCCATGGTGTCATTTTGATCCATACTAGCTCCTACATACTGAGCTAGAGCTTCCAAGTCTTGAGGGTCTTTAGCTGGACGAATCTCTGTTACTTCCATACCCGGCTCTGTAATGGTCCCTGTCTTATCGACACAAAGGCTATCCACGCGCGATAAGGTCTCAATCCCCTTCATGCTATTGAGCAGGACCTTTTCCTTGGCTAATCTGACAGCACCCAGAGCCAGTGCCAAGGTCATCAAGAGATACAAGCCTTCTGGAATCATCCCGATCAAGGCCCCGACTGTTGAAGTCACACTGAGCTTGAGGCTATCGCCTAGACTGATATAGCTACGAAGAAAAAGGAGCGAGCCTAGCGGAATGATAAGAAGACCAATGATCCCCACAATGCGATTGACCGCATGAACCATGTCAGACTCCTCATGAGACTTGACCTGCTTGGCTTCCAGGCTCAGTTGGTTGATGTAGGAGTCGTTCCCAACTTTTTCCAGTCTCGCTAAACCTTGACCAGCGATCACAAAACTACCTGACATGAGTGCGTCTTGTGCTCCTTTTTTGACCTCATCGGCTTCACCGGTCAATTGCGACTCATCGACTTTTAGCTCGCCATCCAGCAAGACCCCATCCGCATAGATCTGGTCTCCAGCTTGAAAGCGAACTAGATCGCCCTCCACCAGCTGATCGATAGGTAGAGCGACTTCTTTTCCTTCACGAAGAACGATCGCCTCACTCATATGTAGAAATTGCATCTGACGCAAGATCCGTCGAGAGCGGACTTCCTGCACAATTCCTACCAGGGAGTTGACCACGACAATCGGGACAAACAAGAGATTGTTCCAAGACTTCACTGCAACAAGCAAGACCGCCAAAACCAGGAAGATCAGATTAAAGTAGGTAAAGACATTGTCTCGAATAATCTGCCCTATACTTTTTTCTGTTTTGATCGTGACCTTATTTTGCTTGCCCTCTTGGATCTTTTTTGCTACTTCTTCCTGACTGAGTCCTTCTAATTTATTCATTGCTTTCCTCACTCATGTATTTCCAAAGGCAATCCTTCTGGATCGAAGAAAAATGCCATTTTCTTGCCATCAAAGTCATCGTAGCGAAGGCCTGTATTCTCAATGCATAGCTGATCCAATCTAGCTAGATAGGCCTCTACATCTTCTACTTTAAAGGCCAGATGACGCAGTCCCGCATGTTCTGGCAAAGGAAGCTTAGGCCGTTCTGGAGCTGTCGGTTTGATAAAGAGTTCTAAAATCAATTGCCCCTGACGGAGATTGATCAAGATATCGCCTCGCTCGGGGCGATCATATTCACTATCAATCGCAAAGCCCAACTGGTCCACATAGAAATGCAACATAGCATCGCGATCCCGTCCAATGATGGCAATATGATGAATCGTGTCTAACTTCATCTGGTCCTACTTTCTATTTTCTATAAAAAGAAAAGGGAGCGGGACATATGCCCTTTTTCCCTATCCTTATGATTGTTGCAATACTTTTCGAGGCTTGGTTCCTTCAGCTGGTCCAATCACACCCGCTGCTTCCAACTCTTCCATGAGGCGAGTCGCCCGGTTAAAACCAACCGATAAGCGGCGCTGGATCATGGAAGCACTGGCTTTTTGGGTCTCGATGACGAGCGCTTTGGCCTCTTCAAAGAGAGGATCGCCTTCGTCTGAGCTACCCATGCCTCCATCAAAGTCTGACTCCGATACTTCTCCTGGATCAAAGGCATCATCATAATCAGCTTCTGCCTGCTCTTTGACAAAGTTGACAATCCGCTCCACATCGTCATCTGAGATAAAGGATCCTTGTAGACGGATTGGATGATTTTCATCAATCGGTTTAAAGAGCATGTCTCCGCGACCGAGTAATTTCTCTGCGCCATTTTCATCCAAGATGGTCCGTGAGTCGGTCCCAGATGATACCGCAAAAGCAACACGGGAAGGCACATTGGCCTTGATCAAACCTGAGATAACGTCAACCGATGGCCGTTGGGTCGCGAGAATCATGTGGATCCCTGCTGCACGCGCCTTCTGTCCCAGGCGAATAATGGCATCTTCCACTTCTTTACTTGCCACCATCATCAAGTCTGCCAACTCATCGACAATGACCACGATCAAAGGAAGGGGCACTTGCTTCATCTCAGACTGGGCATTGTACTCAGCCACCTTGGCATTAAAGCCAGCAATATTACGAGCACCCACTTTCGAAAAGAGCTCATAGCGATTTTCCATCTCATCAACGACCTTTTGCAGGGCCCGACTAGCCTTGCGTGGGTTGGTCACCACTGGAATCAAGAGGTGAGGAATATCATTGTAGACAGAAAGCTCCACCATCTTTGGATCGACCATCATAAACTTGACTTCGTCCGGACGAGCCTTCATCAAAATACTCGAAATAATTCCATTGACCGCTACTGACTTACCAGATCCAGTAGAACCCGCTACCAAGAGGTGGGGCATCCGAGCCAAATCAAAAGTCCGAGCTGAACCATCTACGGCCTTCCCAAGAGGAATCTCAAGGAGTTTAGCTGGGTCTGTCTTGGACTGCTCCCACAATTCACGGAAGGAAACGGTCGCAATCTCTGAATTAGGCACTTCAATCCCGACCAGAGACTTCCCTGGAATCGGTGCTTCAATTCGCACATCCTTGGCTGCTAGTGCCAAGGCCAAATCATCTGCTAGGTTCGAAATGCGGTTGACCCGCACACCGACAGCCGGCTTGACCTCATACTTGGTAACAGATGGACCAATTTCCGCCCGCTCCACTGTCGCCTTGATGTTAAAGCTTGCAAAGGTTTCTTCCAAAATGCGGATGTTCTGACGAACGATGTTTTTCTCTTTGGATTGATTTTTGGGCTTATCAGGCGCAAAGAGATCAATCGTTGGAAGTTTGTACTGAAGGAGTTCCTTAGGCGTGAAGTCCACTTGAACTTCTTCCCCATCGTCCTCGAATTCTTCGGCTACCGGAAGCTCTTCGTATGCTTCAGGCTCTTCCGGCCATTCTTCATCTGGCGGGTAGATTTCTGGTGTTGCTGGTGCAACAATCTCAGCTTCTGGGAAGGACTCTGTAAACGGCTCTTCCGCCAACACCTCTCCCGTTTCAGGATCTACAGGGTGCCCTTCCATAGAAAGGGGAGTTGGAAGAACAGCTCTTGCTTCTTCTTGCTCTCTTTCAGCTGCAGCAGCTTCCTCGGCAACTCTTGCTTCCTTTTCAAGGAATTTCTGCTCGCGACGCTCTTTGCGTTTTTCCATAGAAGCGTGGAAGGCTTCGGACCCCTTTTCAAACAAATCATAGATGGAGTAAGGGCTCATCAAGAGGATCCCCAATCCGATAAAGAGAAGACCGATAAAATAAGAGCCAATATTTGAAAACAGGAAGGAAATCGGAGCATAAAGAAGGGCACCGATCATACCACCACCGGCAAAACTCTCCACTCGTAGATGAATCAAGTCTGCCATGATTCTTGAAAAAGTGACCTTGATTCCATTATTGTCTAAATGAAGGGAGGATACAAAGAAGGCCTGAAACATCAAAAGAACCCCAACAAAGAAGCTTAGGAATCCTGAAATCACCCCTTCGTGTTTATCCAGCCATTTAAAGGCATAAAGGTAGAAAAAGGTCGCTAAAATAGCCAAGTAAGCCAAACTCCCAACAAAGAGTCGGATCAAGTTGTAGGCCAAGACCCCTACTGCCCCCAATTTCAAAGCCGCAAAGACTAAAACCAGACTGATCAGAATGGTCGCAATCATGCGATGAATTGCTTTTTTTCTTTCTAATTCTGCTTTGGACAGTCGTCTCGTCGACCGTGTTTTTTTTGATTGATTATTGTTTGCCATAACCTTTATTATATCACATTTCCAAGCCAGTTCTCTAGTAAAATCATTTCCTCAATTTTGCAGCATAAAGTAAAAAACAGCACCGAGTGGGTACTGTTTTAGATGTTTTTCTTGGGGTGGCGGTCAATGATGGCTTGATAGTCTTTCAGTGCTTGCTTTCCTTTGTCCGTCAACTGATAACCCCGAATTGCGAACTGCTCCGCCAGTTCTTCCTCCGTAAAATGGGCAGCCAAAGCTTGGTTCAAATCAGCTGCTTTCATCTTAGACAAACCCGCGACTCCCTTCTTTTTGAGAATGGCTTTTTTCATGGTCGCATTGATGTGGTCCAGCGAATCAAAAGCGGATTCAATAAAAGTATAGCCCTTCTCCACCAAAGCCTTCAAGTGTTCCGAAGCATGAATCCCATAGCTGTATTCAAAATACTTGGGAAACCAAGTCTCTGTCGTAAACGTTCCAAAATGGATCCGCCACAAGAGAATGATATCCCCTGCAAGCAAGCCATCTCGAAGGAGCTCCATATTTCGTTTGGAAACAGGTTTTGGATCTAACAACCAAGCTTCTAAATCCCTCTCAGGCGAAATAAAGGGTTTCACCTCGTGATCAGCGTAAAATTTTTCCATTACATCTGCAATAGTCGTCATAAGTCACTTCTATCTATCATTGATTGTATCATAACAAAATAAAAAGAAACCGTCGATCAAGAAAGCTTCCTGATGTCGAGATTCCTAATGAAAATGGATCTTACTCAGATTTTTTATCATTCGGTGAGATAGTATCTAGAACTTGGTCGACTTTTTGTTCGCTTTCTAAGTCATGATCCGTTTGAATCATATCAATTTGATCTTGTAAATTTGTCTGTTGGACTTGTGGTTTGTATAGCGAAGCAAATCCTACTCCAATTACCAATAAACTCGCTCCAATGACGCAAAGTCTCTTGACATGCCAAGCCATCGGTAAGGGAATTTTCGCTCGAATCCCCGATTTCTTGACCCAATCCGGGTGGTCTCGCATGACACGATTAGCTGCCATCAGAGGCATCAGGTAGCCAAAGAGCGCAATGACCGTTGTCAAGCCAATAACTCGAAAACGATTCTGCTTCGATGGAGAAACATGGTTCACTTCCATCAGGACCATGCCCGTAATCACCAAAATAATGACCAGTAATAAGCCCAAAGATCTCCATAAACCTTCTCTGCGGTAACATTTCAATTCATCAAACGACATCTCCTTAAAATTCTTATCCATTTTTTAATAACTCCTTGTGTTTGTTCAGGCTCTTTCAATTAATCTCTATTTTGATTGGAGGATTTACAGATGACTGCCTTCATCCTTCAAGTATTGCTTAGCCTTTCGAACGATATAGAGCGACTCATCTTCTGAGACTAACTTGCGAAAGAGATCATTGGCTCTGTGCTGATCGCCTTTAAGAGTAGCATTCAAGGCTTGGTAGTAGATAATTTCCAACTGCTGGTACTTGAAATCATTGCTTAAATCTTCGAAATAGTCATTACTTTGGTGCGCAATGGTTAAATCATAAAGGGCAAGACAGACCTTTCTTGTTTTCTCAGCCAGTGTCGGGTCTGTGATAGTCAATTCATTAAACTGAGCCTCTAGCTCTTCTCTAGTCAAATCAGGATTTGTCAGCACGATCGAACGAATAAGATAACTCTCAAAAAAGTTCTTATATTTCTGCGGACAATCCTTCTGACTGAGTGCTTCCCTAGCTTCCTTTATGACAATATCAAAATCTCCCATCATAAAAGAATAGGCGACCGATGTTAGCTTAATATCTATCTGTGAAATAGCTTTTTTCACATTCTTGTTCAACTGAAGGTATTGCTGCCAAAAAGCTAAATCTAAGTCTACATGGAGCAAGGTGTTGCACTTGTTGGTGTAGCTTTTCTTGAGCAATTGGATGAATAAAATCAAGCATGCAATAACCAATAAAACGCCAGCAGTCTGAAGAAGAGTATCCCTGACCACTAATCCAATGCAAAAGATCAGAAGCATTGCTAACAAGCCTGCAGATCTAATATAGAGTCTATAGTTTTTGCGTAGAGTTTTATAATCCAATTTGTAGCCTCCTATTCATGATACGGTTTTTGAGAGAATTCGTTCATTTTCAAACAAATTAACATACCTCCCATCATACCGAATTTTCCATCTATACGCAAATTCCTTCTTAATTAGTGATTTAGTCAAAAAAGAAGTCACCCTTTGAGGATGACGAATGCTAAAGAATTAAGGAAACTATTTCTTTTCCAAAATTTTTAAATAGCGTGTTTTCTTGAATTGGCCAGATAATGTTAATACAACAAAGAGATACCACATCAAAAAACTTATAAACAATAACAGAAAGCTTCCGAAGGTAAGATATAAGATGGATAATCCTAAGGTGATGAGTCCAAAAACAAGAATTAGCAAATAGGTTTTCATTCCATTTGACTTCTGTACTTGAAAATAATGCTCAGGCATTTCGTAAGGAATGACATTCACTGTATACTTCTGCCTTCTGTGTTTCAATTGCCATATTGCGATGACAAGCATCAATCCAAACGATAGCACTAGTGGAATGAGTCCATGAAAGGATACTCGATCCGTTAACAGATAAATGCCATAAAAAAGGACACCACTCGGGGTAAAGATAATGGGAAATGGAACACTTTTTCCGACATATAGTTTATTTTCTTTAGGATGATAAAATACTGTTTTTTTGAGATTCCCTTGATCTGCTCCGAATTCGACCAAATCGCGTAAAGGGAATTGTTGTCGATCCTTCGATCGCTAACACAATCTGTTCAAAATCCACTTACGTAGTTTCCTGCTCAAGAGCTTTATTTGCTTCTACCTGAGCTTGAAGATGCTCTTGATAATACTTCAGTAATTCCTTATTTTTTCGTTTGGTGCCGAGGAATTTAAGTGTAACTGAACGATCAGAAGTCCCGTGCCCTATGACGTTTCCTTCCACATAAATTGGATAATTGGTGATCCCTCGAGACGTATTCTTTTCTCCCAAACGGACCACAATGGTGAATGGGTCTAGGCGATAGCGCTTGAAATTGCGATCGACCACTATTTCTGAGTTCCTAATCTCTATTCTTCCCATCGATGAAAAAGCAATCCAGCCAACTGTCACTAGAAGAAAACAAGCAGCCAATAAGGCTGTTAGGTTTTCAAAAAAATCATCTTCAATCAGTAATTGGATGATCGCGATGAGCATCGACACTACTAAAAAGATCAAAAAATACAGTGAACTTCTCGAGTAAATATAAAATTTACGTAGTTGTTTCATTTATGACATTCTTCCTCTTTAAAAAATCTATTTCACAACTCTAAAATCACTTTCCATCATACCGAATTATCTATCTATATGCAAACTCCTTCTTAATTAGTGATTTATCAAATGTTATCAATCTTGAAACAACCTCAGAAAATAGAGAATCCCGTCTAAATTTGAAAGTATCGCAAAATTAAGGTACAATAGAGAAAGACAACTATGTTGGAAAGGAAGAATATGAAAAAATTAATCGCACTACTATTATTTTCCGGCTTGGCTTTGACAGCTTGTTCGTCCAATAAGACTGACGCTAACTCTTCAAGTTCAAGCAAAGAAAAGACAGAGCAGACAGCAACTTCTAGCTCTAGTGAAAAAGATCAAAAGAAAATTGAAGAAGAACAAAAGAAATTAGAACAACTGCGCAAAGATTTTAACGATGCCATGACCAATGAAAATGCTGTCTTCCCACAGCTCTCAAATGAAGTGGCTGAAGACGAAGCAGAGGTTAAAATCACGACAACTGAAGGCGACATCACTGTGAAGCTCTTCCCTAAATATGCCCCACTTGCAGTTGAAAACTTCTTGACCCACGCAAAAGAAGGCTACTACAATGGCTTACTTTTCCACCGTGTCATTAACAACTTTATGATCCAAACTGGGGATCCTAAGGGAGATGGTACTGGTGGCGAATCCATCTGGAAGGGCAAAGACAAATCCAAAGATTCAGGTACTGGTTTTGAGAATGAGTATTCTCCATACCTTTACAACCTTCGTGGAGCCCTTGCCATGGCCAATTCTGGTCCAAATACCAATGGTAGTCAATTCTATATTAACCAAAATAAGGAAGAGATTTCTAGCAAGCTCCCAACTGACCGCTTCCCAGCTAAGATCATCGACGCTTATAAAAATGGTGGAAATCCAACCCTCGATGGTGGTAACTACACTGTCTTTGGCCAAGTGATCGATGGCATGGATGTGGTCGATAAAATCGCCTCTGCTGAAACTGATGATAAGGACAAACCAAAAACAGATATCAAGATTGAAAAAATTGAAATCTTAAAAGACTATGATTTCAAGAAATAATGAAAAGAGAACCAAACGGTTCTCTTTTTCTATCAAATGTAAATTTTTCTTAGAAACTTTCCTTAGGTGAGTACGGACGTCAGCGAACTTCTGCGAAGTTCCATGACTAATTATTGAGCCTAAGGTCTCAATAATTCCGTGTGCCTGAAACAAATCTGTTTCAGGCACTTTTCTCACTGCGGAATGTTTCGGTCATTACTTGACTAAATTTAAAAATAGAATCATTTAGATTTTTTGAATTACTTGTGCCGCCTTATGTAAACAACAAAATTTCTTCATTCTAAAAAGCGAGACAAGTTTCTCTTTTTGTCTTTAAGTCAATTCATTAAAGTCCCAGATTTGGTCCATCCAGCCTTCATAGAAGTCTGGCTCGTGGCAAACCATGAGAATCGATCCCTTGTATTCTTTCAGAGCCCGTTTCAATTCATCTTTGGCATCCACATCCAAGTGGTTGGTCGGCTCGTCTAGTACCAAGACATTGTTTTCACGATTCATCAAGAGACAGAAGCGTACCTTGGCTTGCTCCCCACCGGATAACACCTGAATTTGGCTCTCGATATGCTTGGTGGTCAAGCCACAGCGGGCAAGAGCTGCACGGACTTCTGCTTGGTTGAGAGCCGGAAAGGCATTCCAAACTGCTTCAAGCGGTGTCTGGCGATTGCCACCTTCGACCTCTTGCTCGAAGTAACCAAGCTCTAGGTAATCTCCCCGCTCGACTTCTCCAGCGATTGGTGGGATGATTCCTAACAAGCTCTTCAAGAGAGTGGTTTTTCCGATCCCGTTGGCCCCGATGATGGCCACCTTTTGATTGCGTTCAAAGGTTAGGTTCAAAGGCTTGGTTAAAGGACGGTCATAGCCAATCTGAAGATCTTTGGCTTGGAAGATAAAGCGTCCAGGAGTCCGGGCGTTTTTAAATTCAAAGGAGGGTTTTGGTTTCTCGCTTTGCAACTCAATGAGTTCCATTTTGTCCAGCTTCTTCTGACGAGACATGGCCATATTCCGTGTAGCCACACGCGCCTTATTGCGGGCTACGAAATCCTTCAAATCAGCAATCTCTTTTTGCTGGCGCTCATAAGCCGCTTCCAATTGCGATTTCTTCATTTCATAGACTTCAAGGAATTGGTAGTAGTCTCCTGAATAGCGGGTTAACTGCTGATTTTCCACATGGTAGACGATATTGATCACATCATTCAAGAAAGGAATGTCGTGGGAAATGAGGACAAAGGCATTTTCATAATTCTGCAAATAGCGTTTGAGCCAATCGATGTGCTCTGCATCCAAGTAGTTGGTCGGCTCGTCCAAGAGAAGGATATCTGGTTTTTCAAGGAGCAATTTAGCCAAAAGGACCTTGGTCCGCTGCCCACCTGACAAGGAGGTCACATCCGTGTCCATGCCAAAGTCCATAACCCCAAGAGCACGCGCCACTTCATCGATCTTGGCATCCAAGGTATAAAAATCACGACTTTCTAGACGCTCTTGGAGTTCTCCTACTTCTTCCATCAGAGCATCGACATCGGCTCCCTCTTCCGCCATGGCCATATAGAGGTCATTGATGCGAGCTTCAGCTGTGAACAACTCATCAAAAGCGGTCCGTAAAACATCGCGAACTGTTTGTCCTTCTTCTAAGACCGAATGCTGATCCAGGTAACCTGCCGTCACATACTTAGACCACTCCACCTTGCCTTCGTCAGGTTGCATCTTACCAGTCACGATGCTCATGAAGGTCGATTTTCCCTCACCATTGGCCCCGACAAGACCAATATGCTCTCCCTTTAGCAAACGGAAAGACACATCCTCAAAAATCGCACGATCCCCAAAGCCGTGACTCAAATTTTTCACTTCTAAAATACTCATGCTTGACTCTCTTTCATTGATTTCACTCGTATGATTATATCATCTTCACTGCAAAATGAAAAGGGAGTCCAACTCCCTTTTCTTTTACAAACCTAAGTCTGCGTATGGTTTTCGGTAGCCCACTTGAACAACTTTTCCATCTTTGACAAGGAGAGGTCGCTTGATCAGCATACCGTCTGAAGCAAGGAGATCCGCCGCTTCTTTCACTGTCAGTTGATCCACCTTATCTTTCAAACCGAGTTCTCGGTATTTCATCCCGCTAGTATTGAAGAAAGACTTGATCGGTAGGCCAGAAGCTGCCATCCAGTCTTGCAATTCTTGGCTAGTTGGTGTTTCTGTGACGATGTTTTGGCTTTGAAACTCACATTGGAGACCGTCCAATTCTGATTTAGCCTTTCGACAAGTCGAACATTTTGGGTATTCAATAAAGGTATACATCGCTTTTATTTCTCCTTCCAGGTAATTCCTTCGTGTTGTAAGAGCCAGCGTTTGCGATCGAGTCCAGACGCATAGCCCGTCAGTTGTCCATCTTTTCCCATCACACGGTGACAAGGGACTAAGATCGTCAAGGGATTGCGTCCGACAGCCTGTCCTACGGCTTGGGCTGAACCACAAGAAAGATCCTGGGCAAGCTGGCCATAGGTCTTGGTCTCACCATATGGGATCTCTCGCAATAACCGCCACACCCGCTCTTGAAAGGCTGTCCCTTGCGGTGCTAATGGAAAGCTGATAGCGATTGGATCCCCAGCAAAATAGTGGTCCAACCACTCCTTCACCTTCTCATGGTAGGGATGGACCTGTTCCAGCGCCCCATAGGGATCAGGCGCCTCCTCTTTCGGATCATAAAAATCAAGCTCAACAAGGCCTTCTTCACTGACAACGATCGAAAGAAGCCCCATAGGGCTTTCATAAAATTGTTTAAGATAGAGAGTCATTGTAGGCTGCTTCCGCTCTTTGGTCCCAGCGGTCCTCTTCTGAGACCACTTGGAATAGACTAGTTTCTGCTTTTCGTTTGATCTTTTGATAAGCCAGGCGGACGCCATCAATAGGGACCTTCCCACAATAATGGTAGCCCAATTTTTCAAGCAAATGTTGCATGACCAGATTATCCGGGTGCGTATCGCAACGGAAATCAGGCCCTTTTTCTCCTTCAATTAAACCTTGAAGGAAGGTCTGAGCCACCCCTTTGCCAGCAGCTTCTTTAGCTACAGCGACACGATGAAAGGTAACATACATATAGTTGTCATGCTCCCACTTGCCATCGTAAATCTCATTATAGGCCGCTTCATTTCCCTTGTGGACGGCAGCATATGCGACGATTTCCTGATCTTCAACGGCTACATAACCACGACTTTCTAGAATATCCTCAAAAATGATCTCTTCATCTGGATAACCATCCTGCCACTGATCGACCTGTCTTTGAGCCAGACTTTCCTTAGCATCTTGGATGATTTCCATAATTCGCTGGATCTCATTTGGATAAGCCATTCTAATTTCCATCCTGCTTCCAACCTTTCCTACTCTTGATGGTAACGAGCATAAAGCTCACTCTTTTGCAGGCCGTATTGTTTAGCGACCTGTTTGATTGCTTGATTTTTCTTCATGCCCTCTTGGACCAAGGTATCGATCTCTTGGATCAAGTCAACCTCTTCTAGGTCTAACTCTTCTTCTTTGGCTCCTTCTACGATCAAGAGGCACTCCCCTTTGAGGGGATTTTCTTCAAGAAATGCGACTAACTCTGAAATGCTGCCGCGAGTATATTCTTCGTAGATCTTGGTCAATTCACGAACCAAGACAACCGGACGATCCCCATAGACAGCCAACATATTCTCTAAGGTCGCTTTCACCCGATGGGGCGACTCATAAAAGATCTGTGTCTCCGGATAAGCCACTTTTTCTTGGAAAAAGGCCTTTTGTTGCCCCTCTTTGCGAGGCAGAAATCCGTAAAAAACATGAGGTTGAGGTGCTAGGCCACTGGCAATCAAGCCAGTAATACCTGCACTTGGACCAGGAACAGCTACGACAGGAATCTCGCGTTCAATCGCTGCCTTGACCAAATCATGACCAGGGTCAGAGATACTAGGGAGTCCTGCATCTGAGACCTGCGCCAAATCTTTTCCAGATTCTAAATGGGCGATCAGATCTGGAATTTTCTCCTGGGCATTATGTTCATGAAAGCTAGTCTGGGGAGTCCTAATCTCAAAATGCTTGAGCAAGAGACCTGTATTTCTGGTATCCTCAGCTGCGATCAAGTCCACATCCTTTAAGGTCTGGACCATGCGGTAACTCATATCTTCACGATTGCCGATCGGTGTTGGGACTAGGTAAAGGACCCCTGTTTTCTTTTCCCCTTTAAAACTTCGTTGGATCTGCATGCTTACTCCCTAAATAACAACTCGTCACAAAACATACACTCTTCATCGTTCTCACGGCGTTGACCGTAGGAATAGGTGCAAATATGAAAGCCGTCGTTGTAAATCCGTTGCAAATTTTCACGGCCATGGTGTTGTGACTTTGCGGATGCGGTCTTCTCAACTTCCCCCAAACGCTCTCTCAATTTATCATTTTCTAAGCGAAGAGCTGTATTTTCTTCGATGACTTGTTTCAAATTTTTCTTGATGGCTTCGACTTCAGCCAAGGTGACCAACAAATTCTGAGAAAAGCCGTCTAAAGCATCAAATAATTCTTTTTTGTTCATTCTGACTCCTTAACTTTCTAAGCTCAAAACCATATATTCTAGAGCATTTTGAAAAGAAACATTGGCCTTCCACATGGTGCGAGCAAGACTCAATTTTTCCAGCAGCTTCTGGGATCTACTCAAGCGCAACTGCTCTTCTAAAGCCAACTCCATCAAACGAAAAGCCTGGCTTTGTTTTTCCTTATCATCTGCTAAGCTCACCAATCGGGTCACTTCCAAATAGGCGCTATTCAAATTGGAGTGACAACGTTCGATGAACTGATTACAAACTTTCGCCAACTCAAAAAAAGTAGCATTCTTTTTTTGCTGCTCTGCCTCTTCGAGACTAAAACTAAAACGAGCTACTAAATTCGCCTGTGATTTGATCAAACCTTCTTTTTCTAGCAATTCAGTTAGGTAGGCTTGCTTTTTGGGAAAATGGACCTGCTGGGCCCTACTCTTGATGGTCGGTAAAATCAAGTTTTCATCGGATGTCAACAAGAAGAGATAGATCTCACTCTGGGGCTCTTCCATAACCTTTAAGAGAGAATTCGCTGCATTTGTGTGCATCTTGTCCGCATCTTGGACGATAAAGACCTGCCGACTTCCTTCAAATCCGGATTGAGAAAAGTCTTGAACGAGCGAGCGAATACGATCGGTCTTTATGATCTGGTTGACTGGACGCACGATCTTCACATCTGAGAATTCTTCTTCAGCAATCAAGCGACAGGACCTGCATTTGCCACAAGGCCAGACTCCCTGCAAATCTTCGCAAAACTGACTTTGAGCTAGCAAGAGGGCCATCTCAAAACTGGCAAAAGAACCTGTAAAGAGATAAGCATGACTGAGCTGTTTGTGTTCTAGGATCTGGGTGAAGCGCTCCACCAATTCTGGCTGGAGCTGTTGGATCTCTTCTAGATTCATTTCAATGTCCCCAAGCGATTTTCTAAAACAGTCAAGACATCCGTAAAGACTGCTTCAAAAGATTGACTGGCATCGATTTTCACGATGCGCTCTGGTTCCTTTTCATACAAGGCCAAATAACCTTGTCTGACTTTTTGGTGAAGCTCCAATCCTTCCATATCCAAACGATTGACTTCCCGCTCTTGGTTTTTCGCAATTCGTGCGAGCCCTTCTTCGACATCCAGATCAAAGTAAAGGGTGAGGTCTGGCTTAAGACCATCTGTCGCGAATTGATTGAGCCACTCGATGTCTTCCACACTCAGACCGCGACCATACCCTTGATAAGCCACCGAGCTGTCAATAAAGCGGTCCATCAAGACAACCCTTCCAGCGGCAAGGGCTGGCAAGACACGTTCCACCAAATGCTGCCGGCGACTAGCAATATAGAGCAACAACTCGGTCTTGGCATCCATACTAGTATGGTCTGGATCCAAAATGACTTGGCGGATCTTTTCGGCAATGTCGACACCACCTGGTTCACGGGTTGTAATAAAAGGAATTCCTTTTTCTTCAAGTAGAGGCAAAATGGCTTCTAGGACCGATGATTTTCCCGCTCCTTCTGGACCTTCAAATGAAATTAATGTACCGTTTACCATAGTATCCTCTTTCTGTTTTTCTTCTTTTTATTTTACCAAAAATAAGGGTAAAAATCTTGTATTTTAGGAGAGAAAATTTTTCAAAGTCATTTTCATTTTTTCACTTTTTTGTTACAATGTTCTTATAAAGTTTTAGGAGACAACCTATCATGTTTAAATTTAAAGATATTCTGGCTATCATCTTGGGGGCCGGCATTTTTTCGTTTGGGATCTATTTTTTGGTCATTCCCTTTCACTTCTATGAAGGAGGAGCAACAGGGATTACCTTGATCACCTATTACCTCTTAAAAGTCCCCGTATCCCTGATGAACTTGCTGATCAATATCCCTCTCTTCATTCTAGCTTGGAAACTGCTGGGCAAGAAATCTCTTTATCTGAGCTTACTGGGGACTTTCTCGGTTTCAGCATGGATGGCAATTTTTGAAGCCATGCCCCTCAGCCACCACTACCATCACTTTATCTTTACAGCCTTTAAAGGAGATATTCTGCTTGCCTGTATCGCTTCAGGGGTTGTGCTTGGTTTGGGGCTAGGGATCATCTTCAATGCTGGAGGAACCACTGGAGGAACAGATATCCTCGCTCGCATCTTTAACAAATACACTTCCCTCAGTATGGGAAAACTCATGTTGATTGTAGATGCCATTGTTCTGATAACTGTTGTCGTTGTCTTCCAAGATGTCCGTACCGCTATGTACACCCTCTTCTTTATCCTGATTGACACCCTTGTGATCGACTTGATTGGAGAAGGTGGTTTTGCTGGAAAAGGCTTCCTTATCGTTACATCCAAACCAGAAGAAATTGCCAAAAAGGTATCTGATGATCTGGGTCGCGGGATTACCTTTATCCGCGGGATGGGCTATTACAGCCGTAAGGACCTGGATATCGTCTACTGTGTCGTTTCACGGAATGAGATGAAACAAATGAAAGACATCATCAATCAGATCGATCCATTCGCCTTTATCACCATTTCAGAAGCCCATGAAATTCTCGGCGAAGGCTTTACTTTAGATAAAGAAAAACAACCCATTAACCGTTAATAGAAAAAATAAGGCTAGATTCTCATCTAGCTTTGTTTTTCTATTTACGATTTTCCTTAGGTGAGTACGGACGTCAGGTGAAATTATCCAGTGGATGATTTCAGCAATCCAGGAAGTTCCATGACTAAATCAAGATACAATCCGCGGCCCGTATTCAATTAGTTTTGAGCCCCTTCGCTTTTTAATTTCTAAGCTCAGGCTAAAACAGTTCCCCAAACTGTTTTACTCTCAAAAATTCCGAGAGCATGAAACAAGTATGTTTCATGCTCTTTTCTCACGGCGGAAAATCTTAGAATACACGTCATAATTAATAAAATCTTAATTATTTTTACAGAATTTATTAAGTTACTTTATACAAAAATCAGACTGGATTGTCATCCAGCCTGATTTTTTATTAAATAGCTTTTGCGGTTGTTCGAGTGATTTCATCGACTTTCAAACCGTTGGCTTCAAATTTACTACGGATCCCTTCTAGATCTGTCACCCCATCAATTTGAACTTCGATAACCACACGATCGTCTTTTGTTGGGATATTGACTGTATTGGCGATGTTATACCCTTCTTCTACAATCAAGTGAATGATTTGTTCGAGAACGCCAACCTTATCTTCTGTCACAAAGCGAACACGAACTCCTTCTTCTCCATAACCGGATACTTCAAGGAAGGCACGGAAAATATCACGGTCTGTGATGACACCAGATACTTGATCATTGTCCACGACTGGAAGGATTCCCACCTTGTTCTTATACATGAGGTAGGTCGCATCTTCTAAGCTCGCAAATTTAGAGACGGTAATGACATTGCGAAGCATGACATCTTTGACCTTGGTCTTGTTCAACAGATAGTTCATCTCGAAAATAGACAAGCTTGTTGCTTTAGATGGACTTGCTTCTGCAATCGTACCTTCTGTCACCAAACCAACCAATTTATCGTTTTCAATGACTGGCAAACGGTGCAAACCTTGTTCGCGCATCAAATCTGCCGCGTGGGCAATTGTAGTATCTGGACTAATGTAAACCACTTTACGTGTCATAAAATCTTTAACAGCCATAACAAGTTCTCCTATGCTTTTATTAGTTTTATTATACTTGATTTTAAGAATGATTTCAAACGCTTTCAGCAGTTTTCTCTTGTTTTCAAAATTTAGAAAAATCAAACAAGAGGGATGAAAAAAGAAAGGTCTTCAGGACCTTTCTTTTTAATATTCTAGTGAACTTTAGAAATCTTATCCACCAAGGTAGGCCTTGCGGACTTCTTCTGAGGCTAAGAGTTCTTTTCCTGTTCCGGTAAGAACGACTTTCCCTGTTTCCAAAACATAACCGCGGTCTGCGATGGCAAGAGCCTTGTTGGCATTTTGCTCGATCAAGAGAACAGTTGTCCCTTGTTTTTGGATATCTTGGATGATATCAAAGATTTCTTGGATAAAGATTGGGGCCAATCCCATAGAAGGTTCATCCAAAAGCAAGAGTTTTGGCGTTGACATAAGTGCACGACCCATTGCAAGCATTTGTTGTTCCCCACCAGATAGAGTTGCTGCATCTTGGTTCTTCCGTTCTTCCAAACGTGGGAAACGGGAGAAGACTTTCTTCAAGTTAGCTTGATTTTCTTCTCGATCTTTCTTCAAGAAAGCTCCCATCTCCAAGTTTTCCATAACAGTTAAGCCTGGAAAGACGTGGCGGCCTTCTGGAACTTGAGAGAGTCCTGCTGCTACAATCTTTTGAGCCGGAACCTTTTGAATCTCCTGACCTAAAAACTCGATTTTCCCAGCACTTGGACGCACCAAACCTGAAATCGTACGAAGAATAGATGTTTTCCCAGCACCGTTAGCACCGATAAGAGAAACAACTTCCCCTTCATTCACCTCGAAACTGACATCACGGACAGCCTGGATCATGCCATAGTGTACAGAAAGATTTTCAACTTTTAACATAGACATTAGGCTTCACCTCCTAGATATGCTTCGATTACGCGTTTGTTGGTCTTGATTTCATCTGGCGTACCATGGGCAATCAAGCGACCATATTCCAATACATAAATCCGTTCTGTTACTTCCATAACCAAGCTCATATCGTGCTCGATCAGCATGATCGTAATATTAAATTCTTTTTGAATGCGACGGATCAATTGGGTCAATTCTGCTGTTTCTTGAGGGTTCATCCCTGCAGCAGGTTCATCCAAGAAGAGGATTTTTGGCTCTGTAGCAAGGGCACGAACGATCTCCAAGTGACGTTGTTGTCCGTAAGCTAAGTTTTTGGCCAAGGTATCTGCTTCTTTTTCCAAACCAAAAATCGCTAACAATTCAAGGGCTTTCGCTTTCAAAGCTTCTTCATTCTTGTAATAGCTTGGCAAGCGGAAAAGACTCGCAAAGACATGTGGTTTGTGGTGATTGGCAAAGGCAATCAAGACATTGTCCAAAACGCTTAAATCTTTAAAGAGACGAATATTTTGGAAAGTCCGTCCCAGACCACCTGCAGCGATTTTATATGGTGCTTTACCATTTAGCAACTGACCATCTAAGGTAATGGTCCCTTCACTTGGTTCATATACCCCTGTTAGGAGGTTGAAGAGGGTTGTTTTACCGGCACCGTTGGGTCCGATCAATCCAACCAATTCCCCTTCATTGAGTTCCATGGTCACATCCCCAACGGCTGTCAAACCACCAAAGTTTTTTGTTAAATTTTTTACTTCAAGAAGTGCCATTAGTTAGCCTCCTTTTTTGAAAGTAGTTTTTTCAAGCTGAATTCCCATGTTCCAAGAAGACCACCTGGACGGAAGATCATTACGAGAATCAAAGCCAATGAGTAAATGATCATACGTACACTTGAGAAGTCTTGAAGCACCATGTTCAAGATCCCCAAGACGATGGCTGCCACAACTGTTCCGGACATTGATCCCAAACCACCAAACACGACAATGATCAAGACATTAATGGTATTGGTGAAAGAGTAATCTTTAGGAACAACAGAGCCGATAAAGCCGGCTTGGAGAGATCCAGCAATCGCCGCTGTGATCGCACCAAATACAAAGGCGATGACTTTGACTTTGGTCGTATTGATCCCAACAGATTCTGCTGCGATTTCATCTTCACGAACAGAAAGGGTAGAGCGTCCAATTGGACTACGTAAGAAGTTAATCGTAAAGATCGTTGTAATGACAACAAAGAGGTAAACCAATTGCCAAGTTGTAAAGGCTGGCAAACCAAGGATCCCAGCAGCACCATTGGTGAGGGTACCCCCATTGACGATCAAGATCCGGATGATTTCAGAAACCCCAAGTGTCGCAATCGCGAGGTAGTCCCCTTTCAAACGAAGGGTTGGAACCCCAACGATCAAGGCAACGACACCAGCAATCAAAGCACCTAAAACCATCGCGCCAAAGAAAGCCCCATAGGTTGGTGATTTGGAACCGAGAATGGCTGCAGAATAGGCACCAATCGCCATAAATCCGGCATGCCCGAGTGAGAATTGACCTGAGAAACCAACAATGAGGTTCAAGCCAACTGCAAGGATAATATTAATTCCAATTTGTTCTAAAATTTGGATATAGAAGAGGTTGAGCACACCCGCTGCAACCAAGACTTGGATCAAGGCAAAACCTGCGACCAAAAGACCAAGCCAGACTAAATTCACTTTTAAATTTTGTTTCATGGCTTACACCTTCTCTTTCACATTTTTACCGAGGATACCTGCTGGACGGATGAGCAAGATCACAATCAAGATGGCATACACAATGGCATCACGGAAGTCTGAAAGACCGATCGCTGTAGCGAAGGTTTCCAACAAACCAATAACAAATCCACCTAGGGCAGCACCTGGAATGATTCCGATTCCTCCAAGAACGGCTGCGACAAAGGCTTTGATCCCTGGTGTCATCCCCATCAAAGGCTCGATCGAGTTGTAATACAAACCAATCAAGACACCACCAGCACCTGCCAAGGCTGATCCCAAAGCAAAGGTAAAGCTGATCGTACGGTTTACGTTAATCCCCATCAATTGAGCGGCATCACTATCCACAGATACAGCCCGCATGGCTTTCCCCATCTTTGTTTTTTGAATAATAAATTGAAGAGCGACCATCAAGAAAACAGACACTCCCAAGATCATCAACTGAATATTGGAGATTGAAATAGGACCGAAGTTGTAACGAACCGTTTTAATCACTTGCGGGAAGGAACGGGTGTTGGCACCGACGAAGAAGACCATCCCATATTCGAGCAAGAAGGAAACCCCGATGGCTGTGATCAAGGCTGCAATCCGAGTCGAATGACGAAGCGGACGATAAGCCAGGTATTCAATTACAACCCCTAAAATAGCTGTCCCAACCATGGCTAGGAGCAAGGCGACAAAGAAGTTCACTTTCCATGAGTTCAATAAGAAATATCCCATAAAGGCACCTACCATGTAGATATCCCCATGGGCAAAGTTGATCAATTTGATAATTCCATACACCATGGTATAACCAAGGGCCAAGAGTGCATAGACACTTCCCAAGATTAGACCGTTCACTAATTGCTGGAGCATTTGAACCATCCTTTCTAACAATAAAGAGCGAGGCCAGGAATTTTCATTCTCCCAGCCTCTTGTACAAACAACAAATGATAATTATGGTTTAACAGACTCAACAGATTTGACTTTACCATCTTTCAAGCCAATCATAAGAGCTGATTTAACCGGGTTGTGGTTCTTGTCAATTGACATTGTACCAGTCACACCTTCCAAGTCTTTCAACTTCGCAAGGTTATCTTTCAATTCGACAGAGTTCTTAGCACCTTTAGATGCTTCGGCAACCATGTAAACTGAATCATAAGCCAAAGCTGCGAACATTGAAGGTTCTTCATTGTATTTCGCTTTGTATGCTTCTACGAATTTCTTGGCTTTATCAGTCATTTCACCTTCAGTAGAGAATCCAGCTACGTAGTAGATGTCTGTAGCTGCAGCAGGTGTTGCTTGTTCAACGAATTTAGCATCGCTAAATCCATCCCCACCAATGATTGGTTGTTTGATTCCCATACCACGCGCTTGGTTTACGATCTTACCAGTTTCTGTGTAGTAACCTGGAAGAACAATCGCATCGAAGTCTTTATCTTTGATTTTTGTAAGGGCAGCTTGGAAGTCTGTATCCTTAGATTGGAAGGTTTCTGTTGCTACGATTTCACCTTTGTAAGATTTCTTGAAGGCTTCAGCAATCCCTTTAGCATAGTCAGATGAGTTATCGTAGTAAAGAACGACTTTCTTCGCTTTCAAGTTATCCGTTGTGTATTTAGCAATGATTTGTCCTTGGAAGCTATCGATGAAGGTAGCACGGAAGAGGTAATCTTGACCTTTTGTCAAATCATCTTGAGTTGCAGATGGTGTAACCAATGGAACACCTGCTTTACCAGCATTGGCAACCGCTGCTGCAGTAGCACCTGAAGTTGCAGGTCCTACAAGAGCGTTCACTTTTGATTGAGTGACAAGGTTTGTAGTGACTGTAGCTGCTTCAGCTGTTTCAGATTTGTTATCTTTATCTGTGACAACAATCTTCTTACCGTCAGCTCCACCCTTAGCGTTGATTTCATCAACGGCCAATTGAGCACCTTTTTGTTCAGCGCTACCGTAGGCTGCTACTTCACCAGTTTTTTCAAAGTTAAAACCGACTTTTAATTCTTTGCCGATTTCGTTACCAGTTGTGTTTGAACCTGAAGTAGAAACTTCACCACAAGCAGCAAGAAGAGCGACACTTGCAATGGTTAAAAATGAAAGAGCAAATTTTTTCTTCATTTGTAATGATCTCCTTAAATGAATCTTAAATTAAATACATTAAGAATATACCGAATTATCTGACAATTGTCAATAAAAAAAACGCAATCCATCAAATGATTGCGTTTTCTAACCTTCTGTGACCACAGATGGGGTCTCCAATCGTTGTAAACTTCCTACAAAATCTGTATCTAAATCTTTGAGATGGCAAGGCAAGACCTTTTTGACATAACGTTCTTTCTTTAAGTCTTCCATGACTTGATCAGCCTTGTCACTGTCCACATACAATTGGACATAACGACATTTCTTAGAATGGTACAAGACATCTCCGACTGATTGTAATTTTTTCCCATCTCGATTGTAATACAATTTTACAATCAAGCCTGTTCTTTCTTGTTTTTCAAACATGGTCAATCCCTTTCTCGTTCTGTTACTAGTATATCAAATTTCAAGAAAAAGAACTACTCTTTTATGAGAGCAAAAAAAGAGAGTGGGACAGAAATCGGTAATTCGTTAGAATTCGATTTCGTCGTCCCACCTCCGCACAGTTGAGTATGGCTGTAAAAGCTGATGAAATCAACGTAGTAGAGCCCACTCAACCACTGCGTTTTGCTCGACAATCCAAAAATAATTGAGAGGCTAGGACTTTTGTCCCAGCCTCTTGACGGACCTTCCCATAGGATGGTTTAGTCCAATTTATTATTGGCCATGATTTCATCAATAAAGCCATATTCAAGTGTTTCTTGCGCGCTCATCCAATTGTCACGTTCCGCATCAGCATGCACTTTTTCAATGGATTGACCTGAATTTTCCGCAAGGATTTTTTCCAAGTTGTTCCGTGTTTTGAGCAAGTGTTCTGCTGCGATCGCCATATCGGTTTGTTGGGTACCACCACCAGTACCACCCATTGGTTGGTGAATCATGTACTCGGCGTTTGGCAACATGAAGCGTTTGCCCTTCGCGCCGCTTGAAGCGATAATTGTTCCCATAGAAGCTGCCATCCCCATGACAATGGTTTGGACATCTGACTTGATAAAGTTCATGGTATCTACAATGGCTAGACCTGCCGAGACAGAGCCACCTGGTGTATTGATATACATATAGATATCTTTTGTATTATCTTGGGCATCCAAGAAGAGCAATTGAGCGATAATGGAGTTAGCCATTTGGTCCTCAACTGGTCCTGTTACCATGATAATTCGATCTTTCAACAGACGGGAATAAATATCGTAAGAACGTTCTCCACGACTGGTTTGTTCAATAACTACTGGAATCATCTATTCTTCTCCTTTAGTATCCATTCATTCTCACAATTCGTGAGGTTCAAAGTATATGTGCTATTATAAACCAATGGTCAAAAAAGGTCAAATCTTAAGCACCTTTCGGACGAATCATGAATGGTTTCTTATTTGGTACCGAATAAACGGTCACCTGCATCTCCAAGACCAGGAACAATGTAGCCATGTTCATTCAAATGATCATCGAGGGCTGCTGTAAAGATATCAACATCTGGGTGAGCTTCTTGAAGAGCTTTCACCCCTTCTGGCGCTGATACTAGGCAGACAAATTTGATATGGCTAGCGCCACGTTTTTTCAAGGAATCAATCGCTAGAATAGCGGATCCACCCGTAGCAAGCATCGGGTCTACTACAAAGATACGACGTTGATCAATATCTTCTGGCAATTTCACCAAGTATTCAACTGGTTTCAAGGTTTCTTCATCACGGTACATCCCGATATGGCCAACCTTAGCAGCTGGTACCAAACTCAAGAGACCATCGACCATCCCAATCCCTGCACGAAGAATTGGGACAATAGCCAATTTCTTCCCTGCGATTTGCTTTTGAACGGTTTTAGTAATAGGAGTTTCAATTTCAACATCTTCAAGAGGCAATTCACGCAACACTTCGTAGCCCATCAACATAGCAATTTCATCTACCAATTCACGAAAGGCCTTCGTAGAGGTATCCGTGCGGCGGAGAATAGACAATTTGTGTTGAATCAGTGGATGTGTAATAACTTCTAATTTTCCCATTTTGAGATCCTTCTTTCTAAGCTGTTATTATTCAAAAAAGAGCTATGATAAAAGCGGAGTCAAGCTCTACTCTTTCTTTCAGTCCCTCTTTGATACTCACAGCACATGGAAATCTTCATTTCCAACTTTACATTCTTCTTATTATACCAAATTTTACCAAAAAAAGAGAGCCCTTACACTTAATTTTTTAAGTTCGGACTCACTCTTTCTATCAATCAATTACAACCATTCTTTGTATTTCTTAATATAGATACGTTTGACAACCGTCACACTCAACATATAGAGGACGATAATCGCAAACAATAGAACAAAGTACAATCCATTTAGTTGGCTCAACTTCAAGATAGAAGCCAAAGGACTATATGGAAGGGAGGTTACAAAGAAGGCTGCTGCTAGGGTCGTCACCACGACTGAGAAGGCTGGACGACTTTGGATAAATGGCAGTTTTGGTGAACGCAACATATGGATAACCATGGTTTGAGACCACATGGATTCGATAAACCATCCAGTTTGGAACACCATGATAAAGGCTGCTGCATCTGCTGCTCCATGGTTGTAGCCATGACCTAAAATCATAGGAACAACAAGGAAGTAAAGAAGCATGTAGGTAATAATATCAAATACAGATGAAATGGGACCAATCCAGGCCATAAAACGCATGATAGAGTTTGCTTCCCAGATACGAGGTTTCTTGAGGAATTCCTTGTCGACATTGTCAAAAGGAAGGGCGATACAAGAAAGATCATAGATAAGATTGAGCACAATCAAATGAACGGGAGCCATTGGAAGGAAAGGCAAAAAGATGCTGGCAAAGAGCAGAGAAAAGATGTTCCCGAAGTTAGAAGAGACCGTCATCTTGATGTACTTGGTCATATTGGCATAGACCTTGCGGCCTTCAACCAAACCTTTTTCAAGGACCATCAAGTCCTTATCCAGAAGGATGACATCTGCCGTTTCCTTGGCGATATCCACAGCGGTATCCACGGAGATCCCAACGTCTGAGACCTTCATGGATGGAGCATCGTTGATCCCATCTCCCATGTACCCCACCTTGTGGCCATTTTTCTTAAGGCTAAGAATGATCCGCGCTTTTTGATCGGGCGATAATTTGGCAAAGACTGTTGTTGTTTCCACAACTTGCGCTAACTCTTGGTCTGTCATCGTATCGATTTCGCTTCCCAAAAGAATCCGCTCGACATCTAGTCCTACTTTTTCACAGACAGCTTGGGTGACCTTTTCATTGTCGCCAGTTAAGATCTTAGTGGTAACCCCATATTCTGCAAGAGCTTTGATCGCTGGAGCTGCAGAAGGTTTTGGTGGATCAAGAAAGGCCAGGTAACCGGTTAGGATCATGTCTCCTTCATCTTCAACACTAAAGATTTCATTTTCGTCCAAGTCGGTTTTGTAGCTGACGCCCAAAACACGAAGACCTTGTTCATTTAATTGAGCGACCTCAGCGAGGACTTCTTGACGGACCTCGTCTGTTAATCGTTTGATATCACCCTTGTATTCAACATAAGTCGATACAGAGAGCATTTCTTCCAAGGCCCCCTTGGTCACCATGCTAACCACACCATCTTCATCTTTGACAATGACACTCATGCGACGACGTTCAAAATCAAAGGGCAATTCATCTATCTTATGGAAGGTTTGATCTAGATCGCGGACGATTTCATGTTTCTTGGCTTCTTTATGGGTTCGATTGATAATCGCCCGGTCCATCAAATTTTTTAGCCCGGTTTGGAAATAGGAATTCAAGTAAGCCCGGCGAAGGACTGATAGATCCAAATCGCCATGGATATCAAGCGGATACTCCAAAACGATTTCATCTTGGGTCAAGGTTCCTGTCTTATCTGTACACAAAATATCAATAGCCCCGAGGTCTTGAATGGCATTGAGTTTTTTGATAACGACTTTTTCCTTGGCCATGATGATGGATCCCTTAGCAAGACTCGCTGTAATAATCATCGGCAGCATTTCCGGAGTCAAACCAACCCCAACGCTGAGGGCAAAGACACCCGCTTCTAACCAGTCACCATCTGTGAGGCCATTGATCACAAAGACGACAGGCACCATGACTAACATGAGCCGAATCAAGAGCCAAGAGATGGTATTCATTTCTCTCTCAAATGAGGTTGGTTCGTCATAGGTGTTGATGGTTTGCTCAATAGCTCCCATCATGGTTTCATCCCCCACGACCAAGACCAAGGCTGTCGCCCGTCCGGAGATGACATTGGTCCCCATAAAGGCCAAACTTTCACTTTCCAAGAGACTATCTAGATTTTGACTGTATGCTTTTCTGAGACAAACCTTTTCAACAGCATCACTTTCCCCCGTGAGACCAGATTGTTGGACAAAGAAGTCACGGGAATCAATCAAGACCACATCTGCTGGAATCATATCGCCGGCACTCAGTTTGATCACATCTCCTACGACGATTTCATCGATCGGAATTTCTTGTTCTGATCCATCACGAAGAACGGTCGCTGTATTGACAATCATACGTGATAAGTTGCTAGCTGCTTTGTCGCTCCGCAATTCTTGAATGAAGCGGATACCACCAGAGATCAGGACCAAGGTCACAATGATGATGGAGGTCGTTGGATCCTGTTCACCTGGTTTTGCTAGCCAGACATTAGTAATGAAGGAAACCAGCGCAATGACTAACAAAATCACTGTAAAAGGATTGATGATGGATTCGTAGATCTTTTTGATCATGGAATCTTCTTGACCTTTTGTGATGACATTTTCGCCATAGGCATCGCGGTTTTCTTCTACTTGATCGTCAACTAAACCAAGGGCACTGGTTTTGTAGTTGGCAAAGGTGCTTTCAAGTGGTTCTTGAAGAGCAGCAATGAGTCTTTCTTTATTTGTTTGCATTGGTATCTCCTTTTTCAATCAGGAGCCAATCACTTTTGGAGTCCCTACGACACAAATCAGCGATTGGCTGGTTCGGTGCGGTTCGGGATGATCGTCGATTTGTATCATAGCTCTCTCCTTTCTCTTTTCTTGGTAAGGCATAAAAAAGAGTCCTACCCTCGATCGGTAGGACTCATGAAACTCGTCATTTATTTTTCAATCAAAACTCTCAAAAAACTGACCGTCCAAGCTTTAGCTCCACAAGGCAATGAAATGAGCTTAGTCTTGACCTTTGCGATCAGGACTGTTAACCAACGAGTAGTGTCTCCACTGCTTTGCGGTAGTCATCCGTATCCTTGTGGTAGCCTCACCTACCGTATTTCGAGTTTATTTTACTCCTTCACTCACAGAAAGTCAACACTTATTTGTGAAAAGTTTCCACCAAGCGTTTGGTGATTTCTTCAATGAGGGTGAAGGGAGCTGCCACATTGAGGCGGGCATGCAAGTTTCCTTCTTTTCCAAAATCTGTTCCACTGTTCAAAATCAATTTGGCTTGGTCATGAATTTTAGCATGTAGCTCATCATCGGTATAAGGATAGGCTGAAAAGTCCAACCAAAGAAGATAGGTGCCTTGGGGCTTCATGACACGGATTTTGGTCTTTTCATGCAATTCATCTACCACATAGTCGATGTGTTTTTCAAAGACTTGCTTGAGCTCTGTCAACCAAGGTTTACCATGGCGATAAGCCGCTTCTGTTGCAATATAGCCCAAGCCTGAAATTTCATGTTGATTATTGGCCAATTGCCGTTGTTTAAAAGCCGTACGAAGCTTTGGATGTTCAATGACCACATAGGAATTTTTTGTTCCTGCAATATTGAAAGTCTTGGTTGCACTGGTTAAGATCAAGCTGAAATCTTTAAAGCTTGGATCAACCGTGTTAAAGCTGGTATGACGGTAGCCAAACAAGGCCAAATCTTGGTGGATCTCATCTGAAACGAGAAGGACACCATGTTTCTGACAGAGGTGGCCGATTTTTTCCAAGACTTCACGATCCCATACACGGCCTCCAGGATTGTGCGGGTTACACAAAACATAGAGTTTCACCTCTTGCTCCACAATGTCTTTTTCCAGCTGATCAAAATCAATTTGGAAAAGACCATCCTTTTCAACTAATGAATTTTCGATCAATTTTCGACGATTGAGCTTGACACTTCGGGCAAATGGAGGATAGACCGGTGTATTGATTAAGACAGCATCCCCTTCCTTGGTGAAGGCTTGAATAGCTGTTGAAATGGCTGGAACAACACCTTCGATAAAGACGACAGCTTCCTTGTCAAAGGAATAGCCATGCTCTTCTTTTTCCCAATCAAGGATAGACTGGTAGAGACTATCCGATGCATAGGTATAGCCATAGACCATTTGGTCTGCATAGCCGATAACAGCTTCTCGTACTTCTGGAATGACATTAAAATCCATGTCCGCGATCCAAGCTGGAATGATTTCTGGATCTGTCTCAGTTTCTTTCCACTTGTAGGTATGGTGGGTCAATCGATTCGGTAAAGTCGTGAAATCATATTTGGTCATCTTAAGCCTCCAATGCTTGTTTCAAATCGTCAATCAAATCATCCGCATCTTCAATTCCGATGGACAACCGAAGCAGATCATCTGTCAAACCGTATGAATGGCGAACTTCTGCAGGGATGTCCGCATGAGTCTGAGTGGTAGGATAAGTGATCAAGCTTTCAACTCCGCCAAGGCTTTCTGCAAAGGTAAAGACTTGAAGGGAATTCAATAAGGCAGGAATTTTTTTCTCATCTTGAATTTTAAAGGAGACCATTCCACCTTTTCCAGTGTAGAGGACTTCTTTGACCTGAGGGGAGGTTTTCAAAAACTCGACCACCTTGCGAGCATTCTCAGTGGAGCGCTCCATCCGGATAGAAAGCGTCTTGAGACCACGGATCAAGAGATAGCTGTCAAATGGAGAAAGAACAGCACCTGTCGTGTTCAGATTGTAAAAGAGTTTGTCATACAAGTCTGCATCATTTGTCACGACAACACCAGCCAAGACATCGTTGTGACCAGCTAGGTACTTGGTTGCTGAATGAAGAACAATATCCGCTCCCTCTTCAATCGGACGTTGATAGATCGGGCTATAGAAGGTATTGTCTACCACGACTTTGGCACCTTTTGCATGGGCCAATTTAGCTAAATGAGCAATATCAAATTCCAACATCAATGGATTGGTTGGTGTTTCAATATAGAGGACATCCACCGGATCATGATCTAGATGGTGGATCAGTTCTTCTTCTGTATTGGCATAGGTGAAAGAGAAACGACCCTCTTGCTCTTGTTGGTTAAACCAGCGGAAAGAACCTCCATAAAGGTCACGAACGGCTAAGACTTTTGAACCAACTGGGAAAATGCTAAAAGCAAGCACAATAGCTGACATTCCAGAGCTTGTCGCCAAAGCATAATCTGCACTTTCGATAGCTGCCAAAGTCTTCTCAGCTGTTGCGCGTGTTGGATTTTTCGTACGGGTATAGTCAAAACCTGTAGACTGACCAAATTCTGGGTGTTGGTAAGTCGTAGAGAAATGCAAAGGAGTCGTCAAAGCTCCCGTTGCTTTATCCGACTTGATTCCTGCCTGTGCCAAGATAGTATTGATATTGCGTTTTTTACTCATATTGCCCTCCGATAAACATTCAATCTAACTGCTTACTATTTTATCACTATTATGAGGAGAGCGGTTTTCCCATTTTCAAGACCTAGCTATAGTTTCAAACTATAAGAAAAGAGAGTGGGACAGAAATCGTTAATTCGTTAGAATTCGATTTCGTCGTCCCACCTCCGCACAGTTGAGTAGGGCTGTAAAAGCTGATGAAATCAGCGTAGTAGAGCCCACTCAACCACTGCGTCTTGCTCGACAATCCAAAAATAATTGAGAGGCTAGGACTTCTGTCCCAGCCTCTCAGGTTTATTTAATCCGAAATTTTTGTCTAAGACGTGCAGCTTGACCTCCGATAAAGCGGTCAAAATACCGTAGCCATAATCCTAAGGCTCCATAGATAACAACTCCTAATCCGCCAATGACGATGATATAAATCATGCTCGATACACGGCCATTTGGTGGAAAAATCCAGCCCAAAATCAAGCCGGCGATCAAGACTCCAAGTAGCATCACCACAGTCAGGATAGAACCAAGTAAGGTCCGCTTGAAGATGATGGTTCGATTAAACTGAGTAATGGTTTGGATCTCCCGATACATGAGAACGATTGGCACCATTAACGCAATGGTCGTTGACAAAAGCGGCCCATAAGAACGAAAGACTAAAATAAATGGAATTTGTAGGACCAATTTCACCACTACTCCATAGAGGAAGTAGCGAATAGCTTTGCGGTTTTGGAAGAGAGCTTGAATCATTGGGGACAAGACTGTGTAAAGACCCAAAATCACCGTCTGCAACATCGCTACGATAAAGAGTCCCAAAGCCAAGCCATCTGGTTGTCCATAAAATACTGTATAAAGTGGTTTTGCGACTGCAACTGCACCAAAGGTAGCTGGAAGCAAGAAAGCTAGCAACATGGTCAAGTTATCCTGTACAAGCTTGCCTGCAGCTTTTAAGTCGCCCTTGACATAATTCTCAGTCAACAGAGGAATCCCAACTCCCCCAATCGAAGTCGCTACTGCGATCAAGATCATGGTGATTTTGTTTGGATTAGCAGAGAAATAACTAAACATGACCAACAGCTGTTTCTGACTATAATCTGTAAACCAAGACATGACATTGATAAAGGTCATCTGGTCGACAATTTGGAAGAGCTGAATGGCGGAACCTGTGATGATAAAAGGAATGGCCTCACGGATAGTATCCATGAGAAGCGCACGAGTATCGATTCCTTCACTTCCCTCTTGCTTTCTCAAAATAGATGAGAGCAAGCCTGTTTTTGCAAGGTAATAAAAGAGAACCAGAAGGCTCGCTCCCATCCCGATAAAGGCAGCAAAGGTCGACTGCGTAACAGCCTGCACATAATCTCCTGAGCCAATCTTCATAATGAAGAAGGTCGTAAGCAACATCCAGATGACCCGAATGACTTGTTCTGCGATCTGGCTTATAGCGTAAGGCTTCATGTTGTTAAAACCTTGGAAAAATCCCCGGATGACACTCATGGAAGGAAAGATCAAGACAGCCCAAGAAAGACTCTGCATGATCGGAATCAACTCTTTTCCCCCACCTGAAAGGCTAGCAAAGACAGGAGACAAAAGATACATGAGAATGGCAAATCCTAGGCCTAAAATTCCCATAAATTTCAAGAAGCCCCGAATCAAAGCAAAGCTATGATCGGCTTGGTCCCGGGTATTGTACTTGGCTACTTGCTTGGCAACAGCTACGGGCACTCCGGCTGTCGAAATCAAGAGAAACCAAGCATAGATATTGTAGCCCATTGTAAAAAGACCATTGGCTTGTGGCCCATATTTTCCCATCCAAATATACCAAGGAATAATATAAGCAGCTCCTAGCAAACGGCTGATAAAGTTGCTGGCTGTCATCCAGGCAGTCCCGCGAAGCATCTGGGCTTGCTGGTCATTTTGTTCGTGACTCATAAACGTCCTCTTTCGTTTCTTCTTCTCTTCATTATAAACTTTTCCATGTTACTTGTAAAATTCAGACTTTCGGTTTACAATAGTTTTATGATTACAATTGAACAAACCCTCAACATTTTAAAACATGACCAAAATTTCCGAGAAGTTCTAGTAAATGGGGAGTACTACTACCATCTAGAAGGAACAAGTTTTGATGCTATTAGCTATGATAGCCGGAAGGTTTCTGCTAGCACCCTCTTTTTTGTCAAAGGGGCCAACTTCAAAAAAGAATACCTGGAACAGGCTATTTCTAATGGACTCGGCTTTTATGTCTCTGAAAAAGATTATGAAGTTGGTATTCCTGCCATCCTCGTCAATGATATCAAACAGGCCATGAGCTTAATCGCCATGGAGTTTTATGGACACCCTGAGAAACAATTAAAACTATTGGCCTTCACAGGGACTAAGGGAAAGACAACCGCGGCCTATTTTGCTTACCATATTTTGGAACAAAGTCACCGACCAGCTATGCTGTCGACTATGAATACGACGCTGGATGGTAAAAACTTCTTTAAATCGACCCTGACAACTCCAGAGAGCTTGGATCTTTTTGCCATGATGGCTGAGGCAGTAGCCAATGATCGGACCCACCTCATTATGGAAGTTTCCAGTCAAGCTTATCTAGTGAAACGAGTTTACGGTCTGACCTTTGACGTTGGTGTTTTTCTCAACATCAGTCCTGACCATATTGGACCGATTGAACACCCAACTTTTGAGGATTATTTCTACCACAAACGTCTCCTCATGAAGAACAGCCAAGCCGTTGTCATCAATAGTGATATGGATCATTTCCAAGTTTTAGCGGACCAAGTCGCGAACCAAGACCACGATTTTTATGGAAGCCAGTCTGAGAATCAAATTGAAAACTCTAAGGCCTTCAGCTTCTCAGCCACTGGTAAATTAGCTGGAAACTATGAAATCCAACTGATTGGACATTTCAACCAAGAAAATGCTGTGGCTGCTGGACTTGCCTGCCTTCGCCTAGGTGCGAGCCTCGAGGATATCCAAAAAGGGATTGCTAAGACGCGCGTTCCAGGCCGAATGGAAGTCTTGACTCAGCAAAACGGCGCTAAGGTCTTCATCGACTACGCCCATAATGGTGATAGCTTGAAAAAACTACTCTCTGTTGTCGAAACCCATCAAACGGGGACCATTTCACTAGTTCTCGGATCAACTGGGAATAAAGGAGAGAGCCGCCGCAAGGACTTTGGCATACTCTTGGAAGACCATCCTGAGATCCAAGTCTTCCTCACAGCGGATGATCCCAACTATGAAGATCCTTTGGCTATCGCTGAAGAGATTAGTAGTTTTATCACGCGCCCTGTCGAGAAAATCGCAGATCGCGAGCAAGCCATTCAACTGGCTATGGCGACAACCAGCAAGCCTGAAGATGCTGTTATTATCGCTGGAAAAGGAGCAGACTGCTACCAAATCGTCAATGGCGTAAAAGAAGAGTATCCAGGTGACGCAGCCATCGCTGAACATTATCTATAATCAAAAAAACAAGGCTAGGAAGTTTTCCTAGCCTCTTTCTATTGTTTGATAAACATCAGTCTTTCCTTGTCCAAGTCCACTGCTAATTCATATTTTCCTTCATCATTTTTGCGGATATAGCTTAAGATTTCTAAACTATCGACAAAGATGTCCTTGCGCTTTTGCTGGACTACTTCTTTTTTGAGAAATTTGAGCAAAAAGCTGGTCATATACTTAAGAGCATACTCGGGATTGACATCTCCCAAGATGGCATAGAGCTTTTCTTGATCTTCCGTCAATGGGTATTGGTGAGCTACCTTATAAAAGTAATTGGAAAGGGTCTGTGCATGTCGCGCAAAGTCCGTCTCCTCTATGAGAATCGCTGCATTGGTCGTGTTGCGGAGTTCCGTTTGGAAGACCTTGGCTTTTAATTCTTGATAAACTGCACTGTCCTCTCGAACAAAGACCTCCTGATCCAAGTCAACAAGATCAGCTGACTTCAAGAAGGGCAGGTTGAGGGTGTAGCGTTTATTTTCTCGAAGAATAAAGCCCGCTTTGATATATTCCTCCATCAGCTTATCCACTGGTTGATCTGGAAATTGGGCCTTGATTTGCCGCAGGATCACATCGTCGTGCTGATCCAAAAAGTTGATCAAGTCCTTGAAAAATGGCTGACGTGTCAAACGTGTGGGATTAATGATTGTAATCATCCATATACCTTTCTTTAAACTGTAGCTGTAGTGATTGGGCTAACTGACTCGGGTTGGTCCCAGGCTGATCTAGGGGAACGGCTAGGCCAAGCTCCTTGTAGTAATCCAGCCAGAACGGACTAATCTCCTCTTCCTCATCTCCAAACTTCATGGGAATGGTTTTAAAGATAGGAAGTAGTTCAGCGATGAACTGGGAACAGTAATAACCATCTCCATCCGGATAAAAGGAAGCATTGTAGGGAGCCCCTAAAAGACTCTCTGCTTTCTTTTTGACCTCTGGACAATCAATCGCCGCATAGCGATAAAGGTCATATACTTTCTCAGCTTCAAAGAAATCCTCAGGGGACTGGGCAAGAACGCCACCTTCTACCGTGGCATGATAAATGGAGCCGTCCAAAAAGATGGCCACATGGCTATAGTTGCCAGTTGATGCCTGGATGGCTTGCCCTATATCCGAATCATCTTTCAAAAAGATTAAATCACCATTTTCTAGCATATTTCTCTCCTAGAAAAAAAGGAGCCTAAACTCCTTTTTAACAATGGGTATCCCCATCTATCATTAAGCATTAAAGCTTTCAGTCAATTGAGGAACCACTTGTTTCTTACGTGAAACGGCACCTGGAAGGAAAGCGTGGTTGTTTTCAAGTTTGA
The DNA here is from genome assembly GCF_037890265.1 of Streptococcus sp. HCA-5024. Lineage (NCBI taxonomy): Bacteria > Bacillati > Bacillota > Bacilli > Lactobacillales > Streptococcaceae > Streptococcus > Streptococcus sp. HCA-5024. The sequence goes on from NZ_JBBKBR010000001.1 coordinate 601,886, forward strand.
AGTTGAAGGCTGCTTCTACCTTGTCCATATTAGCACCAAGAGCCAAAATTTCTGAGTTTGAGTTGACGATGTCTGTAATCATCAAAACAAAGTCAGAATAGCCGTTAGCTGCATTTGCTGCTTGGATAGCTGCTTCGATTTCAGCTTGGCGTTCCAAGACTTCCGCAATATCAACTGTATTCACTTGAGCCACACGAACGTTATTTCCGTTCAATTCAAAAGTCTTGGCATCGATGTCGATCAATTCTTCTGCTGATTTGCTTGCCAAGTTGGTACCAGCCTTGAGCATGGCAAGACCGTATTCTTCCAAGTTGACACCAGCCAATTCAGCCAATTCTGGCGCAATCACTTTATCAGATGGGTGTGTTGTTGGAGATTTCAACAGAAGGGTATCTGAAATCAAACCTGAAAGCATCAAACCTGCCAATTCTTTTGGCACTGCTACACCGTGTTCTTTAAACATGCGATACACGATTGAAGATGCTGATCCAACTGGTTCCAAACGCATGTAAAGTGGGCTAGCAGTTTCAAAGTTTGCCACACGGTGGTGATCCACTACACCATAAACTTCTACTTCAGCAATATCTGAAACAGATTGTTGGAATTCATTGTGGTCCGTCAAGATGACTTGTTCTGCACCTTCTGCTTTAGCTGATGTGATGACGCGTGGTGCTTCCACACCAAAATAGTCCAATACGAAAGCTGTTTCTTCATTCGGAGTTCCAAGAGCCACTGCTTCTGTATCCAAACCATATGCTTCTTTTGCAAGATAAGCAAAAGCTACAGATGAGCCGATAGCATCTGAGTCAGGATTTTGGTGACCAAAAACGAGAATTTTTGACATGTTTCTACCTCTTTATTTCATTTATAGATTCACTCTATTTTAGCACGTTTTGCCATTTAAAGAAAGGGAATAGTTGTGCATTTCAATAGAAAAGACAGCTGGAAGGCCCAACTGTCTATACTTTTTATCCTTTGACCCGTTTCAGGTAATCTTGGTAACTTTCTGTTTCCATCAAATCTTTTGCATTTTGGACCCGTTCTTTTGTCGGTGGTTTCACACCCTCCAATTTGTACGGAATTCCCAATTCACGCCATTTGAATTCCCCCATCGTATGGTAAGGAAGGATCTCAAATTTATCAACATTTTTAAGGGTTTTAACAAATTTTCCAAGCTCGATCAAGTCGTCATCTCGGTCTGTAAGCCCAGGTACCAAAACGTGACGAATCCAGACTGGTTTTCCAATATCAGATAAGTACTTGGCACAAGCTAAAATCGTTTTATTGGTATGGCTGGTCACAATTTTGTGTCGTTCATCATTGATTTCCTTGATATCCAGAAGCACCAAGTCTGTCACCGCCATCAAGCGGTCGAATTTTTCCAAATAACGAGGTGTATTCCGGAAAGGAAGGGCACAGGTATCCAAGGTACAATGAATGCCCAACTCTTGAGCCTTGGTGAAGAGGGCAATCAAAAAGTCAATCTGCAAGAGGGCTTCTCCACCACTGACAGTGATTCCCCCTTTTTCGCCCCAAAATCCACGATAACGGAGGGCTTCTTCTAGGACATCATCCACGGTCCGTTCACGGGACTTGTTGGTTTCCATTGCCCAAGTATCTGGATTGTGGCAGTATTGACACCGCATTTGACAGCCTTGAAGGAAGACAATAAAGCGGATCCCAGGCCCGTCTACTGCCCCAAAACTTTCTGTTGAGTGTACCATTCCTGTTACTTTTCCATAGTCAACTGTTTCATTTTCCATTGAGGAACCTCTTCTCTTGAAAACGTTTTATGGTTTTATTATAACACGATTCCATCTATTTTAAAGAGTTTAAGCTTCTTTTTGAAAAGAAACTGTTCTTTTCAGTGTTTTTCATTGTCCTAGTACAGTTTCTAATTTGGCACTATCTGTCCTGTATTTTAGGAGAAAAAAAGGAGCCAGCGACTCCTTTTTTAGATCTTTCTTATGAAACACGTTAGTGAGTAGTCCTTTTCTTCTTATACCAGACAAGACTCATCGTAGCTACTGCCACTCCAAAAAGGGCTAGATAGCTTGTTTCTTGTCCAGTTGATGGAAGGATTTTCCGCTTGCCTGGTGTCTTGGTTTGTGTTGTTGCCTCTTCCTTGTCATCTTGCTTCTCATCTTCGTTCTTGCCCTTCTCTTTGCTTTCAGATGTTGAACTCTTTTGTTCATTAGCTTGGGCCTGATGAGGGACTAGTTGAGATCCTGTATTCGATGAAGAAGGGCTAGTTTGATCCGTTGCTTGACCTGTATTTCCTTGTTGATCATCCGTCGGCGTTCCTGGAGTTTGTGCTCCACTAAAGTCGATTTGGACCAAGACAGGATCATGGTCTGATGCACGACCGTGTTCCTTCATAAAGGAAGCATTGATATGGACTGGTTCAAACCTTGCTTTAGCTGCCATGTTGTTTGAGATAAAAATGTTATCCAAAACCTGATTGCTTCCACGGTAGAAATAAGAATAGCGATCGCCTGCATCATGTTGGGCCATTAAGTTTGTTAGTTCGTTGCCAGCAAGGATCTGCGCCGTGGTTGAGAAATCGTAGTCATTAAAATCACCCGTCAAAACAAAGGTGGTCTTCGGATTTTGCTTCAAGCCTTCTTGAACGAATTGATGGATGACACTAGCTTGTGCTTCACGAGTTGGCAAGGTGTGTTCCACTGCTGGTTGGCTTGCCCCATAAATAGCATCATCTCCGATTTTTGATTTCAAGTGATTAGCAATCACCACAACTGGTTGACCTTTGAATTCAAATTCAACAGCTAAGGACTTGCGAGTATGATCAAACGATGGGTCATTAGGGGCAATCCGAGCTGGATTTTTAACCAGGTGTCCCTTGTCAAATTGCGCTGCCTCGTTGCTAGTTGCTGCCTCTTTTTTGGCTAAGGTTACGCGTTCTGGATTGTAGAGGATTCCCAAACGAATATTGGAACCAGGCTTTCCTCCGTCAGCGCCATCTACTGGAGCAACCTCCGTATACTCATAGCTCTTGCCACCCAATTCCTTGATCCGATTGGCTAGTTTGCGTCCACTTTCAACACCACTGGTCGTTCCGTCATCCACACTACCATTATTGTCCTGCACTTCGATCAAAGTAATGATGTCTGGATTGTGAATTTCATGGATAAAGGAATTGGCAATCAGCGTCACCTTATCCTCTGGGGTTTCATTTTTGGCATTGTTGGCCGAGAAATTTTCAATATTGTAGGAAGCGATGGTCAGCTTGTCCTCACTTGGTTGGGTTTGAGCTGCTTGACGCTGCAAACCACCATCTTGGACTGTCAACTGTTGAGTAGGTTCTAACTTATAAAAGCTATTCCGATACGTTACCACTCCTGTTACGTCTTCTGTAAAGTAATCCTTGGCTTTTGCGACAAATTGATTCCCAACATAAATCGGGATCGTCGCTGTATTTTGCGCATGTGGCCGTAGATTCAGACCTCCAATATTGTTTAAAGGAAGGCCAGTAAAATCTTCTCCCAAGACATAGATATCTCCTTTATACTGGGGACCAAGGACATGCGGTTTCTTCACCACCGTGAGCATTCCTTCCAGGCTTTCCCAATAATCGAGGGCATCGGTTTCTGGAGCATAAGCAGTCGGATTAGGCTTCACCTCTGCTGGCATCTCCGCAGTGATATTCACAGCTTCTGGAAGAGGGGCTGACCCATCTTTGGTGATCCAAGTGTCAACCAACATGGTCACCGTTAAACTATTCGTCGGTTCCTTAAAGGTCTTCCCGGCTCCCAAGGTGACTTCCTCCATATAGCCTTCCTTGACGGTACCGGTGATTTTCACCTTATCGCCGACTTTCACCTTGTATTTGGAAACAACATAAATCCCATCTGAAGTCCGGCTATTGCCATCCGATTCAATATCTTGGGCATAAAAACCATAGCGGTCTGTCTTAGTCACCACTGCATTTTTGATGGCTACCTTTTGGCCTTCCAGTGGAGAGCGTTGCGCTTCCCCTTGAATGTCCCCGATCTTAACCGTTTTCTCCTCAGCAGCGTCTGAGGAACTGCTAGATGTCTCTTCTTTATCACTCGAAGCTCTCGTCGTAGCGTCTGTAGTTGTTGTTGTAGCAGAAGTCGAACTATTTGTCGAGCTTTCCTCGCTGCTAGTGTTCGTCACAAGCGCTGGCTCTGAAGTCGAAGCTGTGGTCTCGTCTGCAACTACCGTGAGGGCACTGCTAAAGACCCCCAACTGACTAGCCAATAAGGTGGCTACTCCCAGTAGGCGAATCTTTTTACCGTTTTTTCTCATGCGTTTCTCCATCCCTAAAAAGTTTTCCTCTTTTATTATAAGGGAATGACTTTGTATTTTCAAACGCTTTCAAAAATATTTTTCAAAAAGAAAAACACTTCGACCCAAAAAGATCGAAGTGTGAAATACTTAAACTAATATCGCCAGTGTCTGATATGGTTTCAGAATTACTTTTTCAGAAAGCTCTACCTTCTCATAGTTGGATAAAAGCACGCGCCCTGTTTGGTAGTCTTCTGGAATCGCTACTTCAACTTCACTGCCATAGAAATGATTGAGTACCAAGAGTTTTTGACCATCTAAGTGACGTTCAAAGGCATAGACTTCTTTACTATCCTCCATTGCTGGCAGATAGCTTCCTTCTGAAATGATCCGCATTTCTTTACGCAGGCGAATCAATTCTTTATAAAATTTAAAGATTGGTCCATCCATTTCCTTTTCAACATTGATGTCTTTATAGGACTTCCCAACCTTCAACCATGGTGTGCCTGTTGAAAAACCTGCATTTTCATAAGCATCCCATTGCATTGGCGTACGAGAATTATCACGTGATTTGGCTTGAATAATCTTAAAGGCTTGCTCAGGAGACTGACCTTGATCCAAAAGCATCTGGTAAGCATTGATGGACTCGACATCCACATAATCTGCCATCGAATCATAGTCTGGATCAATCATGCCGATCTCTTCGCCCATGTAGATATAAGGGGTCCCACGTGACAAGTGAATGCTAGCAGCGAGCATGGTCGCTCCTTCATTACGGAAGTTCTGGATATCCACAAAGCGATTCAAAGCACGAGGTTGGTCATAGTTATTCCAGAAGAGGGCACTCCAACCACCTCGTTCACTCATTTCCTTGCCCCAGGTATGGTAGAGACGCTTGAGCTCTTCAAAATCAAAGGGAGCAATGGTCCATTTTTGACCATCTTCATAGTCGACTTTCAGATGATGGAAGTTAATAGCCATAGACAACTCGTGGCGCTCCGGTGCTGAATAGAGAACACAGTTGTCAATGGTTGTCGAAGACATCTCTCCAACGGTCGTAAAGCTATCATCAGAACCAAAGGTCGCTTCATTCATCATACGAAGATAGTCATGCACAATGGGTTTATCCGTATAAGCTGGCTTCCCTTCATTTTCAGGGCAATCCACCAAGACCTCATCTTTCCCAATCAAATTGATTACATCGAAACGAAAGCCTTTGACGCCCTTGTCCCGCCAGAAGTTGACCACCTTGAACAACTCCTTGCGGACATTGGGATTGCGCCAATTGAGGTCTGCCTGCGTCACGTCAAAGAGGTAAAGGTAATATTTCCCCGTATCTCCAATAGAAGAAGACTTGAAATTGCAGATTGGCTATGCCAAAAAAGAAATTTTGATTTCACCAATCGATAATCGCGACAAAATCTTACTGGATCTTGGAAAAGACCAACACGTGGTAACGGTCCGCTCCCAAGTTCACTTAGCAGACGGACGGCAATTCCAGTTCACCGAAAGCCGGCACAAATTAGACAAGTTTCATTTTGTCGACTATGCAGAGCGGAGGAAATAAAGGAGGCTGGGACAAAAGTCCTGGCCTCTTAATTGTCTTTGGATTGTCGAGCAAGACGCAGTGGTTGAGTGGCCTCTACTACGCTGATTTCATCAGCTTTTACAGCCCTACTCAACTGTGCGGAGGTGGGACGACGAAATCGAATTCTAACGAATGACCGATTTCTGTCCCACTCTCTTTATTTTATCCCAATACCAATTCGTCACTCACCAAGGTTTCACCACTGTTTTGTTGGAAGAGGCGCATCAAGTCTTCAACTGTCAAGTTTTTCTTTTCTTCTCCTTTAACATCGACCACGATTTTCCCTTGGTAGAGCATGATCAAGCGGTTGCCATATTCGATAGCATGGTTCATATCGTGTGTAATCATCAAGGTTGTCAAATCATGGCTTTCCACGATCTTTTGTGTCAATTCCATGACCATTTCACTGGTCTTGGGATCAAGCGCTGCGGTATGTTCATCCAGAAGCAAGAATTTGGGTCTAACCAAGGCTGCCATGACCAAGGTCAAAGCTTGACGTTGCCCACCAGATAAATATTGGGTATCGACTTTGAGGCGGTTCTCTAAACCAATATTCAGTTCCTTCAAGGCTTCACGGAACAATTCGCGATCTTTCTCCCGAACTCCCCAGCTCAAACCACGAGATTTCCCCCGACGCTGGGCAATGGCCATATTTTCTTCAATGGTCAAACGGGAAGCTGTCCCCATCTTAGGATCTTGGAAGACACGCGCAATATCCTTAGCACGCTTACGAACACTCGTATTTTTGATAGAGTTACCCTCTAGCAAGATATCCCCTTCATCCACGACTAGATTTCCTGCCAAGATGTTCATCAAGGTTGATTTCCCAGCTCCATTTCCACCGATGACCGAAATGAAATCTCCTTCTTCCACTTGGAGATCCAAACCTTTTAAGACGTGGTTTTCATTAACCGTTCCTGCTTCAAATGTCTTATGAATGCCTTCAATTGATAATAATGTTGCCATACTTTTCTCCTATTTATTTCCTAACTTCAGTCCACGAACACGAAGACGTTTTTGCGCCTCAGGAGCGAACAAGACAATCGCGAGCAAGATCGCATTGAAGAGACGAACCATATTTTGATCGAGATTTGGGATCTCGTAAATATTTAAGATAATCAAACGGTACACAATAGCTCCAACCCCGATGGAAAGCAAGCGCCAACCAATGGTCAATTCGTGGATCAAAACTTCAGCGATAATCACCGCACTCAAACCGACTACGATCGTCCCTGTACCAGAAGTCACATCTGAGAAACCATCATTTTGTGCAAACATCGCTCCACAAAGGGCAATCAAACCATTGGAAATCATATAGCCCAACATCTTCATGTTATCTACATTGACCCCATTGGCCTCACTCATTGGAATGTTATCACCAGTCGAGCGCAAAACCAAGCCAAGTTGCGTCTTCATTAAGAGAGTTAATAAGATACAGACGATGATCAAGCACGAAATACTAATCAAAAAGACAGCTTCTTCATTGGACAAGCCCAATTTCATGACACTTTTGAAAATGGTACTGGCATCGCCAATAGAGAGGTTGGGTACTCCCCCCATGATTTTAATATTGATAGAGTAGAGACCGGTCAAAGTGACAATCCCTGTCAAGAGGGCTGGAATTTTCATTTTTGTATGGAGAATCCCAGAAACCAATCCTGCGATCATTCCTGCTAGGAAGCCCATCAAAGTTGCAAGCCAAGGGTTTCTTCCTGCTTGAATTTGGGAAGCTACAACTGCTGCCCCAAGTGGAAAGGCTCCTTCTGCCGTCATGTCGGCAATATCTAAAATTCGAAATGTTAAGTAAACACCGATCGCCATGATCGACCACAATAAACCTTCTGATAAACTTGATAAAACGAAATTCATCTCAAACCTCCTATTTTTCTACCTTCAACGAGCTAATATCAATTCCAAGCTCTTTCGCCATCTCTTTATTGGTATGCAATTCTAATTTTTCAGGTGTTTCAACTGCAACTTTGCCAGGTTTCTCACCCTTCATGATGCGAATGGCCATCCGAGCAGCTTGTCTTCCCAATTCCTCATAATCGGTACCGAAGTTGTACAAGCCACCAGTAGCCACCATCTCAGCAGATCCACCAAAAACGGGCACCTTATGGCTGAGGGAAACCTGTTTTACAGTGTCCATTGTAGAAGAAATGATGTTATCCGTCGGAACAAAGACGATATCTGCTTCTGACATGATACTGTCTGCTGCAGCCTTCACATTGTTACTATCGAGGATGGTTTTTTCAACCACTTGATAGCCTTTAGCTTCAAGGATCTTCTTCGCATTGTCTTTTTGGACGACTGAGTTAGGCTCACTTTGCGTATAGAGGATCCCAACTGTTTTCGCCGTTGGAAGCACTTGCTTAATCATGTCTACCTGTGTAGAGATCGCATCGTCTGACTGGTCACTTGTCCCCGTGATATTGCCACCAGGCTCTTTCAAGTTCTTCACCAATTTCGCTGCCAATGGGTCGGTCACAGCTGAGAAGACAACCGGCGTTGTTTTCGTCGTATTGGCCAAGCTTTGTGCCGAAGGGGTTGCAATCGCAAAGACGAGATCACTTTCTTCCGCCAATTGTTTGGAAATGTTTTTCAGATTTCGTTGCTCCCCTTGAGCATTTTGGAAATCAATCTGGATATTTTTCCCATCCACATAGCCCTCTTTCTTCAACTCCTCGATAAAGCCTTTTCGTGTCGCATCGAGCGACTTATGGGTGATGTACTGGGAAATCCCAATTCGAAAGACATTGTCTTTTTTAGTATCCTTTAGATTGTGTAAGGTCACCAATGATGTTAACAGAAGTCCTACAACCAGGACAGGTGCTAGCAATTTTTTCACTACTTTCATTTATTGACTCCTTTTCTGCAAAATAAACAAAAAATCCGCTTAGATGATACTCTAAACGGATGCTTGAAATTCTCCAACAAGTTACAAAACCTCGGTCCATTTAGATACTAGCTCTATGGACCATCATCAAAAATCTTAGCCACATAGATACAAACAAATTGCTTGGGTTGTTTGCATCCATGAGATCATGTCTACAAACACTATCTAAAGTAGCTAAAGTAAAATTTTTGAGTTGAAATGGCTTGTTGCTTCATGTTTATTTTCTGCTTTCTTTATTTATGGGTATTATCTTACCTTAATTTTTTTTTGCTGTCAAGACTATTTCAGAAATTTTTAAAATTTTTTGAAAATTCAACTAGCCCTGACAAGAAAAAAACAGAGGCTGGAACACGTCCAGGCCTCTATTTTCTAATCTTCTTTTGATTTGGTTTCTTCATCATCTTCGACGATTTCAGAAATTTCAACTTTTACCTTGGTCACACGACCATTTTTCACCTTGTCATTTGTCAGAATCAAGTGTTTCTTTTGACTATCGACTTCACAGCTGAGTCGCTCTTTCAAGGTTGGAATTCGCCCAACCTCTGTCAGATAATACCCTGCAATGGTATCCACATCATCGCTTTCCAACTCAACGCCAAAGTATTCATTAAAGTCGTTTAGTGACATAGCTCCTTGTACGACATAGGTATTGTCCGCAATTTCAAAGACATCAATTTCCGCTTTGTCAGTCTCATCGTCAATTTCACCGACGATTTCTTCCAAGAGGTCTTCAAGAGTAACCAAACCAGACATCCCACCATATTCATCGAGTAGAATGGCCATTTGATTTTGCGTATTGCGCAATTCCTTCAAAAGATCATCCACAAAAATGGTTTCTGGAACAAACAAAGGTTCTTGCAAAATCTTTCTTAAGACAATATTATCAAAGCCATTGATAAATCCTTCGTTCAAGAGACGTTTGGTATGGATGAGGCCGATGACATTGTCCTTGTCATCATCATAGACAGGAATCCGTGAAAAGTTTTGCTTAAGGATACTTTCAATAATTTCTTTGGTATCATCATTGATATCAACCATGAAGGCATCTGTCCGTGGCACCATGACTTCACGCGCTACCATTTCATCTAATGAAAAGATCCCTTGGAGCATCTCAATCTCATCCGCATCCAGTGTTGCTTCACTATTGGTCAGCATATACTCGATTTCATCCCGCGTCATCTTTTCATCTGGATCATCGAATTCCATTGGCGTGATACGGCTCAAAAGGTTGGTCGATGCTGAAAGCAACCAAACAAAGGGGCTAACAATTTTTCCTAATAGAATCACAATCGGAGCTGTTCGAACAGCCAACTCATCTTTTAGGTTCATAGCGATTCGTTTCGGATAGAGTTCACCAAATACGATCGAAATATAAGTCAAAAATGCTAGAGATAAAAAGCTTCCAGCTGCAAGAGCTGTTTTGGTATTGCCCATCCATCCAGCAATGACATGACCGAGACTTTCTGCAAGACTCGCCCCAGATAAGATGGTAATCAAGGTGATCCCCACCTGAATAGTGGATAAGAAATGGTTCGGTTGTTCCAATACGCTAAGAAGACGAATATATTTTTTATCTCCTTCTTCAGCCTTTTGCTCTACACGAGAGCGATTCAACGATACCATTGACATTTCAGCCGCCGAGAAAAAGGCGTTCAATAATGTCAAAACAATCAATAAAATAACTTCCAGTAAAATTTCCTGACTGCCAGGGTCTTCCATGGATAATTTCCTCCAGTATATAATATTGTATATTATACCACAAAATAGGAGAGCCTGCATTCTTCTATAAAATTTTCTTTTTTTACCATCAAAAAATCAGGAACAAGTCCTGATTTTAGAATGTGAACATATTGTTTTTTCACATAAAATAACCTAAGTAACGCTGAAAACTTAAAACAAAATATATAATCGTTTCATTCAAACCTACACTGAAACTTTCCGCCGTGAGAAAAGTGCTAGAAACACGATTGTTTCTAGCACTCGGGAGTTTTGGGAGTAAAACAGTTTGGGAAACTGTTTTAGCCTGAGCCTAAAAAATTAAAAAGCGAAGGGGTCCAAAACGAATTGAACACGGGCTACGGATCGTGTCAAAAAGATAAGTTTTCCTAGAATCTAAAGATTCTGCGTCAAACTTCCTATTTTGACTTTATCCGCGAACGCCCTTTGTATCTTAATTAGTCATGGAACTTCTTCGAAGTTCGCTGACGTCCGTACTCACCTAAGGAAAGTTTCTAAGAAGACTTTGTCTTTAGTGTTCTGCACTGGTAAAATCATAAAAGAAGGCATTGAGTTTTTCAACCAGCTCAAGCGATGAGAGACTACTTGTACAAATAAATGGTTTTTTCTTTAATTCAGGCATCATAAAGTTGGCTACCACCACATCTGCATCCGAAGCTTCAATATCATCTACTGTTAGATTGTACTTGATCATCTGCGTAAATTCAAAGTTATCCGTACAGTAGAAATCAAGGAAATCGATCATGGATTTGGCATGGTGATCGTCAAAACGACTGATAATCAAGACCTTAATAGACTTCCGACGACGCAATAACTGTGGTAAGAGACGTTCCCAGTGAGTATAGACCGTATAGATCATGTGCTTGATGATCTCATCATTCAGATCATGCTTCATGGTCTTCATATAAGTGATGATATGCTCCTTCAAATCATCATAGAAGGCTGGGAAGATGCTCATGAAATCTTCGTTGGTATTGGTCTTGGTATCAAACAAGAGAAACTCAGAGAATAATTCCTTCCGATCGAGATGAGACGTGTTATGGACATGCATCAACATCTCATCAAGATTTTCAATGTCTAAATCATAGGTATAGCATAGATCCTTGAACATATCTTTGATGAGTCTAGTCGATTCTTTGGCATAAGGATCCGTTTCTGCAGCTTCGATCAAGCTTTCTGGACTGAAATAGAAATTCTCTTGAATAAAGATAATAAAGAACTGTTCCAGCACTTTTTCATTCAACTCGACACCCAACTGCAAGCTAAAGTAGCGCAACATCTCCTCGACATTGGTCACCCCTTGATACTGGTCCTTATACACATCATAGTTCGTTGGCATGTCGATGAAGTAACCTTGCTTAATCCGTGACAAGTAGACTGTCAAGAGAACTTTATAAGACCTGAGTACAGAGAAGGTCAATGGATAGCCATAGAGCTTGAAGAAGAAGGTGATCAAATCGGTCACCGCCTCTTCCTTAAATTCTGGGAAAGGCCACTCCATGTAGTAATAACGCTCTGCAAAATATTGGGCATAAAAGAAACGAACGTCAATCTCATCCCCGACAAGATTCAAGGGTTTCAAATCAATCTTTACATTGTATTTGGTTTGAAGCTTCTGATTAATCGTCCGAATCAAGCGGTAGAAAGATTGGTAACTCAAATCAAACTTTCTGCAAATATATTCATTGGAAACATCCTTGTTGAAAAAGAGATATTCAATCAAAGCAAAGGCTTGTGATTCTTTAAAAAAGTGATGGTAAATCACCTCAAGCCCAACCGAATCCTCATAACTGATCTTGATCCCATTGGTAGATGATTCAATTAAAAAGTCATCAAATGTACTACGAAGATTAGACAAATCTTCTTTTAACGAACGTTCTGTACAATCCAAACGCTTGGCCAACTCTTTCAAGTGGAACCATCTTTTTTCCTTAATCAGGATTTCCAACAATTGCAATTGGCGTCTCTGTTTTTTCGATAAGAGCAGTCTCATCTTTTCCTACCTTTTCATATTTTCTTTCAAAATCACTTATATTTTAACACATTTCATAGCACTTGTTGACTTTTTTCCAGCATTTTTCAAAAAAATGTACAAAAAAGACTCTAAGGCCCATATAGGCGCTAGAGTCTATGATTTATTAATGATACCAAATTCTTCTTTTTTCTTCTGTTCCTTAGCAGCACGGTGGTTATCATAAAGATTCACCAAGAATTTTACAATTTCTTTTCCAATCGAATAGACTGGAATCGCAACGACCATCCCGATAATGCCGTAAATATTACTTGAGAGCAATAAGAGAACCATAATGGTAATCGGGTGAACCTTCATCACGCCTCCAACGATACGCGGATAAAGAATATTCCCATCGATCTGCTGGATAATCAACATGTAAATGACTGCTTTGATCATCATATCCATATCTGTGAAGGCATAGGTGATGATCATCGGAATCAACCCGATGGTTGGTCCTACATATGGAATGAGGTTGGCTAATCCAGAAAAAATGGCAAAGACCAAAGCGTACTTCAATCCAATAAAACTATAGCCAATGTAGGCTAGGGTTCCAATGATAAAGGCATCGATCGAAATCCCACTAATATAGCGAGAGACCGTTTCATTCAAACTAATCAAGAGGCTTGAAATGTGGAGTTTGTCATTGCGTAAAATGGTCCGCTCCAACATCGGTAATAACTTCTTCCCATCGACCAAGAAATAAACCAAGAAGACAGGGGTCATGATCAAGATAAAGACCGTATTGACAATGGTGTTAACCACACTTCCTAAACTGTTGGTCACACTATTCAAGAGATTTTGTAGGATATCCATATAAGAGAGATTCAACTGCTGAATCGTCGACTGGATATTCACATTTTGGAACAAAGGATTGGTCGAGAGTTTTCGAACCAAACTTTGAACTTCCCAGTAAAGTCCTTGAGTTGAATTGATCAAGCTGGTTAACTGATTGATCAAGATAGGGAGCAGATAAAAGATCCCTAAGCCAATGATCCCAAACAAGAGGACTAAGGTGATCAAAATCCCAAACACACGCTTGATTTTTAAGTGTTTTTCCAACAATTCAACAATCGGATTGGTAATGTAATATAAAAAACCTGCAATTAAAAATGGTAAGAGGATGGTATTCAGAACAGATACAAATGGAGAAATTAAAGTCCCCATTGATTTCCAAATATAGAAAATCACCGTCAATAATAAGATCTCACATGTCCAGAATAACAATTTACTATTTCGAAACATTCCTTACCTCCTGTTTTCTATTCTACCATATTTTATGATAGAATTTCAAACAGCATTTATTAGAGTATATTAACAGTCTGTAGCCTTGATTTAATAACATTTTTCAGCTTTTAATGGTTCATTTAACATCATTATATCACTCCCCAAATTCCACAAATTACTGAACAAAAAAATACCCCTTGGGGTATCTATCAATTTACGAGTTCAGCAGGCAAGAAACTAGCACCTAAACGGGTGCTAGTTGTTTTTAATAGATTTATTAATAATGGATTTTTCTATCTTATTTTTTGGTGTATTACCTATCTCTTTATACACTTCTAAAAAGTTTTTACCAACATTGTTTCGAGAAAGATTCTGATATATTTTTTTATCTAAAAACTTGTCTTTTTCTTTTGAAAAATTTAATGAATACATTATATACCACCCTTTCTAATTCTATAATTAATATTGTTATCAATATTAAAATAGTGTTTTCTTTCGATCCAGATAGGACCATCCCCTTTTGAAATCGCTAGTACGTCCACAGGACCTCCAACTGTCTCAAGTGTATTTACAATCCTTCTTTTAAATGAGGTTAATTCAATAAATGTTTTTGCTGTAGAAGCCATTTCATCAATAGGTTGCATTGCTATCAACTCAAAGATAGGATTTATATAGTGTAATTCTTGAACTTTGGCAATATTATCAAACAATTTATCTTTTTCTTCAGATATATTATGTTTTTTAAGAATTATCTCGAGTTCTTGAGCGATAAACGCATTTAAAACAGGGTCAATCCCATTCATAATAGTATTTACCATTTCAGATTGAGCAAATGGTATAATATCACAGCGTTTATTTTGAGTAATTTCACTCTGTTTAACAACTTCCCAAACAAGACGATTAGCAAAGACACCGCTTAATTCTATTTGACAAAGTGATGGAAAAATTTCTTTATCACCAAATCCAGCAATTACCAGCCCTGTTACGGAATTTCTATCAAAACCGATTCGCATCGCTTGGTATAATGTTTTAGATAGAAAGGTTAGTTGTTCTTCAGTGGACTCCACATCTTTAAAGTAATTATTTACTACTTCCCTTATAGCATCTAGTTCACCTTCTAAATATTCAAAATCATCTTCAGGTACTAATTGAGCAATCTCTTTAGAGTACTCATCTATAAATTCCCACAAAATCCCCATAAAATTTTCTAGAGATATTGTTTCACCATTAGATGATCTAGTATCAGCTATTTCTTGGGCATTCTGATGTATTATTTCTAAATATTTTTGAGTCTGTCTGACTATATAATTAACTAAGGCGTCACTACTTTGTATAGGCTCAAACCCTAATAAAAAATCAATGAGACTATTAATATACTCTGCTGTATTACTTAAAACTTGATTGCCAATCGACCTTTTATACTCACTTATGATTACATCCCAGGGAACTCCCATAAAAGAAGCATCACCATAAATCATAATTCCAACTGAATGTACGCTAGATAAAGTAAATAATTTCCGAGCACTATTAAACACTTTGGAATTAGTTCCATTAGATAATGTTACCGCACTATCTGCAGCTAAAACAACCCCGTTTTTATTTAATATTCCGATTTCAGCTGTCATTTTTCTACTCCTGACAAACAATACTTTCCATATCTATGCTCCAATTATACACCAACTTTTCGGAAATTACCACCTATATTGATCCAGTTCTAACGCTTTAATAAGTATTTTATTTTGTAAATTTTCCGTCAATTTCATCTACAGGATTATTTTTAAAAAAATCTACAAGACCTTCTAAAATACATTTTTTAGTCAAAAATGGTAGGCGTCCGCGTACCAATGGGTACTCGAAGGCCTACCACTAGTTCAATTATAGCATATCTTGCCCGCTTTTTCACGCTCCAAACAGGTTTTAAAAAGGGAATTTTTCGTACAGAAAAGGGCGCGTCATTTTGCTGAGTTTAGATATAGCCCGTTTATTTTTATTGGGGGTATGGATTACCAATTCTCTATGAATTGTAACAACGCTCTTGCCTTACGCCTATGATAGTTACTGCTGGAGATAGAAAGTAAATTCATCTGTTCATAAGCAGACACCTTTTTTTGCTCAATAAAGCTCATTTCTAGGATACGTTTATCCATTGCCAATGAAATACCCTCAATAGCTTTTCTAATTCGATTTACCTCGGTTAAAGCCATGTTTTGGCGCTGATTTTGTTGATCTGTGCAATTATCAAGTAAATCGCCTGTTAGATAATCAACCCCAGCTATTCTACATAAAGAGCGATATTGGCAAAGTACATTTCTAGCAAGCTCTTTCTTGTTCCTTTTTTCTTCCTGCCCTATATTCATGCTTTGCCTCCTTTTCAAATACATTTACAAATAGGGTTCAGGGGCTTGTATTTTTGTAAAAGTCAAGCCACTCTTTTCTTGATATCGTATGGTATGGATCAGATTCATCATGATAAAGGGGGTTGATCCCCTTATTTACACGAATATAATCCATTCTATCTTCCACAGTTGGAAAGAATATCATCTCTTTAAAATCATCTGAAATGGTTCTACGTTCCCAGCTATCATCTATATTATCGAATATGATAATACTATCATCTGAAAATGTTCTTAATACCGCCAATGCTTCATGGTCTAGATAGTCCTTACCATTTACATTGATATACTCAATCCCTTTATCTGATTCAGTTACAATGACGATACCGCCCGTTTTCATCTTGTGTATCTGTTTTAGCTCATCAATTTTCTTTAAAAGCTCTTTTTTATTCAACTCTAAATATCCTTATTGTCTATACTGATAACTGTTTCCAATTCTTCCAGCTTTTCTATAATTGCTTCATTTTCGTATGCTTTATACGCAAACTCAAGAATAGTTCTGGCTGATTGTTGGCGTGCGTATGGGCTGATTTTAGTATCATTCATGATAGCTGTTAAGACTTCCACAGCCTCCACAGCTACACTATTCAGCCTGCTTGTTGCCTGCTCCATTGCTTGGTTTCTCATCTTGCGGTATGCACTTCTTACCGTGGTTTTTGCCATGTAACGCTGTGCCGTGCGTCTAGAGATCCCCACTTTTTCGCAAGCCTTGCCCACAGATGGGGCAAGCATTAAAGCCGTCAGGAACTTTTCTTCTTTTAACGTTAAATCTTCCATGCCTACCCCCTCTCTATCGGACATTCTGAGGCAATTTCAGACATTTTTAAAGCCCATTCTCTTCAAAGAAACGTCCTATAGCCGTTTCATCAAGCTCTAAACTCAATTCTGCTGTGACAAGTAACATCTTATCCCCATTGATTAAAAATTCGCTGTGATAGGTTTTAGCTTGGTTTTTTAAGTACTCCGCTAATTTTTCGGTACGATCTTTAATATTGTATTTCTCATAGTCAAAGAATGATAAATCTGTATGAGATTGGGCGATCTCTCCCAGCTTTTTAATTGCTAGTGGTTTGTTCTTGTATTTCTCCAGGTATTCTTCAAACTCTTCCCATGAAATATCCTTTGTGCTTTCAAGTAACATCAATTCAGCTACATCATCAGCAGTCACGCTATTCTTTTCTGATTTGAGTTCCTCAAGTTGTTTGGTTTGTTCCTGCTCGATATCAGACATGATCTTATCATAGGTTTTCTGTGAGTACGTTTCTCCCTCACTCTTGAGGTCAGCTAGCTCGATCTGAGCTTGTTTGCTCCCTTTCATGCCCTCAGCAACCTGCTTTTTTAGTTTCTCCTGTAACTCAATGTATGAGCGCATATAGTCTACTTTCTTGTTTGCAAATGCTTTGAGTTCGCTCTTAATAGTTGTGAATGTCATCTTTTTTACCTCTTTCTGTACCTAATCAAAAAACCGAGAATGAACCCTCATGAAGCCTATGCAATCTTCACGAAATGTTTCACCCTCGGTTGTTCCGATAGATCTATTTTATTGTTTCAGCCTTTTCAACATAGCATACTTTACTATGTTGGTAGACTAGTGTCAGTTTCCCGTACGCTGGAACTTTTACACTCTCTATTATACCATTTTTTATATAAAATAGATAGCCATCTTCCATTTTTTCAATCAAAATTTTTTCATGCATTTTTATTTTCTCCATTGGTAGGATCTATTTGAGTGGTAGGATTACGGTAGGAACAGTGTCCTACCAATTCCAGCCCGTTATATCAACGTTTTTGGCACTTGGTAGGAAAGTAGGAAGAATTTCAGCACTAAAAATATTATATAAACAATAATACCTATTTAATTCATTAATAAATATTATTATTGAAAATATTATTATTTTCCTACCGAGTACCTTTTATCCCTAGAGCCTCAAGGGTTTAAAGTGGTAGGAACTTTTTGAAATGATTCCTACCATATATTTCAGAAAGCTTGTAAAGCCTTACTCTCTCAAGGAGTTAGGGCGGTAGGAATATTTTAATGAATTTTCCTACTCTCATTCTGATTCTCCTACTTTTTGAAAACCAGATGTCGGAGTTCTTCCAATCTTGATATTTCTCTTGTACTCCCATGTACGTTTACCACGCATTGCAAGCCGTATCTTTGCATTTTGTTGAGGTGTGGGCTTATCGATTAGAAAAACCTCTTTAAAAAATAATGAGACTGTCATTTTTTCACGGGGTACTAACTCGCCATATTTTGCTGTATCTATTTTGACTTCTTCCCCGTTACCATTTAAGTATGCTCCATTGTTGATCATCTCATAGATATAAGTTCTTCTCAGACCGTCATTGATTGGAGCAAAGTACATTCTTTCAGGATAAGGAGTTGATAGATACCTTTCAAGTGCCTCTAGTTCATCATCTATGAGCTTATAGCGTTCTCTTACAGTGTTTACAAGGTGTTCTTGACTGTCTGACAAGGTCAATGCTTGGTTTGCTCTCCATGCTGTCACCATAGCGCCCCAGAATGCCCTGCGATCCTTTTCAGACCACATTCTACCTCGGTAAGAGTTATCTTTGAATACCTCAGCAACTAAAAACCTACGTTCCCCTGTCAAATCATTCAGATAATCAGGTTGATTAGTAGCCCGTACAAATACAAAGTTTTTCATCAATCGTCTATCTGAACTTGCGTAAGGTGGGCGAAATTCAATTTTTCTATCAGTCACAAACCTTTTTAAAACTTGGAAACTCGCTTTTCTAGTTGCGATCATCTCATCATCAAAAACGCACCAATTCCGCACCATTCGGGCTTTATCGTCTTTTTCTGTGAGTGTATCCACGGTTGTAAAGTATTGATCTGTAAATAACTGCTCAAAAAACTGTGTCTTTCCTACTCCCTGCTCGCCTGTTAAATCTAATACAAAGTCAAACTTTATACTTGGATCAAATACTTTGGCAACTGCTCCACGAAAGAACAGATCAAAGATAATTCGATTGTATTGATTATCTTTCACGTTTAAATAATATCGTAGGATATCAAATGGATCTTTCTGATCTGCTAAATGGGAGTACTCTTGTTCACATTCAAGTAAGAATGATCTCAATGGGTTGTATTGGTTCGATCTAGCTACAACCTCCATTACATCAGCGATATCGGACTTTTTAAAATCGATCTTATACTTTTGGGCAATATACAAGCGAATTTCTTTTATTAGAGAGTCATCAGCAACCCCGTCTAAACGAGTAGCACCGTTCAAATTAATAGAATTTGAAATATCGATTTCATTTGTAAACTCATTGTATTTTAGCTTACCAGCTAACCGAGTATCACGCTCAAGAATTTTTCTGAGATTGTTTAGAGTAGGAGCGTAGCCGTCACCCTTTGCTTTTTGGTCAAGGTTTAAACTATTCTGTTCTGTTTCTCTAATCGCTGTAAGATCAGTGAACTCTTGAGTTAGTGCTTGACTGTATCCAGCATTTGTATATTGTTGTGCTTTATTGTTGCCATTGTTCAAATACTCACCCCCTTATAAATTATTTTCATTTCATCTAGAAAGCACTTTGCAAGTGCCACACGCTTCACAATTGAAGAGAATAGCTGTGTAACCTGCTCGAAGCTATAACCATGCAGGAATAGTAACCGAATAAAAAGCGCTGTATCCTCTTTGGTATAGATTCCATTCGTGATAATATCGAATAACCAGCCATTTAATTCTATTGCTTGATTCTCTCTTGCTTCACTCAACTTACCAGCCTCTAACTTCTGCAATACTGCCAATGGTTCAGGCTTCATAAATTTTGGATAGATCTTTCTCGCAACTTTCCAATGAGAATTTTTCTGTTGATTATCACAAAGTCTTATCGTTATCCCTTTAGTGCGAAAGTCTGTCAATCCTGCTCCAATTGGTTCAAAATAAACAAATTTAAAATAGTTTCCATTTTGCAGTACCAAAGTTGGATTGTCCTTGAGAAAATCCAATGCCGTCAACTTGTCAGAGTGAACAGTAACTTCTATTATTCTCATTTATCAGCTCCCAAAAAGATCAAGATATCACTTACTTTATAATAGGCTTTCCGTGTATCTTCTAGGGGTGGTTGATAGCGTTTCAAGCCGTTTTCTTCCCACCGTTTTAGTGTATTATCCTTTATATCTAACTCATCTTTCAATTGTTTTGCTGTCATAAGCCCCAAAGATTTTTGAAAAACTTTATCTTGTGACTTTAAAAACGTATCAATCAAAGTCAAAACTCCTTGACTGAGTTCTTGTTCACTTTCTTTACTTAAACTAAACATTCATTTTCCTTTCTAAAATCGTTTTTTCTGCGGTTGCACGTTTGGGAGGTATAATCATACCCCTGTTATATTTCAAGTTGAATTTCACCGATTAAAGGGCTAATTTCAAGCCTTAAAATCGATTCTGTGCGTGAATTAAATTATTAGTTTGTCCTTTGCGTTTGTTTCTGACAAATGGACTCACTGAAAAATTGTCAAGGTCTGAAAGTTTGGCACGAATAGAAACAACTCGCCCAGCCTCCTTTTCCTCTATCAGCTCTTCAAATGCTTTTTCAAACTTCAAAATCTTTGAAATATGCCGTCTTACGTTTGATTCAAAATACCAAGCGTTATCCTGTTCATCATATCTTACAACTGTTTCCCGTTCCTCTTGCTGGTATGCCATTATCTAGCCTCCATGATCTCAAGCCATTTCTTCATACGTTTTAGCTGTCTTTTGCTGATATATCCTCTTTTCTTGTAAGCTACAGCCCACTCATGGAAACACTCAGCAAGGAAGAATATACTCACGAATGATAGAAAAATAATTCCAACGCCTAATAAATCACCAATCATTTTTGATCTCCTCATCTAGCTTTGTAGCTGTCTATATATGCCCACCGTGCTTCACCCTCCAATGAAAGAAAGTTATTCAATTCATCAAGAGAGAGTTTCTTATGTAGAAAATCAAATAGGATCTGATAAAGATTAGGTTCATTCTCTTTCATCTCTTGTACAATTTTGTTAAATCTTAATTGTGCATTAACTTTTTCCATCTCTTCTAAAAATTCCTCTAATTCTAATTCTGTTAGTTCTAATTCTGTTAGTTCTAATTCTGTTAGTTCTAATTCTGTTTTTTCTGTTTCCATTTTATGTACCTCCTGTACAACTTTTTGCGCTCTATACCAAGATATGGTATAATTTAAGTAAATAATATTGCTAAAACCTATAACACGGCTTGCCTGCATTGTGTTGTGTTTTAGTTCATCATTGAAAAAGGCTTGATAGTTTGGCGACTGTGAGCCTTTTTTTGTTGTCTGTTTTTCAACTATAAAAAAGTTCATCAATTGTAATATCTGGTTTGATTTTGGTAACCATAGATTTAATTAATAAACGTTCTTTATCGTTAAAAGGAGTTTTTCCCAATTCTTTGTTATTGTAAGATTGTAAAGAAATATCTAGCCTATCAGCCATTTTTTTCTGAGTCAAACCTAACATAACTCGGTAACCTTTTAGTTTCTTCATGTCCTATCCTCCTTTCTAAAACCTTCGTCTACAATTTTAAAATCACAGCCTCCAAGGTATCCAATTCGGCTACCTTTCTATGGTATTATATATCCGTTTTGGATAATTGTCAACTATTTATTTCAAAAAAATGTATCATTTATTGATACTTTTTAAATTTTAGGATATAATCAGTTACGAAAGGAATGTAAACTATGAATAGATTGAAAATTTTACGCAAAGAAAAAAAGCTCACTCAAGACGAATTGGCTCATGAAATTGGAGTTTCTAAAATTACTATCTTGAGGTGGGAAAATGGAGAAAGGCAAATAAAACCTGAGAAAGCAAAACAATTAGCCGATTTCTTTGGAGTAAGCGTAGGATATTTGTTGGGATACACAAATGATAGAAAAATATATGATGATGAAAGAATAGAACTTGATTATAAAGGTCAAATTAGGGTATACTCTGAAAAAAGGAATAAAGAAAAAGATCTGCAAACCTTTGTCAATTGTTTAAAAGAATTAGATATTGTTATTAGTGATTATCAAGTAACAGACGTTTTCAATCTTATCCAATCTATGAATTTAAATAATGAAGACAATTATTGGGGAGCTTATATGTCATACGACCTCATGATGTCGCACAGAATAGATGAAATATATAACGATTTGGCTAAAAATGGATACTCATTACTTGTTGAAGACACAAGTACAGATTAAATAATCTTTTCATCATAACAAATACTATCGAAAACTTTCTAAAACCTATAACACGGCTTGCCTGCTGATGAATTAGAAAGGTTTTCGATCATGAAAATTACAGAACATAAAAAGAAAGACGGTACAACTGTATACCGTGCTAACATTTACTTAGGGATTGACCGAGTAACGGGAAAAGATGTAAAAACTAGTATTACAGCTAGAACTAAAAAAGAGGTCAAGCAGAAAGCCAAAGAAGCTGAAATAGACTTCATTCAAAATGGTTCTACTAGATTCAAAGAAGCGACAATTAAAACATATAAAGAACTCGCTGAATTATGGTGGGAAAGCTATAAGCATACAGTAAAACCAAATACTCAAGGCAATATGAGTAAGATTTTAAATAAACATATCCTGCCATTATTCGGGGGTTATAAGCTGGATAAACTAACCACTCCACTAATTCAAAACATAATTAACAAATTAGCTGGAAAGACAAATAACGGG
This sequence comes from Streptococcus sp. HCA-5024, assembly GCF_037890265.1. Taxonomy (NCBI): domain Bacteria; kingdom Bacillati; phylum Bacillota; class Bacilli; order Lactobacillales; family Streptococcaceae; genus Streptococcus; species Streptococcus sp. HCA-5024. The sequence continues at coordinate 624,711 of NZ_JBBKBR010000001.1, forward strand.
GAGCAAGGGGCTTATTTACACTATGAGAAAATCCATACTGTAAACAAGCGTATCTTACAATATGGTGTAGTTATGAAAGCTATACCATTCAACCCAGCCCGTGAGGTCATTCTCCCAAGAAATACCCAGAAAGAAAAGTGCCAAAAGATTAAACACTTTGATAACATTGAGTTAAAAACATTTTTAGATTATCTGGACAACTTGGATAGTGATAGATACCGCTATTTTTACGAGAAAACACTTTACAACTTCCTACTTGCTACTGGTTGCCGTATTAATGAAGCGTTGGCGCTGGAATGGTCTGATATTGATCTAGATAGAGCTGTAGTTCACGTTACAAAGACACTAAACCGTATGCAAGAGGTGAATAGTCCTAAATCAAAAACTAGTTACCGTGATATCGATATTGACCCCAAAACGGTTACAATATTAAAACAGTACAAACGTAGACAAACCCAAGAGGCTTGGAAGATAGGACGAACTGAAAAAGTAGTCTTTTCAGATTTTATCCATGAATACCCGAATAACAGTACTCTTTTTACAAGATTAAAAACACATTTTAAACGTGCTAAAGTGCCTAATATTGGTTTCCATGGTTTCCGCCACACTCACGCTAGTTTGTTATTAAATGCTGGAATACCATATAAAGAACTCCAGCACCGACTAGGACACTCCACCTTATCCATGACAATGGACACATACAGTCACCTCTCAAAAGAGAGTGCAAAAAAAGCCGTTTCATTCTATGAAACAGCTCTAGGGAGTTTGTAACTGAACAAATAACTGAACAAAGTCAGAATACAACGTATTACGACAAGCAAGAAACCCTATAACAATGGGCTTTCTGACAATTCTATCTTTAAATTAAAAGATTTTATGATAGAATAAAGGGGATTTTAATCAAAAGGATGAAGTTATGAATAATTTGATTGAACTAGAAGACGTCAATTTGATCCGCAATGGAAAAGCCCTTTTAAAAGAGATTAACTGGCAAGTAAAAGAAAATGAATGTTGGGCGATTTTAGGCTTAAATGGAGCAGGAAAATCGACCCTCCTCAAACTCCTCATGTCTGAATACTGGGCTAGTTCTGGCCAGGTAACGGTCCTTGGAACCCGCTTTGGAGAAGGGGGTATTCCTGAGTTACGTAAGCGTATTGGGATCGTTAGCTCCTTTATTTCAGAAAGACTGCCAGAACATCTTTTGACAGAGCAAATTGTCCTAACTGGTCAATACAAGAGTAGTATCTTATATGCTGCATACGGGGAGGAAGAACTGAACTGGGCACGGGATATGCTAACTTCAATTGGGGCTAGCTCTTTGATCGGCCGCAAATACCGTGAGCTCTCCCAGGGAGAAAAGCAGACCGTTCTCATTGCACGAAGCCTCATGGACCAGCCAGATCTGATCATTTTTGACGAAGCTTCTAGTGGATTGGATCTCTTTGCCAGAGAAAAGCTCCTCCGTCAGATCCATCATATCAAACAACTGGATCACGCGCCTACCATGATCTACGTCACCCACCATGCCGAGGAAATTACAACAGACATGACCCATGTCCTCTTACTCAAACATGGCCAAGTGGTCGAGCAAGGACCAAAGGAAAAGATCCTAACTCCTCATGTCCTTAGCCAATTTTATGAAGCACCAGTATCCCTTATTGATCTTGGTGATGAGCGACTCTTTGTCAAACCAGAAATCGCACACTGAAAAGAAAATGAATAAAGCAAAAAGAGAGTGGGACAGAAATCGGTAATTCGTTAGAATTCGATTTCGTCGTCCCACCTCCGCACAGTTGAGTAGGGCTGTAAAAGCTGATGAAATCAGCGTAGTAGAGTCCACTCAACCACTGCGTCTTGATCGACAATCCAAAAATAATTGAGAGGCTAGGACTTTTGTCCCAGCCTCTTTTACTCTTATCTCAACGATTCCGTGCATACTCGATTAAATCGTATGGAAGCGTATTGGCACTTTCTCTTAGGGAATAGCTTTCTAATTCATTGACATTTTGTCGCATACGGCGCGCTTGCTTGGCGGTAATCAGGTGTTGCGCTTCATATTCAAAAATAATCTTACGCTCCAAATAATAGCCTCTCAACATTTCATCGATATTATTTGGCTTCACGCGATTAATAACACGCTCCACAAAGGCCCCACTCGTAATAATAGCTGTCTCTCTCAGACGAGATTCTTGCAGATAAGAGATCAAACTGCTCCGATAAATCCCCTTGAGGTCTTCCAAACTTTCGATAATGATTTCCGTATTGGCCAGATAAAGGGCCGCAATCTGGTCATAATCAATGGCCTCTAACTTACTGTCTTCTCGGGTCCACCAGTTTCGCAAGCCAGACCCAAAAGTTAAGATCTCATGAACTAATAAACGCAAGAGACGGAAAGACACCAAGAGGTAATAGGTTAAACGAGACGAAAGATTGCGATTGACACGTTGCTCCATATTGCGAAGATAGCGTTGGTAGACGCGGTAGCCCCGCTCTCGAATCTTCCCTTCTTCATAGGCTTGTTCCAAGCCGTCACTTTCAATACTCAAAATCAGGAGCTTCAACTGTTCCCAGTCCTTTTGAATGAGCCTGTTTTCTTGGCCTAGAATCAAGTTTTCTATGCGACCATGGTAGTTATCAATTGCCGCATACAAGGGCCCCTTGTGCTTGCTATTCTTTAGGTCTGCTTCTAATTCCATGACGACATCATTTAAAATCGCGATCTGCATCAGGTAGTCATTGGTTTCTTCCTTTTCTTCTGATAATTTTGGAAGTACCACTAAGCCAGCAATAAAGCTGACAAGGGTAACTCCTGCCACTAAAAAGAGTAGGATGGGGTATTCTTTTTCGATCTTGGTTGGAATCAAAAGAATCGTCGCAATCGAAACCGTTCCCTTCACACCTGAAAAGGTCAGCAATAAGGCATCTTTTAGATAATTTCTCAACGATTTTTTTAGTCGAGCCGTTCGGAACCAATAAAAGAGGTAAACCATGACAAAACGAATCAAAAAGAGCAAGGCTGTCAACAGAAAGACAGAAAGAACTAAAAGAAGATTATTGTAAATGGGACTACTTAAGATGGGCTTGGAAATCATTTCCAATTCCATTCCTAAGATGACAAAGACCGACCCATTTAAGATAAAGTTGACCGTATTCCAGACAGTATGACTCACAGTATCTACCCGCGCTTCAAGGAGGGTAATGTGCTTAAAGCGACTGGCTTTTAGGATTCCTGACACAACTACTGCAATGATACCAGAGACATGGAGTTCTTCTGCTAGGAAGAAGGTCAACAGTGGGAGACTCAGTTCTAATAACAATTCACTGGCAATATCACTAGCGCGAACACTCAAGAGTAAGGTTTGCAGCCAACGGTTCACAAAGGCCGTCAAGATCCCCACCGCAAATCCTCCTATAATGGAGATTCCTAAGGAAATCCCTGCCTGTCCAAGGGAGAAACTTCCGGTCGCAAGGGCTGCCAAGGCCACTCGAAAGGCAACTAGACCTGAGGCATCATTTAGTAACCCTTCTCCTTTTAAGATATTCGAAACCCGCTTTGGAAAGGTAAAGCGCTCAGACAGGGAAGCAAAGGCTACTAAGTCTGTTGGACCTAGAGCTGCCCCTACGGCCATACAGGCTGCTAAAGGAAGGCTCAGCCACAAGGAGTGAGCTACCCATCCCAAACTGATGGTTGAGATAAAAATCACTGGAAAAATCAAATAGAGGATGACCCGCCAGTGTTTCAAGACAGAAGTAATATCTGCTTCTTCTGCTTCTCGAAATAAGAGAGGGCCAATGACCAAGGCCAGAAAAAGCTCGGTATCCAGATGAAAATTTTCTTCTGGCACAAAGAGGGCCCAACCAATCCCTAGTAAAATTTGAATCAAGGGCAGAGGAAGGCTCGGCACAAGTTTATTCGTGGCATTTGAGACGATCAAAATCATCGAAAAGATCACTGCATAAAGGAGTAGTTCCATATCACTCCCTCCTTAGCGTTCTTGGCAACAGGTCTCAAATTGCTGTTTTAACTCCGCAATCTTTTGGTCTGTCTTGGTTACATCCTTGTGCTCAATCTTCTTTTGGCACCGTTCCATCTCAAGCGAAACCAATTTCTTTTTTATTTTGAGCATCTTTTTGGTCATATGGGCTTCATCATAAAAACCTATTGCACGCTCGTGGATGGTTGATTCGACAAAATGATGTCTCAATCCTTCGATTTTATTCTTTAAATATTCTTTATCCATGACGGTAGCTTTCTAATTTTTCGATCATGACCAAAAAGGGTGGCTGATTCACTTGATTCAGTGTCCGGTAGATGGTCGCTGTATAGTCTTTTTGAGGGAGCTGACTGACAAAGTCCAGCACTGCATCACGCTCGATGTCTCCTCCTTCATGACCATAATAGATCATAATAGCCATTCGCCCACCTTTTTCTAGGCGAGCACAAATTTTCTCCATCGCTTCAATCGTGGTAGCAGGAAGAGTAATGACCGACTTATCTGCAGATGGCAGATACCCCAGATTAAAAATAGCTGCTTTGAGGGTCTCCACATATTGGTCCACATGCTGGTGGCCATCCAAAATCAACCGGACATGTTGAAGACCCAACTTTTCCAATCGTTCTCGGGTATTTACAAGTGCTTGTTCTTGAATATCAAAGGCATAGACCTGGCCTGCAAGTTGGGCTAAAAAGGCCGTATCATGTCCATTTCCCATGGTCGCATCCACCACCACATCTTCTTTGGTGATGACTTCTGCTAAAAATTGATGGGCCATTTCAAGTGGTCGAAGCATCAGCAGTCTCCTTTTCTTCTAGCTTACATCCTTGGGTACTTCCACGCCGACGCATTTCAGTTTCAATGGCGTTTAGGACTTCCCATTTGTTGAGGCTCCACATAGGGCCAATCAACATATCCCTTGGCGCGTCCCCTGTAATCCGGTGGATGACAATGTGTTTGGGGATGATCTCCAACTGGTCACAGATGACCTTGACATACTCCTCCTGGCTCATGAGTTGAAGTCGTCCTTCATGATAGTCCCGTTGCATCCGTGTATTGGTCATCAAATGCAAGAGGTGTAACTTGATGCCATCAATTTCATTATCGGTCACACAACGGCGGACATTTTCCACCATCATCTCATGCGTCTCCCCAGGAAGGCCATTGATCAAATGGGATACGATCTCTGCCTTGGGGACCCGTTTGCGAATACGCTTGACTGTTTCAACATAGAGATCATAACTATGGGCCCGATTGATCAATTCAGAAGTCGCTTCATAAGTCGTCTGAAGCCCCAACTCGATCGTCACATGCATGCGCTCTGTCAGCTCTGCTAGGTAGGCTAAGGTCTCATCTGGTAAACAGTCCGGACGCGTACCAATGTTGATTCCTACCACTCCTGGTTCATTGATGGCCTGTTCATACCGCTCTCGAATGACTTCCACTTTATCGTGGGTATTGGTGAAATTTTGAAAATAGACCAGGTACTTCTTCACATCTGGCCATTTCCGATGCATAAAATCAATCTCTTTGTAAAACTGTTCTCGAATCGGAGCTTCTGGGGCCACAATGGCATCTCCTGAACCCGAGACCGTACAAAAAGTACAGCCACCATGGGCGACTGTTCCGTCTCGATTGGGACAATCAAAGCCTGCATCAATAGGGACTTTAAAAGTCTTTTCTCCAAATAAGGTTCGATAATAATCATTCAAGGTATTGTAGGATTTCATACCCTTCATTATAGCAAAAAAAGAGTCGAACTCAAAACGCGAGTTCAACTCCTAGTTGTTAGATGCTTATTTTTGCTTGCCTGTAAAGCGCCATTGAAATCGCAAGCGATCATACAAGGGATACTCAAACTGTAAGACAGCAAGACCCAAAATCATACTGCCAAGAACGTCTGATGGATAGTGGACCCCAACATAAACGCGGGAAACCACAATGGTCACAATTCCCAGAAGCAGCAAGCCTTGAAGGCAATAGCGGGCTGTTTTATTTTTTACATGTTGGCCGATGATGATGATCAAACTTCCCAAAACAAGGGTAGACGCCAGTGAATGACCACTCGGGAAAGAAAAGCCTTTTTCCTCTACTAGATGAAGAATACTTGGTCTCGATCTCTGGTAGATATTCTTTAGAAGAAGAACCAAAAGACCAGTCAATACCAGATTGCTTCCAAGAAAAAGAGCTTCACTGTACCATTTCTTGTAACCAAAGACCGCTAGCAGAAGACACACCCAGATGACAATGATCTTGGTATCCATGACGTGGGTCACCTTGGTAAAGAAGGCCGTCAGTGCTGCAGGCAGATCGCCTCGAATAGCAGATTGAATGGTGCTATCAAAGCCTGTTAATTGTTGCGGGTAAAAGCGAATCACATACCCGAGAATCACAAAAATGAGAAGGGCGAAGCTTGCCTTCGCCCAATGTTGTTGTTTATTTTTCATATTTTTTCAAAATCGGTTGCAATAAGGTATAGATCAACCCAAATGCGATGGCCCAAATCACCCCTTCGATCAGGTTAAACGGTGCAACCATTGCGGCTAAATAGTGGACAAGCCCTAGTGTTTTCGAAATATCATAGTTCATAAAACGAGCATACAAAGGGATTGCATAGACATAGTTCACCAACACCATCGTGATACTCAAGCTGATCGTTCCAACAATCGTTGCCAGGACAAATCGACCATGGGTCCGTTCTTTGTTCCAAATCCAAGCAAAAGCAAGGACAAAAACAAGAACACCAATGATATTGATTGGTAATCCGATCAAGGTTTCAAGCCCCTTATTATTAAGGGCTAATTTAAGAACAGATCGGATCAAGGTCACCCAAACGGCACTTTTAAAGTCCAACAGGACCAAGGCCAACAAAATGGCGATGATACTCAAATCAATTTTGAAGAAATCTATCAAGAAAGAAAATTGATAGAACATCAAAATAAAAGATAAAGCGGATAAAACAGCCACTAGGGTCAGTTTACGTGTATTTGTCATAACAGGTTCCTCCAATTTTTTAAAAATTAGAGAAGCTGGAAAGACGTCTACTCCATCATTCTACTCTAAACTATTTAAACAAAGCTTAAACTAGAAACTATTCTAGTTACTTTAGCTGGTCTCCATCGAAACATGCCGTTAGTCAGTCTTAGACTCCAAGGTACTATTCCCATGCATCAACTCTAAACAGATCAGAATAGCTGTCAGTCTATTCGTCTCTCGTCTTCTCCCATCCAGACTATACTGTCGGTTGTGGAGTCACACCACATCAGCTTGCGCTCGCGGACTTCTTTTAGAGTATGGAAAAGAACATTTCCTCGTAAAAGTCACCGCCGGTCGGGAATTACACCCTGCCCTGAAGACCCTTTTATGATAACAAAAAAAACTTGCCTAGGCAAGTTTTTGTAACGTCATGGATTACATCGTTCGGGTTTTAATTTTTCGTTCTTATTTGAGCTTGTCGTGCTCATAACGATGGCTCAACTCCAGCCCCTTAAAACCTTGCTGGCGGAGTGCCTCATAGACAATCATACAGACGGTATTGGAGACATTTAAACTACGGACATGCTCATCATTCATCGGAATGCGAATGGCCTTCTCTTCGTGCTGGCGCATAAATTCTTCCGGCAATCCTTTATCCTCGCGTCCAAACAAGAAATAATGGGACTTCCCATCCTGATAAGAAACGTCCGAATAGGTCTGATTTGCAAACTTGGACACTAGGTGTACCTGACCATCGCTCGCTGCTTCCATAAACTCTTCTAGGCTATCATAAAAACGGACATCCAGCTTGTCCCAATAATCGAGTCCTGCTCGCTTCATTTTGCGATCATCGATCGGAAAAGCCATGGGTCGTATGATATGCAAGGGGGAATTGGTCGCCGCACAAGTCCGTGCAATATTTCCCGTATTTTGTGGAATCTGAGGTTGGAACAAGACGATGTGGTTTTGAGCAGCTGACTCTTGGTAGTCCAGTTCTTCAATATTCATACTCGATCTCTTTCTGATAAAAAAATAGCCACACTGCCCGGAGTCAAGCTCAGCAAACAGCGTGGTTACAGCTTCATTAACTTAACTCACAACAGGTTTGAGGTAAATCAACGAAGGTACTTTCTAAGTATAACACTTTTGAAGCTCCTGTCAATAGTTTTTTTAGATTTTTTTAAGAAACTTTACCAAAGTTTTCAATCCCTCCTCGTTCTACTCTTTTGACGATTTTTCCTACTTGTTCTTAGCTTCTCAAAATTCCACCAGAAAATCCTTAAAAAAGATGAATTTTTCTTGAAAATAGAGTATGATAGAAGCATACTCTGGAGGTATTCTATGAAAATTATTGTTGTTGGTGGAGGAAAGGTCGGAACGGCCCTTTGTCGTTCTCTCGTTGCTGAAAACCACGATGTTATTTTGATCGAAAAAGACGAATCCGTTCTTAACCATATTACCAAACGATTTGATATCATTGGAATTTTAGGAAATGGGGCAAATTTCAAGATCTTGGAGCAAGCGGATGTTGAAGACTGCGACATCTTCATTTCCATGACCGAGTACGATGAAGTGAATATGGTCTCTGCTGTTTTGGCTAAAAAAATGGGAGCCAAAGAGACCATCGTTCGGGTACGGAATCCGGAATATTCTAATTCCTACTTCAAGGAAAAAAATATCTTGGGCTTCTCCCTAGTTGTCAATCCGGAATTGCTGACAGCACGTTATATTGCCAATATCATTGACTTCCCAAATGCCCTTTCTGTGGAGCATTTTGCCAATGGTCGGGTAGCCTTGATGGAATTTAAGATCAAGCCAGATAGCAATCTCTGCAATATGAGCCTCTCCCAATTCCGGAAGAAATACGGAAATGTCATTATTTGCGCAATCGAGCGTGGCAACGAACTCACCATTCCAAACGGGGATTTTGTCTTGCAACCTCAAGACAAGATTTTCGTAACAGGTAACCGGATCGAGGTCGTTCTTTTCCACAACAATGTTCGTCCTCAAGTCATTAAGAGCATGATGATCATTGGTGCTGGGAAAATTGCCTACTACCTACTCAATATTCTTCAAGATGTGCGCCGCAAGATCGATCTCAAGGTTTTAGAAGTCAATCGTGAACGAGCGGAATTCTTTAGCCAGGAATTTCCTGATCTCTATGTCGTCCATGGAGACGGAACTGCTAAAGACATTCTTTTAGAAGAGAGTGCCAATAACTTCGATGCTGTGGCTACTTTGACAGGGGTCGATGAAGAAAACATCATCACCTCCATGTTCTTAAATTCTGTCGGAGTCAAAAAGAACATTACCAAGGTCAACCGAACTAGTCTGTTGGAGATCATTGGCGATCAAGATATGACCAGTATCGTTACGCCAAAACGCATCGCTGTAGATACCATTATGCACTTTATTCGTGGACGCTACAATGCACAGTTCTCAAACCTAGAAGCCTTGCACCATGTCGCAAACGGCCGGATTGAAACCTTGCAGTTCCAAATTAAGGAAGACAATAAACTAACCCAATATCCCCTCTCTGAATTGAAATTGAAAAAAGGCGTCTTGATCGCTGCCATTATTCGAGACGGCAAGGCTATTTTCCCAAATGGAGATGACCGTTTGATGGTAGGAGATCGGATTATCGTAACCACCTTGATTCAAAATGTCACTAAAATCTACGATTTAGTTGAGAGGTAAACCTGATGAATAGAAGCATGATTCGTTACCTCTTGTCCAAGCTCCTCTTAATCGAGGCAGCGCTCCTGATCGTTCCCTTAGTGGTCGCTGCAATCTATCAGGAACCTGCCAAGGTTTTTGTCTCAATTGGGGCAACCATGGCCATCTTACTTGGGCTGGGGCTCCTTGGTAGTTTTCACAAACCAAAGGACTTTCACATCTATGCTAAAGAAGGAGTCCTGATTGTAGCACTCTGTTGGATCCTCTGGTCCTTCTTTGGTGCCCTTCCCTTTGTCTTTTCGGGGCAAATCCCCAACATTATCGACGCCTTTTTTGAAGTCAGCTCTGGCTTTACAACAACAGGGGCAACGATTTTAGATGATGTAGGTGCCCTCAGCCATTCTCTCCTCTTTTGGCGCAGTTTCACCCACTTAATTGGAGGGATGGGAGTATTGGTCTTCGCCCTTGCCATTATGGACAATAATAAGAACAGCCACCTTGAAGTCATGAAGGCGGAGGTTCCTGGTCCAGTGTTTGGCAAGGTCGTTTCCAAATTAAAAAACACAGCTCAAATCCTCTACTTCTTGTACTTGGGCTTGTTCTTCCTTTTTGTGGTTCTTTATTTCCTTGCTGGCATGCCCCTTTATGATAGTTTTGTCATCGCCATGGGGACGGCTGGAACCGGGGGCTTTACCGTTTTTAACGACGGAATTGCCCACTACAATAGTAGTTTAATCACCTATTTGGTCAGTATCGGGGTTTTAGTCTTCGGGGTTAACTTTAACCTCTACTACTTCCTCATGATCCGAAAATTCAAGGCCTTCTTTAAAGATGAGGAATTGCGGACCTACATCACCATCGTCCTCGTGTCCAGTGTCTTGATCGCCTACAATGTCCTTCATCTCTATGCCAATGTCGCTAAGAGTTTTGAGATTTCCTTCTTCCAAGTTTCCAATATCATCACCACTACCGGTTTTGGTTATGGAACGACGGAAAAATGGCCTCTCTTTTCTCAGTTTATCCTCTTGATGCTGATGGTCATCGGTGGTTCTGCTGGATCGACCGCTGGGGGGCTTAAAGTCATTCGGTGCTTGACCTTATGGCGAATCGCAAAAAATCAGGTTCTTTCGACCTTGTCTCCGAATCGCGTTCTGACCTTGCATGTCAATGATACGGTATTGGATAAGGATACACAGCATCAGATCCTCAAGTACTTTACAATATACAGTTTTATCACGATCGGCCTACTCTTTGTAGTCAGTCTAGACAATAATAACTTCATGACGGTTGTCAGCGCTGTCTTTAGTTGTTTCAACAACATTGGACCTATGATTGGAACAGGTCAAACCTTCTCCATCTTTAGTCCGATTTCAAAACTGTTACTTTCCTTAGCCATGATTGCCGGACGGCTTGAAATCTATCCAATGATTCTACTCTTCCTCCCTAAAACATGGTCTAAACGCTGATAGACAACTCTAGTACAAAATCAACGAGAGTGGGACAGAAATCGGTAATTCGTTAGAATTCGATTTCGTCGTCCCACCTCCGCACAGTTGAGTAGGGCTGTAAAAGCTGATGAAATTAGCGTAGTAGAGCCCACTCAACCACTGCGTCTTGCTCGACAATCCAAAAATAATTGAGAGGCTAGGACTTTTGTCCCAGCCTCGTTTCTGTTTATTTGCGATCGTCCTATTTTGATTCTTCATTTCGCTTCAGACTAAAATGGTCTGGCAAGGGGTCCGGTCCTGCTTTGGTTCCAGGATGGCAACGTAGAATCCTCGCAATCCCCATCAAGACACCTTTCACACCAAAACGTTCAATCGCTTGGATCATATAATTGGAACAGGTCGGTTGAAAGCGACAAGAAGGCGGAAATAGGGGAGAAATCCATTTTTGATAGCCTCTGACCAGTGCAATTAGGATTGTTTTCATGCTTTTTTAGATTTAGTTACTGCTAGATTGTGCAGTTGGCTGATTTCTTTTTTGTTCAAGCGACGGTATTCACCCGGACGTAGCCCTGAGACGTCCAAATTTCCAAACTGGGTCCGGGAGAGTTTATCCACTAAAAGTCCCACCGCTTCAAACATCTTTTTAACCTGGTGGTTACGCCCTTCATGAATGGTCAACTGAACCACTGAACGGTTCTTTTCAACATCGACTTTTAAAATCTCGTAAGTCGCTGGCTTGGTTTTCTTTCCATCAATGGTCACCCCTCGCGTCAAGGGACGCAAGTTTTCCTTATTGGCAATCCCTTTGACACGCGCCACATAGACCTTATCAATTTCATTGCGCGGGTGAATCATCTCATCTGTAAAATCACCATCATTGGTCAAAATCAAGACACCAGATGTATCCCAGTCCAAACGTCCCACTGGGTAGATGCGCTCTGGTACTTGAGATAAAAGGTCAACGACTGTTGTCCGCCCTTTATCATCTGATACACTAGAGATGACGCCACGTGGCTTATTTAAAAGATAATAGACCTTTTCTTCGTTATAGATTGGAGTCCCTTCTACTTCAACCTGATCACCGGTTTTAATGATAGTCGCTAATTCACGCACAACTTGGCCATTGACCGTCACCAAGCCTTGCTTGATCAGTTCTTCGGCCTTGCGACGACTAGCCACGCCTGCATGGGCAATATATTTGTTAATTCTCATCTAGTTCCTCTGTTCTCTCTGAAAATAATTGACCTTCTTCTGGATCGATATCCACTTCCTCAACCTTTGGCAATTCCTCCAAATGATTGATCCCCATATAATCCAAAAAATACTCCGTCGTGACATACAAATTAGGACGCCCGAGGACTTCTTTTTTTCCATCTTCGCGGATCAGATCAAATGACAGTAGTTTGGTAATGGCCCCACTGGAATTGACGCCTCGAATATCATCGACCTCCACGCGGGTGATCGGTTGCTTATAAGCAATGATTGATAAGGTTTCAAGGGCAGCCCGAGACAAACTTTGGTTCATAGGCGTTCTAGAATAGTCTCGTAAAACCGAAGCGTAGTCTGCCTTTGTCACCAATTTATAACGGGAAGCTGTCTCCATCAAACAGAGACTGGTATCTGTATCCTCCTGGTATTTTTGGCTTAATTTTTCTAAACTTTGCACCACACCTGTTGGGGGTAAAGAGAGAAGATCTGCGATTTGTCTGGCAGTAATTCCTTCTTCACCCGCTACAAATAAGAGTGCTTCAATTTCAGCTAATTTGCTCATGTTCAATCCTATTTAAGTAAATTTCTCCAAAAGCCCTATCCTGTACCACCGTGACCTCTTGAATCTTGATTAATTCAAGGGTTGCAAGAAATAAGGTAATGACCTCTTGGAGATCCGCTGCTTCTAGAAACAAGTCCTGCAAGAGAACTTGTGAGCGATCGTGGAATCGGTGACGCAGCTGGTCCATCAGATCCTCAATCTTGTATTCATCCTTTACAATGGTTGTATGGTTCTGGCGGAATTCTTCTTTTTTCTTGGTCAATAGTTTTGAGAAAGCCAAGAAGAGATCCACCGTGGTGCGATCATGAAGTAATTCGGTATCGTCATAGACCAATTCCATCTTTGGTTTCGAATAATAGAGGGCGCGCTCCTCGTGCTGCGAGGCCATCAACTCTCCTAATTGCTTGTAAGTACGGTACTCTTCCAATTGAGAAAGGAGGTCCTGCTCTAGATCCTCTGCTTCATCCATCTCCTCTGCGACCTTAGGAAGAAGTCTACGACTCTTGATCAGGGTTAATTGACTAGCCATCAGCATGTATTCCCCAGCTACCTCTAGTTTCATAGCTTGGAGAGTCGCTAGATAAGCCAGGTACTGTTCGATCACCTCAATCAAGGGGACCTCATAGATATCCATCTGGTATTTAGAGACCAAGTGGAGCAAGAGGTCCAAAGGCCCTTCAAAATCTTTAATTTTAATATCCATTATTTATATTTTTCTAATGTCACCATGGTTTTTAGGCCCAATTCACGCGCAATACTAAAGAGATCCACACCGAGTTCCCGTTGTTTCAAAATATACTGCTCACGAATCGATTGTGCCGAAAGGTCTTGGTTGCCTTTTTCGATCAAGAAGGCTTCTAATTGTCGGAATCCCCACTGACGAGAGTATGATTTTCCTTTATTATCAAAGAGATAAATACCATCTAGGAAGAGTTGCAACTCATCCAGTAAAGGCTCTGGAACTTTTAAAACCCGTTTTTGGCCATCTTTGCCCACTCGAATGACATGAAAGTCCAGCTGAATATCTTCGACCTTGACTTGGAGGATCTCACTTGGCAATAAGCCCATCTCCAGAATCAATAAGGCCATCAATCGTCCCTGTGGATTGGTTGATTCTTCCCAAAAATGGGTCAGATCCAACAATTCACGATCATGGGTCTTGGCCGGTTGAATTTTAGGCAAGACCAAACGATGGTATTCAGAAATAAAGCGTTCTTGATACAAATAATATAAAAATTGGTTAACAGCGGATAATTTTCGTTTTTGAACCGCCGGTTTAAAATCTTTTATCGAAGCTTGGTAAATTCTCAAATTCGTCGGCGTCACTTTTCCATGAATTGATTCAATAAATTGGTCCAAATCATAGAAATAGGCTGACTGAGAATTTTCACTTAGTTCTTTTTGATCAATAAAACTTGCAATAAATTCTTTCATTTTGGAATCATCTCGTATTCATTTGAAAAATTATGCATGAGCGAATTGATGGCTTTGAGGATCGATTTCCGCGTAATAATCCCTTGGAAATACCCTTCTTCATCCACCACTGATAAGAAGGAGTCATCCACTAACTTGTGAAGGACTTCTGTCAAATTGAAGTCTAAGCCGATGACCCCGACCTCCTTCTTTGCAACGTCTACGATATCCATCGAAGCAAAAGTCTCCTCAGGAATCTCGTGTTTCAATTGATAAGATAGAATATCCGTTAGGGAGATCGTCCCCACAAACTTGCGTTCATCCGTTACTACTGGGATGCGACTATAGCTAATCTGGCTCAACAGCAAGACCGCATGGTCTACATTGTGGGTATCAATCAAGACCGCTAAATTTTTGGCAGGAGTTAAGAACGTCTCTTCCTGCGCCAGCAAGAAACGTTCAAATTCCTTTGCTATCATCTGCTAAACTCCTTTGTCAATTCAGGGTACAATTCATGATCTCGCGTATAATACTCTACCTTGAAGTTCGAATCGGTAATCTCTATCTTGGCATACAAACACTCTCGAATCAGACCACGTGGTTGACTAACGGATCCAGGATTCACAAAGAGGGTTCTTCCTTCCTTCCAAGCATCTGGGATATGAAGGTGGCCGTATAGACAGATATCTGCTTCCTCCTCTTGGGCCCACAGATCCAATTTTTGAAAACTAAAATTGATCTGGAAGAGATGCCCATGGGTCTGGATGATCCGTGTCGGCCCTAGTTGGGTCACCAAGCGTTCCGGATAGCCATCATAAAAATCCATATTTCCTTGGACAACGTGGATCCCTTCCCAGACAGGATCGTCACTTTTTAGTTCAGAATCCCCATTGTGAAAGATCCCATCGACCTGACCTAGGTATTTTTCTTTAATAGCTTCAACAATGGAGCGGTCTCCATGCGAGTCACTCATAACGATGATTGTTTGCTTTGCCATGATGGAAATACCTCCAATAACTTTTTAACAGCTAAAGCACGATGTGATTGTGTATTTTTTTCTTCTAGCGTTAATTCAGCAGCAGCACGGCCCGTTTCCCCAACTAAGAAGAGAGGGTCATAGCCAAAGCCATGTTCCCCTTTGGGCTCAAAATTAATATACCCTGGCCAATCTGCTTCCACCACTAGGCTTTCCTTGCCTGGTCTTGCAACCACCAAGGTCGTATGGAACTGAGCTGAACGATCTTTCAAGTCAAAAACCATGGCCAATTCGTGCAACAATTTCGCATTGTTTTCCGCATCTGTCGCACCAACTCCCGCAAAGCGAGCTGACCAAACTCCTGGTAAGCCTCCCAAGATATCCACCTTCAAACCTGAATCATCCGCTAAGACTGTTTTCCCAGTTAGCTCTGCAATGGTTTCAGCTTTTAGGCGGGCATTCTCTTCAAAGGTCATCCCTGTCTCTTCGACTTCTGGAAGCTCTGGGTATTGATTGAGATTTTCCACTTCAAAGCCCAGCTTTTCAAACATATTGCGGAATTCTTTGGTTTTTCCCTCATTTCGAGTCGCAATGAGAATCGTATCTTTGACCTTGTCTTGACCTAAGAAGGCTTCCACATCCACCCCATCACTTGGCAAATGCAAGTAAAGCAATTTCCCTTTTTCAACCAAGAGCAAGGCTCCTTGACGCTGTACGATCTCAAAAGCTCTTCCCTTGACTTCATTCAAGATTTCGGTCAAAAAGGTCAGAAAACGAAAGGCTGAACCATAGCGCATCACCGATAGATTGAGAGGGAATCCTTCAGGATCCTTGGCAAAGAGAAGTTCCAGCTGATCTAACAGAGTGGAAGCTTCCGCAGGTACTTGACTAAATTGGTTGTAGTCTGCATCATCTCCCCATTGGGCAATATACCAATCTTGGGGATCTTTGTATTCAAATAGTTTGTCACTCATAAATTTACATGCTCCACATTCACTGAACGTTCTAGCCATTTTTCGGCAATCGCTGCAAAGCTATTGGCATTTGCAGTGGTATAAAAGCTGTGGGTCTGCTCTAAGAGTTCGCGACTCTTATTGAGCTCAAAATAGTTTAATAAGACGGAAATATCCCGAACACACTCTGCCCCACTATCAATCAATTTGACATCCGGTCCCATCACATTTTGAATGATCGGTTTTAAAAGGGGATAATGGGTGCATCCCAAGACCAAGGTATCAACCTTTCCAACTAGTGGTTTTAGGGTTTCATAAACCACCTTTTTGGTCACACTGGATGCCAACTCGTTTGATTCCACTAAAGGAACAAACTTGGGACAAGCTAAACTGCTGACTTCCATGTCTGGTGCTAGACTTTGAATCTTCTCTTTATAAATTCCAGAAGAAACCGTCATCGGTGTCCCAATGACCCCAATTTTTTGATGGGTCGTCGATTTAATGGCTGCAGAAGCTCCGGGCAAGATCACTCCCAAAACGGGAATATCAAGTTTCTCCTTGACTTCTTCCCAAACCACTGCCGTCGCTGTATTACAGGCTAAGACAATCATCTTGACATTTTTGGTCAGAAGGAAGTTCACCATCTGCCAAGTATACTCGCGAATTTGGTCTGCTGGTCTAGGACCATAAGGTGCACGCGCTGAATCTCCAATATAGACGACATCTTCGTGAGGAAGCTGACGGAGCAATTCGCGGACAACAGTCAGGCCACCTACTCCAGAATCTAAAAAACCAATCGGTCGGTTATCCATATCTCTTCCTTCCAAAAGGAGGGACTAAGAAATTCCTCCAAGCCCCTCTCATTTATTATCGTGAGATTGCCCCACTCTTATTTTTTCTTGTTTTTCGCCATTGCTGATTTTTGTTGGTTCACAATTTGGCGATAGACTTGTTGAACTTTTGCTTCGCTTGGACGTTGGCCGCTGGCACCTAAAAGCGTACGGACTGCTTCAACATTCAAACGTGGGTTTGATGCAAATTCTTTTTCAAATTGACGACGAAGCAAGAACATTCCTGCAATCATCCCACCAAAGAAAGCTAAAATAATCAACAAAATTCCTAAAAAGAGATTCATAAAATTTTCTCCGATCCATTATTTTTACATAACTATCATTATATCAGACAATCGCTTATTTTTCAATGTCAAAGCCGTAGAGTGTCGCAAGATAATCTTCTGGTTTTTCTGCGCGACGAATCAAACGGGCCTGCCCATCTTCTTGAAGCAAAACTTCTGCTGAACGCAACTTAGCATTGTACTGATACCCCATTGAAAATCCATGGGCTCCAGTGTCATGGATCACGAGCAAATCTCCAATCTCCGTCACAGGTAGTTCTCGTTGTTTGGCAAATTTATCGTTATTCTCACAGAGACTTCCCACGACATCGACCACTTCAGTCAGTTCCTCTGGACGATCCATATTGGTAATATGGTGATAAGCACCGTACATAGCCGGTCTAAGAAGGTTCACAGCTGAAGCATCAACCCCGACATAAGTCCGGTAAGTTTTCTTTTTATGCGTCACTCTGGTTACTAAGAGGCCGTGTGAAGCCAGCATAAAGCGACCAAGCTCGGTATAGATTTTCACATGACCAAGTCCTGCCGGTTTGAGAATCGCATCAAAGACGCGGTGTACGCCCTCCCCAATAATGGCAATATCATTTGGTTCTTGCTCTGGCTTGTAATTGACCCCAACCCCACCAGAAAGGTTGATGAAGCCCAAGTGGACACCTGTTTTCTCGACGACTTCTACTGCTAATTCAAAAAGTTGACGCGCTAGCTCTGGATAGTAGTCGTTGGATACAGTATTAGAAGCTAATAAAGCGTGAATGCCAAACTCTTCCACACCTAGTTCTTTCAACTCGATAAAGGCTTGGATCAATTGCTCCTTGGTCATTCCAAACTTGGCTTCTTCAGGATTGTCCATAATATCGGTT
The DNA here is from genome assembly GCF_037890265.1 of Streptococcus sp. HCA-5024. Lineage (NCBI taxonomy): Bacteria > Bacillati > Bacillota > Bacilli > Lactobacillales > Streptococcaceae > Streptococcus > Streptococcus sp. HCA-5024. The sequence continues at coordinate 642,914 of NZ_JBBKBR010000001.1, forward strand.
CCCAGTTCAAAAACTCCACCAGGATTATAGCGGCAAGAAATGACCTTGGGAATGCTAGTCACAGACTTCAAGAAAGCAATGTCTTCATAGGCGTCCAGATTGATCGTTGCCCCTAATTCTCTAGCATAGACAAATTCATCTGCTGGCGTATTGTTAGAAGAAAACATGATCTCTTTTCCACTAAAGCCCAGTTTATCCGCCATTAACAATTCCACGTAGCTGGCGGTGTCGACACCACAGCCCTCTTCTTGCAAAATTTTTAGGATCGATGGGTTAGGAGTCGCCTTGATGGCAAAGTATTCTTTAAAACCTTCATTCCAAGCAAAAGCTTGATGGAGAGCACGAGCCGTTTCACGAATTCCTGCTTCATCATAGAGATGGAAAGGGGTAGGAAATTCTTGGGTCAGACTTTCTAATTGTTCACGGGTTACAAAGGGTGTTTTCATAAGCGCTCATTTCTATTCTTTAGTCACTATTAGTATAGCACAAGTCGAAAGACAAAAAAAGCCGAGGCAACTGCCCCAGCTCAATCTCTCTTTGATTAGTCGTTTCTTCCGAAGATACGAAGAAGGCTGATAAAGAGGTTGATAAAGTCAAGATAAAGTTCCAAAGCCATCGCTACTGCCCAACCTGTAGCAGGTTGACCATTTGTTTGATCATAGACATAGCGAATCTTTTGGTTATCCCAAGCTGTCAATCCTGCAAAGAGGAAGACAGAGATAATACTCAAGATATAGTCCATTCCAGAACTTCTCAAGAACATGTTCACAACAGAAGCAATGATCACACCGATCAAGACTCCCATCAAGGCACGTCCCATTCCAGACAGGTCTTTTTTCACGACGCGTCCGATAGCTCCCATGACAATAAACATCAAGGCACTGACCAAGAAAGCCTTATAGACAGTTGCTTGCATGTAGCGAGCAATGATAAAGCTCAAGGTAAAGCCATTCAAAGCTGAGTAGATCAAGAAGATCGGAAGAGCAGACGGGCTATTTTTAACAGCCTTCCCACTTGCAACAAAGACCAAGATCAATTCTACAACCACTGCTGCGTAGTAAACCATTGGTGCGGTTGTCAAGATTTGTACGAAGAAGTCTTGAAAGACTGTCATCATCAGGCCAGACACAAGGGCTGAAATCCCCACACCGATCCCAACTAATGAGTAGATTTTGTTATAAAAAGCATTCAATCCACTTTGTTCTTGGATTACTGAATCATTATACATATTAACAAGTTCCTTTCAAATTTGTTTACTACGATTTTAACATTTTTCGATGAAAAAATCTCCTTTTAGCCATCTTTTTACGCCATGGTTCTGAAGCTTCTTTAACAGCCCAGTATTTATCCACCATGGTCACTACGAAGGATTCTTTGTAGCGAGGCGGGGCAAGGGTAGCTCCCCACATGTGTTTAATGATGATGTCTTCTTCCTTGGCATTGAGATCTGTAATCTTTCGCGCATTTCTCACGGCGATGCGGGGATGGATCCAGGCGTGACTCTTGGTAAACTTGGTCTCGCGCCAATCATAGTAAAAGAGGTCATGCAAGAGCCCACCCCGAGCCGTACTTTTGGCATCCCAGCCAAATTTTTTTGCCAATTTATAACTAGTATAGCTAACATGAATGGAATGCTCCAAACGATTGGAATGAATATGGTGGGGAATGTCGGCTAATTTTTGAACCTTAGGATGCTGGATCAGATGGCCTACATAGGTCATGTATTCTTTGTCACGATGATATTGCATAAGATAACCACCTTTCGTTGATAAGCTCTCCCAATAAGATCTCCATCAACTTCTTCTTACAGGTTAAGTATACTTCTTTTTCTCAAAATTTCCTTAAAGAAAACATCAAAATTCCTGCTGCCACTGCAACATTCAAACTCTCGGCCCGACCTGGCATAGGAATATGAACCAGCTGGTCTGCTTGTGCCGCCATTTCCTGGCTGATGCCATTTCCTTCATTCCCCATAACCAGAATAAACTGATCGGTCTGAGAAAGCTGACGGTAGTCAATGGAAGCTTCTGAAAGCGTCGTTGCGAGAACTGCTAGATGAGATTGCGCAGCTCGCTCCAATAGTTCTTCTCGATCCAGTTTCCAGATAGGAATATGGAAATGACTGCCCTGCATGGATCGAAGGGTCTTGAGACTGTATAGATCTGCGGAGGCTTTCGAAAGCATGACGCCATCAAAACCTGCTGCATCTGCTGTTCGAATCATCGTCCCTACATTGCCAGGATCCTGTACATCCTCCAAATAGAGGAAGCGTCCTTGAAGCTGATCCGGAAGCTCTGGCTGATCCAGAGCGATCTCTGCGACAATCCCTTGCGGAGTCTTCGAATCTGCCAAGAGACTTAAGATCTCCGGAGTCACGACGGTGACTTTTTGGATGTCCTCTACCCGGTCTAAATAGGCTTCTAAAACAAAGACCTGCTGAATCTTCGCTTGATTTTCTACTGCTTCTTCAAACAGATGCCAGCCTTCAATGAGATAAGAATCTGTCCGGTATTTTTTTTGATGTAATTTTTTAGCATTTTTGATTACATTATTGGATTTAGACGTTATAATATTCATAGAACTATTATAGCACAAAGAAAAAGAAGAAATCATGCCTCAGATAGATTTCTTCGAGTCAAGGAGGTCGCACATGCAAAAGGTAAAAATGATTGCCCAAGGACGGGTTCAAGGGGTTGGCTTTCGCTGGGGAGTGTACAGTCTTGCTTTAGAGATCGGTGGGATTACTGGCCGTGTCTGGAATAATGACGACGGAACGGTTGGCATTCTGGCCCAGGCAGAGTCTAGTAGCCAAATGGCCAAATTCATTCAAGAAATTCGCAAAGGTCCTACACCTTTTGCACATGTAACTTATTTAGATGTTACGCTCGCAAACTTTGAAAACTATACAGACTTTAAAATTGCAAATTAAGACTAGAGAACTATTGTGTATTTTAAAAAAAAACAGTAGAATAGAAAGGTAACATTTTAAAAAAGAAGGAACTATTTGTGAAAAAAAATAAACTTGCATTACTTGCATCGATGGGACTAGCTTCGCTTGTCTTCTTGTCAGGATGCGTGAGTGTCGATCGGAAAACTGGAAATCCGACTGGATTGATCTGGAATCTTCTTGGCCGTCCGATGGGCGAAGCCATCAAATTCTTTGCCAACAACCTTGGCTTGGGCTTTGGGATCGGGATTATTATCGTCACCTTGATCGTGCGGTTAATCATCTTGCCACTTGGTTTGTACCAATCATGGAAGGCAACCTACCAATCTGAAAAGATGAACTACTTAAAACCTATCCTTGGGCCAATCCAAGAGCGCATGAAGAACGCTAGCACACAAGAAGAAAAGCTATTGGCGCAACAGGAATTAATGGCTGCTCAACGTGAAAATGGAGTTAGCATGTTTGGTGGAGTTGGGTGTTTGCCACTCTTGATCCAAATGCCATTCTTCTCAGCTCTCTTCTTTGCAGCTCAACACACCAAAGGGGTAGCAGATAGTAGCTTCCTTGGCATTGCTCTCGGCAAACCAAGCTTGCTCTTGACAGCAATCGTAGCAGTTCTTTACTATATCCAAAGTATGCTCTCTCTTCATGGAATTGAAGATGAAACCCAAAAGGAAAGCATGCGCAAAGCATCACTGATGAGTCCGATTATGATCGGTGTCTTCTCATTGATCTCTTCAGCCGGAGTGACTCTTTACTGGGTAGTCGGTGGGGTGATCCAAATTATCCAACAATTTGTCATCAACTACTTGATTCGTCCAAATCTTCGCAAGCGCGTCGCTGAGGAATACAAAAACAATCCTCCAAAAGCGACTAGTCACCGCGTGAAAAAAGATGTCACACCAACTGCGGCCACACAAATCCAACACAAACCAAAAAATAACCGCAATGCAGGAAAACAACGCAATAGAAAGTAGTACAAACTACTAATTCTAGCGGTATACAGTAGCACTTGAACCCAAGGTTCAAGTGCTTTTTTTGATATCGTTCAGTCAGCAAAGAATTTTCACTCTCACAAAAAGATTAAGAGCACAAAAAAACAAGCCCTCTTGGAGGGCTTGCGTTTTATAGTTACGCTGTTTTTTCTACGTTCAAAATTTTCACTTGGTAGCTTCCAGCTGGTGTCTCAACAGTGACAACGTCACCTGTCTTCTTACCAATCAAAGCGTGACCGATTGGGCTTTCGTTAGAAATCTTTCCTGCAAAGGCATCTGCCCCTGCTGAACCAACGATGCTGTATACTTCTTCATCTGTTTCGCCAACTTCTTGAACTGTAACGGTTTTTCCAATCGCTACTTCGTCTACTGCAACAGCGTCACTATCGACGATTTCCGCATAACGGATTTTTGTTTCCAAGCTAGAGATTTGACCTTCCACAAAAGCTTGTTCATCTTTTGCTGCTTCGTACTCAGAGTTTTCTGAGAGGTCACCATACGAACGAGCGATCTTAATCCGTTCCACCACTTCAGGTCGACGGACCAATTTCAATTCTTCTAATTCTTGTTCCAATTTTTCTTTTTCTGCTAGGGTCATTGGGTATGTTTTTTCTGCCATTATTCTTCTCTTTCTATTATTTGAATGAAAAAGCTGTGGACGCGCCACATGCTTTTTCTAGTTTGAACTTGCTTGTGTCAATTTACTATTGACATGTTCTTCAACATTTTTATTGTGTTCTTCGTATGTCTTAGCGAAGAAAACTTCACCATTTTCGACATTTGCGACAAAATACAAGTAATCGGTCTTACTTGGGTTCACCGCCGCTTCGATCGCTGATACTCCAGGGTTATCCACTGGGCCAGGCATCAAGCCGGTATTCTTATAAATATTATAAGGTGAATCCAGCTCTGTATTGATCGTTGCATCTTCTTTTAAGGTCGTCTTTTGACCAAGTTTCCCTTCTGCATAAAGAATTGCAATATTACTTTGCAAAGGCATGTCTTGGTTCAAACGGTTATAGAAGACACTCGCGATATCTTTGCGGTCCTGATCCGTCGCCCCTTCTTTTTCAACCAAGGAAGCAAGAGTCAATACTTCGTTTACATTGATGTTCTTGCTCTCAAGTGTTTCATAGTATGGGCTTAAGTTTTGATCCATTGCCGCAAGCATCTGATCGATCATCTCTTTCACTGTGGTATCTTTCCCATAGTTATAAGTTGCTGGGAAGAGATAACCTTCTAAACGGTAACGAACACCAGAATCCTTACTTGGCAGATTCGCCAAGAGCTTAGGATATTTGGCCACCATCTTCTCAATAAAGGCATCGTCTTGGACAGCCTTCAAGAAATCTTCTTTCTTAAATGGAGTCTTGCCTGCCTTCTTAGTGGAGACATCGGTGGTGATAGCCGTCGCAATCTGATCGATCGTATAACCTTCTGGAATCGTGACCTTTCCAAGAACTGGAGCCTGAGGAGTTTTGGTTCCCTCTTCTTGCAGTTTTTGGATGATGGTTTCTAGATCCATGCTCTTTTGCAAATTGAAATAACCAGATTTGAAATTGCTATAGTTCTTGAACTTGGTATAGTAGTTAAAGAACTGACCATTTTTCACGAGTCCTTTTTTCTCAAGGATCGCGCCAATCTCACGATTACTTGAACCTGCTGGAATCTCAACCGTTACGAATTCTGTTGCATTTTTATCCATCGGCTTGACAGCTGAATGGATATAGGTCACAGCAAAGATCCCTGTAGCCACGATCACAATCAGCAAAAGGCTGACCACTGTCCGCACAATTCGTTTAGCGATTTTATTTTGTTTCTTTTGTTTTTGTTGGCGCTGGTTACGAGAAGAGCGCGATAAGCTTTCCTCTACCGGTTCCTGACTTGGTTCTTTTTTAGCAGGCTTTGTAAGCTCACTCTTTTCTTCCACAGCAGGAGTCGCCTTTACCGGCTCCACTGGTTCTTCTTTGGGAGCCAACGCAGATTCTTCTACTTTTGGAGGTGGTGTTGCTTCTTCCTCCTCTTTCAGTGAAGAAGGGGTTTCAATGCTTCGATCAGGTAGATCATACTCTTTTTCGATCTTTAGAAGTTGCTCATTGGCCTCTTCTAAGTCTCTGAGGATCTGCTCTTTGAAGCTTAATAACTTCTCACTGTCTTGTGATTTATCAGTCAAATAATTGACCTCCCTCATCATAATCCTTAATATTATATCTTAAAAGATTTAGAAAAGCAATACAAATCGCCCTTCTTCTTCAAAATACCTATTTAATCAAGGTTTTCATTTTCCCAGACCAGATTGTACCAAACTTCACCCGCATATTGGGATTCTGAAAGACCTTCATTGGTAAATCCTTGCTTTTCGTAATAAGGGATCAAATAATCATGACAGGTCAAATTGATCCCTTGACGGCCATCCTTAATCGCAATCTCTTTCATCGCTTCAAGCAAAAGGGTTCCCACTCCCAGTCCTTGAGCTTCTTTAGCAATGGATAGACTCGTAATGGAAATAAAGCCCTGTTCTAACTGACTTAGATCTTCAACCTCTGAAAAAGAGGAATCGATCAAATAGCGCTCCAGTCTAACAGGTCCTTCTAAATAGCCTAAAATCTGACCTCGGCACTCTGCTACAAGAAATGTCGTTTGAATCTTTTCGATGTGATCTTTTAAAATCTCACGCGCAATCGCTTCTTCTTCTGAGAAATTTTCAAGCTCAATGCGCTCGATGGCATCCAAATCCTGCAGCTCTGCCTGTCTAATGTGAATCTTTTCTTTCATCATTTACTCCTTCTATCGTTCCCAAACCATATGGACACCTCGATCAGACTCAGCTTCATCTCGAAATCCTTGCTGGGAAAAATAAGATAGTAAGTCTTCTGGGCAATCGATCCAAATGGCTTCCTTTTCCTTTTGAACAGCTAGATCCTTTAAAGCAGCGATCAAAATAGAACCATAGCCTTGACCTTGAAAGGCTGGTCTCACTGCTAGTCGCAATACAATTAGGTCTCTTTTTAAAGGCTGGTCTTCTGTCGCCAACAAGTAAGCCACAGCATCCCCCGCCTGCTCTGCAAGCAAAGAAATGGCTTCCTTCGAACCTAGCGCTTCCTCAAGAGTGGCCCTGTGCTCCTTTCCTTCATTGTCATGAAGTTCTTCTTCTAGCAAGCCCAGCTGTTCTTGATCAGCTGGGGTGATTGATCGAATCATCATCCTGCTTTCCTCATCTCATACTCCTTCAGTGGACAGATAAATTTGAGTCTGGAACCAATCGATTCCAGACTCAATCATCTCTTATTGTACACTATGTGTCAAACTAGATAATAAACGCTCAAATGAGTATTCATAGGTTTGAATATCTCCTGCTCCCATAAAGACATAGACTGCATTATCATGGTCAAGAAGAGGAGAAACATTCTCAGCTGTAATAATCGCTGAGCGTTTGACAATTTTTGCTTCCAAATCTTCAACTTTCACATCGCCGTGATCAACTTCACGCGCAGAGCCATAGATCTGTGCCAAGTAAACAGCATCTGCTTGATTCAACGCTTCTGCAAATTCATCTAACAAGGCAATGGTCCGTGTAAAGGTATGTGGTTGGAAAATGGCCACAATCTCTTTGCTTGGGTATTTTTGACGGGCCGCATCCAAGGTTGCAATAATTTCCGTTGGATGATGCGCAAAGTCATCGATGATCACTGTTCCATTGACTACTTTTTCAGTGAAGCGACGTTTCACGCCAGCAAAGGTCTTCAAATGTTCGCGGACTAAATCTAAGTCAAATCCTGCAATGTAAAGCAAGCCAATGACAGCTGTGGCATTCATGATGTTGTGACGACCAAATGTTGGGATATGGAATTGCCCCAAGTCTTCTCCACGGAAATGAACGTTGAAGGTTGAACCAGTCGTTGAACGAAGCAGGTTGCTTGCCACAAAATCGTTCGTCTCCTTATCAAAACCATAGTAATAAATTGGTGCTGATGAGGTAATCCGACGCAATTCTTTGTCTTCTCCGTAGATGAAGAGGCCTTTACTGATTTGTTTGGCATAATCATTAAAGGCATTAAAGACATCTTCCAAGCTCGTGAAATAGTCTGGATGGTCGAAGTCAATATTGGTAATGATGCTGTATTCCGGATGGTAAGGCATAAAGTGGCGTTCATACTCATCTGATTCAAATACAAAGTATTTGGCTGCTGCAGAGCCACGACCTGTCCCGTCACCAATCAAATAACTGGTATCAGTGATATTTGATAAGACATGCGAAAGCATCCCTGTTGTTGAGGTTTTTCCGTGTGCTCCGGCAACCCCCATGCTGACGAAGTCACGCATAAATTCACCAAGGAATTCATGGTAGCGTTTATAGTTTAGGCCATGCTCATCTGCATAAGCAATTTCCACATTGTTATCTGGACGGAAAGCATTCCCAGCAATGAGGATCTTGTCGCCTTCCAAATTTTTCACATCAAATGGATAAATTTGAATTCCTGCTTGTTCCAAGCCACGTTGCGTAAAGTAATACTTCTCAACATCTGACCCTTGAACCGTATGTCCCATTTGGTGAAGCATGAGGGCTAAAGCACTCATCCCTGCTCCTTTAATTCCAATAAAATGGTATGTATTAGACATGTTTTCTCCTTATTCTTGATCTAGATGGGTTAAATCCAATTCTTGTTTGATTGGCTGTGGTTTCAACTTGTGCTGATCTTTATTGTATATTTGGCTAGTCTTTAAGAAATCATAATTGTTTTTCTTTTCAGTCGGTTCTGCCACTTCTGGTTCTCCTGCAGATTCGAACTCTGCAAGGATCAACTGATCTTGTCGTAATCGTTTGCTATATTTCAATAATTCACCCGGATTTTCCTTTTGGAAGGGAGCCGTTGGCTGACCAGGTTTCCGTTCTGAAATAAACGGTTTTTTCCGCTTACTTGTAGTAGCTGCTGGATCCGTTGTCAGATAGGGGGCTGTGCGTTTCTTTTTCAGATCTTCACGCGCACGCTCTCTCGCTTCCTCTGCATAACGGTTGGCAGGACTTTTTTTATCAATCGGCTCTTTAAAATCAGGTTTTCTTACTGGCCGTCTTTTCGGTAGGGGCTCTTCTAGTGGTTGATGGTAAGGATGCTTAGGTTTGGTGTTTTCAGCAATCGGTTGCCATTCCAAATAATTTTTATCCACATAGTCGCCTGTAATGTTACTAATCAAGTCTGTTTCATCATACAGGTTCATGTGGGGCATCTCTTTTAACATCAACTCATTATCCCCTACTTGAGGAAAATATTTTTCTGTCATGCTTTCTTCCTTTCGACACTCCATTAATTATAAACTATTCACAGAATTTTTCAAGCTATTCTGACTGAATTCCAAGAATCTCACGAATTTCCTCAACAGATAAGCTGGACCGTGTTTCCGTTCCATCTAAAATTGTTGAGACCAAGTGTCTTTTAGATGCTTGAAGTTCCTGGATTTTTTCTTCAATCGTGCCACGAGTAATCATACGGTAAACTTCAACATTTTGTTCCTGTCCCATTCGATGGGCACGTCCAATAGCCTGGTCTTCCACTGCAGGATTCCACCACAAATCGACTAGGATGACGGTATCGGCTCCCGTGAGGTTCAAACCGACTCCTCCAGCCTTCAAAGAAATGAGAAAAGCATTACGCTCACCTGCATTAAAGGCATTGGTCATTTCTTGACGATCTTTGGCCGGAGTGGATCCCGTGATTTTGAAGGAGGTCATGCCAAGCTGGTCAATTTCCTGCTCTAGGATATCCAGCATGCCTCTAAATTGAGAGAAGATCAAAACCCGGTGTTCGCCATCCTTGATTTGACCCAAAAGATCTCGAAGGCTCTCCAATTTCCCACTATCTCCTTGATAGTCTTCCATAAAGAGGGCGGGGGTATCACAGATTTGGCGAAGGCGCATGAGACCAGAGAGAATTTCCACCTTGCTCCGATTTAGTTCTTCCTCACTAGAGGTTCGAACCCGATCTTGAATTTGTTTTAATTGAGCCAAATAGATCGTTTTTTGACTTTCATCCAACTCATTGTGGTATGTTGTTTCAATTAAGTCCGGTAATTCTTGGAGCACTTCATCTTTTTTCCGTCTCATGACGAAAGGTTTGACAAAACGCGCAATGGTCTCAGGACTCAATTTTTGAAATTCTCTTTTAGCTGGGAAGAGCCCTGGAAGGACAATTTGGAAAATAGACCAGAGTTCACCCACATGATTTTCAATCGGTGTCCCAGATAAGGCAAACACATGCGGAACCTCAAAGCCACGTAAGTGTTGGGCAATCTTGGTTTGGGCATTTTTCATGACCTGGGCTTCATCTAGAATCAAGTACTCATACTGATTCTTCTGGTATTCCTCCACATCTTGACGGAAAGACGCGTAACTAGTGATAACTACCTGTGGATTGGTTGCGATGAGTTCATCTCGGTGCTGCTTGAGACCATAGACGACTTCCACTTCCATCTGAGGAGCGAATTTTGAAAATTCTTGTTTCCAATTGTAGATGAGACTAGATGGAGCTAGAATCAAGATTTTAGTTTCTTTTTTTGCAACACTGGTCAAGAAGGAAATAGTCTGCAGGGTTTTCCCAAGCCCCATATCATCCGCTAAAATACCACCAAAACCATAATGATTTAACATGGAGAACCATTTGACCCCTGTTTCTTGGTAATCCCTTAGGGTCGCTTGGATTGTCATCTGAGGGAGTTGGAAGTCTTCTGGATGAGTCAAATCATGAGCTAAATTTCGAAAGTCTTCTGAAAAATGAACATTGTCTTGATCTGCCAACAAATCAGATAGCTGATAAGCGGCAATCCGGCGGGCTTGTAGTTTCCCACCCTTGCTCATTTTCGCCCGCAGATCTGCTAAGGCTCGACTGATCTTCTTGGTTTCTTCATCAAAGACAAGAACTTTCCCTGTATGGCTGACAAAATAGTCTTTTTGCCCTACTAGAGCTTTGAGGACCTGGTCCACTTCGGCTGGATCCACACTTTCAAAGTCAAAACCGATCTCCAGTAGACTGCCATTGGTTTTAACATCAATTTTTGGACGCTCCACTTGATAAAGATCTAAAAGGCTATCAGAGAGGGTAACCTCTCCTAAGGCTTCAAAAGTCGGGATCTGTTGGTGAAAGAATGGATAGATTTGCTCACTTGATAAAGGACTTCTTTGGGAAGAAAAGTCGTCTGTAAAACCTGCTGCTAGCATGGTTGAAAGGACTTCTTGCTCCTTATCGAAATCACTGGAATAAGGAAGATTGAGGAGTTCCTCACGCGTGGTCACCACACGATCCTGGTATTGAAAGACAACATCCAGTAAAACAGTCTGGTCCTGTGCTAGATCAAAATGAAATTCTGGAGTGAAATCGTGGATTAAAAAGCTGGTCGGAGCTGTTATTTGCCCCAGTTTTTTGAACTCTTTTAAACTATAGGAAAGCTTTGTTTGATCCGTTGGATCAAAATGCAGGCGTTTTTTGCGATCCTGATCCATTGGAAGATCTTGGATGGCCTTCCATAGGGTTCGCTGTTGGGGCGTCAGGTGATAGAAAACACCATTTCGAAACAGGTAAACAGCAGACTCGACAACCTTCACTTGTGGCTCCGTAATGATCAATTCGTAAAAATCACCATGGTCTTCCACCTGAAAATGAAAGAGTTCTTCCTCCCCATGGACATCCTGAAAATAGACTTCAGAAAAATCGTACATGCTGTATTGCAAGAGGAAGGAATCCAAATTCATCAATAATTCTACAGCTTCTTCAAAGAGAGTCGGTGGAAAATAAAGATGGCGTCCAGCATTGGGAAAGAAATCTTGCTCTTTCGATCCACTATCTATGACCAAGCCTTGTAGGAAATTGATCACATCCTGACTAGACCCATCAAATTCTAAGTAAGAAATGGGTTCATAGTAACTTTTGCCAATTGCAAAATGGCCTTCTTTCTGAAGGGTCTGCAAAAAAGCTAGTACATCTCTGATCACATAAGAGCGCTCGTCTGGCAAGCGACGAATGCGAAGAGTCCACAAGAATTGACCAGAGTATTCATCCTCCTGCCCGACTGCTGATAAGACATAGCGTGTTTCTTTCTTTTCGATTTTTGGAAGGACCTGGTCTAAAAACAAACTTCCAAAAGAGACCTTCTCCTGCGTTTCTTCAGTCGCCGTGGCGTCTTCTTCAAGGCTTGTAAGAGCTGCTTTCCCACTGTCATCATTCTTCAAAAAAGCTTCTACAGCTGCTAGATGCGTACAGAATTTTTTCTTTTGAAAGAAAGCACAGCTACAAAAAACGGCATCGTCGTCCAAACTGTACCGCAAGCTTTCTTCTTCCACCCGAAAATACAGGTATTTTTCTTTTACTTCCTGAAGGGAAACTTTCCCAGCTTCATAGAGAAGGCTCCCTTGTGAACGAACCTTCCCAGGAATTAATTTTGCCATGTTTACCACCTTAGATTAATCCCTTTATTATACCATATTTAAGATAAAATTAGAAAAGATAATTTTACTATTAAAAGGATTTTAACTTACTTTTAGAAAAAACTGAGACAGTCTTGTCCCAGATTTTCACCTGATTTCGTAATAGAGTTACCTCAATCAGCTATCCATGATTTTTCTCTTTTAACCGTCTGAGCGAACAATAGACAGAATAGCTAAATAGAGAGGAGAAAGATCCCGATAGCCCACAAAAAATACGACCTATTTTTTAATAAAATCCCCAACAATAGGATCAAGAGCTCCAAGCTTACGATCGAACCGAGAAACAAGAGATACAGATAGATTTTAAATAATAAGTACACAAACCTAAAGCTCTCATGATCTTCATGAGTTTACTCTACTCATCCTTAAAAAAAGCATAAGGAATAAAGAATATCCGGACCATGATACTACGCATCTGACTATCCTCCACTTCATTTTACCAGCTTATTAAAAAAAGCAACGCTTATGCGCTACTTTTAGTTGTTTTCATAGTTGGAAGAATGAGCGTTTTATCATTTGAAATATCCTTCTCCACTTTGATCCATTTGTCTCGTATTCCCTACTTCCGTTTTCGCGCAATCAAATGGATTGGAGTTCCTTCAAAAACAAAGGCCTTGCGAATTTGGTTCTCCAAGAAACGGAGGTATGAGAAGTGCATCAGTTCTTCTTCGTTAACAAAGACCACAAAAGTTGGCGGCTTGGTTGCCACTTGTGTCGCATAGAAGATCTTGAGGCGTTTTCCTTTATCGGTCGGAGTTGGATTAATGGCAATGGCATCCATAATCACATCGTTCAAGACAGCTGAAGGAATCCGTGTATTTTGACTCTCACTGATCTGTTTGATCATCTCTGGCAACTTGTGCAAGCGTTGTTTGGTTAAGGCAGAGACAAAAACAATCGGCGCATAAGAAAGGTATTGGAATTGATCACGAATGTCATCTTCCCACTGCTTCATGGTATGGTTGTCTTTTTCAATAGTATCCCATTTGTTGACAACAATGATCATCCCTTTACCAGCTTCATGAGCAAAGCCAGCGATCCGCTTATCATACTCCCGAATCCCTTCTTCGGCATTGATAACCATCAAAACCACATCTGAACGGTCGATGGCACGCATGGCACGCATGACAGAATATTTCTCAGTGTTTTCATAGATTTTACCAGATTTGCGCATACCAGCTGTATCGATCATGGTAAATTCTTGACCATCTGCATCGGTAAAATGGGTATCGATGGCATCCCGTGTAGTTCCAGCAACCGGGCTTGCGATGACCCGGTCTTCCCCGAGAATCGCATTGATCAAGCTTGACTTCCCAACATTTGGACGACCAATCAAGCTAAATTTGATGATATCTGGATTTTCTTCTTCTGTTTCATTCGGAAGATTTTCAATGATGGCATCGAGCACATCCCCAGTTCCGATCCCGTGGACAGAGGATACCGGTAGTGGCTCACCCAGTCCTAAGGCATAAAAGTCATAGATATCATTGCGCATCTCTGGGTTATCCACCTTGTTGACTGCAAGAATCACCGGTTTATGGGTCTTATACAAGATACGAGTGACATATTCATCCGCATCCGTGATCCCTTCTTTTCCAGAAACAACAAAGACGATCACATCTGCTTCGTCCATAGCAATTTCTGCTTGATGCTTGATTTGCTCCATAAATGGGGCATCTACGTCATCAATTCCCCCCGTATCAATGATACTAAATTTTCGATTCAACCACTCAGCTGTTGCATAAATGCGGTCACGAGTGACTCCTTCTACATCCTCAACGATGGAAATCCGCTCACCGGCAATCCGGTTAAAGAGTGTAGATTTTCCGACATTGGGACGGCCTACAATCGCAATAGTTGGTAGGGCCATGATTTCCTCTTTTCTAATGAAAGGCGAGACTTCAGTTCAAGAACGCCTCTCTTCATTTCATAATAGTTTGTGTTTTTCTAGTAGTTTTTTGGTCTCTTCTTGTTCAGGTTGACCAAATTGAGCTGCAAGGCGCTCGCTCCAGCTATCTGTTGCACGCGCTCCAGCATAATCTGCCTGAACCTTGTCATAGGCAGTCACAACTGATAGGTCTTGTTCTTGGTATTCTTCTTCAAAAGCAACCTGCTCCAATGGCAAACGTGGTTTCACCGCATGTTGCTGGTTGGGTACTCCGAGAGCAATCCCAAAAACCGGATAGGTATAGTCTGGCAGACGGAAGAGTTCTGCGACTTCTTCTGAACAGTAGCGCAACATGCCGATGATCACTCCACCATAGCCGAGACTTTCAGCTGCCAATAGCGTGTTTTGAGCTGCCAGAGCCGCATCCACTGAGGTGATCAGTAAGTTGTCCACCCCTTCAGGATGGAAATCCTGCTCATGAAGTTTGACAGCTTTTTCAGCACGGTTTAAATCTCCAACAAAGAGGAGAAAGACATCTGATTGGCGAATCGCTTCTTGAGGAAGCAAGTCGTAAAGAGCTTCTTTCTTTTCCTTGCTTTTGACCACAATCACAGAATAAGACTGAAAGTTTTTCCAACTTGATGCCATCTGCCCAGCTGATAAAATTTCCATGAGGTCAGCTTCTTTGATGGCTTCTTCCTTAAAACGGCGAACAGAAAAATGAGATTTCATTAAACGGATGGTTTCATTCATCGGCGATTGACTCCTTCCAGATGGATTTCCTTGGCTAAAAATTTTACGCGCTCCATAACACGTTTGGCCTGCCAGGTTTCATCTCCATTACGCGAAGCTGCAAAATGACGTTCCAACTCTTCAAAATTAAAGTTAGAAGTAAAGAAGGTTGGGAGATTTTCCTGCATTCGGTGCTGCAAAATCACCTGTAAGATTTCATCTCGCACCCAGGCTGACATCTGTTCCGCACCGATATCATCGAGAATTAAAATTTCGGCTTTTTTCACCTGATCGACGGTTTCTTTGACCAAGCCTGAACTGATGGCATTTTTGACATCGATCGCAAAACTTGGGAAATGTAGTAGAGTGGTAGAGGCCTGACGTTTTTCGGATAAATCATGAGCCAAGGCTGCCATCATGTAGCTCTTTCCTACTCCAAAATCACCATAGAGGTAGATCCCCTTTTGATATTCCGGATAGTTGGCCACAAAATTAGCTAATTCCTCAAAGGCCACAAATCTTCCCTTATCATCGAGTTCTACCTTGGCTAGACTCGCTTCTTTCAAGGTTGAAGGGAGATTGATCAAGTTGAGACGTTGGTTGATCGCAGCTCGTTTTTGGGCTTCGATTAACTCTGGCGTTTCCTCATAAGCGACATCCGCATAGCCTTCATTCATGGTGAGGATGGGCTTATAACCTTTGGCAATATAATCCGGATCTCCCAATAAGAAACGGTTGCGTTCACTAATGTATTGATTAAATTTTGAAATACTCCGTCGAATTTCTTGTTCAGACAAAGACTGGTCCTTGATAAAAGCAGCAACTTCTTGGTCTGCCAAGATCTGTGCGACCAAATCCTCATAGTTAAATTGACGCGCACGGTTCATGTGAGACATGGTTTGACCTACACTTTCCATCTACTCACCTCCTTGATTCAGTTTTTCTAATAGGCGTTGTTTCTCTTTAGCAAGATCCACCTTTTCTGCTTGACTGGTTTGATTTTGATAGTTTGGTTGGCTCCACTTGGGAACATTGCTGTTCTTGCCCTTAGCTGATGTAGGACTCGTCCCCTTGTTTCCTTGAGCTTTAGCTTGTTCCTGGCGTTCTCGAACTTTTAAAATCGCTAGTTCTGCACTGTTGACCCCTTGATAAGAAAAATCATTTCCCACCTTCAAAGCATACTTTTCATTGAGATTAGCAGACTGGGTCTTATTAAAGGTCAACAATAAGATGATATTGATCACCTCATCTAATAAGCCTAGATCAGCTAACTTGGATAAAGTCTTGCGTTCGCTCTGCGTAATGGTCGCATTGCGCGCCTTCTTAATCTCCGCTAGAAATTGTAGGCTGGATTTTGCCTTAGCTTCCCTCAGAATAGTTTCTTCCTGACGGCTATAGGACATGCGGGGTTGCTCTTGGCTAGCCTGAGCTAATTTTTGTTTCATTCTCTTTGGAGAGACGGTACGGTCTACAGCTGTTTCTTTGGCTAAAAGATACGTTTCATACCAGGTCCATTGCTGCTCTTCTGCAATGGCAAAGAGGGCAAGAGTCGCTTCTCCTTCATCCGCAAAACGAAGTCCATCACGCCCCATCATTCGCTTAAACATCTCCATATCAAACTGCTGTTTCTTGCTTGGAAGAACGGTCACCTCACCAGCATCTAGTCCAAAGACTTGAGAGAAGGAAACTTGCCGTCTAGTTCCTAAAGAGCGTGCTGGGATCAGATCCTCAACAGCCTTTTCCCCAATCTTTTTTTCAAGCAAGCGTTTGAAAATAGCATTCGAAAAAAATTGTTCTGATTCAAGAGGAGCATGTAACTGGATGGTGATCCCAACTTCTTCCTCATAGAGATCCATCAACCCCATAGCAATTAAACGATCAAAGGCGAGTAGCAACTGTGGAAATCCTATATTCAAGTGATTGAGGATTTGAGCAAGTAAATATTGTTTTTCACCCTGATCATAAGAGGCGAGCAGATAACGATAAATCGCTACTGTTTCTGTCTCTAAAATAGGCAGGTAATACTGCTCCAATGCAGCCCCTGCCGGTGGAAGAAGATTATTTTTTAAAAATGCGAAAGGCGTATTGGGCTTCATCTATTTTTCCTTTTTCTTCTTGGTTCCCTTCGTAATTTGTTTCAAGAGGGTTTCTAACTCACCGACATCCTTGAAACTCCGGTAAACACTAGCAAAACGGACATAGGTGATCTCATCTAGATCTGCTAACTCATCCATGACCAACGAACCAATATATTCACTGTTGATTTCATTATCACTTTGGCTGCGAACCTTTTGCTCGATCCGGTTTACAATTTCTTCAATTTCGTCACTAGAAACAGGCCGTTTTTGAGCTGAGCGGATAATACCATTAAAGATTTTATCACGAGAAAATTGCTCGCGTGTCCCATCCTTTTTGACAACCACTAGGGTCCGCTCTTCCACTCGTTCGTAGGTAGTAAAGCGATAATGGCATTCTTCGCATTCCCTGCGACGACGGATGGTGTTCCCATCTTCAGCTTGTCGACTATCCACCACACTAGACTTACTTCCACCACATTTTGGACAACGCATTTGCTACCTCCTTAAACTGTTTTAACACTTCATTTTACCATAAATTGAATCGTAAAGAAAGCAGAAGAACAGGAGAATCCCCTATGCTTGCTCCTCATTGATCCATAAAAAAGAGTCGAAGGAAGATTGAATAAAATCGTTTTCCTTTCGACTCTCCATTTATATTAAAGTGATAATTCAGCTTCTAAGCCATAGTGATCACTGACATGGGGTTTGTTTTGATCATCAAAAATGACATGTAGACGCTGGATGTCCCATTCTGGACTTGCAAAGACGTAATCGATTCGCAATGGAACTTGATTGTCCGTCCAGCCATCGATTCCAGGACCTACAGTATAAGTCCCCTTTGTTTCTTTGGCTTCAATAAAGCTATCTTGAAGCTTTAGCGAACTGGATAGAATCGTTTCATACCCTTCTTGACCAGCAGGATTATTGAAATCACCAGCTAGAATAAAGGGTTTGCCTACTTGGCTGAAGTAGTTCTCAATGCGTGGCCACTCAAATTGGAAACCTTTGTCCCACCAAGAAAGATGGACGCTGGCAACAGCAATCTCTTTGCCATCTATACTTGTATGGGCAACGGCTACTCGACGAGTATGGTAGTCCGTTGGATCATCCATATTGGATACCAAAATCTCATCCGCCTTCAAGGGTTGACGCGAAAGAACGGCCACACCCTCATTGAGGTGATCATAGCCAATATGGTTGTAGGCCCAAGTCCAATAATAGTGGAGTCCATGAGCAGCTAACTCTTCTACCAATACGCGAACAAAGTGATCCTTGTGAATCGCTACAGATGATGGCAAAGCTTGATAATACTCATCTGTTTCGACTGTTTCTGAGGCCATTTCTTGATTGACCTCTTGGAAACAGATCACATCATATTGCGCTTCTAAAATTTGTTCCTTGAGGGTTTCAAATTTTTGCTGAGCATTCTCTTCCATCCAACTATGGGAATTTAATGTTAAAAATTTCATCCCCTGATTTCTCCTTCTCTCCAAATCAAGAAACGGCAAGAGGCCGGGTGCACTGACCCAACCTCATTTTCTTTGCCGACGTCTCTTATAATTCTACTGTTGCAACTGGCGCATTTGCTGCCAATTTACCAGTATGTTCGACCTTAACAGATTTAATCGCATCTGCATTTGTGAAGACAACAATTGTTGAAGTTTCACGACCAGCTGCACGGATTGCATCAAGGTCTGCTTCCACCAAGAGGTCTCCAGCAGCCACTGTTTGACCTTCAGAAACTTTAACCTCAAATGGTTTTCCTTCAAGACTAACAGTATCTAGACCGATGTGAACCAAGACTTCCAAACCATTATCTGTTACCAAACCAAGGGCATGTTTGGTTGGGAAGACGCTAGTAACTTTACCAGCAACTGGTGAAACGATGTGGCCATTTTCAGGCTCAACCGCAAATCCGTCACCCATCATTTTTTGTGAGAATACAGGATCTTTCACATCTTCGATGTTAATCACTTCACCATCTGCAACGGAGTGAACTTCATCCGTCACACCTTTAAAGGTTGCTTCAGCCTTTTGAACTGCTGTCATTTGGCTAGGAAGTGTTTCAGGAATGACTTCACCTGAATCAAGAACGTCTTGGATATCAGACTTCAATACGTCAGCTTTAGGTCCGTAGATCGCTTGGACACCTTGTCCTTTCATGACAAGACCCATAGCGCCTTCAGCTTTCCATTGTTCTTCTGTTCCGACTTTTTCAGCGTCCTTAACGGTTACACGAAGACGAGTCATACATGCGTCAACATCTACGATATTGGCACGTCCACCAAGAAGGTTGATAATGTTAATGACTTGTGAGCTTGCTGAGCTTGTAGCAGCACCTGCTGCTGCACCATCTCCTGCAGGGGCATCATCATTTTGTTCATAGTTACCGTTACGTCCTGGAGTCGCATAATTGAATTTCTTAATCATGAAGTTAGCAATGAAGTACATGATAAATCCAAAGAGGACTGTTACCCATACAAAGTTAAAGATATCTAGTGCCAAACCAGCGTTGATGGCCATTGGTGTACGTGTCAAGAACTCGATTGAACCGAATGAGTGAACACGAAGGTGAACCAAGTCAGCCATTGCAAAGGCAGCACCTTGAACAAAGGCGTAGATCAAGTACAATGGTGTTGCAATGAACATGAACATGTATTCAATTGGTTCAGTAACACCTGTCAAGAATGTAGCAAGGGCAGTTGCAAAAAGCATCCCTTTGTATTTTTCTTTCTTATCTGGGTCCACATTGCGATAGATAGCAACTACAACCCCCATCAAGATACCAAATGATCCAATCATTTGACCAACTTTGAAACGAGCTGGTGTGTACGCATGAAGCAAGTGTTGGTATTGGCTAGGATCTGCCTTCTTCAAGTTAACAAGGTCTGTTACCCAAGCTAACCAAAGTGGATCTTGTCCAAATACAGTTGTTCCTTTGGCAGCACCTGTAAGAACTTGGTAGCTACCACCCAATTGAGTATAGTTGATTGGAATGGTCAACATGTGGTGAAGACCAAACGGCAAGAGAAGACGTTCCAAGGTACCAAACAAGAATGGTGCCAATACTGGAGCTGTTGATTGTGAGTTGGCGATCCAGACACCGAATCCATTAATTCCTGATTGAACCACTGGCCACAAGGCTGCCAAAACCAAGGCTGTAAGAGCTGAACGAACGATAACAACGAATGGGACAAAGCGCTTCCCGTTAAAGAAAGAAAGGGCTTCTGGAAGTTTACGGTAGTTATAGTATTTATTGAAAGCAGTTGCTCCAACAAAACCTGAGATAATCCCTACAAACACCCCCATATTAAGTGCCGGTGCTTCAAGGACACTAATGAAGTAGTCTGCAACTTTAATTGATCCACCTAAGATCGTATGAACGGTAGCATCCTTATCAGCCAACATTGCAGATGTAACTCCAAAAACTGCACCGGTAATACGGTTAATCAAGATGAAAGAGAGACCAGCCGCAAAGGCACCCCCAGCACGCTCTTTGGCCCAGCTACCACCGATAGCGAGTGCAAAGAGGATGTGAAGGTTACCGATAACCCCCCAACCGATTTGTTCGAGAATCCCACCTGTAATAACAAGTGGAGATAAATTCGGGTTGATCATAGGGATTGATTTCCCGATTGAAATCATCAACCCAGCAGCTGGCATGACAGCGATAACGACCATCAAGGCCTTACCAAACTTCTGCCAGAATTCAAAGCTAAATAAACTTTTGAATGATCCTTTATTCATCATTCAACCTCCTTATATTGTTTAAGGCTTTTGTTTTTAAGAAAACGTTTGCGCTTAATTTGTTTCTAGTATACCACATTTTAAAAATTTGTAAAGCCTTACATTCATTTTTTTCTCTAAATTTTATCTTTTTTTATCTTTTTTTAGCCAAATCCTTTTTAAAACCCATCCTTTCCAAACGCAAACGTTTCCCTTGGGTCATAAAAATATTCGAACCCTCTAAGTGTTCGAATATTTTATTCTAATGTGTCTTGCATGGCATAGCCAATCCCACGAACGGTCTTAATATAGCTTTTTTGACCGGGTAGATCAATTTTCCCACGGAGATAACGGATATAGACGTCCACAATATTAGTCTCACCTGTACTCTCGTACTTCCAGACACTCTCCAATAACTGATCTCGTGTCACCACCCCTTTGCTTCCCATCAGAGTCGCTAAGAGATCATACTCTCTGCGGGTTAAACTAATCATGTCTTTCCCACGATAGACGGTATGGTGTTCCACATCAATGCGCAAATTGCGGTATGATGTTGGGATTTTCATCTGGCTACAATGTTGGTCAATATAATCACGTCCTCTAAAAATGGCTGTGATCTTATCTACCAAATCGCTGATAATAAAGGGTTTGACCATATAGGAAACGGCAAAGCGCTGAATACTCTCTTTGTGCTCAGCAATTTTTTCGCGGCTATCCAAAACAATCAAAACAGAAGCTGGACGAATCCGACTGATTTCCTCTGCGAATGTTTCACCAGACATATCTGACAAATCGTAATTAAACAAGATCAGATCATATTTGGTCGCAGCAATCAAGGCCAGACCCGCTTTTCCATCCTCGACCACATCAACTTGATACCCCTCTTTTTGAAGTTCCAAATCAATGAAGCGAGCGATTTTCTTCTCATTTTCTACTAGTAGAACTCGTTTGACCATAGAGCAAGATTATTTTTCGTCGTACCAAGAATAGTGGAAGGTACCTTCTTTGTCTTTACGTTGGTATGTGTGAGCACCAAAGTAGTCACGTTGTGCTTGGATCAAGTTCGCTGGAAGGTCCGCTGAACGGTAGCTATCGAAGTAAGTGATGGCTGCTGAGAAGGTTGGTACAGGTACACCTGCTTGAACAGCAAGAGCTACAATGTCACGAACTGATTGTTGGTACTTAGCAGTGACATCCAAGAAGTACTCATCCAATAGAAGGTTAGCAAGATCTGCATCGCGGTTGTATGCATCTGTGATCTTTTGCAAGAAACGAGAACGGATGATACATCCATCGCGCCAGATAGATGCGATGTCCGCAAATGGCAAGTTCCAATTGTTTTCTTTAGAAGCGACGCGCAATTGAGCAAAACCTTGTGCGTATGAGATGATTTTTGAGAAGTAAAGGGCTTGACGGATTTTTTCAATCAATTCAGCCTTATCTCCTTCAAATTTGAATGCAGCTGGTTTTGGAAGAACCTTGCTTGCATGAACACGTTCTTCTTTGTAGGCAGAGATGTAACGGGCAAATACTGACTCAGTGATGAGTGACAATGGCACACCAAGGTCAAGCGCTGATTGGCTAGTCCATTTACCAGTTCCTTTGTTTCCTGCAGCGTCCAAGATGTAGTCTACGATTGGTCCATCTTGACCTTCGTCGTCTTTGCGTTTCAAGATATCCGCAGTGATTTCGATCAAGTAGCTGTCCAATTCACCCTTGTTCCATTCAGTGAAGATTTCAGCCATGTCTTCTGCAGAAAGGCCAAGCAAGTGTTGCATGAGGTCATAGCTTTCTGCGATCAATTGCATATCCCCGTACTCGATCCCGTTGTGGACCATTTTCACGTAGTGACCAGCTCCATCAGGACCGATGTAAGTCACACATGGTTTTCCATCTTCAGGCGCTTTTGCAGAGATTTCTTCAAGAACGTCAGCTACCAAGTCATATGCTTCTTTTTGTCCACCAGGCATGATAGAAGGACCTTCAAGGGCACCTTTTTCACCACCAGATACACCTGTACCGATAAAGTTAATCCCTGAGTTCGCCAACTCTTCGTTACGACGGATGGTATCTTTATAGAAAGTGTTTCCTCCGTCGATCAAGATATCACCTTTATCCAAATGTGGAAGAAGGGCTTGGATAGTTGCGTCTGTACCAGGTCCTGCTTGAACCATGAGCATGATACGACGTGGTTTTTCGATTGAGTTTACGAAGCTTTCGATATCATAGCTTGGCACAAAGTTTTTATCAGGATGGCAAGCAATCACATCTTCTGTTTTTTCTTTACTACGGTTATAAATGGCAACTGTATAGCCACGAGATTCGATATTAAGGGCAAGGTTACGACCCATTACGGCCATACCAACAACACCAAAGTTTGCTTTAGTCATGTGACACTCCTCTTTATAGTTTGCCTTTATTCTACCATTTTTCCTCCTCAAAAGAAAGCAGAAAATAGCTTCCCGCCTTCTCTAGAGGGAGAAGATCATGCAAGTCATTTGATCTTAAAAACAAAAGTGCCCGAGAAACAGTTCTCAGACACTTCTTGATGAATGGCATTAATCTTCTTTAGAAGCTAACTCCTCTGCTTCAATGACCGGTTGTTCTCCTTCTTTGAGTTTATTGACCGTCATATTGACCCCAAGAGCTCCTGCTAGCAATTGACGAATATCAAATCCGGCTCCTTGAGAGACTTGGTCGATACTTTGCATAATATCGCCCACCATCTTAGAAGCATTGCCTTCCCCGTACATGGTGATCTTATCCACCTTGGTTAATGGTTCTGCGACAGCACGCGCAATTTCAGGCAACTTGTCAACGACCATTTCAGTAATGGCTGCTTCTTGCATTTTCTTCATCGCTTCGGCCTTTTGGTCTAAACCTTTGGCTTCGGCTTCCAGTTTCAAGCGAATGGCTTCAGCCTCGGCACGACCTTTAGCCTCAATAGCTTCGGCCTCTTGCAATTGGGCAAATTTCTCGGCTTCGGCTTGAGCTTTTCGAGCTTCGGCTTCTTTTTGTGTTTCGAAGAGTTCTGCTTCCGCCTTGCGTTGGCGTTCGATCAATTCTGCTTCTGCAGCTTGTTGACGGGCATATTTTTCAGCTTCAGCTTGTTTGCGGATGTTGGCATCCAATTCTTGCTCACGAACCTTAACTTCGCGCTCTTTGACTTCTGCTTCTTTTTCTTGCTTCATGATATTGGCTTCGGCTGCCACGCGCTCTTGTTCACGACGTTGCACTTCTGCCTCAATTCCTTTAGCGGCATCTGCTTTTGCTTGGGCAATGTCTGCTTCTTGCTTGAGGGCTGCTTGTTTGAGTTTCAGTTCATTTTGTTTTTGCGCAATTTCAAGATCGGCAGCGACGCGTTTGTCGTTAGCCAATTTATCTTGTTCTGCTTCGACTTCCTTGCGTTCACGTTCTGCTTTGGCTTTGGCAATCAAGGCATCTTTCTTAATGGTTTCAACATTTTCAATCCCGAGGTTATCGATGACTCCCCCTTCATCAGAGAAGGATTGAACCGTAAAGGCGATGACTTCTAGACCCATTTTAGCCAAGTCTGGCGCTACGTTGTCTTGCACTTTTGAGGCAAACTCTTGACGGTCATTGACCATCTTACGGAGCTCCATCTGACCGATCACTTCCCGCAAGTTTCCTTCCAAGACATCTTGGACAGAATTGGAAATATCTGTCGTATTCCAGTTCAAGAAGTTTTCTGCAGCCCGGGCAATCATTTCATCGGTTGTACCAATTTTTAATTTAACAGCTGCATCGGCACGGACGTTAATGAAGTCCAGTGTTGGGACTGCTTCTGACGTCCGAACATCTGTCGAGAATTGCTCAATATCAAGATAAGAGCGTTGTTCGACAAAGGGAATCATAAAGCCAGCTTTCCCACGCAAGTGACGTTGCTTCCGAAGACCGGTAATGACCACGACTTCGTTGGGTTTAGCGTTCACATAACCTTTAACAAGCAAAATCAAAATAATAACTGCGACTATTAGGCCGGTAATCAACCAACCTGGAATAAATAAAGTATCCATACTTTTTCTCCTTTTTAGAGGTCTCCCCTCTGTTGTTTATTAATCCTAGTATATCAAAAGAAGGCCTTTCCTCAAAGGAAAGACCTGTATTTATGTCTAAATTTATCAAATGCAATCTCTAGCTTATTCTTCGTCAAACAAGCCATTTAGACCGGCGAAAGGACTGTTTTCTTCTTTCTTAATCGCTTGAGCGGCTTGGTATTCTTCTTCGGATAGGATTTTCCAATCATTGCCTTCAATAAAACCTTGTCCAGCCTCTTCTTCTGGAGTGAGAACCTTGAGAGGAATATTGAGCAGGATATTATCCGCTACGCTTTCACTCAGGTCAATCTTCCCACCTTCGATTGGAAGGATCAAGTCTTCCTCTAGGGCCTCGATATCTGCGTCAGACTGTACATCCTCCGCAAACACCTCTGTTACAGGATAGCTCTCTTGAAGCTCAACAGGCTCCATGCTTCGGCTAGATGCCAAAACGATGGTATAGCTCAACTGGTAATTCAAGACATAGAGGCCTGTATCATAGGCTACTCGTCCTGTCGCTGTCACATTCTTTAAATCAAGAATTTCTGGATTACGCTTTTGCAATTCTTTGAGCAAATCCAACTCTTGATCAAAGGCTAGTCCTTCAGGATTTTTACGGATTTCTTGTGTAAATAGGTTCATTCTTTTGTCCTCAAATCTTCTAGATACTACTAGTATATCATGAAGCTGCCCCTCAACCAAGAAGTCTCCTCAAAAATTTGTTATAATCATGAAAAAAGATACAGTAACTAGGCCAATTGGTGTTGTACACAAGGTCCCACCATCTCTTGGACAAAAGAGGGTCACTTGCTAGGGCATTGAGCAATGTTAGATAGAGGAGAATTCATGAAAGATATCGGAGCAGTTTTTCGGCAAATACGTGAAAGTCGTCACATCTCTTTAGAGGAAGCTACAGGTGGCGAATTT
The DNA here is from genome assembly GCF_037890265.1 of Streptococcus sp. HCA-5024. NCBI lineage: Bacteria > Bacillati > Bacillota > Bacilli > Lactobacillales > Streptococcaceae > Streptococcus > Streptococcus sp. HCA-5024. Next base: position 668,738 of record NZ_JBBKBR010000001.1, read on the forward strand.
TCGCGCTCCATGTTATCTCGATTTGAAAGAGGAGAAAATGACCTGACGACGCAACGGTTTTTTCAGGCTTTGCAACAGATCAAAACCAGCCTCAGTGAGTTTTCTCATCTAGCAGGAATCGATCAGCACTCCTTTATTCCCAAATTGTTGAAAGAGCACTATGAAAACATGAGCTTGGAACACGATCAAGACTTGTACCAAAGCTACCAGCAAGCCTATCAGAAATATCAGAAAAAAGAAGACTTCTTAGCCAGCATTATTCTCAAAGTCCAAATGCTTGGCTTCTATCCTGAAGTAGAGCTCACCGCTAGCCAAGAGGAACTCGATTTCCTCCATGATTATCTCTTCTCTGTCACAATCTGGGGAAATTTTGAATTAAACCTGTTTTCTCTGACCTCTCCACTTTTCTCTAGTCAGCTCTATCGACAATACACAGAGGAGTTGGTCCAAAGGGAGGATTTCAAGCTTCTCCTAGATTCCTCTCGTCCTGCCATCAATTCTATTTTCCTTAATGGCTTTTTTCTGGCCATTAGTTCAAATGAATTTGAAGATGCATGTTTTTTTGACCACCTAATTAACGACCACTTTTACTCTGAGAACGAAGCCTACCTTCGGACGGTTTATCTCTACGCCAAAGGAGAATTTCTCTATCGAAAGGGAGAAAAAGAAATCGGTCTTGAAAAGATGGAACAGGCCATCCAGGTTCTCTCTATTCTGGATTGTAAGGACAGTGCCAACTACTACAAACAGGGCCTGCAAGAACTGATCAATAAATCCTAAAAACTCACAGATCTACTCTGTGAGTTTTTGTTGAAAATATGCAACATTAATTTTTTCTTGCTTTTTAGGTTTACAATAGGACTATCAAGTAAAGAAAGAAGGTTCTTCCCATGATGACCAAACTAAAAAACCACTTCCTCCGCTTTCTTCTCTCACATACCAGCGTTTATCTGAAGGATCAGGAACTTCTTCTCTCTGATGATGAGAAACTAGACCTCTTCAAACAGATCGTTCGATCTATCAAACAAGTCCTAGCAACTGATCACGTGAAGGAGGAAGGCTTATGAAACTCTTAGCTCGTAATAAAATTTTTGCCTTACTCAGCCTTTCTCGCTTTTTGAATACCCTTGGTGCTGCCATCTACAATCTGGTCTTTGTGGTCTTTGCTGCCAGCATGCCGCAACCGAGTCTGGCTGTTGGAATTGCTAATCTGATTGTGTTTATTCCTAGCCTCTTTACCATTTTTGTCGGGATGAAGGCTGACCATACGAAGAAAAAAGCTAACTGGTTGATCCGCATTGGCTATCTTCAAGCCATCCTCTTCATCCTTATTGCGCTCATGACCAAGATTCCGGGTTACCTTGCCTTTTCGATTGTTTGCTTCTTAAACATCGTTTCAGATTGTTTGAGTGATTATCGCGGAGGCTTGCAACTCCCTATCATGAAAAAGAATATCCCCGACGAGGATTTGATGGAGGCCTATTCCTTCAATCAACTACTTAGTATGGTCTGTTCGATTTCTGGACAAGCTCTAGGAGTTTGGCTACTAGCCATCAGCCATCAAAATTTCGCCCTGGTCGCTTCGATCAATGCAGTGACTTTTCTCCTGTCTTCCACTTGTCTCCTGATGAGAAAAAAGCAGCTGACACATGATTCCGTCATTGAGCCCAAAAGCAAGAATTCTTTGATACACGAATGCCAAGAGATGTACCAGAACGCTAAAAGTATTTTTGCAGATGAGGAGGTCCACCACTTTGGTAAGTTGCTCTTCTCATTGGTTCTCATCAATGCTCTTGGGGGATCCATCTCAGGTATCTACAATTTGCAACTGCTTCACTCCCCCTTCTTTCAGTTGAGCTTTAGCCAATCCCTCTTGATTTTAGAGGCAGTGACTATTTTAAGCATGGTCTGGGCTAGCCTGACACCCCACGACTATTTTTCCAAGCAATCACTCCACCATATCCTCCTGTGGATCGCAGGTGGGCTCACCATACTTGGGCTCACAAATATCCTAATGCACTGGGACATTCTTTCCCTTCTACTCATCACTTTCCTTGGTTATCTTGTAGCAAAAATCAACCCAAAAGTTTCCAGTCTTTTAATGAGCAAATTACCCGCTGAAAAATTAGCTTCTACGTCTAGCTTTTTGGGACTGATGGTCAGCTTTGCCATGCCACTTGGGACAGCTCTCTTTTCTAGTCTAGCTATCTGGAGCCTTCCCCTAGCGTGGGGGATGTTTGCCATTCTCGGTTTCGGCACCGTCCTCTTAACAACCAAATAAAAAATCCACCGTTTGGTGGATTGATCTTGAAGACAAAGTTATCTTAAAAACTTTCCTTAGGTGAGGACGGACGTCAGCGAACTTCTTCGAAGTTCCATGACTTAGTTTTGGACACAAGGTTCCAAAACTCCCGAGTGCTAGAAACAAAAGTGTTTCTAGCACTTTTCTCACAGCGGAAAGTTTCAATAGATGAGTTAATAATTCTAAAGAATAAATTTCTTTTATTTGTATAGAATTTATTAGATTTATAAAGAAAAACAGTTTTCCCACACTCTCAATCCTACTAATGGTGGATTTTTTACATTTTTCTTAGGCGAGCTACCCGTTCAGCAATGGGTGGGTGGGTATAAAAGAGTTTTTGCAAACCGGATTCTTTTTTAGGATCGTTGATAAAAAGAGCACTGCTCGCATCATCGACATGTCGTTGCATTGGTTCGCTATTGTCTAGTTTTAACAAAGCATTGATCATCCCTTGAGGATTCCGCGTCAATTCAACACTTGAAGCGTCTGCTAGGAACTCCCGTTGACGAGAGATGGCTAACTGGACCAGGGTCGCTGCTAATGGTGCTAAAACGATGGCAAGCAAGGAAAGAATCAACATAACAATCTCCAAACCACCGCTACCTTCTCGATCATCGTCCCGGCTACGGCCACCGCCCCACCACATCATCCGACCACCAATGCTAGAAAGCATGGTGATGGCACTAGCAAGGGCAACTGCAATCGTAGAGATGCGAATATCGTAATTGCGAATATGGCTGACTTCGTGTCCGATGACTCCCTCCAATTCCTCACGGTTCATCACAGCTAGAAGACCTGTCGTTGCTGCAACAGCAGCATTTTGAGGATTAGACCCTGTCGCAAATGCATTCATAGAAGGATCATCTACAATATAGACCCTAGGCATGGGGATCTGGGCTACCATAGCCATATCTTGTACAATATGGTAGAGTTGAGGGGCTTGCTCTTCCGTTACCTCATGCGCCCCATTCATCCGCATGACAACTTCGGTGGATTGAAAAATCATGCTAAAGGCATAGATTCCACCAATAATCAAAGCTAGGATGACGCCACCAAGGGAGGAGCCTAACCAGAGGTAACCAACGGCTGCTCCGATAAGAGCTAAGAGTATGAAAAAAGCAATAAGGAGAATCCAAGTTCTCCTTTTATTGCTTGCAATTTGGTCAAAGAGCATATTAGTCTCCTAATCCGCTAAAGTCCACCTTTGGTACTGCTTTTTCTTCTTCAGGCACTTGAAGAAATTCGGCTTGTCTGAAGCCAAACATTCCAGCAATTACGTTTGTTGGGAAAGTTTCCAATTTCACATTGTAGTTGCTTGTGACACTGTTGTACAATTGACGGGCATAAGAAATTTTGTTTTCTGTATTGGTCAATTCTTCTTGCAATTGCATGAAGTTGGTGTTAGCTTTCAAGTCTGGATAGTTTTCAGCAACCGCAAAGATGCCTGCCACTTGACGGGAAAGAGCATCGCTGGCCGCCATTGCTTCTGCAGGTGAAGAAGCTTGAGCCACTTGTTGGCGAAGTTGAGTGACTTTTGCTAGTGTATCTCCTTCGTACTTGGCATAGCCTTTAACGGTTTCGATCAAGTTTGGAATCAAGTCATTCCGACGTTTCAATTGTACATCAATTTGACTCCAAGCTTCACGAGTTTGCATGCGGCTTTTCACCAAACCGTTGTAAACTCCTACTACAATCAACACAAGGACCACAATGATCCCAAGAATAATCCAAATCATTTTATTGAATTCCTTTCATTTCTTTCTACCAGTATATCAAATTTCCCTTATTTTGTGGTAAAATAATAGCATGAAACCAGAAGAATTTTATGCCCGTTTAGCCGAACTCGGCTTTCCATTAACTGATCGTCAAAAAGAGCAATACGAACGCTATTTTGAGCTCCTCGTGGAATGGAATGAAAAGATTAATCTCACCGCCATCACCGAAAAAGACGAAGTCTATCTCAAGCATTTTTATGATTCGATCGCACCCATTTTACAGGGCCTGATCGAAAACCAACCCATCCGTCTCCTGGATATCGGAGCTGGCGCTGGCTTTCCCAGCCTACCCATGAAGATCCTTTTCCCTGAGCTGGATGTGACCATCATTGATTCCCTTAATAAGCGGATCAATTTTCTCCACTTGCTGGCTGAAGAGTTGGGCTTAAATGGGGTTCATTTCTACCATGGACGAGCTGAAGACTTTGCACAAGACAAGGCCTTTCGTGCCCAATTTGATATCGTAACTGCCCGCGCTGTTGCCCGCATGCAGGTCCTCTCTGAACTGACCATCCCTTACCTGAAAGTAGGAGGACGGCTTCTTGCTCTCAAGGCCAGCAATGCTCCAGAAGAGTTGGAAGAAGCCAAAAATGCCCTCAACCTGCTATTTAGCAAGGTTGAAGACAATCTACAGTATGAATTGCCAAACGGGGATCCACGCTTTATCACTCTTGTAGAAAAGAAAAAAGAAACCCCCAATAAATACCCAAGAAAAGCAGGCATGCCCAATAAGCGTCCATTGTAGTAAGATACAAAGGGCTAAGCGGATAAAGTCAAAATAGGGAATTCGACGCAGAATCCAAAAGATTCTAGGAGGATTCATCTTTTTGACACAATCCGCAGCCCGTGTTCATTTCAGTAAGATACAAAGGGCCAAGCGGATAAAGTCAAATAAGAGGCTGGGACAAAAGTCCTAGCCTCTCAATTGTTTTTGGATTGTCGAGCAAGACGCAGTGGTTGAGTGGGCTCTACTACGCTGATTTCATCAGCTTTTACAGCCCTACTCAACTGTGCGGAGGTGGGACGACGAAATCGAATTCTAACGAATTACCGATTTCTGTCCCACTCTCTTTTTTATTTTTGTTTCAATTCTGTTCGCAGGGCTTCTTGTTGCTCTTTTGTCAGATGAACGCCCTTACTTGCAACAATCTGGCTAGAGACTTTGTTAGCAAATCTTAAGGCTTGCGTCATATCTAAACCTTCTAAACGAGCGGATATAAAGGCTCCCACATGGCTATCTCCAGCACCTACTGTATCGACAACTTCTGTTGGAAAACCGTCTGCTTCATACCAGTTGCCATCATAGGCAACCGCTCCGTTTTCACCCAAGGTGACAATGACTAATTGTCCCGTTCTCTGATACAAGTGTTCGATGGCTGGCTGGATCTCTCTACACCCTGAAAAAGCCAGTGCTTCAGCCTCATTAACATGGAGAATTGGATGCAGATCATAAATTGCTTCCAGTCGATCCTTTGGAATCAAGAGTCCGCGTGGCCCTGGTGCAAAAATCACCTGACCTTCTAGTTGCGAAACAGACTGGACCAATGCAAGACCGGTTGGCTCCTCGACTTCAAGGCCACATAAGTAGATGTAATCAAACCGATCTGTCTCGAGCTCTTTTAGCCACTCTGCTTGAAAGCTGTACTCCACTCCGTGATCCGATAAGAAGGTCCTCTCACCATCAGACTCTACAAAGCAGTAACAGCAACCATTGTCCCCTTCTAATGAGATGCTAGAGGAAATCCCTAATTGTTTTAGCTCTCTCCGAATAAAATCACCATATATTCCAGAACCGACTGGCGAGACAAACTGGTAGGGTTGCGACAAAAAATGAAGGATATTAACGACATTAAAGGCACAACCTCCCACAGACCATTGCTGGTGATCAATATGGGCATCTCCTTCACGACTCGGCAAACGATCCAAGTAAATCATCACATCACAAACTGTAGAACCAATAATTAAGGCAGCTGTCATCTTTTTCTCCTTACTTTGCCTTCTATTATACCAGAGGAAAGATAAAAAACAACCAACCCCATGTGGAGTGGTTGCTTCTCTTTTTAGTCACGATAAACAGGTTGAGGGCCAAAGGTTTGGGAAACCGGCATGATTTCAATCCGATTGACATTGACATGCTTGGGCTGTTGGATCAACCAAGCTACGGTGTTGGCAATGTCTTCCGGCTGAATGGCATGGGCACCTCGATAGAGGGCCTCTACCCGTTTTTCGTCTCCTTTAAAGCGAATAGAAGAGAACTCTGTCCCTTCGCAAAGACCAGGTTCAATATTGCTGACACGAATCTTCTTGCCAGCTAGATCCGCCCGAAGATTGAGGGAGAATTGCTTGACAAAAGCCTTGGATGCCCCGTAAACATTGGCCCCTGGATAAGGCACAGTCCCTGCTGTAGAGCCCAAATTGATAATATAGCCATCATTTCGTTCCACCATCTGGGGCAAGATTTTCCTTGTCAGATAGGTCAGGCCGACAATATTGGTCTGAATCATGGTCAGCCAGTCTGCAATCTCTGCTTCATAAGCTGGGGCGAGGCCTAGAGCTAAGCCAGCATTATTGACCAAAACATCCACTCTCTCCCAAGCTTTTGGCAAACTGGCAAGTGCATGATCTACCTGAGAAAGATCCGTCACATCCATTTGCAGGGGATAAAAGGCTTCTCCCAGCTCTTCTTGAAGGGCATGTAATTTATCGATGCGTCTAGCTGATCCGATCACACGATATCCATCTGCTACTAAACGACGGCAAATCGCTTGACCAAAACCAGCTGAAGCTCCTGTTACTAAAATCGTTTCTGACATGTCATTACCTCCATGGATTGTAAAAACGTCCTTGATTGACAAAGATCAGGACAATACTCAAAACCAGAACAGCCAAGGCTGATAGAATCATCCCATAATCTTTCATTTCCATGGCTTGATGAGAATACCAGGTCCGCTTTTTATTTTTACCAAAGCGACGTAATTCCATAGCCGTAGAAATGCTGTCAATCCGCTCAAGTGAGCTAAAGATTAAGGGAGAGATGATTTGCAAATTGCCTTTGATCCGCTTGATCAGCTTGGCCTTTTTGGACAATTCCACCCCTCTGGCTTCCTGAGACAATTTAATCGTTTGATATTCTTCTTGTACATCAGGAATGTAACGCAGAGTCAAGCTGACAGAATAGGCAATCTTGTAGGATACGCCAATTTGGTTGAGGCTTGAAGCAAACTGACTAGGATGGGTCGTCATCAAAAAAATCAAGGCTAGAGGTATGGTACAGACATACTTAAGAGCTAAATTAAAAAGATAAAAGAGTTCCTGCGAGGTGATACTATAGGAGCCCCACCCCTTCATCAGTACCGTCTTTGCCCCGTAGATCTCTACACCATACTGGGGGGCAAAGAGATAGACCATGACAACATTTAACAGTGCAAAAACAAGAGCAAATGCAAGTACAAATGAAATATCCCGAAATCGAATACGAGCTGTAGAGAATAACAGTAAGGCGCCCACACCAATTCCTAGAAGGAGCCGGGTATCATAACTCAACATGGCCGCAAGAGATACAAAAAGAAGAAAGAGTAACTTACTCGCACCTGAAAGGCGATGAAGAAAACTCGTCCCCTCATGGTAGCCGACTAATCGATGATTCATGACCTGCTCCTTTCTGTTGCATATAAAACTGCGTTAGCGCCAAGGGATCCATTCCTAATCGATTGGCTAAGGCAAAAATCGAAGTCTCTTTGAGATTAGCCTCTTGTAAAATATCCGGATGAGTGAACAGCTCTGCAGGTGGGAGATCTGCTAGAATTTGTCCGTCTGATACTACAAGGGCACGATCAGAATAATCCAACATCAGCTGCATATCATGGGTAATCATGACAATGGTATGGCCTTTTTCTTGCAAGCTATCTAGAAATTCCATGATTTCAGTGTAATTGCGCTGGTCCTGACCTGCTGTCGGCTCGTCCAAGACCAAAATTTCTGGTCCTAAAACTAGTATAGAGGCGATGGTCACCCGTTTCTTCTGCCCATATGAGAGAACAGAAACCGGCCATTTACGAAACTCATAGAGACCACAAGTTTTCAGTGCTTGATAGACACGCTTCTTAATATCTTCTTCCGATATCCCCCGCAAGCGCAAACCTAGAGCGACTTCGTCAAAAATCATATTGGTCGAAATCATTTGATTGGGGTTTTGTAGGACATAACCGACTCGCTCAGCCCGTTCCTTGACACTCTCCTGCTTGATATCTTCACCTCTAGAGGTGTATTGCCCTTCTGTGGTAATGAATCCACAGATGGCTTTCGCAAGAGTTGATTTTCCTGCCCCATTCTTCCCGACAATCGCTAAGCGCTGCCCCTTAGGTATACTGAGGGATATATTTTTTAAGATCGGATGATTTTCTTGATAGGCAAAGGAAATCTGCTCCAACTTCAATAGTTCTTCTGCTTCACCAGTTTTAGTAAAGGTCGCTTCTGGAATGGAACGATTCACACCAGTAAGTTCGATATCTTCTAGACGATCTAGATGCTCCAATTGATCGATATCCTGACCAAGCTGGCGAAGAGTTGTTAAATAAAGAGGTTCTCGAATCCCATTTTCAGCTAGCAGTGTCGTCCTCAACAACTCATCTGGTTGACCATTATAGAGAACTTGTCCTTGATTGATCAAGATAACCCGATCAACAGGACGGTAGAGTACATCCTCTAAGCGGTGTTCGATAATAATGGTGGTCGTCCCCTGTTCTTCATGAATCTGATCAATCAGATCAATAATATCCTGACCCGACTTGGGATCTAGATTAGCCAGTGGCTCATCAAAAAGGAGGATCGGACTTTCGTCAATCAGTACACCTGCTAAGCTCACTCGCTGTTTTTGCCCACCGGACAAATCTTGTGGCCGATGATCCAAGAGCTTCATCAAATCTAAGCGTTCTGCCCAACTCTGCACACGCTCTTTCATCGTTCCCAGATCCACCATGTCATTTTCAAGGGCAAAAGCCAAGTCTTCTGCGACACTCAAACCGATAAACTGGCCGTCTGTATCTTGCAAAACCGTACTGACCAAATGAGATTTCTCATAAATACTGAGATCAAAGGCTTCTTTCCCCTGAATGAGGAATTGTCCACTACTGGTTCCCTTATAGATATTGGGGATAATCCCATTTAAGCACTGGCCAATGGTTGACTTCCCAGAACCAGATGGCCCAACAATCAGAACCTTTTCCCCCTTATAAATGGTTAAGTTGAGATTTTTTAAAGTTGGCTCAGACTGTGCCTTGTATTGGAAGGAAAAATCCTTCAGTTCAATCATTGCTTCTTTCATTTAGTTTGCCTTTTCCCAAAAGAGCGCAAATTGGATGGCCAAATCCGCGATTCGATCCTTGCTATCTAAATCCTCATGACTAGATAAGGTTCGGATATCCCATTTTTCTTCCGAGAGGTGGTCTGCTGCGTAGAAGAAATGGCAGAGCTCAAAGCCCCTATAAGCTGCTAAGGCTGCCACTGCCGAACATTCCATATCCACACAGATGGCTCCTGCTTCCTTTCGTCGCTTCATCTTGTCGATGGTTTCCCGGTAGGGTGCATCTGTCGTCCACACTTTTCCTGACTGATAAGAAACCTTGTGACTGTCCAGAAAGGCTTGGAAGAGAGGGAGGGTTTTCTTGTTTACTTCCACTTCATCACTAGCCGGAAGATAGTGGTAACTGGTCCCCTCGTCGCGAAGAGCAGCCGTTGGAATGATGATGGAGGTTGCTTCGATATCACGGTCTAAAACCCCACAAGTCCCAAAGAGCACTAGTTTTTCCATCCCAAATTGAATCAAATCCTCTATAATCCCCACACAGGAAGCAGCCCCAACTGGGGCATTAAAGGCAGTAATCTGTTGGTCTTCAATCGTAATCCCATAGACTAGGACTTCAAAGTTGGCCATGGAGGTTCTTGCAATGACCTCATGATCGTAATTTTCAAGGAGGCGCGCAAAAGTTACTCTTGAAAAGCAAGAGATGACTACTTTGGGAAATCCTTCAATTGGTTTGTGTAAGTCTTGTGGATTAATAATAGCCTGTCGGTTGGCGTCAAATTCTTCTAACAACATCTCGGGCACCTCATTCATTCTACTTCTAGTTCTCTATTATACCACAATTAGCCTGCTCGATGGTTTTTGCTCAAAAGAAGAAACATAAAAAAGAACTGCTCCCAGACGTTAAATTTTTCGGATCAAACGTCGGAAGAACAGTTCACTTCGATATTTTTTACTTGTTTTCCAATTGCGCTAATTCTAGCAAGCGTTCTTTGGACAATTTTTTAATTTCAATTTGACTAGCATCAAGCAGCTGGAATTCATCTGGCTCTAAGGCCTCCAGTAAGTCCTTCAGAGCAAGAGAGCCAATTGGATGGTAATTTTCTGGCTTATCCGGATCTCCATCGATCGCAACCAATAGCACCCGCCAATCAATGATACCCGCTAAGCCCACGATTTCTACATATTCTGCAGGAACATGTGGCACCCGTGGCAAGACTGTATCCGTATCTTCTGTCAAGCTATAGCTGGCTAAGAAGGCTCCTGTCTCCTCCTGTTGGTAAAAACGGACTTGACTGAAATAAGCTGCACTATATTGAATCTTCTTGATAAAGGCGGAGTAGGCTTCTAGGGGATGGACATGGTTCAAGACTTCCTGCACTGTATCCCGATCCAAATAGACCGGATGAGCGAAGCCTTGTACTTCAAACTCTTTTAGATCTTTTTCCTTGGTCAAATTCCCCAGCGTTTCTAGGATAACGACTTCATAATCAAAATGGAAAATAGAATCTGGAGTATAGCTCACGCCGTCGCTCGATACAATCTCGGTTCCCAACACTTCTGCTAAACGACTGATCCAGCGCAGGGCCAACTGCCAATCTTCTTCTATCGCAAAAGAGGGCACCTGAATTTGATAGGACTCTTCCTCATCAAAATAGCGTAACTGCAGAGGAAGACCACTCTTTCTATACACGATACAGTTCAAGCCTTCAAAATCATTTAAGGGACGATGAAGAGTAGCAGAATCATAGTTGTAGGTTGTTAACCCCTCCACTAATTTAAGAACTTCCTGTGCTGCGAGTACTTTCTGATAGCCAAATAAGCTCTTTTTATTTTTGATTGAAAACACGATACTCATTTGTTTTCTCCTTTGTGAAATCGCTTACCTAAAGTATAGCACAATTTTCAATCAATTTCCATATAAAAACAGCCTGAGCTTTCAGACTGTTTGTTTCCATTATGCAGGTGCTCCATCAAGCGTCTCACCGATGACTGCTAAACGCTCACGAACTTCTGCTTGTGACAAGTTGTGTTCTTGGACATAACGATTGCGAGGGTGAACCCGGCACTCATGTGAGCAGCCACGGAGGTACTTGTCTTCATTTTCTTCTGAGGTCAAGATCCGACGGTTACAGAAAGGATTTCCACAGTTGACATAGCGTTCACATGGTGTTCCATCAAACCAATCTTTTCCGACAACACTTGGATCGACATGGTTGACATCGACTGCAATCCGTTCGTCAAAGACGTACATTTTCCCATCCCAAAGTTCTCCTTGAACTTCTGGGTCTTTCCCGTAAGTTGCGATACCGCCGTGTAATTGACCAACATCTTTGTATCCTTCACGCACCATCCATCCTGAGAATTTCTCACAACGGACTCCACCAGTACAGTATACGACGACACGCTTGTCCATGAATTTTTCCTTGTTATCACGGACCCATTGTGGCAACTCACGGAAATTGCGGATATCTGGACGAATAGCCCCACGGAAGTGTCCAAGGTCGTACTCGTAGTCATTACGAGTATCAAGGACAACTGTATCTTCGTCTAGAAGGGCTTCTTTAAATTCTTTTGGCGACAAGTAAGCACCTGTTGTTTCAAGAGGATTGATATCGTTATCGAAGTTATCATCCTCTAATCCAAGGTGGACGATCTCTTTCTTATAGCGGACGAACATCTTCTTGAAGGCTTGTTCTTCTTCCTCATCCATCTTGAACCAGAGGTCTTCCATACCTGGAAGGCTGTGTACATAGTCCATGTATTTTTGCGTTGTTTCGTAGTCACCAGAAACAGTTCCGTTGATCCCTTCATCAGCCACTAGGATACGGCCTTTAAGACCGATTGATTTACAGAAGGCCAAGTGGTCGGCTGCAAATTGTTCTGCATTTTCGATGGGAACATATTTATAGTAAAGTAAAACACGAATAGGTTTTGCCATAAGATTCTCTTTTCTAAGATTAAATTATCAGAATTTTTCATTCAACTATACCAGTATACTCTCCACAGAAAACGAATGCAATTTATTTGACTGAAAAATAAAAGCCTGGGGTTCCAGACTTTTTTTACGACGAAAATAAGGTTCCAACTAACTACTCTTCTTTTTCCAACTGATCCAGATAGGCTTCATAGCGTTTTTTCTCTACTTTGGCTAGGAGCATCACAAGGAAATTCATCCCCCATACAATTGGAAGATTCAGTAAAAAGGTAATAGGTAGCACCAGTAAGAATTTTGAATGGAAAGGATTTGAGTGATAGACAGCCTGGTTTAATTGAAAATTTTGAGCCCAGATGAACAAGGAAAGAACAAGGGTTACTGCTACAATTCCCATCACATTTAGATAGCTATAATTGATAAATCTCACACCCAATCGTTGACAACGAACCGAATAATAAAATCCTGAGGCGATGAGTAAGGCTACCACCATGATTGGACTTAACCCCACCTTAGACGTAAAAATGGATCCCACACTAAAAACAGTTAAGGCAAGAAACAGAAAACCAGCCGTCTCAGCTCCAGCCTTATTAGCTAAGCCTTCTTCTCGTTCATCTATGATTTGTTTGTTCAGAAATTGTAATCTCATTGCTTTCTCCTTATTCTTCATCCTCTAACTCTGCCTCTATCTTCTCTTGTTTTTTCCGATTGATAAGAGCAAGTGGTTTTTCAAGCAGATAAGTCAAGATGGCAAAGACGACGATTTCTAATAAAATTTTGACCAGATATTTGAGACTCAAGATAAAGCTCGTTGCCTCTCGCTTTCCAATCACATCCATGGCTATCATCAGCACAGCAAAGACTAGACCTGACCCAAGGCGGCTCAACCAGCTATCTTTTTCTAACATATCTCGAACATCAATCCCTGAACTGATCCTTCTCACAAAGGCATAAGCTCCCATGACAATCAAGAGAATGAGATCTGGAATATAGGCTATTAGGTCCAAATCCAGGATACTAGCTTTCACAAAGGCAGAGACTGCAATAAAGCAGGTCATCCCAAGGACAAGTTCTCCTGCGATTTTTCCATCAAGCAGCATGGTCCGCTCATCTTTTACAATTGGTTCTTTCTTTTGTTTCATTTATTTCCTCTTTCTATTGTTAAAACTGTTATTCCCAGAACAGTTGATCCAGCGTCTTATCCAAGGTCTTACAAATTGCTAGGCAGAGGCTGAGGGTTGGGTTATATTTCCCCGCCTCAATCAGGCCGATGGTCTGACGCGTCACCCCGATGGCATCTGCAAGATCCCCCTGGGTCATATCATGTTCGACCCGGGCCATTTTTAATTTGAGATTTTTCGCCACATGTTTTTCCTTTCTTGTTTTTATAGCTCTATTATACACTATATTTTCTATTTTGCAATATATATATTACATTTTGTAAAAAATATTTTTGATAAACAAAAAAAGCCTGGTTTCCCAGGCTTTCTCTTCTTATTTATAATTAGTCTTTAGACAAACTTCCGTCTTTTGTTTGGGTACGAGCATAGGCAATCAAGAGAAGAGAACCTGCAATAGCTACAACTAAAGCATTGACAGAACCTGCTACAACACCCTGAAGGAAGACCTTGTTGGCACTTTCTTTGTAGATCATCACATCCCCAATCGGAGCAATCAATCCCCAAATAAGCAAGTTGGCAATGACTTGCACAACGTTAAAGACGATCAATTCTTTCTTCGTCACTTCCCCTTTAAGTTCACCGATTTGCTTACGGAAGAAACCAATAAAGAGTCCAAACAAACCACTTGAAATGATCCAAGTCCACCATAGACCACCTGACATAGCATCCTTAATGGCATGACCAATTAAGCCCATTAAGAAACCAACAATTGGTCCAAAAACTACACTGAAGAGGGCCTGAAGGGCATATTGCAACTGAATACTCGTATTCGGTGCAGGTGCCGGAATTGGAATCATCGCAATGACCACAAAGAGGGCTGCTCCAACCCCAATGGCTACAACATCCTTAATTGAAAAAGCTTGTTTTTGTTTCATATTTTATCTCCTATTAATTTTCTATTTTTCTAATTTCGATATGCCAAGAAGCCCCAACTCCTACATTATAGGCCTTGGCAAAGGATCCCTGGTTGATGGCAAGACCAACACGGTAAAGGGAATTGATATAAAGGATTGGCTGTCCAATCCGCACGTCGGCGAAAGACTTGCCGTAGGTTACTTGGTTTTGATAAACCAGCATGTCATTGTTATAGATGGTCACTTCAAAACGTTCCCCAAATTCAGGTGACAAATGATTGAACTCTTCCCGAGTAATGGAAGTCCAAAGAGAACCAAAGCGCACATCTAGGATGTCAACTGCACCTTTAACAAGATTATCCTCAAGAACCGTCTCAACCACTGGGATTTCCACAATATGTTCGACACTGAGTTCTGGTCCGACTTCTTCAAAACTAATATGGCCACTGGCCAACTTAGCTCCTGTATAGGCGTAGACATCACGCCCATGGAAGGTATAAGAAAACTCTGTATTGGCCCGGCGGTTCTTCACTTCTGAAATCTCACGGATAGCAACAATCCCTACATGTTTCTTGATAAAAGAGAGAGTTCCATTATCCGGAGTGACAATGTATTGATTTTTCGCCGTTTTAGCTACGACACTCTTTCGTTTGGAACCGACACCAGGATCGACCACCGAAACAAAGGTTGTCCCTTCTGGCCAGTAATCTACTGTCTGAAAGAGACGGTAACTCCCTTCAAAGATATTGTAGGGGGTAATATCATGAGTTAAGTGGTGAATTTTAAGGGTTGGTGATTCTTCTAAAGCAACCCCAATCATAGCTGATACTGCTCCATCCACCAAACCAAAGTCTGACTGAAGAACTAGTAAATTATTGTGCATCTTTATCTCCTTTTTTGGCCAATAATGGAAGAAGGATGTTCGATAGTCCCCATCCTAATCCAGCACCCAGTATGACCGTGAGGACAAACCAAGTGATGGTCGCTAGATCTGGTGATACCATCACCCGATTGACATAGTCTATCGATTTACCACGATCCAGTAACGACATGCGGTAACTGGCTGGATAGAACCACATCATAAGAATGGGCCCTGTCGTCACAAAGGCAAAAATGACAAAAGACAAGGCATTTCGTAAATTCGAGCGAAAACGACTACTTGAAGCAAGCATCTCCGCAAAACTCCCTGCTATCAAGGCTGGAATAAAGGCACCTGCACCGTGACGCGAAAAGAGGAAGAAGGATCCGATCACGCAGCCAACTAGAAAGATGGCGCCAATTGCTTTGATTCTTTCCAAGTAATAGCGGTAAATAGGACCGCCAATAAGGGCTGAAAAGGCGGGCGCATAAAACATATTTCCTTGGTGATCCACCAGGTTTCCAACTAAGACCCCCAGTCCAATCGCAAGAAAATAGAGGAAGGCGAAGGCTCCAACTTGTTTCATCTGATTACCATTTATTCTATTCATAGGACACCGATCCTAACGGTGGCTAATTTTCTTGGATAGGAAATCGCCCATAAATTGGACCAGAACGATCAGAATGAGAATCAATAAGGTCGCTACAAAGATGACATCATTGTTAAACATGTTTTTCCCGTAGTTAATGGCTAAGGTTCCTAGTCCTCCTGCACCAACGGCACCAGCCATGGCGGTTTCCCCGATCAAGGAAATGATGGTCACGGTTGTTACGCGGATCAAATCTGGAAGCCCTTCACGAAGGTAGACACCGACAATATCCCAGAAGGTTGCCCCACTGGCTTGGGCCGCTTCAATCACGCCTCCATCCAATTCGGACAAGACAACTTGAACTTGGCGGGCAAAGAATGGAAAGACAGCTAGGGACAATGGAACAAGGGCTGCTGTAGGTCCGATGGTATTTTTCAAGAGCAAGTAGGTCAATGGATTAATAAAGGCCAACAAGATAATGAAAGGAATGGCGCGGAACAAGGAAGTAATCTTATCCAAAATTTGGAAAACGATTCTATTTTCGATGACACCACCTGGACGGGTCAAGACTAACAAAAGTCCTGTCACCAAACCTAAAAATCCACCAATAATGAAGGAAATAACGGTCATGTAAAGAGTCAAGTAAATAGCGGTTCCCCATCCATACTGGCCAGACCACCCTAATTTATAGACATTTGGTAAATATGTTTGAATTAACTGGATCATGCTTTTCTCCCATCTTTCACAATAGTCACGGAAACTCCTGCATTTTCTAACTCAGCTTTGGCCGTTTCCAGATTTTGATTTTCACCTGATAAGATGACCACCAATTCTCCAACAGGCGTGTTATCAAGGATCTCGATGTTCCCAAATAAAATATTGGCAGATACTTGGTACTGCTTGTAAATATCATTGATGATGGCTGTATCTGTAACAGAACCTGCATACTTGAGATGCGCCAAAATCGAATCATCAGGCAAATTCTTTACAATCGCTTGTTGATTGATTTTTACCATGGCTTCATCGATTCCTGTTGCAACTGTGATAAAGTCTTGCGTCAAAGCATTTTTCGGATTCGAGAAGATATCTAAAACAGACCCTTCTTCAATCAGTTCGCCATTTTGCATGACAGCTACCCGGTTGGCAATATCTTTGACAATTTGCATCTCATGGGTGATCAAGACAATGGTTAAGCCAAGTTTTTTGTTTAACTCTTGCAACAAAGCTAGAATTTGTTTGGTCGTCTTTGGATCCAAGGCTGAAGTTGACTCATCTGAGATCAAAATTTTTGGATCGTTGGCAAGGGCACGCGCAATCGCTACCCGCTGCTTTTGACCACCAGACAATTGTGCTGGGTAATTCTCTGCACGGTCAGCTAGACCAACCAATTCCAACAATTTCGCCACTTTCTCATTCTTTTGTTCTTTGTTTAATTTAGAATGTTTAAGAGCAAAGGCCACATTTTCTGCGACAGTCATTTGAGCCATCAAGTTGAAGTGTTGGAAAATCATTCCGATATCCCGACGTTTCTCCCGAAGGGCAGCCGGTTTTAGGGTCACCTGATCTTGATAAATCACATCCCCATCCACAGTGATGGTTCCGGCACTAGGCACTTGCAAGAGATTGATCACCCGAACCAAGGTCGATTTTCCGGCTCCGGAATACCCTACAATCCCATAGATATCGCCTTCATTGATCTGAATGGTCACATCTTTGACGGCTTGGATCTGACGTTTCTTTTGCTGGAAGGTCACATCAATGTGGTCCAGCTGAATCATTGCTTTACTCATAACTTGTTATTAACTCCTTTATCAATTCAATATGGGTGTAATAATCGGCGATTTTCACATTTTCGTCGCCCCCATGATCACGGCTATTGGCATTGCCAATTCCAAAGGCTGCCATCGGTACCTGCAAAGCCTCAAAGACCGTATGCATTGGCCCTGTCCCCGCTGTTGTTGGAAGAACAGAAACTCCTTCTCTATAGAAGTCTTTGGCTAGCCGAATGACATTTAAAATCGATGGGGCACTCATATCACTTCGGTAACTCATTTCGCCGAGAGTATAGACCAATTCGACCTGATCATAGCCATTTTTCTTCAATTGCTGCTTGATCTTTTCTAATACATCCTTGGGATCTAGTCCTGGAACCAAGCGCACCTCCATCTTGGCACGTGCCTCTGCCGGAAGAATCGTTTTAACACCTTGTCCTTGGTAACCAGAGCCAAAACCTTCAATATTCAGGGCTGGTTCAAAATAGAAACGGCGCAGGAATTCTTTTCGATCTTCCTTCAAGATTGGGAGGGTTAGACCATAGGTTTCCGCTACATCTTCTGGCCCTTTGTTGGCATATTGGTCGATCAAAGCTAGCTCGCGTTCATTGGGTTCTTGGATCTGATCGTAAATCCCATCCACCAAGATTCGGCCTTCTTTGTCACGAAGACTGGCGATGGCATTTAACAAATACCAAGAAGCAGAGTCCACCACACCGCCATAGCTGGAATGAATATCCACTTCTGCACTCTTCACCACCATATCAAAGGTGACGATCCCTTTGCTACCACCGGAAATTTCCAACTGACCCTGATTATTTCGGGTACCTTGTTCCCAAACTAAGAGGTCTGCCCCACGCAAGTATTTCTTGTGTTTGGCCAAGTATTTATCCAAGTCAGTTGATGCAGACTCCTCTGCCCCTTCGATGATAAAGGTAATATTGACTGGCAAATCGCCACTTTCACGAATGTATTTTCGAAGAGCTGTGAGACGAGCCGTGATATGTCCCTTGTCATCATCAACCCCTCGACCATACATGGTCCCATAATGAACTGATAAGGTAAAAGGGTCTCCCGTCCAAGGTTGGTCTCCATCAGCTGGTACCGTATCATAGTGATTATAAAAAATGATGGTTTTGGCTTCAGGATTTGGCGAGAAAAATTTGGCAATCACAAAAGGTGCTGTATAGCTATCATCCACTTCGACTTTGGCTCCTGCAGCTGTAAAAATTTCCCCCAAATAGTTGGCCACTTCCTTGAGACCTACTTGTTGAGCAAAAATGGATTTTTTTGAAATCAAGGTTCGCAACACTTCAAAATAATGTTGTGCGACCTCATCATTTTCAAATTTACGAATTTGTTCCGCTTCTGTTGCAAAAGGCATACATTCCTCCTAATACACGATAAGAGGTAGAGAATTGCTTCTCCACCTCCTTCATACACTTGAGATCGAATCTTAGAAGACTGGTTGGTCCATTCCTTCTGAAGATTCTTCGATCACTTTCTTCACATTGTCTTTGTGATAGGCTTTGATGATTTCTTTGATGGCTTTTGCTTTATCAGATTTTTCCCAATCTTTCTTAGCAGCGATCAAGTTGTACCATTGTTTTGAGTTGTTGTCTTTCTTTTCAACATAGATAGCTTTTTTGAAATCAACGCCTGCTTCACGAACGAAGGTATTGTTGATGACTGCAGCATCTACTGATGGAAGAGCAGATGGTGTTTGTGAAGCATCCAATTCAGAAATCTTCAAATCTTTTGGATTTTCTTTAATGTTTGACACGTTTGCCAATTGACCATCTTTGGTATCCAATTTAATCAAACCAGCTGATTGCAAGACATACAAGGCACGGCTTTCATTTGTTGGGTCATTTGGTACAGCGATTGTTCCACCTTTAGGAATTTCTTTAATTGAAGTGTATTTGTTTTTACCGTTTTCTGTACCAGAGTAAAGACGGATTGGAGCGATGTAGGTATCTGCTACTGCAACAAGGGCATTGTCGTTTTTAGAGTTCCAGTTATCAAGGAAGTTATAGTGTTGGAAAGCATTGATATCCACGCTACCATCTTTTACAGCCACGTTTGGTTGTGAGTAGTCTGTAAATTGAGTGAATTCCAATTTGATTCCTGTTTTAGCGTCATCCAAGTTCTTTTGAACTTGATCCCAACGAGCTTTTTCAGTGTCGCTCAAAGTCATGACACCTACTTTTACAGTTGTTTCACCATCTTTGCTAGATGATTTTGAAGAACCACATGCTGCAAGAGCAAATGTTGCAATAGCTGCAAGAGCTGTTAAACCAAGAATTTTTTTCAATTTCATTTTGAAGTCTCCTTTAATTAAATATTATTCTTTAATATCTTTTGCTTCTGGTAGATAAACTCCACCAAAGTATTTTTTAGACAGTTTTTCAAGGGTTCCATTGTCATAGAGTTCCTTGATGCGTTTGTTGACAAATTTTTGAAGGTCTTTATCTTCTTTTGCAATAATTGGATACACATAAGGTTGTTGGTCGCTTGGAAGCTCGATAACCTTCAAGTTGTCATAGCCTTGATCACGAATGATAGTATCTACTGAGATCCGTTCGAAGATCTTGTAATCGGTACGACCATCCGCTAGATTAGCCATGATGGTTTGAATGGTTCCATCTGTGTATTGCAAGTCAGTTGGATTATCTGAATGTTTTTTATTGTAATCTTCTAATTGTTTAGCAGTTGATGTTCCTTGAACAACTTCTGTTTTCTTACCACCAATGTCATCCAAAGATTTAATAGAAGAATCTTTTGGTACGACCAATACTAATGGATTGCGAGCATATGGATTTGGATAGAGGTATTTTTCTTCCCGCTCTTTTGAGTAACTAATGTTGTTGGCACCGATTTGGAAACGGTCACTATCTAAGCCAGCGAAGACTGAAGACCACTCTGTTTTGTTAAAGTTTACTTCATATTTGTCTGAACCTTTGAAGATTTCACGCAAAACTTCGATTTCATAACCGGTTAGCTTGCCGTCTTTTTCTTCGTAAGAGAATGGTTTGGTTGTTCCAACAGTACCAACTTCAATGGTTTTCTTCCCACTGGCTGATTTACCAGATGAACATGCTACTAAAGCACTGGTTGCAAGGACTGCAACTAATCCTAAAGCAGAATACTTAATCATTTTTTTTAGATTCATAGGATCTCCTTATTCGTTTCAGGCACATAAAACGCCATTTTAAAAGTATTTTTTAATTTTATCAAAAAAGCATTTACTTGCCCAATATATATTTTTTATGGAGGTGATAGTTTTTCTTTATCACACTTCTTTGGCCTTAAAATATCGCAATAAAGCTTGCGCATTTTCAACATAATAGGGAACCGATACCTCAAAGGCTGCATCATCGATGGTCATGTGATCATGATGGAGGTCTGGCGCATCCGGCTCTCCATTCGAACCGATAAAGGCAAAGACTCCAGGAATTCGCTCTTGGTAAAAGGCGAAGTCTTCTCCAGCAGTAGAAGGATTTGCTGGAATCACTTCAGCCAAACCTTGTGAAGCTTCCCAAACCACCTGCGTCAATTCCTCATCATTAAAGGTAACGGGCGGGGTCACACCCCACTCAAAAGCCACATCTACTTCCAGACTTTCTGCAATGTGTCGAATGATAGAAATAAAATGTGCCTTCAAGTCTCTTTGCACACTCGGATTAAAGGAACGAATGGTTCCTTCAAAATAGCCTGATTTTGGAAGCACATTCCAGGTTGAGCCCACATCCAGGTGCGTAATGGACAAAACAGCTGTTTCAAAGGGAGAAACGGTCCGTGAAATTAATAATTGTACATTCTGAACCATGGTTGTGACGGCCGTTACAGTGTCAACTCCTAAATCTGGTCTCGCAGCATGACTACTAACCCCTGTCACAGTAACCTTGAATTTCTCAACCCCTGCCATCATGGCTCCAGCATTCAAGGCAAGTTGCCCTGCTTTTAGCTGGGGAATATTGTGAAAACCAATAATTCCTTGAACATCCTCCAACAGTCCTGTTGCTAAAACATCAGAAGCACCTTCTGAGATTTCTTCTGCTGGTTGAAAGATCAAGCGTACGGTCCCTTCAAGCTGGTCTTCTTTTTCCTTGAGAAGAGCTGCTGCTCCCAGAAGACTGGTTTGATGAAAATCATGGCCACAGGCATGCATGACGCCTGGATTCTGACTTTGGTAGGGCAGATTCGTTTGTTCCAAAATCGGAAGGGCATCGATATCTGCTCGAAGTGCCACCACCGGTTGGCCGGACCCAATTTCTGCAATCAGACCAGTTTTTAATCTACTCTCTAAAATACGAATCCCCAACTCTTCAAGACGCTCTTTTAGAAAGGCGGTTGTCTGGTATTCTTGACCAGACAATTCTGGGTGTTGGTGGATATAGTGGCGAATCTCTGCTAACTCTTCATAAGAAAAAGACACAAGCCTTCATCTCCTTTCGAACTTAAAATTATTTTATCACTAATAGGTGTTTCCGTCTAATTCCTGTTTCTTGGATTTTGATATAGTTTAAAGCTATAGACAAAAACACTCCTAGATTCATGTCCTAGGAGTGCCAACTTCAGCATTAAGAAAGATTTCCCTCGAATTTTTCCATAAAGCTATCACTATTGTAGGCTTTTTCTACTTCCCATTTGCCATCTTTCTTAACAAAGGTCAACTGGTAGTCGTATCGATCCGGCGTCGTCAAGGGGCGATCTGCAAGAGAAGCCATCATTTCCTCTCTATAGGCTTTGTTTTGAGCCTGGTTCGCTTCGATGATCCCTGGATAGTCTTTTCGATGTTCCTGATAGAAGGTCTGCATGTGGTTTAAGATCGTCTTTTCCATGCTGACCGTCTCAGGATTTAGACTAATGACCACCTTGTCCGGGAGATATTGTTTAACCTTATAGGTTAATTTCGCACGCTTAGCATTTTCTTTTTCATAAGCATCGATAAACTGGGTCACTTCTTCTTCAGGGAATTGGTAATCATGTAGTTTACGAGTAAAATCAGCCGCAAATTTCGCACGGAAATCACTGCGTTCCTTTTTCAAATCGGTTCCCAAAACAAAAGCGTCATCCTTTTTGACCTTTCGTTGGCCACTGAAGTAAACTTGATTGATATATTCATCTGCTAGAATAGTAGAAGCTTCCACCTTGTCCTCATACTGAGAAGAATCCACCGCAAATTTTAAAGGCTTGGATTTTTTATCAGAGCTATAGGTTTTTCGTTCATACTGTACTTCATATTTTTTGCCTTTTTCGATTGGAAAAACGATATAGCCGGTTAATTTTTTATCCTGGGCCAACTGATCACTCTTGAGCAGTTGGAAGGCTTCACTGTGGTCATAAATTCCTGACTGCAATTTGACCTTGTTATTATTCGCATCGTAAATGGTGATATCTGAATCTGACACGTTGATAGATTCTTTGGCAACATTTTTAAATTCCAATTGAAGGGCTAAATAGCTTCCGTCTTCTGAGTCATTGAGGACAGGTGGTTTGATGTATTGCCCTCCTTTTAAACTCACCTCGACTTGACCGTCAGATGCAGAGCTTTTCGCTGCTTTTTCTGTCTTTGCTTGCTGCGAATTTGTCTTTTGAGCACTGATTCCACAAGCCGCTAAACTCAAGGTCGCTACAGCAAATAGGGTCCATTTAAAAATCTTTTTCATCCTCATCTCCTTAAAAAAGTTTTGTTCTATTTTAACATCTTTTTCTAGCGATGTATACGCTATATAGTGATAACTCTCCCTCAGAGGGCGAGGATTACAAAAAGGCCAAGACCTTCGTCTCAACCTTTTAACTAAAATATGATAGGTCTTGATTTTACAAGATGCCTTTTTCTTTTTGAATCATGAAATCCTTGAGGGAAATCAAGAGAACTGCAAGGAGGATCATGGCCATCCCAATCACATCAACCATAAAAAAATGCTCCTTCATAATGACAAAGGCAAAGAAAACTGCCGAAACAGGCTCAAAGGACGCCAGCAAGCTTCCTTTAACGGCTCCTACCAAAGAGGTTCCTTTCAGAAAGGCTGTATAGGCAAAAATCGTCCCAATCACCACCAAGCCAAAAAGGGCCATCCAGGTATCGAGTCTGTAGTTTCCAGAAGAAGAGAGAAGACCACTAAAAGGGAGCATTAGGATTCCTGGAATAGTCATCCCAACTCCAATCACCAGCATGCTTCCCCATTTTTGAATTAAGTTCAGAGGTAGAATGATGTAAAGGGCATAGGCAAATGCTGACACCACTCCCCAAGCCAAACCTTTGGGATTGATGGCCAATTGATTGAGTTGACCATGGGTTGCTATTAAGAATGTGCCACCAATCGCTAGAAGCATCGAAAACACTTCTGCTAGTGTAGGGGCCACCTTATCCATGATACAGGTATAGGCTAAAATTCCCACTGGACAGAGATACTGTAACACCGTAGCAGTCCCAGCATTGGTTTCAGCAATCGCCTCTAAATAGGTCAACTGAGTCAATAACAATCCTAAAAAGGCAAAAATAAGAAGGGGAAGGTAGGAAGATTTATCTTTGGCAAAGGCCAAAAACTTCTCCTTATCTGCAACGTAGGAAAGAAGAATAAGGACAATTCCAGAAAAAAGCAAACGGAGATTTGTTAACTCAATAGCCGAAAATCCATGAACCATTAAATATTGCCCGCTAACTCCGGATAGTCCCCAAGCGATCCCGGCGATCAAGGTCATGAGTGTTCCTTTCATCGTCTTTGACATAGTCCCCTCCTAAATCTGTTCCTTACTTTTATTGTATCATAAAAGGCCGAAACGAAACGTTTCAGCCTCATATATTTCATATAAATTTATTCGCTTATTCAGGTTGAACCAAAATCTTGATTTGAGATTTATCTTGTGTTAATTCAATAAATCCTTCTTCAACGATATTTTCCAATTTAATTTTCTTGGTAACCAATTTTTCAGCAGAGAAGTAGCCTTGTTCCATCAATTCCAATACTTTAGGGAAAATATGACGGTAGGCAATAATTCCTTTGAGAGATTTTTCTTGGATAGCGAATTCATTTGGATTGATGCTCGCTTCACGTTCCCAGATAGATACGACCATACATTCCCCAGCTTTATGAACAGCTGCAAGGGCTTGACCTAAAACAACTGGAACTCCAGTCACTTCATAAGAAACATCTGCTCCACCACCTGTCAAGCGATGGATGGCTTCGACGATTGTTTCTCCTTCTTCTGGGCGAACAACGATTGCTCCCAATTCTTCCGCTTTCGCTTGGCGTTCAGGAGATAATTCAACCGCATAGATTTTTGATGCTCCTGCTGCACGAAGGGCTTCAACAATCAAAAGACCGATTGGACCCAAGCCAAAGATAACGGCTGTATCCCCAGTTTTCAATGCAGATTGACGAACGGCATAAACAGCAACAGCTGCAGGTTCTGTAAGCGCAGCTTGTTCATAGCTCAAGCTATCTGGAATCACATGGACAAGATCACCGTCAAGGACACAATATTCGGCAAAACCACCATCTGCAGCAAGGCCGACAAAGTTCAAGTTTGGATCAAGGTTATAATCACCAATTAAGTTGTGCTCTGCAAGAATTGGTTCGATAGTTACACGATCTCCAACTTTGACACGAGTCACATCACTTCCGACTTCTACAATTTCACCAGAGAATTCATGTCCCAAAGTAACCGGTGCTTTTTGACCAGAATACACATGTTCTTCTGTTGGAATGAAGATCGGACCATCCAAATATTCATGCAAGTCCGTACCACAAATCCCTGTGAACTTAACTGCCACTTTTACTTGATGTGGTTGTACTTCAGGTACTTCCACTTCTTCGATACGAACGTCTTTTGCTGCATGCCAGCGAGCTGCTTTCATAGTAGTCATATGATGATCTCCTTGTTTTCACCTTTTTTGTTTTCTTTTCAGGAAACTTTATATTTAAAATTGTAAACGTTTTCCTTTTGTTTGTCAAGGAAAAACTGAAGATGAAAAAGTGCAGCCCTTTGACTGCTCCTTCTTATTTCTTCTTGATCCGAGAAGATTCCAATCTCCACCCAACAATCCAACCAAGGACTAGGAGATAATTTTCAAGCGCACCGATCCCATTGACCGGCAGATGATAGTGAAAATAACTGAAGAGATGATTAGTACCGATCCCAAGCCCACCTAGGATCAAAGCCAATAGAACCGTTCGAAGATAAAACCAATCGTATTTGAGATTGACAGCAATCAGTATCACAAGGACCGCCACATTCCAAATCCCAATCTCCCGTTGCCAACCGACAGAAATACCATATCCCGAATGACTTCCCATATAGGATGGAAAGAATAGCTGGAAGATAATCGCTCCAGACATGGCGATGATAACCAGGACAAATAAGACTCTTAAAAATTTGTTCATGTAACTCCTCCTAATGTCAGTTGATATGTAATCGTCTTTCCTATTCTAACACAATTTTATGGATAGTAAAAACCAACCTCTCGGCTGGTTTTTTTCTCTATTACTCTTCTTTCAACTTCGCTAATTCTTGAGCAAGTAGTTTAAGAGCTACTTGTGGGTTGGCTTGGCCTTTGGTTGCTTTCATGAGGAAGCCGGTGAAAGCCTTGTCCGCATTCCGTTTACCTGACTTGAAGTCAGCTACGGCTGCTTCATTGTCTGCGAAGACTTGGTGGATGATCGGGATCAAGACTTCAGGGTCTGAAATCTGTACCAATCCAGCTTTTTCGACGTATTCACGCGCACCGCCACCGTTTTTCGCCAAGTGAACGAAGACTTTCTTGGCAATCTTAGATGAAATCGTTCCATCTTCGATGATGGCAATCATTTCGACCAAGTTTTCTGGTGTCAATTGGATTTCTTCTAGTGTCTTACCTTCTGCATTCAAGAATTGTGCGACTTCACCTTGGAGCCAGTTAGACACTTGCTTAGCATCGCCACCAAGAGCTACAGCTGCTTCAAAGAAGTCAGAAGTAACTTTCGTCGCTGTCAATTGGTTGGCATCATAGTCAGACAAGCCAAGTTCTGCCACGTAGCGAGCCCGACGGTCTTTTGGAAACTCTGGCAACTCCGTACGCATTTCCTCGATCCACTCATCTGAGATTTCAAACAATGGAAGGTCTGGTTCTGGGAAGTAACGGTAATCCGCAGCTCCTTCTTTGACACGCATAAGAATCGTGCTCTTGTTAGCTTCATCATAACGACGTGTTTCTTGGCGAATGACACCACCTGAACGCAAGATTTTCGCTTGGCGCTCAACTTCGTATTCAAGACCTTTACGGACGTTTGAGAAAGAGTTCAAGTTTTTCAACTCAGTCTTGGTACCAAATTCCTCTTGACCGTATGGGCGAAGGGAAATGTTGGCATCGACCCGCATCGATCCTTCTTCCATCTTGACGTCTGAAATGCCAGTGTACTGGATGACTTCTTTGAGGGCTGTCAAATAAGCGTAGGCTTCTTCAGGAGAACGCATATCTGCTTCAGATACGATTTCGATCAATGGAACCCCTTGACGGTTAAGGTCTACGTAAGAGAATCCATCTGTTCCGTGGGTGTTCTTACCGGCATCTTCTTCCAAGTGAGCCCGTTCAATCCCAATTTTCTTAGTTGAGCCGTCTTCCAATTGTACTTCAATCCAACCGTTATATCCGATTGGCTCGTCAAATTGCGAAATTTGGTAGGCCTTTGGATTATCAGGGTAGAAATAGTTCTTACGGTCAAAGTGCATATGCTGATGGATATCCATATTCAGCGCCAAAGCAGCCTTGATACCAGCATCCACAACACCCTTGTTCAAGACAGGAAGCACACCTGGAAAAGACCAGTCAATCACATTAGTGTTAGCATTTTGCTCGTTTCCAAAGTGAGCAGAGGTTGGTGAGAAAATTTTTGAGTTTGTATTCAATTCAACGTGGACTTCAAGTCCGATGACTGTTTCAAAGTTCATTAATTGTCACCTCCGAAAATAAGGGGTTGTTGCTTGTGGTAATCCGTCGTAGCTTCAAAGGCAGCTGCAGCTTGGTAGATGGTCTCTTCCGAATACTTCGGACCAATCAACTGCAGACCAACTGGAAGACCTTGAGCAAAACCTGCAGGAATCGAAATCCCTGGAAGACCTGCCAAGTTAACTGGAATGGTCAAGAGGTCCGCCAAGTACATAGCAACCGGATCATGGTTAAGCGAATCCAAATCAAAGGCCACGCTTGGAGCTGTAGGACCAAGGATGAGGTCGTAATCCGCAAAGACTTTTTCGAAGTCTTGGATAATGAGGGTACGAACTTGTCCGGCTTTCTTGTAGTATGCATCGTAGTAACCAGATGACAAACTGAAGGTTCCCAGCATGATCCGACGTTTGACTTCATCACCAAAGCCTTGGCTACGAGTGTTCACGTAGATATCATCCAAGTTCTTAGCATCTTCCGCACGGAAACCATAACGAATCCCGTCAAAACGTTGCAAGTTTGAAGAAGCTTCAGATGAAGCGATGATGTAGTAGACAGCAACCCCGTATTTAGAATGAGGCAGACTGACTTCTTCGACAGTTGCTCCCAATTTTTCAAAGTGCTTAGCTGCATTGAGAATCGTTTCTTTGACTTCTGGGTCAATTCCTTCCCCAAGGTATTCCTTAGGAAGGGCAATCTTCATGCCTTTGATGTCTTGACCAATCTTAGAAGTAAAGTCTGCTACGCGTACTGGCGCTGAAGTTGAATCTTTAGCATCTTCACTGGCAATCACATTAAGCAATTGCGCATTTTCCTTAACGGTTGGTGCAAACGGTCCAATTTGGTCGAGTGAGCTACCAAAGGCAATAAGACCAAAACGTGAAACTGTTCCATAAGTTGGTTTAAGACCGACGATTCCGTTGAAGGCAGCAGGCTGGCGGATAGAACCACCTGTATCTGAACCAAGAGACAAACGGACTTGTCCTGAAGCGACAGAAGTTGCCGAACCACTTGAAGATCCACCAGGCACCTTGCTGTGGTCCCAAGCATTCTTGGTTGGTCCATAGTATGAAGTTTCACCAGATCCACCCATGGCAAATTCATCCATGTTGGTTTTTCCGACAACAATCATACCTTTAGCTTTGGCGTTAGCAACTGCTGTCGCATCAAAGATAGGCTCATAGTTGTAGAGCATTTTTGAAGCCGCAGTCGTCAAGATACCATCTGTTGAGATATTGTCTTTGACAGCGAGTGGAATCCCTGACAGGAGGTTATCTTTATCGATTCCTTTTTCGTCAATAGCATTAGCTTGGGCAAGGGCCGCTTCTTCAGCCACCGTCACAAAGGCATTGAC
Source organism: Streptococcus sp. HCA-5024 (assembly GCF_037890265.1). Taxonomy (NCBI): domain Bacteria; kingdom Bacillati; phylum Bacillota; class Bacilli; order Lactobacillales; family Streptococcaceae; genus Streptococcus; species Streptococcus sp. HCA-5024. The sequence goes on from NZ_JBBKBR010000001.1 coordinate 697,592, forward strand.
TGCTTCTTCACGCGCCTTGATATCGTCAAGTGTCGCTTGAGTCAATTCTGTTGCTGAAATTTCCTTAGAGACAAGGAGGTCGTGCAACTCTTCAATGGTTTTATGGTTGAATGACATTAGGCATCTCCTCCATCTTCTAGGATAGCTGGCACCTTGATGTAGTAGTTATCTTTTTCAGGTACATTTTTAAACAAGCGGTCACGGTCAGTGCCTTTTTCAGCGACATCCGGACGCAATACGGTCTTACGATCCGCCATGGTTGTTGTTGGGGCTACACCGGTTGTGTCCACTTCTTCCAACAATTCCACCATGTCGACAATTTTAGACAAGGTTGTCGCAAATTCAGCTGTCTCTTCTGGAGAGAATTTCAATTTTGAAAGATTGGCAACGTGGGTTACCTCTTCTTGCGTAATTTTCATCTTGCTTCCTTTCGTGAAATGATGATTTTTCAATACCCTCTATTTTACCATAATTTTAGCTTTTCATGTTGCATTAAAATAAGAAAAAGAGATGAGACTAATTGAGAACTGCACTCAACTAATTCCATACTCTTTATTTTTTTTCACTTAAAGTTTTATCTACCATGCTTACCCCTAAGACATGCTTGAAATGATTCAAGGCAAACTGGTGATTTTCAGGAGTGAGCGACGCCACTGCAGGTTCTACGACTTCAATCTGGTAGCCGAGATTGTAGGCATCAACCGCTGTATGGAGGACACAGATATCAGTCAAGACACCTGTCAAAATAACGGTATCTACATGGCGTTCCCGTAGGCGGATATCTAGGTCCGTTCCTGAAAAAGCAGAATAATGACGTTTGTCCATCCAAAAGACGCGTGGATCCGCTTTGTGCTCCCGATAAAAATCTGCCAAAGGGCCGTACAAATCACGTCCGCTGGTCCCAATGATATTATGAGGTGGGAAGAGCTTGCTTTCAGGATGAAATGGATCCTCTACATCATGCGCATCAATGGCAAAAAAGACATAGGCTCCTTGGTCAAAGGCCAATTGGGTCACCTGAGCAATGGTCTCAGAAATGGCTTGGGCAGGAGCACCTGCCGTAAGCTTACCATCATCTGCTACGAAATCGACAGTGTAGTCAATTGAAATCAAGGCTTTTGTCATTAGTAATCTCTTTTCTTAATTTCCTCAAAGATATCTGGAATCAACACCTTGAGATAGGTTCCCTTCATTCCAAGAGAACGGCTTTCAATAATACCAGCTGACTCCAATTTCCGGAGTGCATTGACAATCACAGAGCGGGTAATGCCAATCCGATCCGCGATGATAGAAGCAGTCAACTGCCCCTCATTTCCTTTCAATTCACTAAGGATGGCAGAAACAGCCCGCAACTCAGAGTAAGACAAGGTATTGACAGCCATATTCACCGCTGTCCGACGACGAATATTCTTCTCATCTTCCTCGCGTTGGTAGTTCAACATTTGAATCCCTACCACGGTACTCGCAATCTCAACCAAGATCAAATCATCATCCGCAAACTGTTTATCATTGCGCCAAATGATCAAGGAACCCAACCGAATCCCAGAAACATGAATAGGCGCAATGGTCGTCAAGCCATCAGGAAATTCAGACTTGGTTTCGACCGGAAAGATACTCAAATCATGGTCCACATCTAAATTAGCTTCTGTATCGTAGACCAAACTAGCTGCCTTGGCATAATCTTCTGGTAATTTTTTATTTTGAAAGAAAGCTTCTACCCGGTCATTGTTGGTCTTGTAACGCATGAAATAACCTAGAAGGGTTCCCTTGCTATTAATGATACAGGCATTGCAGTGGATAATATCCGCTAATTGCTGGGCAATATCATTATAAGGCATCTCGACTTGCAACTGTTCATCAGTCCGTTTCAAGATGGATGTAATTTTACGTGTCTTTTCTAATAAGTTTGCCATAATAAACCTCGCATATAGTCAGTTCAAGTATATCATATAAGTGTGGGAATTTCAATCAAATTATCTGAAAATTATTTATTTTTTCTACAATTATGCGCAATTCAGAAAAATGTCGTTTCGATGACATGGATTTTATAGAATGAATCAAAAAAAGATTGAAGACTCTCCTCTTCAATCCTTTATCTAATTAACGTTTGTATTGTTTCAAGAAACGAGTCATTTTTTCTTGAATTTGAGCCAATTCATCGACACGTGGAAGGTAAACGATCCGGAAGTGATCTGGATCTTTCCAGTTAAAGCCACGGCCATGAACCAAGAGAATCTTTTCTTGCTTCAAGAACTCTAAAACAAATTGTTCATCATCATCCACGCGGTACATGTCCCGATCAATCTTAGGGAAGATATAGAGACCAGCTTTTGGCTTAACAGCTGAGAGGCCTGGAATATCATTGATGGCTTTGTAGATGAAGTTGCGTTGTTCGTAGATTCGACCACCTGGAAGTAAGAGTTCATCCACGGATTGGTAGCCTCCAAGAGAGGTTTGCACAACATGTTGAGACAAGACATTTGAACAAAGACGCATATTGGACAACATGTTCAAGCCTTCGATATAGCCCTTCACATGGTGTTTGGGTCCGGATAGAACCATCCAACCAACACGGAAACCGGCAATCCGGTGAGATTTTGACAAGCCATTCATACTCACACAGAAGAGATCTGGTGCTAAGCTTGCGATAGCCGTGTGTTTTTCACCATCCATGACTAAGCGATCATAAATTTCATCCGCAAAGATGATCAAGTTATTTTGACGAGCGATCTCCACAATCTCAAGCAGGATCTCATCTGGATAGAGGGCACCTGTTGGGTTATTCGGGTTGATGACAACGATAGCTTTAGTGTTTGAGGTGATTTTCGACTTGATATCCTCAATATCTGGATACCAGTTTGCTTCTTCATCACAAAGATAGTGAACGGCATTCCCCCCAGCTAGGCTGACGGCTGCTGTCCAAAGAGGATAGTCCGGCATGGGAACCAAGACCTCATCCCCATTGTCGAGCAGTCCTTGCATGGACATGACAATCAGCTCACTCACTCCATTCCCAAGGTAAATATCATCAATATCCACATTTGGAATTTTTTTCAACTGGCAGTATTGCATGATTGCCTTGCGGGCTGAAAAGATCCCTTTTGAATCAGAATAGCCTTCACTATCACGTGCATTCATGATCAAATCATGGATGACTTCATCTGGAGCTGTAAAGCCAAATTCAGCAGGATTCCCTGTATTCAAACGGAGGATTTTTTCTCCATTTGCTCGCATGCGCATGGCTTCTTCCAAGACTGGACCACGAATATCGTAAGCGACATGTTCGAGTTTGCTTGATTTATTATATTCCTTCATATTCTGCCTCGATTCACGAAATTATCTCTATTATACCACTAGTTGAAATAGAGTACAAACCGAGGACTTTAAAAATTCTGCAAAAATATACTAGAAAAGTGAGACTTTACCTTTACATTCTAGCTTAAAAGGAATAAAATATAAGTGTATAAAGAATAGAAGAACTTCTGTTCTATCCATGTTTTCAAGCTATAAGGAGGTAGGGTTATGTCTCAAAAATACGAAAACATCATGGTCGCCGTCGACGGTTCCCATGAAGCAGAATTAGCCTTTGAAAAAGGGGTTAATGTTTCTCTTCGCAACGGCTCTAAATTGACTATTGTCCACGTCATCGATACCCGTGCCCTTCAAAGCGTCTCAACTTTTGATGCTGAGGTCTACGAAGAATTGCAAGAAGAAGCCAACGAATTGCTCAAGGGCTACAAGGAACGTGCTGAAAAAGTCGGCGTTCAAAATGTTGTGACTGTTGTAGAAATGGGAAATCCAAAAGTCCTCTTAGCCAATGATATCCCAAGTAAGGAAGGGGTTGACCTTATTATGGTCGGGGCTACCGGACTCAATGCCTTCGAACGGTTAATGGTCGGATCCTCCTCAGAATATATCCTTCGCCACGCCAAAGTAGACTTACTAGTGGTACGTGATAAGGATAAAACCATGTAAGAAAGAAAAAGTTTGGAACAAAGGTTCCAAACTTTTTGAATGTAGACAAACTATTGTTTTACATAAAACAGCTAAATGATTTTCAAAAAATGACTTTTATTTTTTGAAGATAAAAAACTTTCCGCTGTGAGAAAAGTGCTAGAAACACTATTGTTTCTAGCACTCGGGAGTTTTGAGACCTTAGGCTCAAAACTAAGTCATGGAACTTCGTAGAAGTTCGCTGACGTCCGTACTCACCTAAGGAAAGTTTTTCAGAAGACTTTATCTTCAATCTGAAAGTTTGGAACTTCTGTTCCAAACTTTTTTAGTTGTCTTTTTTTGCTTCTTTTTGTTTTGCATGTTTTTCGTAGGCCTTGAGCTGGCGATCGAGTTCTTTTTTGATGGCTGGTTCTGGGGCGTATTTTTCTTCCCAATCATCTGGCTTCAGAATTTTGTGGGTTACTGGATCAAAGTGCGCCTTCCCATCTGGGAAAATCTTGCCCATATTGGCCCGGTGAACAATCTCAAAGACCTCTTCAGGATCGACCCCCATTAGTACAAAGCTACCATAAGTCAGATAGAGGGTATCAATTAAGGCATCAACCTGCCCTACCATGGAGATCTCAGCTGGATGCTTGCTCCGAACCTTATCTGCAGCCTTATCCAAGGCTTCGTGAAGAGCGGCTACCGAGCGGTCAAATTCTTCCTCACTTGTGCTAGCTGCTCGGACAAATTCTACCAACTCCTCTTGCTTGAACATGGTTCGATAAAGGGCGTCTTGAGGCTGCCAGACAACAGGTTTCTCCTGGGTTTCTCCATCCATCACACCATGGAAGGTTTTGACCTTATTGAAGTGATCATCCTTAGAAAGAAAGAGTTCTTTCTCTGAGAGAATACCAAAGTGTTGCAGGGCCTTTTGAATGCCATCCTTGCCATTACTGGTCGTTGTATGCTTGGCAATCGCCTTGACACTGGTCGTCCCATTTCCCATCGCAATGGACAAGCCAACACCTGACAGCATCTCTAAGTCATTATCAGAATCTCCAAAAGCCATCACTTCATCAATGTCAAAGCCAAACTCCTGACCAACGATGCGGATCCCTTCTAACTTGGAAATCCCTGGGTTGAGGACATCTGCTGCAAAAGGACTAGACCGTGTGAATTTCAGATCTGGAAACTCTTTTTCAATTTTTGCAGTCTCTTCTGGACTCGATAAGATCAACACTTGGTAGATCGGTTCTTGCGCTAGTGCATAGAGGGTGTCCTGATCTTGTGGGACGACCTTGCTGACCACTTTGTTAAATCCACGACTGACTGTACGGGCCATTTTGCGGGGCACAAAGCGACTGGACCAGGTTGAAATAGGACTCATCCCAAAACTCATAATCCGAGAACCAAATACCCCATCCTTGCTACCGAGAGCAATTTCCTTACGGTGTTCTCGAGCATAGTCAATTAGTTGGTGCAGACTCTTTTTATCGATTGGGCTGGTAAACAGCACACGGTCCTTGGTCAAAATATACTGACCATTATAGGTCACTGCAAAATCAAAACCATAGCGTTCCATAAACGGTTTGACAAAGGCCGGTCCCCGCCCTGTCGCAAGGCCTACATAGATCCCTTCTTCCTTTAAAGACTGAATGGCTTTTTCTGTTGACTTTAGGACCGCTCGACTATCATTAACCAAGGTTCCATCGATATCAAAAAAGACTGCTTTTATTTCCATGTCTACTGTTTCTTTCTTTTTATGATAAAATAAATTATATCACATATTCCAAGGAGCTTCACATGTTTAAGAAAATTTTAGCACTACATACCGGTGGGACCATTTCGATGGCAGCAGATGACTCTGGGGCAGTGATTACCAACGAAGTCAATCCCATGACCCAAGTCACTTCACCAATTGAAGGGATTGCAGTCACCTCGGAGGACTTCTTCAACCTTCCCAGCCCTCAAATGACCCCCCGTCACATGTTAGCTCTATATCAAAAAATCAAAGAGGAAGCCCACAACTACGACGGCATCGTTATTACCCACGGGACCGATACGCTGGAAGAAACGGCTTATTTCTTGGATACCATGGAGTTGCCAGAGATCGCTGTGATCATTACAGGAGCTATGCGAAGCTCCAACGAGCTCGGAAGCGATGGTGTCTATAATTTTCTGACAGCCCTTCGAGTAGCTGCCGATCCAAAAGCACGCGATAAAGGTGTCTTAGTCGTCATGAACGATGAAATTCATGCGGCTAAGTATGTCACCAAAACCCATACCACCAATGTCAGCACCTTCCAGACACCAACCCACGGTCCACTAGGGTTGGTCATGAAAAAGGAAATCCTCTTCTTTAAAACAGCCGAGCCAAGGGTGCGCTTTGATCTCGATACCATCGATGGTTTCGTTCCGATCATTGCTACCTACGCAGGGATGAAAACCGATCTGCTGGACATGCTGGATCTTTCAAAGCTGGACGGCCTCATTATCGAAGCCTTTGGAGCAGGAAACATCCCTAAAGAAACAGCCCATAAACTCCAAGAATTCATGGATGCAGGTCTTCCAATCGCTTTAGTATCCCGTTGCTTCAACGGGATCGCTGAACCCGTCTACGCATATGAAGGAGGAGGCGTCCAACTCCATCAAGCAGGTGTCTTTTTCATCAAAGAATTAAATGCCCCCAAAGCGCGCATCAAACTCCTCATCGCCCTCAATGCCGGCCTAAAAGGACAAGAACTCAAGGACTATATCGAAGGGTAGTATAAGATACAAAGCCCGTAAAATGCCTTCTTAAAGGGAGTAGAGTGGAAATTCTTTGGATTCCACTCTACTCCTTTTTTATACTCTAATCTAAATGTTCTTTCTTTTCTAAATATAGCGAGAGCAAATGCCAATCGGGGTGTTCACGCCAATCTGGCGTTGCTACGATCTGACTGGCGACTTTCCGCGCTTCTTCCAGAATGGGATAATCTTCTACCAAATCAGCCACTTGAAATTCTGGGATCCCAGATTGACGGGTTCCAAAGATTTCACCCGAACCTCGCATTTTCAAATCTTCTTCCGCTAGCACAAACCCATTGGTCGTCTCTGTCATGATTTTCATGCGCTGCTTGCCACTATCTGTCTTAGGGTTGGCTACTAGAATAGCATAGGATTGCTTGTTTCCCCGACCAACCCGGCCTCGAAGCTGGTGAAGTTGGCTAAGACCAAATCGATCTGCATCCATAATGACCATAACGGTCGCATTGGGCACATTGACTCCTACTTCAATAACGGTCGTAGACACCAAAACATCGACTTGGTGCTCTTTAAAGGCCTGCATGATGGCATCTTTTTCTTCACTTTTCATCTTCCCGTGAAGAAGAGAAACGCGTGCTCGCTGTCCAAAGAAGGTCTCTAGCTCTTCTTGGAGGGCGAGGGCGTTTTTCAAATCTAGCGCCTCTGACTCCTCAATCAATGGAGAAATAAAGTAGGCTTGAGAACCTTTGCCAAGTTCTTTCACTAACCAGTCGAGGACCACTTCTAACTGCTCATGCTTGACCCAACGTGTGATGATTTCCTTGCGTCCCGCAGGCATCTGATCAATGATGGACACATCCATATCCCCAAAGGCTGTAATAGCCAAGGTCCGGGGAATAGGGGTAGCCGTCATCATCAGGACGTCTGGATTTTGTCCTTTTTCTCGAAGAATACGACGTTGGGAAACCCCAAAACGGTGTTGCTCATCAATAATGACCAAGCCAAGATCTTGGTAGTGAACTCCCTCTTGAATCAAGGCATGTGTCCCCACAATCAGTTGAGCTGTTCCTGAGGCGATCTCTTCTAAGACTTCTCGTTTCTCAGCCACCTTTAACCCTCCTGTTAGAAGGGCAATTGGTAAGTCCGGAAAAAGATTTTGCAAGCTTCCCTTGTGCTGCTCTGCCAAAATCTCCGTTGGAACCATCAAGGCTGCTTGCTTCCCAGCGCTTAAAGCTGCATACATGGCAAGACCGGCCACGACTGTCTTCCCACTTCCCACATCCCCTTGAAGCAGGCGGTTCATATGATAAGGAGAAGCCATATCTGTCAAGATTTCATTCAAGCTGTTTTCTTGAGCTTTCGTTAGCTCAAAAGGAAGCTGTTTTTTTCGTTCTGCTAATTTTTCTGGATTCCAGGCCAAGGAAATCCCTTGGCTGGCATCGTGGTTTTCTTCTTTTAGCACTTGGAGTTGCAGCTGGAAAAAGAGGAGCTCTTCAAATTTTACCCGGCGAAGAGCTTGCTTGTACTCTGCCAGATCCTTAGGAAAATGCATAGCTTGCACTGCTTGGGAACGAGACATTAGTTGATAACGATCTCGTAAGATTTGGGGGACATTCTCTTCTAAAAGCTGGTCCAAGCCCTGGTCGAACGCTATTTTGATCAATTTCACCAGACTGTTTTGGCTCACTCCTTGCGTCACTCGATAGACCGGCTGCAAATCATCTTCCACTTGAGCCAGGAGCTTCATTCCTGTCAAACTCCCCTTGGCCTTGTCCCATTTCCCAAAAATCGCCACTGTCTGTTGAACCTCAATTTTGTCTGCTAGATAGGGTTGGTTGAAAAAATTAACCGCAATGACCTGGTCTCCCTGTTTGATTGAAAAACGCAAGCGATTTCGTTTGTAGCCATAATATTGGACATTGGCTGGTGTTGCTACCACCCCAGAGATGACGGCTTTTTCCCCATCTTCCAACTCTAAAACATTGCGCGTTTTGAAGTCTTCATAGCGAAAAGGGAAATACAAGAGCAGATCTTCTAAGGTTTCAATCCCTAACTTTTTAAATTTTTCCGCCGATTTTGGACCGACGCCAGGCAATACGGATAAGGGTTGGTGTAAATTCATTGTTCCTCCTTTCTTTTATAAAAAAGCAGGTCCTTCAGGGAAAACCCACCTGCTTTTTTTATTCTTCACCTGCATAGTCACGAGGAATCCGATCACTCAAGAGACAGACTACTTCATAATTAATGGTACCACGGTAGTCCGCAATCTCTGTTGCCGTAATTTCTTTCTCGCCGTCTCGGCCAATCAGGGTAACCTTGGTTCCCAGAGGTAATTCTTCTGGAAGGCGAACAGTAATCTGGTCCATCGAAACTCGGCCAACAATGGGACAATACTCGCCCTTAATTAGCACATGGAAATTTTGCATCTCTCGGATCCAACCATCCGCATAGCCAATGGGAATCGTTCCAATCCATTGGGCATCTTCCGTCGTATAGGTTGCCCCGTAGCCAATATCTTGACCGGCTTCTAACTGTTTGACATGAACTAACTCACTTACTAAACTCAAGGCTGGCTTAATTTCATAAGGCAAAGCTAGCACTGAACCACTCGGATTCAAGCCATACATGACATCTCCCAGACGAACAGCTGTGAAAATCGTATCTGCATGCCACAAAGAGGTGGCTGAATTACTAGCATGGACAATGGGAGGAAGGATTTCAAGAGCACCCAATACTTCTTTGAAAAAGTGATATTGCGCTTGGAATTTTCGATCATCTGCTTCATCTGCTGTCGCAAAATGAGTAAAGATTCCCTCAATTTCAGCACCAGCCGCTAAGAGTAGGCGTTCAGCCTCTTTGATCTCTTCGATTCTTCGGAATCCAATCCGCCCCATTCCTGAGTCCACCTTAATATGGACCTTCAATCCTGATAAATCTTCTTCTTCTCCAAGCAATTGATTCAACCAAGCAAGACTAGCCACCGTTAAGCGGATGTCATGCTCTTTGGCCAGACTCACTGTTTCGCTTGGTACCACTCCCAAAATCAAAATAGGGTGTTGCAAGCCTACCTGACGGATTTCAAGGGCTTCATCCATATTGGAAACACAAAAACCATCTACTTGAGCTGCTAATTTCTTCGTCACTGCAACGACCCCATGACCATAGGCGTTGGCCTTTACGACTGCATATTTCAAGGCTTGACTCGGAATATGCTCACTGACTTGTTGCACATTAAAGGCAATGGCATCCAAATCTACTCTTGCAACAGTTGGTCTATGTTTACTTGCTTTCATTTTCTTCCTCCAAAATGACACTGGTCGAGACTAAGTCTCCCTTGTGACTGATCGAAATCCATACCTTCCCAGAAAAAGGAGACTTGGAAAAATAAGGAGCTCCTTGGGCATCATTTAAAATTTCTAAATCTTGAAAACCAACCGGTCCAATCCCTGTTCCCATTGCCTTTGAAAAGGCTTCTTTAGCAGACCATCGACCCGTTAAATACTCCATTTTCCGTTTTCCGGACAATTCCTCAAAGCGCGCCCGCTCAGCCTCAGTTAAAACTTTTTCTACAAATCGAGCATTCTTTTGATAGGCTTTTTCAATCGCAGTGATCGATTCAATATCGATCCCATGTCCTTTGATCATCTTGTTTTATCCTTATTTGTTGTCTCAATATCTCTTTACTGACAAAAGAGAAGGGGCCAAAGAATCACTCCTTCCGCCCCTGCCTTTTATTTATTCATCGTTGCAATTTCTTTGACCAAGGCCTGTGTTTTTTCCCAACCTAGGCAAGGGTCTGTGATCGATTGACCATAAACCACCGGTTCATTTTGACGGCCATCTTCTAAGTAAGACTCAATCATGAAACCACGAACTAAGGATGCTAAATCTTTATTCCAAGCACGGTTCATCATGGTTTCTCTCACGATGCGTACTTGCTCTTTAAATTGTTTTCCAGAATTATCATGGTTGGTATCCACCAGGATGAAGGGATGTTGCAAGCCCATTTCGCTATAGCGTTTTGATGCCGCTAGCAAATCTTCATAATGGTAATTTGGAATATTCTTACCAGTTGCATCCAAGCCTCCGCGAAGGATCGCATGGGCTAAAGGATTTCCTGATGTTTCCACTACTTGGGCATTGAACAAGAAATTTTGGGGATGTTGGGCCGCATAAATCGCATTGAACATGACAGAAAGATTTCCAGAGGTTGGATTCTTCATGCCTGTTGGAGCAGAGATCCCACTAGATACAAAGCGGTGCTCCTGGTCTTCGACTGAGCGCGCTCCAATCGCGTGGTAGGAAATCAAATCTTCAACATAAGGAAGAATGCCTGGATAAAGCAATTCATCTGCAGTCGTTAAACCAGTTTCTGTAATCACACGATAGTGAAGATGGCGCACAGCTTTTAAACCATCCACAAAGCTTGGTGCCGCCTGTGTATCTGGTTGGTGCATCAAGCCTTTATAGCCATCCCCATTGGTCCGAGGTTTAGCCGTATAGACCCGCATCACAATGAAAATTTGATCTTTCACTTGCTCTTGCAAGTCTGCCAAACGACGGGCATACTCCATCACAGCTTCTTCATTATCAGAAGAGCAAGGCCCGATCACAAGAAGGATCCGTTGGTCTTCTCCTTTGATAATAGCTTCCAATTCTCGATCACGCGCTTCTTTGCGCTCCAAGGCTGGACCTTCCAAGCGGTAAAGCGAAGTGATCTCTTGCTCATCAATCTTATTGCTCTTCGTAATGAATACCATACGGCCTCCTTATGCTACCTAGACCCATCCTCTTTCTATTTCAGAGGAGCTCTTAAAATTTACGTCCGTGACAGTTTTTGAATTTCTTACCTGAACCACAAGGGCATAAATCGTTGCGTTTCACTTGTGACAAGTCAATATCTGCTGGAATATCTTGTTGTTGCGCTGCAATGTTGCGAGTCGCAGTTGTTGAAATACTGTGTTCCGTACGTGGACGTTCTTGTTCGTGAATTTGGGCTTTCATCATGAGACGAGTCACATCAAATTCAATCGATCCGATCATATCGTTAAACATACGGAAACTTTCTGATTGGTATTCTACCACTGGGTTATTTTGCGCATACCCACGGAGTCCAACCGCATTTCGCAATTGATCCAAAGCATCGATATGGTCCGTCCACTTACTGTCCACCACACGAAGGATCAAGACTTTTTGGAATTCTTGCACAGACTCTTCGTCACGCAATTTCGCTACTTGGCTAGCATAGATTTCTTCTGCACGTGCATACAAGTAATCGATAACTTCCTTGTCAGATTTTCCTTCAATATCGCTTGCAGAAATCGTATCTTCCGGAACCAAATTGTATTTGGCAAAGTTCAGAATCGCTTCAACGCGTTCTTCCTTGCTTGAGTGGCTGGCCCCTTCAACAATCCGTTTGATGGTCCGTTTGATCATGGCCTTGATTTCAGGTGCCAAGTCACGGTTAGCTGTGATAACATCATAGCGTTCAGCGTAGATAATTTCCCGTTGTTCCCGCATCACGTCATCGTATTGAAGGACTTGTTTACGGGTATCGTAGTTGTTTCCTTCAACCCGTTTTTGTGCACCCTCTACTTGACGTGTGAACATATTTGAACGGATCACCGATTCTTCTTCGCTCAACTTGAAGCGATCAAGCACTGCTTTGATACGCTCTGAACCGAAACGACGCATCAACTCATCTTCAAGAGAAAGGTAGAATTGAGATTCACCTGGGTCCCCTTGACGTCCAGAACGTCCACGCAACTGGTTATCAATACGACGGCTTTCGTGACGCTCTGTACCAATCACACAAAGTCCACCAAGTTCACGAACTCCTTCACCGAGCTTGATATCGGTACCACGTCCGGCCATGTTGGTCGCGATGGTAACAGCACCACGTTGACCAGCGTTCATGATGATTTGCGCTTCTTTGTAGTGGTTTTTCGCATTCAAAACTTCGTGAGGGACACCTGCTTGAACCAACAATTGAGAAAGGTAATCACTGGTTTCAACGGCAACGGTACCTACGAGGACTGGTTGACCTTTTTCATGACGAGACTTGACATCTTCCACAACAGCCTTGAATTTTGATTTCAAGCTTGGGTAGAGAAGGTCTGGATGGTCAATACGAGCAATCGGACGGTTGGTTGGAATTGGAATCACGCGAATGTTATAAATTTCACGGAATTCTTCTTCTTCAGTTTTCCCTGTCCCTGTCATCCCTGACAACTTCTTGTACATACGGAAGAGGTTTTGGTAAGTAATCGACGCAGATGTTTTGGTTTCTTCTTGAACTGGAACACCTTCTTTGGCTTCAATCGCTTGGTGAAGTCCGTCAGAATAACGACGTCCTTCCATGGTCCGACCAGTAAATTGGTCGACGATCAAGATTTCTTGATCTTCGCTGACCACATAGTCGATATCCAAAATCATGATGTAATTGGCACGAAGGGCATTGTCGATAAAGTGAGTCAAAGCTACGTTTTCAATATCGTACAAGTTTTCAAGATTAAAGTAGCTTTCTGCCTTATCGATTCCTGAATCAGACAAACCGATGGTTTTAGATGGGACATCGATAATGTAATCGTCCTCTGTCAAGGTCTTCACATAAGCATCCGCCATGTGATAGAGCTGGCTCGTATCAGAAGCTGTCTGACCAGAAACGATCAACGGCGTACGCGCTTCGTCAATCAAGATGGAGTCTACCTCATCGACCAAGGCATAGTTCAATGGACGTTGAACCATGTTTTCTGCACGCACAACCATGTTGTCACGCAAGTAGTCAAAACCAATCTCTGAGTTGGTTGAGTAAGTGATATCACAGAGGTAAGCTTCTTTTTTCTCAGCTGGAGATTTTGCTGCAAGGTTGATCCCTACTGAAAGGCCAAGCCATGAGTATAGTTCTCCCATCTCTGTTGCATCCCGCTCAGTCAAGTATTCATTGACGGTGACAACGTGCACCCCTTTGCCAGACAAGGCATTCAAGTATACCGGCATGGTGGCTGTCAGGGTTTTTCCTTCCCCTGTACGCATCTCTGGAACGTCACCATGGTGAAGGACGATTCCCCCCATGACCTGAACCTTGTATGGGAACAAACCAAGAACCCGTTTTGCAGCTTCACGAACAACTGCAAAAGCTTCGTACAAGAGATCATCCAAAGACTCACCATCTTGGTAGCGTTGCTTAAACTCAACTGTTTTCGCTTTTAATTCGTCATCCGTCAAAGCTGCCATTTGGTCTTCATAAGAAAAGACCTTGTCAGCCATTTTTTCAAGGCGTTTGATTTCGCCTCGATCATTTTCAATAATTGTTTTTAATAAATTTGCCATTTTTTTCCTTACTTTGAATTTTTCAAAATCTAAAATGTTCTTTTTATTCTAGCATTTTTTAAACATTTTTTCAAGATCAAGGCTGTATCTTACAAGACTTTCGAGTGGTTTTTTTCGTGTGAGAAAATCCAAAAAGATGCCTGCTCAAGCAGACATCTTTTCTTTAGGCGATCGTTATTCAGACAAATGGTAAGAATAGCTTGCCACAACCACTTCTTCATGCCAACGAAGTGCATACTTCAATTTCAAACTCATTTGGTTGTGGAGAACATTTTGCCAATGTTTTTTAGGAATAAATTGAGGGACTAAGACTGTAACAGTGTTCCCTTTTTCCTTGGCCTCCTCAGCTACTTTTGAGACAAATTCAACCGTTGGTTGGATAATATCTCGGTAACTCGTCATGACATTTTCAAAGCGAATATGAGGGAAATAACGCTTAAATTCTTCTGCTACCTCAGCGTCTTTAACCTTGGTTTCTTCCGTTGAGACGTGCATAGCTATAACATCGTTTCCTAGGCTATTTGCATAACTCATAGCTCCCACACTTACCTGAGTGACATTCCCAACAAGGACAATCACGGTATTGCCCGCATAACTTGTCTTTTCGATCTGACCTCCCAAGCGCAATTGAGCCGCAACTTTATCATAGTGATTACGGATACTCAAGAACATCCAAAGCAAAAGACCGATAATAGGGAAGAAGGGCCAGATCTCACGCAAACGGAATAATAAGAGGATCAAGACAATCCCATAACAGATGGCTGCCCCCAGGATATTGGCAAGCGAATACTTAAGAAATCCTTTTTGATATTGGCGTTTCCAGTGGATAACCATCCCTGTTTGAGAAAGGGCAAAAGGAATGAAGACCCCAATGGTATAAAGCGGAATCAAGCTTTCTGTTTGCCCATCAAAGATCAAGAGCAAGACGATGGCACCAATCGCCAAGGTCAAAATCCCATTGGAATAGCCCAGACGATCCCCTTTTTCCATATACATGTGCGGCATGTATTTATTTTTAGCCATGTTAAAGGCCAACATTGGAAAGGCGGAGAAGCCTGTATTAGCCGCAACTGCCAAGATCAAGGCTGTTGACAATTGAAAGACGTAAAAGAAGGCTTGACCGACTGGGGAATTTCCTAAGATAGCTTGGGCCATTTGGGCTAGAGTTGTTATCCCTTTAGCTGGAACGACACCCACCCAGTAATTGAGGAAGGTAATCCCTGCAAACATGATCCCCAAAATTAAAGCCATAATGGTCAAGGTAGAGGCTGCATTCTTTGCTTTTGGTTTCTTGAAGAAAGGAACCGAATTGGAGATAGCTTCAACCCCTGTTAGGGAAGCGGATCCACTCGTAAAGGCCCGCAATAAGAGAATAATACTTACCCCTGAAATGGTTTGACCCACATGAGCAGTTGCGTTATAGGCCAAGTGACCCGTCAAGATTTGGATCACACCATAGCCGATCAAGGCAATGGTACTGACAATGAAAAGGTAAACCGGAATCATCAATGATGTCGCTGATTCGCGCAATCCCCTCAGGTTCATCAGCATCAAAATCAAGACCAATAAAATGGAAATGTGAAGATTATAAGGATGAAGAGATGGAATTGCTGACGTGATAGCATCTGCACCGGAAGACACAGATACTGCTACTGTCAGCATGTAGTCGACCAAGAGACTACCACCAGCGATCAAACCCGCTTTGGGAGACAAGTTCTCCGTAGTCACCATGTAAGCCCCTCCCCCTTGAGGGTAGGCATGAATGACCTGACGATAAGAAATCGTTAAACTGGCTAGGAGAACCAGGACCACAATCCCAATCGGAATGGACCACCAAATGGCTCCCGCTGAAACGGTCATCAAGACCAGGATAACTTGCTCTGGACCGTAAGCGATAGAAGAAAGCGCGTCACTAGAGAGCATGGCCAAGGCCTGCATTTTCCCAAGCAACCCGCCTTCACCTTCTGCACCAGATTTCAACGGACGGCCAATAAACCATTTTTTCAATGTTGAAAACATAAAAAACTCCTTGAAAAAAGTTCATGAGGCCGGGAATTCCCTGCCTCTTTTCATAAAACAGGGGTTATTCTACTCTTTTTTTTCAAGACTGTCAACTAAAATTGTGAAATTTTCATAAAGTTTTCATTGTGTTCATTCAACCTCTCTTAGATCAGCCCGCTTCTTTTCAAATTGATCCAAGCAAAAAACAAGGCTGGGACAAAAATCCTAGCCTCTCAATTATTTTTGGATTGTCGAGCAAGACGCAGTGGTTGAGTGGGCTCTACTACGCTGATTTCATCAGCTTTTACAGGCCTACTCAACTGTACGGGGGTGGGACGACAAAATCGAATTCTAACGAATTACCGATTTCTGTCCCACTCTCACTTTTTTATTTGGGTTGATGTGCCACATAGTGGGCAATGACATCCGAAGTGTACTGGGCTGTGCCAGCTCCAAACTTGTCGATGTTTTCCTTGAATTCTGGGTTATAGACATAGCCTTTGCCGATATGGCCAAAAACCTCTATAGAGCAGTCAAATCCATACGTTCGAATCGCGTCTAAAAGTTTGGCGGCTTGATCTTGGTTTTCATTTGCTGATACGGGTAGTCCATCTTTGAGATTTTGAGCCAAAGTTTGAAAAACTTGGTTGAAGGCTTCCGTAGCCTCATCTTCACGCCCCTTTTGGCGCTCAAGCGCTTGATCCATGACTTCTTGACCGTACTTATCTACCGCCTCTTGCTGGTATTTTTGAGTATCTTGATAGCTAAATCCAGTAAATTTTTCCTCAATGGTCATTTTTCTTTCTCCTTTTTGTTCTTGAATGGTTTTTTGCAGGGTAGAAATCAAGGTATCCAGACGTTGTCTTTCTTGAGTCAAATAGTCCAACTGTTTGGTCAAATGGGGCAATAAGTTAGATTTTTCTTCAGCTAAGAGTTCTGCTATTTGGTCTAAGGAAAATCCTAGATACTTGTAGTAGAGAATCACCTGTAATCGTTCTAAATCTTCTTGACTGTATGTCCGATAACCATTTTCAGATTTCACAGGGACGAGAAGTCCTATCTTGTCATAGTGGTGCAAGGTCTTGACAGAGACACCTGACAGCTCTGCAGCTTCTTTGATATGGTACATGATTTCCTCCTTATACTCAATGAAAATCAAAGAGCAAACTAGGAAGCTAGCCGCAGGTTGCTCAAAGCACTGCTTTGAGGTTGTAGATAGAACTGACGAAGTCAGTAACATATATACGGTAAGGCGACGCTGACGTGGTTTGAATTTGATTTTCGAAGAGTATTACAAGGATAGTATAACCCCTCCCCTTAGGTCAGTGTCAAGGCTTAACATAAAAAAAGTTTTCAGATAAAAAAGGTTTGAGTTGTTTCACAGCTTTTAACTCAAACCCTTTCTTTTTATGGATGACTCACGATCAATTCTAAACCTTGCCCTTCCAAAGTCCAGGATTCAACATCGCTCGGTAAGATAAAGTGGCTTCCTTTTTGAATAGGATAATCCTCTCCATCTACCGTCAATTTCCCTTCTCCGGCTAAGACGCTCAACAAGCTGTAATCAGCGGTCTTTTCAAAATCAGCTTTTCCAGTCAGTTCCCACTTATAAACGGTGAAGAAATCACTTGCAACCAAGGTGGTCATACGAAGATCATCGATCACAACTGTATCTGGATGGCTATTGGCAGGCTCACCGATGTTTAACACATCAATTGATTTTTCCAAGTGAAGTTCCCGCAAGTTTCCTTGAGCATCCTTGCGGTCAAAATCATAAACCCGGTAGGTGGTGTCACTCGACTGTTGGGTTTCAAGAATCAAAATTCCAGAACCAATCGCGTGCATAGTTCCACTTGGCACATAGAAGAAATCTCCAGCCTTGACAGGAACTTTTGTCAGCAAGGCATCCCAGTTCTTGTCCTCAATTTGCTGGCGGAGTTCTTCTTTTGACTTGGCATTGTGGCCATAGATAATCTCAGATCCTTCATCAGCCGCAATCACATACCAACACTCAGTTTTTCCAAGTTCTCCTTCATGCTCCATTGCATAGGTATCATCTGGGTGCACCTGTACACTGAGCCAATCGTTGGCATCCAAAATCTTTGTTAATAAAGGAAAGACAGGCTCTTTACGATTACCGAATAATTCCCGATGCTCTTGATAGAGCTGATCCAATCCCATTCCTTCGTATGGACCATTGGCTACTTTAGAAACTCCATGTGGATGGGCTGAAATCGCCCAAAATTCACCGACATGGTCGCTCGGAATTTCGTAACCAAATTCTTCTTTCAGACGAGTTCCTCCCCAAATTTTTTCCTGCATGACTGAATGTAAAAATAATGGTTGTCCCATAATATCCTCCTCGCATTTCCTGTTTCTATTATACAAAAAAAAGAAAGTTTTTGAAAGCCCTTTCCATTATTTTCCTCTCTCGCCAGAAACTTTATTTTTGTGTATAATGAAAGGGATGACACTAAAAGAAAACATTATCCAACTGGCGCATTCTATTGGGATATCAAAAATTGGATTTACAACTGCTGATGACTTCGCTTATTTGGAAAAATCGCTCCGCTTGGCCGTTGAGGAAGGACGGAATTCTGGATTCGAGCATAAGAATATTGAAGAGCGTATCCAACCCAAATTAAGTCTCTCCTCCGCCAAAACCATCATCTCAATCGCTGTCGCCTACCCCCACAAACTCAAGCAACAACCTCAAAAAACAGCCTATAAAAGAGGAAAATTCACTCCCAACAGCTGGGGGTTAGACTACCATTATGTCCTTCAAGACAAGCTCAACCGCTTAGCTGCTGGGATTGAAGAAATGACGCAAGATTTTGAATACAAGGGCATGGTCGATACTGGAGCACTGGTAGATACGGCCGTCGCCCAACGAGCAGGGATTGGCTTTATCGGAAAAAATGGCTTGGTCATTTCAAAAGAATACGGTTCTTACATGTTTCTGGGCGAATTGATTACCAACCTCGAAATCGAACCGGATCAGCCAGTCGACTATGGTTGTGGAGACTGTCGGCGTTGTTTAGATGCTTGCCCAACCTCCTGTTTAATCGGAGACGGCTCTATGAATGCCAAGCGTTGTTTGTCCTTCCAAACCCAAGACAAGGGCATGATGGACCTAGAATTTCGCAAGAAAATTAAAACGGTCATCTATGGATGTGACATCTGTCAGATTAGCTGCCCTTATAACAAAGGGCTAAATAATCCCTTGGCAACAGAAATCGATCCTGATCTGGCTCATCCAGAGTTGATTCCCTTTATCGAACTGTCCAACGGTCAATTTAAGGAAAAATTCGGGCACGTTGCTGGAAGTTGGCGAGGCAAGAATATCCTCCAGCGCAATGCCATCATTGCATTAGCCAATGCCAATGACCGTTCGGCCATCCCTAAGCTCCTGAACATCATCGAAACTTCACAAAATCAGATTCATATTGCAACGGCTATCTGGTCCTTAGGGCAACTGCTTCGTGAAGTCACGCCGGACCTTGTTGAGCTCTTACGGAATATCAAACATCCGACCGATGCTATCATAGAAGAACGAACTGCTTTCTTTGAAAAATTCGGCATTCAAGCAGATTCACAGCTACAATGAAAAAACACTAAGGTTGTCACCTTAGTGTGAAGGCGTATACAAATTGCTATTTTATACAAATCTATTAACTTCTGTAAAAATAAAAAAATTTATTCGTTAGAATTATTCAATCATCAACTGAAACTTTCCGACGTGAGAAAAGCTCTTGAAACTTAATAGTTTCAAGAGCTCGGGAGTTTTGAGACCTTAGGCTCAAAACTAAGTCATGGAACTTCTTCGAAGTTCGCTGACGTCCGTAGTCACCTAAGGAAAGTTTCTAAAATGACTTTGTCATCAATCTGACACTAAGGTTGTATCCTTAGTGTTTTTTTAGTTCTTTCAAGAAATACCAACTACCCATCTCTACTTGGTTAAAGCAAATCTCACTTGAATAGACTTCCTTGTAACCATTTTTCGTGTAAAAATAGACATTTCCTTTGGTATTGGTATAAAAGGCTAGTTTTTTTCCTTGGATCTCTTCCAAGAAAGGCTCAATTCCTTCTATCATAAAGCGACTGCCATAGCCCTGCCGTTGGTGTTTAGGGGCGACTGCAAGAAGCATCAAATACCAATCAAAATCTACATTTTGCTCCAATTCCTTATCCGTGTCCTCCATAAATTTAAAGTAGGACAACATATTCTTCAAGGAAATAAACTTGAGCAAACCGAATCCCCCATTTAAGAGATAGGCCCGAAAAGGGATCGGTTCCTTTTGCAACAAGGCAACTGCATAAATTTCATCATTTTTTTCTGCCACAAGGCAAATATGGTGCTTAAGAAAAACCTTTACCAGGATGCGCATCATTGCCTCAACAAAGGATGGGTATTGCTTGGGATCCCGAACCAAATCCTTGATAACTTTTAAAAATAGATAGTCCTCAAAGGCTGTACTGGCTACTCGAACCACCTGATCCAGATCTGCTTTTTTTGCTTTTCTGTACTTCATCTTCTCTCCTATTCTAAGTCCACTTTCCAGTATACACTATCCCTCGCTCTTAGACAAAGGTCAATTTTTAGGAATTTGTTCATTCAAGCCAGCAAAAAGAGTCCTCCCCAGACGAGTCCCAATCCCCAAGCGACGAGGACATCCTTGGGATAATGAACCCCTCCAAGAACTCGGACAAGGGCTAATAGAAGAGATAGGAGCATGGAGCACATTCCAAGCGGAAGCGACAACTGACAGACACACATCGAGATAATGGTGGCCGAAAAAACATGTCGGCTAGGAAAGGAATGTCCGGATGAATTCTTTTCTAATAAGGGTTGAATCTCCCATTTTTCATAAGGTCTCGGAACATTGACCCAATGACGAAAGAGGCTAAACAAGACAAAACCCGAAGCAGGGATCCAGATAAAAGGCCAGATTTCTCCCATTGAAGTTTTCTTAAAAAACAGCCAACAAAAGACCAGGCCGTAGATGCCTGGCATGGCGAACGTCAAGATTCGATTCGTCCTTTGAAGGACCCGCACACGATGTGGTTTTCTCGCAAAAGGCAGGGTTAGCCAACGATAAAATTTCGGATAATCTTGAAGATTGGGCTTCATGTTGGCACTCCTGTCTTTCATCTTATTTTATACTACTAGTATACGCGATCCTAAGAAAACCTGTCAAGCCAGGCTTCTTTTTTATCCTTTCTTTCTTCTTTTTCACATGATTTAGCACTAAAATCTGATGATTTATCATTTTTCTGTCTCCAAGAAACGTCTTTTCCATTACTATTATCGATAAAAAAATGAGGCTGGGACAAAAGTCCTAGCCTCTTAATTGTTTTTGGATTGTCGAGCAAGACGCAGTGGTTGAGTGGGCTCTACTACGCTGATTTCATCAG